>NZ_BAWN01000029.1 GCF_000696225.1 Serpentinimonas barnesii | reverse complement strand
CCTTCTTCGCCGCCCCAGGGTTTTTGGTTCTATCGAGGCGACAACTATTCTGACGTATGGGGAGTTCCCGGCCCTGTCCGGGCAGGTGATGCGCATCCAGAGCCTGACGGGCAATGAGCGTGAAAAAACACAACGCCTGACGGATGAAATCCTTAAAGACGTGGCGTTGACAAAAAAGCTGCTGCGTTTGGCCAACTCGGCGCTGTTGATGCGCGGTGGTGAGGGGGTTGCTACGGTTTCGCGGGCAGTCGCCATGCTCGGGTTTACGAATGTGCGCAACCTCTCGCTCAGCTTGGTGCTGCTGGAGCACCTAAGCCACAAGGGGCAGCAGCAACTGCTCTTGGATGCCTACCAAAAGGCCTTGTTTTCCGCCACCTTGGCCAGCGCGTGGAGTGGCGACTCCCCGCACGCCGAGGAGGTGTTTCTGGGGGCGATGTTTCAGGGCCTGGGGCCGATGCTGCTGGCCTGTTTTTTTCCTGATGAAGCGGCTCAGTTGCAAGCCCTGGTGGCGCAAGATCCGACGCATGCTTTGAAACACGAGCGCGAAATCTTGGGGGTTGAACTGGAGCAGTTGACGCTGGCGGTGGCGCGCAGCTGGAATTTTCCCGACAAAATCCTGCGCATCATGCAGGCGCAAACCGAGCCCTTGCCCACGCGCCTGCCCCACGACCCGGTGCAATCCCAGCGTTGGCTGGCGACGATGGCCAACCAGGCAGCGCAGCAGTTGTTGAGCGATGACACCACGCCCGAGCGCAGCCATGCCCGTGTGGACCTGATCTGCCGCCGCTATGCCCGTGTCTTGCACCAACCGATTGAGCAGATGCAGCAAGGGGTGTTAGAAGCCTGCATGGAGGTGCGCAGCATTGGCAATGCCGTGGGCATGAAGGTTCCTGCGGGGGTGCAGGATGTGCTGATTGCGCACGAGGCGCCCAAACCGACCGAAGCCAACCGTGAGCTTGCAGCCCAAGGCAAAACCCATGCGCCGCTTGTGCCGCTGGCATGGGCCCCACCCCCGGCAGGCCCTGCCGCAGCAGCCCAAGCCAAGCCGCTCTGGAAGGAGTTGGCGCTGGGCTTGGAGCGCGCCCATGAGGCCTGGTTCGGTGGCGGACCGGATGCGGCAAGCAAAGCGCAACTGGCCTTGCTGGAGTCTTTTTACAACGCTTTTGGCTGCCAGACGCTGGTGCTGTGTTGGCGCTCTGACGCCGGGGATTGCCTGCAGGGGGTGCAGGGTCTGGGGCCTGGGGCGCAAGCGCTGGCGCAGTCGTTTCGGATAGCGCTCGATGGCCAAGAGGATTTGTTTGCTTTGCTCTGTGCCCAGCCGCGCGATACCTTGATCGAACACGCCGGCCACGCCAGCGTGCGCTCACGCTTGCCCGCGTGGTTTACGCGCCTGAGCGCACCCGATTCGATGATGCTGCTGCCGATCAAGCAAGTCGGTGCGCTGGTGGGGGCCGTGTATGTGGGGCAGCCGCAGTTTGCCGCCCAAGGTGCGGGTGAGCAGGAAGTGATGTGGCTGCGGGTCTGGAAAAACCAGTTGATGCTGATCCGGGGCGCGCCAAGTCAGGCCGACAGAGCCGGCTAGGTCGTTGCCACCCATGCCGTGGCTGATCGGCGTCAAGAAAACGCTGGATTTTTTGCCTCGGGCGCCGCGTTGGGTGCCAAAATAGGGGCTCTGTACCCTCATAAACGCAGGAGCGCGCAATGGCCTTTCGATTCAAATCCCGATCCACCGGCGACGTGGTGATGCTGGAACACAACGCCAAGCAACTGTTGCAGATTTTGGGCAAAGAGCCGACCGGCCCCGGAATCTTGTTGGCCGAACAGATGCCGGCCGCCATCGAAGCCCTGCAGGCGGCTGTGGCGCACGAGGAAGCGGAGTTCGAGCGCAAAAAGAAAGAGGCAATCGAAAAGGGCGAGTACGTGCCCGACCCGGAACGGGTGAGCTTGCGCACCCGGGTGGCCCCGTTTATCGACATGCTCAAGCACTGCATGAACGAACGCACCGACGTGGTCTGGGGCGTCTGAGGGGCTAGTCAAAAAGAAGCCCCTGCAGGTCGTTGCGACTGGAGCAGGGGCGCTAGGGCCCGGGTTGGGCCCTAGGGGTTTGTTTGGGCGGCGCACCGGGTGCGCCGCCGCTCAACGGTCCGCTTAGTCGGCGAACTGGCCTGCCGCTTCGATCACCGTGCGCAACTGGTTGATTTGGCCGGTCACAAAAGCGCGGTGCCCTTCGGGGGTGATGCGGTTGTCGGTGGCGACCAAGGCCCCGAGCGCATTTTGGCGCTGGATGAAGGTCGGGTCGCGCAGGGCGGCGCGCATGGCGGCGTTGAGGCGCTGCGCCACGGCCGGCGGGGTGCCGCGTGGCGCATACAGACCGTGCCAGATGGTGAGGTTGAAGTTGCGCAAACCCATCTCCTGCAGCGTCGGGTAGTAGCGCAAGCTGGGGTGGTTATTGAGGCGCTGCGCCGTGGTGACGGCAAAGGCCTTGATGCGCCCGGCCTCGATCTGGCTCGTGGTGTTGGTGGTTTGGTCGCACATCACATCAACCTGACCGCCCATGAGCGCAGTCATGGCCGGTGCGGTGCCGCCAAAGGGGATGGTGGTCATGGCCTGTTGCAAGCCCATGGCGTGCTGCCACATCAGGCCACATATGTGCGAGGCCGAACCCAAGCCGGCGTGGGCCAAGTTGAGGCGCCCGGCATTGGCGCGGATGTGGTTTTCGAAGTCGCGGTAGGTGTTGGCGGGCAGCTGGGGTTTGCCCACCAAGGTCATGGGCACGTCGTTGATGATGCCCAGGTATTCGAAGTCTTGCAGCGCATTGAAGGGCAGGCGGCGGTACAGGCTGGCGGTGGAGGCCATGCCAATGTGCCAGACCAGCAAGGTGTGGCCGTCGGGCGCAGCGCGAGCCACCCGGCCCGCCCCGATGGTGCCGCCGGCGCCGGCAGCGTTTTCCACCACGATGCTGGCGTTGCCCAGGTGCGGGCGCATGGCTTCAGCCAGTTGGCGCGCCACCGTGTCGGTCGGGCCGCCGGCAGCAAAGGGCACCACGATGGTGATGGGGCGGCTGGGGAAATCTTGCGCCAGCGCGCCCACCATGGTGGTGGCGGCCAAGGCAAAGGTCAGCAATTTTTTCATGAACTTGTCTCCGAAAAATAAGGACGGTACATGGTAGCGCAGCCGCACGGTATTGGCATGAGCAGTACTACGTAGCCAAGAGCCAGGTAGTTGAGCTATAGAGCGCGCTTAAGGTGGGGTGGTGGTGCGCAAGGGCAGGCCAAAGCGCACCGTGACGCGCAGCCCGCGGCCTTGTGTGCGGTTGGGAAAGCTGTCTTCGAGCTGCAACGTGGCGCCGTGCTGGGTGGCGATTTCTTGCACGATGGCCAGACCGAGGCCGGAGCCATCGACGTTGGTGCCCAGGGCGCGGTAGAAGGGCTCGAGCACCAGGCCGCGTTCCGCTTGCGGGATGCCGGGCCCATCGTCTTCGACTTGCAGCAGTTGCACGCCGCTGTAGCGGTCGACCAGCACCCGCACCGTCACCACGCCGCCGGCTGGGGTGTAGCGGATGGCGTTGTCGATCAGGTTGCGCGCCAGCTCGCGCAGCAGGGTCGGGTTGCCTTGCAGCAGGCAACCGGCGGGCATCTGGGTCGGGCCTTCGTAGCCAAGGTCGATCGATTGATCGAGGGCTCGGGGGACGGCGTCCTCGATCACCTCGGTGACGGCTTCGGCCAGGTCAAACGGGATTTTGGCCAGGCTGCGGCCGCTGGTTTCGGCACGGGCCAAGGCCAGCAACTGGTTCACGGTGTGGGTGGCGCGCATGCTGGATTTGGCGATTTGTTGCAGCGAACGCTGGATGTCGCCTTCGCCCTTGTGGCGCGCCTGCTGCGCCATTTCGGCCTGCATGCGCAGGCCCGCCAAGGGGGTTTTGAGCTGATGCGCGGCATCGGCCAAGAAGCGCTTCTGATCGCTGACCGAGGCCTTGAGGCGCAGCAGCAGGTCGTTGATGGAGGAAACCAGGGGCGCGACTTCTTGCGGCACCTGCTCGTCGTCGAGGGGGCTGAGGTCGTCGGGGCGGCGGGCCCGGATGCGCCGCTCCAGCTCGTTGAGGGGGCGGATGCCGCGCACCAGCGCCAGCCAAACCAGCAGCACCGCCAGCGGCAGGATGATGAACTGCGGCACCATGACGCCCTTGATGATTTCGGTGGCCAGCATGGAGCGCTTGGCGCGCGTTTCAGCCACTTGCAACAGCACCCGCTGCGGCGTCTCGTGTCCGCGCAGCACCCAGGTGTAGGCGACGCGCACGGGCTCGCCACGCAACACATCGTCGCGCAAGTGCAGGGTGCCGCTTGGCGCGGCCCGGGCCGCAGCCAACTCGAAATCGGGCAGCGGAAAGCCGGGCTCGCCGCTGATCAAATGCCCTTCGGCGTCCAGCACCTGGTAGTAGATGCGGTCGGTGTCGTCGGCGCGCAGCAGGTCGCGGGTCTGGGCGTTGAGTTCGAAGCGAAGCACCGCGTCCTCGACGGTCACGAACTGCGACAGGGCCTGCAGATTGAACTCCAGCGCCCGGTCGTAGGGCTTGCTGGCAATGCCCTGGGCCACGAACCAGGTCAGGGCCAGGGAGAGCGGCCACAGCAACAGCAGCGGGGTGAGCATCCAGTCGAGGATTTCACCAAACAGGCTGCGCTGTTCGCGCGGAAACAGGCCAAAGGGGGTGCCGGAGGCGGCCTCGGCCGGGGTGTCCACTGGGGCCAGCGGGGGGGGCTCAGCCAGGGATTTTTTCAAGGCAGTACCCCAACCCACGCACGGTGGCGATGCGGATCGGGCCTTTTTCGATCTTCTTGCGCAGCCGGTGGATATAGACCTCGATGGCGTTGTTGCTCACCTCTTCGCCCCACTCGCACAGGCGATCGACCAACTGGTCTTTGCTGACGAGGCGGCCGGCGCGTTGCAGCAGCACTTCGAGCAGACCGAGTTCGCGCGCCGAGAGATCGACCATCTTGCCGTCGATGCTGGCGACGCGGCCGGCCTGGTCGTAGGTCAGCGGGCCATGCCGGATCAGGCTGCTGGCGGCCCCGTTGCCCCGGCGCACCAGGGCGCGCACGCGCGCTTCCAGTTCTTGCAGGGCAAAGGGTTTGGCCATGTAGTCGTCGGCCCCGAGGTCGAGGCCGCGCACGCGTTCCTCCACGCTGTCGGAGGCGGTGAGGATCAGCACCGGCAGCGCCGAACCGCGCCCGCGCAGGCGTTTGAGCACTTCCAGCCCGTGCAGCCGTGGCAAGCCCAAATCGAGAATCAGCAAATCGAACTCGGTGTTGGTCATGAGGGCGGCATCGGCTTCGCTGCCACTGGTCACATGGTCCACGGCGGCGCCCGTGCCGCGCAGGGTCCGCAACAATCCGTCGGCCAGTACCTGGTCGTCTTCGGCGATGAGGATGCGCATGGTTTCAGTCTCCAGCTATGGCGGGGTGGGCAGCACTTGCCTAGTGGGCATTTTATGGCTGGACGGGTGCACTGGTGCAAAGCTGGGTGCGCGCCAACCGAGGCCGGATCGAAAAATCGGGGCAGGCTGGCGGCGCGGGCCGTTAAACTGCGGTGTGCGCATTTTTGCCCTTGGCCTTGGTTGGCTGGACGGCGGGAGTGCTTGAAACTTTACAGGAGATTTTTTATGAGCGCGGCCCACAAGGCAACAGACAACGAAAAAGCCAAGGCCCTGCAAGCGGCGCTGGCGCAAATCGACAAGCAGTTTGGCAAAGGCACCGTCATGCGCCTGGGTGAGGGCGAGGTGATTGCCGACATTCAGGTGGTCTCGACCGGTTCGCTGGGCTTGGACGTGGCGCTCGGGGTGGGCGGGCTGCCGCGCGGGCGGGTGGTTGAGATCTATGGCCCGGAATCGTCGGGCAAGACCACGCTGACGCTGCAAGTGATTGCCGAGATGCAAAAGCTCGGCGGCACCTGCGCCTTTATCGACGCCGAGCACGCGCTGGATGCGCAGTACGCGCAAAAGCTGGGTATTAACTTGCAGGAGCTGCTGATCAGCCAGCCCGACACCGGCGAGCAGGCGCTGGAGATTGTCGATGCGCTGGTGCGCTCGGGCGCGGTCGATCTGATCGTGGTCGATTCGGTGGCCGCGCTCACGCCCAAGGCCGAGATCGAGGGCGATATGGGCGACAGCCTGCCGGGCTTGCAGGCGCGGCTGATGAGCCAGGCGCTGCGCAAGCTCACCGCCACCATCAAGAAAACCAACTGCATGGTGATTTTCATCAACCAGATTCGGATGAAGATCGGCGTCATGTTTGGCAGCCCCGAGACCACCACCGGCGGCAACGCGCTCAAGTTTTACGCCTCGGTGCGGCTCGACATCCGGCGCACCGGCTCGATCAAGAAGGGCGAGGAGGTGATAGGCAGCGAGACCAAGGTGAAAGTGGTGAAGAACAAGGTGGCGCCACCCTTCAAAACGGCCGAGTTCGACATCCTGTACGGCGAGGGCATCAGCCGCTTGGGCGAGATCGTCGATCTGGGGGTGCTGCACAAGGTGGTAGACAAATCCGGCGCTTGGTACGCCTACATGGGCGAAAAAATAGGCCAGGGGCGCGAGAACTCGCGCGAGTTTTTGCGCGAGAACCCGGCGCTGGCGCGTGAGATCGAAAACAAAATCCGCGCCGCGCTGGCGGTGCCGGAGCGCAGCGCCAGCCCGAGCGGCGAGGTGGCGCCGTTCGAGGCCGATTGATTTTGCGGCTTGGGTGCTGTGCTTGGGTCTGGCGGCGTAGGGCTGGCTAGGTGGCGGCGCAGTCGCTGTCCTTGAAGGCGCGCGCGCTGCGGGCGCTGGCGCAGCGCGAGCACAGCCGGCTGGAGCTGGCGCGCAAGCTGCAGCCCCATGCCGATCAGGCGCAGAACCAGGCCGAGCTGGAGGCGCTGCTGGATGAGCTGCAAGCGCAAGGCTGGCTCAGCGATGCGCGCTTTGCCGAGGCCCTGAGCCGCAACCGCGCCACTCGCCAGGGGGTGGCGCGCATCCGCTCCGAGCTGCGCCAGCGCGGTGTGGGGGCCGAGCAAGTCGAGCAGGCCACGGCGGCGCTGGCGGGCAGCGAGGCCGAGCGGGCGCAGCAGGTGTGGCAAAAAAAGTTTGGCCAGCCCCCGCTCGATGCGAGCGAGCGCGCGCGCCAGATCCGGTTTCTGCTCGGGCGCGGTTTTGCCACTGGCTTGGCCTGCCGCGTGGTGCCGCCGCTGGGCTCGGACGCGGCAGCCGAGTAAAGCAACCGCAGCCCATGGTCAGCGCGGCTGGCGCGATGGGGGTCGCTTACGGGGTCTGGCGGCGCTGGCGCACGGCGGCTGCGAGTTGCTGCAGCAGCGGCACGGTTTGCTCGAAGCCGAGGCAGGCATCGGTGAGCGAAACGCCGTGGCGCAGCGGCTGGCCGGCCACCATGTCTTGGCGGCCTTCGTGCAGGTGGCTCTCGATCATCACACCGAGGATGCGGCGCTCACCGGCGGCCAGTTGCGCCGCCACATCGGAGCCGACTTCGAGCTGGCGCAGGGGTTGCTTGCGGCTGTTGGCGTGGGAAAAATCGATCATCACCTGCTCGCGCAGGCCAGCGGCACGCAGCCGCTGGCAACTGGCTTGCACATCGGCCGCGGCGTAGTTGGGCTGTGGCCCGCCGCGCAAAATCAGGTGGCAGTCGGCGTTGCCCCGGGTCTCAAAAATGGCGGCTTGGCCCATTTTGGTCATGCCCATGAAGGCGTGTGGTGCGGCGGCGGCTTGCAGCGCATCGACCGCCACCTGCACCCCGCCGTCGGTGCCGTTTTTGAAGCCCACTGGGCAGCTCAGGCCGCTGGCGAGCTGGCGGTGGCTCTGGCTCTCAGTCGTGCGGGCACCGATGGCACCCCACGTCACCAAGTCGCTGATGAACTGGGGCGAGAGCAAATCCAGAAACTCGGTGCCCACCGGCAGCCCCAGCGCCAGAATGTCGAGCAGCAACTGGCGCGCGCGCTCCAGCCCTTCGTTGATGGCAAAGCTGCCATCGAGGTGCGGGTCGTTGATGTAGCCCTTCCAGCCCACGGTGGTGCGCGGTTTTTCGAAATACACCCGCATCACCAGCAGCAGATCGGGCGCCAGCGCCGCCGCCTGGGCCTGCAGCAGCCGGGCGTATTCCAGCGCCTGCTCGTGGTCGTGGATCGAACACGGGCCCACCACCACCAGCAAGCGGTCGTCTTGCCCGCGCAGCAGGCGAGCGATCTCGGTGCGGCTGCGCTCGACCAAGGCCGCGCTGGCCTCGGGCAGCGGCAGCCATTCTTGCAGCAGCGCGGGGGTGAGCAGCGGGCGCACGGCGGCGATGCGCAGGTCGTCGATGCGGGTGTGGTCGAGCGTGGAGGGGGCGCTGCGCTGCGGTGGGACGTGGTGCATGGTGGGCGTGGGCGTGGGCGGGGTGGAATGGGTCTGGGCTCACTTGCCGATGCAAAAGGAGCCAAAGATCTGGCCCAGCAGGTCGTCGGCGCTGAACTGGCCGGTGATTTCGTTCAGCGCGCTTTGCGCCAGCCGCAGCTCTTCGGCCAGCAGCTCCAGCAGCGGGGCGGGCGCTTGCAGGTGCAGCTCGGCCGCTTCTAGGTGCAGGCCGACGCGTTGCAGCGCCTGCACGTGGCGCGCGCGGGCGCTGTACAAGCCCTCGGCGCCGCTTTGGCCACCGGCGCATTCGAGCAGGCGCTGGCGCAGCGCGTCCAGCCCGGCCCCGGTTTGGGCCGACAGGTGCAGGGCCTCTGGGGGCGGTGCCTCCGGGTGCAAAGCCGCCGAGGGCAAGGCCGCCGAGGGCAAGGCCGGTGCATTAGGCGCTGCGCTGGCGCATGGGCCGCCGCTGGGAGGAGCTTGGGCAGCGCAGGCTGCTATGGAACCCTTGGCCAGCAGGTCGGCCTTGGTCCAGACCTGCAACAGCGGCACCCCGGCGGCGCAGCGCGCTTGCAGCTCGGTGGCCAGCGCGGTGTCGGCCTGGTCGTAGTCGGGCTGGCCGCTGCGGGTCGGGTCGCGCAGCCACAGCAGCACATCGGCGCTGGCGATTTGCGCCCAGGCGCGTGCGATGCCGATGCGCTCGACTTCGTCGGTGCTGGCGCGCAAGCCCGCGGTGTCGATCACGTGCAGCGGCACGCCTTCGATCTGGATGCTTTGCTGCAGCACGTCGCGCGTGGTGCCGGCCACGGCCGTGACGATCGCCAGCTCGGCCCCGGCCAGGGCGTTGAGCAGCGAGCTTTTGCCCACATTCGGTTGCCCGGCGATCACTACCCGGATGCCTTCGCGCAGCAGCGCCCCGAGCCGCGTCTGGCGCTGCACCTCGGCCAGTTGCTGGCGCAGGCGCTGCAACTGGCCCAGCGCGTCGGCCTGCTGCAGAAAGTCGATTTCTTCTTCGGGGAAGTCGAGTGTGGCCTCCACCAGCGTGCGCAGCCCGATCAGGCGCTCGCGCAGCCCCTGCAGCGCCTGCGAAAAGGCACCCGACAAGGAGCGCGCCGCGCCCCGTGCCGCGCTTTCGGTGGCGGCATCGATCAGGTCGGCCACCGCCTCGGCCTGCGCCAAGTCGAGCTTGCCGTTCAAAAAGGCGCGCTCGGTGAACTCACCCGGCCGCGCCAGCCGCAGGCCAGGCAGGCGCGGCTGGCCGGTGGCCGGGTTGGGCTCGGCGGCGGCCCCGAGGCAGCGCGCCAGCAACAGTTGCAGCAGCACCGGGCCGCCGTGCGCTTGCAGCTCCAGCACGTCTTCGCCGCTGTAGGAGTGCGGGGCCGGGAAAAACAGCGCCAGTCCGTGGTCGATGGCGCTGCCGTCGTACTCCAGAAAAGGGCCGTAGCAGGCCTGCCGTGCCGGCAGGGTGCGGCCGCACAGGGCGCGCACCAGCGGCTCCAGCCCCAGCCCCGAGACGCGCACGATGCCCACCGCGCCGCGCCCGGGCGGTGTGGCGATGGCGACGATGGGCTCTCGCCTCATGCCTGCCGCCGCCGTGCCCGCCCGTCATCCGCCACCGCTTCAGCTCTTGAAGTTGGGGAGGGTGAACTTGAGCGGCACGCCCATCTTGTTGTTGATGTAGGCCTGCTGCGCGATCGTCAGCACGTTGTTGACGAGCCAGTACAGCACCAACCCAGCCGGGAAGAAGAAGAACATGATGCTGAAGACGAAGGGCAGAATCCACATCAGCTTGGCTTGCAGCGGATCGGGCGGCAGCGGGTTGAGGGCGGTCTGGATCACGGTGGTGACCATCATCAGCAGCGGCAAGATGAAGAAGGGGTCGGGCGTGGACAGATCGGAAATCCACAGCACCCAAGGCGCGTTGCGCATCTCCACGCTGGCCAGCAGCACCCAGTACAGGGCGATGAAGACCGGAATCTGGATCAGGATCGGCAGACAGCCGCCGAGCGGATTGACCTTTTCCTCCCGGTACAGCTTCATCATCTCTTGCTGCATCAGTTGCGGGTTGTCTTTGAGGCGCTCGCGCATTTCCATCATGCGCGGGTTGATCGCCTTCATCTTGGCCATGGAGCGGTAGGCCTTGGAGTTGAGCCAGTAGAAGGCGGCGCGGATCAGCACCACCAGCAGCACGATGGCCCAGCCCCAGTTGGCGACCAAGGCGTGGATTTGGTAGAGCAGCCAGTACATGGGCTTGGCCAGCACGGTCAGCCAGCCGTAGTCTTTGAGCAGGTCCAGACCGGGGGCGATGAGCTCGAGTTCGGTTTCGTATTGCGGCCCAACGAAGAGCCGGCTGTCGAACGCGCGCACCTCGCCTGGGGCGATGCTGCCCAAGGCGCTGATGGAACCCACCGAATACAGTGGGCCGACCATGCGCATGAAGTTTTCGCGCTCCACACCCTGGGGCAGCAGCCAGGCGCTGGCGAAATAGTGTTGCACCATGCCCACATAGCCGTCGCTGGCGGTGCGCTGGAACTCGGCCTCGCCGGCGGCCAACTGCTCGAACTCGACTTGCTGGAACTTGGCCAGATCGGTGTAGACGACCGGGCCGGTGAAGGTGTAGTAAAAGGGCACGTCGCTGCCCGCCTGCAGGCCGTCGCGCACCAGTTGCACATAGACTTGCGGCGTCACCGCTGCAGCCCCGCTGTTGCGCACTTCGTGGCGCACCCCGATCACGTGCGCATCGCGCGCCACGGTGTAGATCTTGGCCAGCACCACGCCGCCCACGGGCTCGGACTCGAAGCGCAGTGTGAGCTCGGTTTGGCCAGGCGCAAATTGCGGTGGGCCCGACACCAGCCGCATCGGGGTGGTGTGGTTGGGGAAGTCGCCACCGATGAGGCCGGTTTGCGCCACGTAGGTGCGCTCGCCGTCTTGCTTGAACAGGCGCAGCGGGGTTTGGGTTTGGCGCAGCTCGCGCCCGACCTCTTCGAAGTGGCGCAGCAGCGTGGCACCGATGAGCGCGCCGCCCTGGGTGTCGAAGGTCAGCTCCATGGCGTCGGTGCGCACGGTCACGGTCTCGCGCGGGGCGGCCGGGGCGGGGGCGGGTGGCACCAGGGCGTCGGGCTGGGCGCCCAGCACGGTGGCGGTGGGCAGGGCGGCATTGGCCGGCGCGGCGGCCATGGCCGGGGGCAGGGTCGCCGCAGCCGCAGGAGCGCTTGCATCCGCCGCCACCGGGGCGGTGGCGGGCGGTTGCCCGGTGGGGAAGAAGGTCGCCTCGCGGCCGTTGTATAGCTGCCACTGGTCCCACAGCAGGATCAGCGAGAACACCAGGATCACCCAGAGGATGGAGCGGCGAATGTCGGTCATGAGGGCTTCTTGCGCGAGCGGGGGGTGCTCAGGAGGGAGGAAAACGGGCGCGCCAGATGCGCGGGCACCGGGTCGCAGCCACCGGCGCACCACGGGTGGCAGCGCGCCAGCCGCCGCAGCGTCAGGTAGCTGCCGCCCAGCGCGCCGTGTTGGCGCAGGGCTTGCAGGCTGTAGTGGGAGCAGGTGGGCTCAAAACGGCAGCTCGGCCCCAGCCAAGGGCTGAGCAGGAGCTGGTAGCCGCGCACCAAACCGATGAGCAGGCGCTGGGGCCAGTTACGCACGGTGCAGGCCCTGGAGCAGTTGTTGCAGCTCGGCGCGGACGCAGCGGCGCAAGGCAACCGAGGCGGCGCTGGGAAATTGCCCGGGCGCAAAGGCTGAGCGCAGGCGCACCACCAGCGCCAAAGGGGGCTGGCTGGGCGCCAAGGCGTGCGCCGCTGCGTAGATTTGGCGCCGCAACAGATTGCGCGTGACGGCGCGCCGCGCCCAGCGCTTGGGCAGCACGACGCCGACCCAGTGGCCCGGCCCCGGAAACAGCTCGCCCAAGGCGACATCGGGTGCCCCGCCGTGCAGCGCAAAATGCGCGCTTTTGCGCAGCGGTGCGCGCCGCAGCAGGGCGTCGAACTGGCTGCGCTCGCGCATGTGCTGGGGTGGGGCAAGCACCGAGGCGGCAGCCGTTGCGCGCTCGCTAACCATGGGGCCTCACGTCAGCTTGGCAGCCGGCCGGTTTGGATCAAAGGCCCAGGCGCTTGCGGCCCTTGGCGCGCCGGGCATTGATGACGGCGCGGCCACCGCGGGTCTTCATGCGAACCAAGAAGCCGTGGGTGCGGGCGCGGCGGACTTTGGAGGGTTGGTAGGTGCGTTTCATGATGCTCGGGCTCGTTAAAAGTCTGGGTTCGGGCTTGGGGGTTGGATCGGTTTTGCGACCAAACCTTGGATTATCTCAAAGTTTGGCGGTTTTGCCAAGTATGAAAACCGCGCAGGTCTGCAAGGACGCCAAGTCCGGGCACGGTGCGCTGAGTGTAAACCAGCATGCGGGTAAGCCGCAGGGGCAAAACACATGTGGATAACTCTGGGGCGCCGCTACAATGCGGCGTCGGCTGGTGGGTTCTTCAAAGCACCCACTGGCGACCCGATTCGATTACACCTTCCCATGTCCCTAGTTTTGATTGCGCCCGAAGTCTCGGAGCCTGCGGAGGCTTTGTGGTCGGCCTGTGTGCAGCGCTTGGCGCTCGAACTGCCCGCGCAGCAGTTCAACACCTGGATCCGCCCCTTGGCGGCCCAGGTGTCGCAGACGGCCGACTCGGTCACGCTGCTGCTGCCGAGCCGCTTCAAGCTCGACTGCATCCGCACCCAGTACGCCTCCCGCATCGCCGCCGCTTTGCAGGCGGTGGCCGGGCGGCCGGTGGCGCTTGAGCTGGTGTTGGCCAACCGACCGAGCGCGCGCACCACCCCGGGCAAACCTGTGCCAGCCCGCCCCATGCCGACCGATGCGGCGGCCGACCCAGCGGCCGATGCGGACGGGTTCGATGCCGAGGCCTTGGCCATGGCGCCGACTTCCGGCCCCGCAGCCCACGCCACAGCGGCGGGCAACGCCGCCCCGGCCAAGCGGGCTGAGCCGCTGCATCGGCTCAACGGAGGCCTGACTTTTTCCACCTTGGTCGAGGGCACGGCCAACCGGATGGCGCGTGCGGCCGCCATGCACGTGGCGCACCACCCGGGGCAGCTCTACAACCCCTTGTTTATCTATGGCGGCGTGGGCTTGGGCAAAACGCACCTGATGCACGCCATCGGCAACCAGTTGCTGGCGGGGCGCTCGGCGGCCAAGGTGCTCTACATCCACGCCGAGCAGTTTGTGACCGACGTGGTCAAGTCCTACCAGCGCAAAACTTTTGATGAGTTCAAGGCGCGTTACCACTCGTTGGACTTGCTGCTGATCGACGACGTGCAGTTTTTTGCCAACAAAGAGCGCACGCAGGAGGAGTTTTTCAACGCCTTCGAGGCGCTGCTGGCCAAAAAAAGCCACATCGTCATGACCAGCGACACCTACCCCAAGGGCCTGGCCGACATCCACGAGCGGCTGGTGTCGCGCTTCGACGCCGGCCTGACGGTGGCCATCGAGCCGCCCGAGCTCGAAATGCGGGTGGCCATTTTGATTAGCAAGGCCGAAGCCGAAGGCGAGCGCCTGCCCGAAGAGGTGGCTTTTTTCGTGGCCAAGAACGTGCGCTCCAACGTGCGCGAGCTCGAAGGGGCGCTGCGCAAGATCTTGGCCTACTCGCGCTTCAACCACAAAGAGATTTCGATTGCGTTGGCGCGCGAGGCGCTGCGCGACTTGCTCAGCATCCAGAACCGGCAGATCTCGGTCGAGAACATCCAGAAAACGGTGGCCGATTTTTACAAGATCAAGGTGGCCGACATGTACTCGCGCAAGCGCCCGGCCAACATCGCACGCCCGCGCCAGATCGCCATGTTTCTGGCCAAGGAGCTGACCCAAAAAAGCCTGCCCGAAATCGGCGAGCTGTTTGGCGGGCGCGACCACACCACGGTGCTGCACGCGGTGCGCAAGATCGCCGCCGAACGCCAGACCCTAAGCGAGCTCAACCAGCAGTTGCACGTGCTGGAGCAGACCCTCAAGGGCTGAGCCCGCTGCAAGGCCCCCCAATGCCAAGGCACCGTCCCGCAAACCTGCAACAATTCGCCGTTGGCCTGTGACCGGCTGCCTGCGCGGCCGCACCACCCCACCCTTTAACTGAACCCGAACCGAAAGCCCGCCCATGATCGTTGTGCAATCGACCCAAGACAAGCTGTTGGCCGCCTTGCAGGCGGTGTCGGGCATTGTGGAGCGCCGCCACACCATGCCGGTGCTGGCCAATGTGCTGCTGCGCAAAGTGGGGGGCTTGGTGGAGCTGACCACCAGCGACCTCGAAATCCAGATCCGCACCCAGGCCGAGCTTGGGGGCGACGAAGGCGCTTTTGCCACCACGGTGGGCGCGCGCAAGCTGATCGACATTTTGCGCACCCTGCCGGCTGAACAAAAGGTCACGCTGGAGGCGCAGCAGTCCAAACTCGTGCTCAAGGGCGGCAAGTCGCGCTTCACGCTGCAAACCCTGCCCGCTGAAGATTTTCCGCTGGTGCAGCAGGCCCCCAGCTTCGGCCCCGCCTTCAGCGTGCCGCAAAAGGTGTTCAAGAGCTTGCTGGGCCAGGTTTCCTTTGCCATGGCGGTGCAAGACATCCGTTACTACCTGAACGGGATTTTGTTCGTCGCCGAAGGCAAGACCCTGAGCCTGGTGGCCACCGACGGCCACCGGCTGGCCTTCTCCAGCGCCGCGCTCGAAGTCGAGGTGCCCAAGCAAGAGGTGATCCTGCCGCGCAAGACGGTGCTGGAGTTGCAGCGGCTGCTCTCCAACGCCGAGGGCGAAGTCGAGCTGCAATTTGCCTCGAACCAGGCGCGCTTCAGTTTTGCTGGGCTGGAGTTCATCAGCAAGCTGGTGGAGGGCAAGTTCCCGGATTACAACCGCGTCATTCCGCGCCAGCACCCGCACGTGCTGCTGCTGGGCCGCCAGCCTCTGCTGGCCGCGCTGCAACGCGCCGCCCTCATGACCAGCGACAAGTTCAAAGGCGTGCGCCTGAGCCTGGAGCCCGGTGTGCTGCGGCTGGTGGCGCACAATGCCGAACAGGAAGAGGCGCTGGACGAGCTCGACATCGAGTACCAAGGGCCCATGATCGAAATGGGCTTCAACGTCACCTACCTGATCGAGGGCTTGAGCAACATGGCACAAGAGATGGTGCGTTTGGAGTTGGCCGACAACAATGCCTCGGCCCTGTTGACCATACCCGAGCACGAAAGCTACAAGTACGTGGTGATGCCGATGCGCATCTGAGCCCGGCGCCGCCGGCTGGGCTGGCGGCGCCTTTTGACCCCTTGCGCCCGCCTTTGTGCGGGCGGTGCGTTTGATGAGAGTTGTGATCCATGAATTCCGAATTCCCCGCCCCCCTGCCGGACTCTGTTGAGCCACCGTCGGCCGCCAGCGCGGCCAGTGCAGCCAGCGCCGCCGCCAGCGCCGCTTATGGCGAAGGCTCGATCCAGATCCTCGAAGGGCTGGAGGCGGTGCGCAAGCGCCCCGGCATGTACATCGGCGACACGTCGGATGGCACCGGGCTGCACCACCTGGTGTTCGAGGTGGTGGACAACTCGATCGACGAGGCGCTGGCCGGCCACTGCGACGACATCGTCGTCACCATCCACTCCGACAACTCCATCAGCGTGACCGACAACGGGCGCGGCATCCCCACCGGCATCAAGTGGGACGACAAGCACGAGCCCAAGCGCAGCGCGGCCGAGATTGCGCTCACCGAGCTGCACGCTGGCGGCAAGTTCAACCAAAACAGCTACAAGGTCTCGGGCGGCTTGCACGGGGTGGGCGTGAGCTGCGTCAACGCGCTGTCGCGCTGGCTGCGCCTGACCGTGCGCCGCGACGGCCGCGTGCACCAGCTCGAATTTGCCCGCGGCGACGTGCAGCAGCGCCTGGTTGAGCGCGTCGAGGGCGTGGAGGTGTCGCCGATGCGCCTGGGCGGGGCGACGGAAAAGCGCGGCACCGAGGTGCACTTTCTGCCCGACAGCGAGATTTTTCAGCAAAACGCCGATTTTCACTACGAGATTTTGGCCAAGCGGCTGCGCGAGCTGAGCTTTCTCAACCACGGGGTGCGCATCCGCCTGCACGACGAGCGCAGCGGCAAGCAGGACGATTTTTCCGGCACCGGCGGCGTCAAGGGCTTTGTCGAGTTCATCAACGCCGGCAAAAAAGTGCTGCACCCGAACGCCTTCTACGCCAGCGGCGCACGGCCAGCCGAGAGCTACGGCGGCATCCCCGGCACCGAGATCGGGGTCGAGGTGGCGATGCAGTGGAACGAGAGCTACAACGAAAACGTGCTCTGCTTCACCAACAACATCCCGCAGCGCGACGGCGGCAGCCACCTCACCGGCCTGCGCGCGGCCATGACGCGCGTGATCGGCAAGTACATCGAACAAAACGAGGTGGCCAAAAAGGCCAAGGTCGAGGTCAGCGGCGACGACATGCGCGAGGGCCTGTGTTGCGTGCTCTCGGTCAAGGTGCCCGAGCCCAAGTTCAGCAGCCAGACCAAAGACAAGCTGGTGTCGAGCGAGGTGCGCGCCCCGGTGGAAGACATCGTTGCCAAGGCGCTGACCGAATACCTGGAAGAGCGCCCGCAAGACGCCAAGCTGCTGTGCAGCAGGATCGTGGACGCGGCCAGGGCGCGCGAAGCGGCGCGCAAGGCGCGCGAGCTCACACGGCGCAAAGGCGTGCTCGACGGCATGGGCCTGCCCGGCAAGCTGGCCGACTGCCAGGAAAAAGACCCGGCGCTGTGCGAAATCTACATCGTCGAGGGCGACAGCGCCGGCGGCAGCGCCAAGCAGGGGCGCGACCGCAAGTTTCAGGCCATTTTGCCCCTGCGCGGCAAAATCCTCAACGTCGAAAAAGCGCGCTACGAAAAGCTGCTTTCCAGCAACGAAATCCTCACGCTCATCACCGCGCTGGGCACCGGCATCGGCAAATCCAGCGCCGCCGACGAGTTCAATCCCAAGGCAAAGAGCGGATCCGACGATTTCAACATAGCCAAACTGCGCTACCACCGCGTCATCATCATGACCGACGCCGACGTCGATGGCGCGCACATCCGCACCCTGCTGCTGACCTTCTTTTACCGCCAGATGCCGGAGCTGGTCGAGCGCGGCCACATCTACATCGCGCAGCCGCCGCTGTACAAGGTCAAGTCGGGCAAGGAAGAGCTGTACCTGAAAGACGCCGCCGCGCTCGACGCCTTCCTGTTGCGCATCGCGCTGCGCGACGCAGCCATCCACACTGGCGGCGAGCAAGGGCGCACCCTAGAGGGCGACACGCTGGCCGAGCTGGCGCGCCGGCACCAGGTGGCCGAAGCGGTGATCGCGCGCCTGAGCGCCTTCATGGACGCCGAGGCCCTGCGCGCCATGGCCGACGGCGTGGCGCTGGCGCTCGACGACATGGAGCAAGCCAGCGCCAGCGCCGCCGCCCTGCAGACCGCTTTGCGCACCTTGAGCAGCACCGGGGTGCCGGCCGAAGTCACGGCCGAGTTCGATCTGCGCAGCGACAAACCGCTGCTGCGCATCAGCCGCCGCCACCACGGCAACGTGCGCAGCAGCGTGATCACGCAAGATTTTGTGCACGGAGCCGATTACGCCGCGCTGGCCGAAGCGGCGCAGACCTTTGCCGGCTTGCTGGCCGACGGGGCCACGGTGCGGCGCGGCGAAGGCGAGCGGCGCAAGGAAGAAAAAGTGACGGACTTTCGCATTGCCATGAGCTGGCTGCTGGCCGAGGCCGAGCGCGGCAGCGCGCGCCAGCGCTACAAAGGCCTGGGCGAGATGAACCCCGAGCAACTGTGGGAAACCACCATGGACCCGGCGGTGCGCCGCCTGCTGCAAGTGCGCATCGAAGACGCGATCGAAGCCGACCGCGTCTTTACCACCCTGATGGGCGACGAAGTCGAGCCGCGGCGCCAGTTCATCGAAAACAACGCCTTGCGCGCCAGCAACATCGACGTGTGAGGCAATTCAGTCTCCTGTGACGCCGGGCCCGGTGGCGCCGTCGAAGCCCAATTGGGCCAGCAGCGGCAGGTCGTCGGCGCTCTCGACCCCTTGGGCAATGACCGTGATGCCCAGCGCATGCGCCATGGTGCACAGCCCGCGCAAAAATTCTTGGTTGCCTGGGTTTTGGCCTATGCCGCGCACGAAGCTGGGGTGCACCTTGATGTAGTCCAGCCCCAAGCCGGCCAGTTTGCCGTTGCTGGCAAACTGCTGGCCAAAGTATTCGATCCCAACCCGGCAGCCCAGCACCTTGAGGCTGCGCACGAGGTCGCAAAAGGCATCGAACTGCTTGTACACCCCGTACTCCGGCACTTCAAACAAGAGCCGCGGGCACAGTGGTGCAAAGCCCTGCAGCAGTTGCACCAATTGGTTGCGAAAGCCAAAATCGGCAATTGTTTCGGCCGACAGGTTGACCGCCACATCGCCGCTGACTTGGCGCAGGTGTTCCAGCGCCAGTTGCACCACGCCCAAGTCGATGGGGGCGGTGAGGTTGAGGCTGGCGGCCATGGGCATGAAGTCGCCCGCGCTGAGCAACTGCCCTTCGCTGCCCAGCCGCAGGCGGATCATCCCCTCTTGGTGCAGGGGCTGCTTCGGGTCGCGTTGCACCACCGGGTAGAAAGCCAGGCTCAGCCGCCCGCCGTGCACCGCTTCGGTGAGCAGGGTGCGCCAGCGTTCGGCCGGCAGACTGAATTGACCCGCGTCTTCGCGTTCGTCGGCGTGCCAGCGGTTGGGGCCTTTGGTGCGCGCCAGCGCCAGCGCCTGATCGGCCCGCGTGAGCAAGTCGGGCAGGCTTTGCGGGCGCACATATCCCACCGCCGCCAAGTGGAACAGATCGGGGAACTCGGGTTCCCAGTCGGGCAGCCAGTTGCGCCACAGGCGCTCGTAGAGCAGTTGCGCGGCTTCGGTCGGTGAGGCCAGTGTCGGGCAGACGATGGCGAACTCGCCCCCCTTGATGCGTCCCGAGCGCTGGCCCGGATTTTCCTGGTCGCAGCCCTGCAACACGGAGCCGAGGGCACGCAGCAACTGGTCGGCGCGCTGGTGCCCAAACTTGGCGTTGAGCTCGTTGAGGTGGGCCAGCCGCACCAGCACCAAGGTGCCCGCAGAGCCGAACTGTTCGCCGCTGAGCGCCTCGCGCAGGTAGGACAAAAAGTGCTCCCGGTTCGCCAATCCGGTGACGGGATCGAGGTTGACGCGCTTGCTCAGAGCCTCGAGCCGGGTCGACTCGTCGGCAAACATGGCTTGGATGCGGCCGGCCATGTCGTTCATGGCGCGGCTGACGGCGCGCAGCTCGGGCGTGCGCGGTTCGGGTTGGGTCAGGAAGCGGCGCTCCGAGATGGCCTGCGCCTGCTGCACCACCGCCCCGAGTGGGCGCGTGATGACGCGCAGCGCGTAGCTCCCCAGCAGGCCGGTGAAGAGGGCGCCCAACACAAACCAGAGCAGCAAATCCAGCGTGCCTTGCCACAGATTTTTGTAGGCAAACTGCTCGTTGCTGGCCAGCACCACGGTGCCAAACTGGCGCCAGCCATCTTGCACCTGGGCCCGGCCCGGTTCGGCTTCGAGCGGAATCAGTTGCGCAAACCAGCTTGGCGCCCCCACCACCTCGCCTTCAAACACCCGTTCCACCAGGGTTTCGCCGGTGGGGCTGACGATGCGGATGAAGCGGTAGTGACCGGCGTCGAACTGGGCCGAGACCAGCAGCTCCACCGTCATCGGGTCTTTGTCGAGCTGCGTCAGGGCCAGCGCCAGCGAGGTGGCGTTGTCGATGTTCTTGATCTGCAACTGCTGCTGCAAGTAGGCGCGCGCCGACAGCACGTTGACGATCAGGCTGCCGCCAAAGGCGATCGCCATCACCACGATGATGGCCAACCAGAGTTGCTTGACTAATGACATGACGGTTCCCCTTGGGATGTAAACAGGAGCAGGCGGTGCTTCACAGCCCCTCCCTGGACATGCGCTCGAGCACATCGCGCCAGCGCGACAGGCGCGCCGTCGAACTGGCGACTTGTTGCGTCTGCCCGGCCACCCACAGCCCTTCGCTGTTGAAGCTAAACAAGGGCGTGAGATCGGGGCGGCTCGAAGCGGGCCGAACGCTGGTGATGAGATTGTCCAAGATCAGTGGCTCGGCGAGCGGCGTTTCAAAAAAGCCCAGCACCATGTGTGCCTCGGTCAGGGCGCCAGCGGTGCGCGCGCGCACGTAGATCAGGCGCATCTGCTCGTTGGGCACACCCAGCAGCAGCAACGTAACGTATTTGGCAATCGAGTAGTCTTCGCAGTCGCCGCTGGCACGGCCCATGAATTCCAGCGGTGTGGCCCAGTAATCGGCTTGGCCCCAGACCGTGGGGTCGAGCGCAAAAACGATGCGGCGATTAAAGAAATTGTTCACCATTTGCAACTGGCGCTCGACCGGTTGCGTGCGCGCTTGCTCCATCATGCTGCGCCAAGCGGCCACGGTTTGCGCGGCCTGCGGGCCGAAGCGCTCTTGAGCCAGGCGCTGCTTGAGATCCAGATTGGGACTGGCCCAGCCCAAGCCCAAGCCTGCCAACACCAGCGCCCACACCAGAGCCAAGAGGGGCAGTCCCAGTGTTAGGGGGGTGCGTGAAAAGCGCATGAGCCAGATGGGCACGGGTGGTGGTGGGCGGAAAGAAGGAGGGCAGTATGTGGTTTTTGTGCGGCAGTCTAAAATGATCGAAGCAATACTTGAGCGCGTCGGGCGAGAATTGCTTTAAGATGCGCCCCTAGCATAGCTCAAGTTGAGCTGGCTACCTTTGTTCAAGTAAGTCTTGTGTCCCGGAAAGTCCGGTGTACCAAAGAAAGGTCCCATCATGCAAACGTTCTCTCTCTCTGTGGTGGCGCTGGCCGCCTTGTTTGGTGTAGGCGGCCTGCAGGCCCAAGTGACGCCAGCTCAGCCTGCTCCCGCAGCACCGGCTGCTGCACCGGCCCCAGCGGCCACAGCCGCGGCGGCCCTGCCCGCACCCATGATCGAGGCCGTGCGCCAAGCCATCCTGAGCAACCCCGAGGTGCAGGCGCGCTGGTACAACTTCACCGCCTCCCAAGCCGAGCGCGACGCCGGCATGGCCGGCTGGCGGCCACAGGTGGATTTGAATTACGGCGTGGGCCGCGAAACCAACCGCGCACCAGGCAACAACACCGGCTGGTACACCCGGCACGGCGGCTCGCTCACGCTCAACCAGATGCTGTTCGACGGCGGCTTTACCCGCAACGAGGTGCAGCGGCTCGAATACGCCGAGTTGGTGCGCTACTACGAGCTGATGGAGGTGGTCGAGAGCGTGGCGCTGGAAGCGGCGCGCGCCTACGTCGATGTGGCGCGCTACTCGGCCCTGACCGAGGAGGCCAAGCAAAACTACGTCGAGCACCGCATTTTGTCGGGCCAGATCGAGGAGCGCGTCGGCGCGGGCGTGGGGCGGCGCGTCGATGCCGACCAATCGACTGGGCGCTTGGCGCTGGCCGAATCCAACCTGCTGACCGAAATCAGCAACCTGCACGATGTGAGCGCACGCTTCCAGCGCATCATGGGCACGCTGGCGCCCACAACCTTGCCACCGCTGCGCGAAGGGTTGCGTCTGCCGGGGGTGCCCGCCACCATGACCGACGCGCTGCGCCAGGGTCTACCCAACAGCCCGACCATCAATGCGGCGTTTGAGAATGTGCGCTCCAGTCGCAGCCAGATCGAAGCGCGTCAGTCCGCCTTCTGGCCGCGGGTGGATTTCCGCGTGCGCCAAAGCTGGGGCCGCGACCTCAACAACGTCCCCGGCCGCACCCGCGACACCGTGGCCGAGGTGGTGCTCAACTACAACCTGTACCGCGGTGGGGCCGATCAAGCGCGCGAACGCCAGGCGGTGGAGCAAAACGCCCAAGCGCGCCAGTTGCAAGAACTGGCCTGCCGCAACGTGCGTCAGACGCTCACCATCGCTTTCAACGATGTGCAGCGCCTGAACGAGCAACTGGGCTTTTTGAACCAGCACCGGCTCTCGACTGAGGTGGCGCGCGACGCCTACCGGCAGCAGTTCGACATCGGCCAGCGCACCCTGCTCGATTTGCTGGACTCACAAAACGAGTACTTCGAAGCCAGCCGCGCCTTCCTCAATGCGCAGTACAACCAGTTCTTGGCGCAGGCGCGCACGTTGGCGGCGATGGGCCAATTGACGGCCGCGCTGGGCGTGAACCGGCCCGACCAGCCGACGCTGGAGCAGCTCGGCCAAGACCGCGGTGCCCTGCCGCCCGAAGAACTCTGCCCCTTCGAGGCCCCGGCGCTGCTGGTGGTGGACAAGGCGCGCGCGGTGGCCGAGGCCCCGGTGCGGGCGCGGCCGGTGCTGCCGGCGGCTGCCCCGGCCGCCGCTGTCGCCCCCGCCGCGGTTCAGGCCCCAGCACCGGCTCCGGTTGCCGCACCAGCCCCGCAGCAAATCACGTTTGCCGCCGATGCGCTGTTCGACTTTGACCGCGCCGTGCTGCGCCCCGATGGCCGCCAGCGCCTCGACGAGGTGGTCGCGCGCATCCGCGCCATCAACCTCGACGTGGTGATCGCGGTTGGCCACACCGACAGCATGGGCAGCGAGGCGCACAACCAGCGCCTGTCGCTGCGCCGCGCCGAGGCGGTCAAAGCCTATCTGGTGAACCAGGGCGTGTCGGCCGAGCGCATTCGCACCGAAGGGCGCGGCGAGGCCCAGCCGGTGGCCAGCAACGACACGGCTCAAGGTCGGGCGCAAAACCGCCGGGTCGACATCACGGTGGTGGAGCAGCCGCGGCGCTGATTCTTGCTGTCTCAAACCCCGGCCGCGCTGGCCTGCAAGTCGGCGTGGTAGGAGCTGCGCACCAGCGGGCCGACGGCAGCGTGGTCAAAGCCCATGGCTTGGGCCTGCTGCTCGAACATTTTGAAGGTGTCGGGGTGCACGTAGCGGCGCACCGGCAGGTGGTGGCTGCTGGGCGCAAGGTACTGGCCGATGGTGAGCATGCTCACGCCGTGGGCGCGCAGGTCTTGCATCACGGCCAAAATTTCTTCATCGGTTTCGCCCAAACCCAGCATCAGCCCGCTTTTGGTGGGGATGTGCGGCTGGCGCGCCTTGAACTTTTGCAGCAACTGCAGGCTAAAGGCGTAGTCGCTGCCGGGGCGGGCTTCTTTGTAGAGGCGCGGCACGGTTTCCAGGTTGTGGTTCATCACATCGGGCGGGGCGGCGCACAAAATATCCAAGGCGCGCTCATCGCGACCGCGAAAATCGGGTACCAGCACCTCGATCTGGGTCTGGGGCGACAAGGCGCGCGTGCGCGCTATGCAGGCCACGAAATGCGCCGCGCCGCCATCGCGCAAGTCGTCGCGGTCCACGCTGGTGATCACCACGTATTTGAGCCCCAGCGCGGCGATGGTGCGCGCCAGCTTGTCGGGCTCCTCGGCGTCGAGGGGGTCTGGTCGGCCATGCCCGACGTCGCAAAAGGGGCAGCGCCGGGTGCACTTGTCGCCCATGATCATGAAGGTCGCGGTGCCCTTGCCAAAGCACTCGCCGATGTTGGGGCAGGAGGCCTCCTCGCACACCGTGACCAGCTTCTGGCTGCGCAACACCTCTTTGATTTCATAAAAGCGGCTGCCCGGCGCGGCGGCCTTGACGCGTATCCAGTCGGGTTTTTTCAGCACCTCGGCGGGCACGATTTTGATCGGGATGCGCGCCGTTTTGGCCTGGCTCTTTTGCTTGGCGCTGGCGTCGTAGGCGGCCGGGCTGGCGGCGGCGGGGTCGGTGCTGAGGGGGGTGGAGGTGTTCATGGGCGCATGTGAGGGGGTGCGGCGGAAAAGTGGGGCGGGGGGCTTTATTTGTACCCGAGCAAGTCCACCAGGTGGCGCAGCAGCAGCGGCTCCACCTCGGCCACCTCAACCGCTACCCCGATTGTAGATAGATCAACCGTTTGCAGCCCAGCGTAGCCGCAGGGGTTGATGCGGGCAAAGGGTTCCAGGTCCATCGCCACGTTCAAGGCCAGCCCGTGGTAGCTGCAGTGGCGGTGCACCTTGATGCCCAAGGCGGCGATCTTGCCCAAGCCCGCAAAGGGGTCGGAAGCCGGGCGTGGCCCGGTCAGGGCGGCGTGGTCAAAGGGGTCGGCTAGGCGCACATAAATACCCGGTGCGCCAGCGATGCGGTGCCCCGTGACACCCAACTGCGCCAGCGTGCGCAGCAGCGCCTCTTCGAGCCGGTGCACATACTGCTTCACGTACAAACCGGCGCGGCGCAAGTCCAGCAGCGGGTAGGCCACGAGCTGCCCCGGGCCGTGGTAGGTCACCTGGCCGCCGCGGTCGGACTGAAACACCGGGATGGCGCCCGGCTGCAGCAGGTGCGCGGCTTGGCCGGCCAGGCCTTGGGAGTAAACGGGGTGGTGCTGGCAGAGCCAGATTTCGTCGGCGCTATCGTGGCCGCGCTGCTGCGTGTAGGCGCGCATGGCCTCAAAGGTGGGCCCATAATCCACCTGCCCCAAGGGGCGCAGCAGCAAGCCGGGAAGTGCATCGGGCATTTAGAGCACCACTTTAACGAGTGGGTGTGCGCTCAGGGCGCGGTAGAGCGCGTCAAGCTGCTCGCGGTTGTGCACCTGCACCGTGAGCGTCAAACCGAGGTAGTTGCCAGCCTTGCTCGGGCGTTGCTCCAAGGTGGCCGGGTCTAGCGCTGGGTCGAACTGCTGTGCCAGTTGCAGCATGGCCTCGACGAAGCCGGGCACGTTGTGCCCCATCACCTTGATCGGGAACTGGCAGGGGTATTCAATCAGCGAGTCGGATGGGGTGGGCATGGCGGTATTATCGCGGCGCAGGACGGTGGGTGTGATGCGGGCGGGTGTGACTCAAACATGACGCTTGCGTGAAATGCGTGCAAAAAACGGGAAGGGCTGCGGGTTTCTACGTATAATGCGTTGGTTTTGAGGTTTCACCTGCGCGCAGCAATGCGGTGTTTTGGCGCCCCAAGTTTGTGCGCTGGCAGCTCGTCATCAATCAGTCGTTCGAGGTGTAGACCATGCCCCACTCTTTGCGCGAGCCCGCAAGTGAGCGTGAGCGCTCCAAGGGCCCTGATGCAGAAGCTGCGGCCGAGTCTGAAGATTTCAAGCCCCTCACGGCCGAACAGGCGCGTGAGTGGCGGTCGCGCCAGCCGCAGACTTCGGTCTGGAGCGTGGTGCGCTGGCAGGTGGTGTTGTTGTTGCTGGCGACTGCGCTGACGGTGCCGCTGGCCTTTGTTTTGGGACAGCCGGTTTGGGTGGCGTCGGTGTTTTACGGCGGGCTGTGTGTGCTGCTGCCCACGGCGCTGATGGCGTATGGCGTGACGGCCAGCCGCGGTGCGCGCAAGCGCGCCGCCCAGCCGGGGCAGGGGTCGGCTTTGTTGGCCGGAATGTTTTTTTGGGAGGGGGTCAAGCTCGCGCTAGCCATCGCCATGTTGGTGTTGGCGCCGCGCCTGATCCCTGATTTGAGCTGGCTCGGCTTGCTGCTGGGTTTGGTGTTAGTGCTGAAGGCGTATTGGGTGGCGCATTGGCTGAGAAATCAGCCGTCTGCCCAGTAAGAAAGTCGAACTTTTTGATCTAACGATTCAAACATGACAACAGAAATCCCTGGCCCAACGCCAAGTGAATACATAGTGCACCACTTGGGGCACTTGACCAGCGACAAGCAGACCGAGCTGGTCGATTTTTCGGTCGTCAATATCGACTTGGTGGGTGTGAGCATTTTGCTCGGTGCTTTGGTGTGTTGGGTCTTGCAACGCGTTGCCAAGCATGCCACCGCTGGTGTACCGGGGCGTTTCCAGGCCTTTTTCGAGCTGCTGGTTGAGATGGTGGACAATCAAGTCAAGGCCTTGATTCACAACCCGCAAAGCCGCAAAGTCATCGCTCCCATGGGGCTGGTGGTGTTTTGCTGGGTCTTCATGATGAACTTCATGGATCTGATCCCGGTTGATTTGTTTCCCTTCATCTGGGCTTACGGTATCCCATTTGTTCACGACCATACCGACGACGGCTTGCATGCTTTCTTTGGTATGCCTGATTACTTCAGTATTGTGCCTACGGCCGATATTTCAACAACCTTAGGTATCGCGTGCGCAGTTTTGCTCATGTGTTTGTATTACAATATCAAAATCAAGGGTTTGGGCGGATGGGCGCATGAGCTTGTTTCGGCACCATTTGGCACCAGCAAAAACCCTGTCGTTGCTGTGCTGATGGCGCTGATTAACTTTCCCATGCAGATTGTCGAATACATTGCCAAAACCGTTTCACACGGCATGCGGTTGTTCGGCAACCTCTTTGCCGGCGAGTTGATATTCATGTTGATTGCGCTACTGGGTGGCTACGCGGCACTGACTTTATTTGGCGGTGGGCTGTTCATTGCGCATTTGATTGCCGGATCTGCTTGGGCTATTTTCCACATTTTGATCATCACTTTGCAGGCATTCATTTTCATGACGTTGGCTATCATCTACCTTGGCCAGGCGCATGAGGCGCATTGAGCCTAGGGATGACAAGCACTTTTTTCTCCTCTCCTCTCCTCTCCTCTCCTCTCCTCTCCTCTCCTCTCCTCAACCTCGTTCTCAAATAAAGGAATCAACATGGAACTCACTCTTGGACTCGTCGCATTGGCTTGTGGCTTGATTGTCAGCGTTGGTGCAATTGGTGCATCAATTGGAATTGCTATTATGGGCGGCAAGTTTTTTGAGGCTGTGGCGCGACAACCCGAGTTGATGGGCGAACTGCAAACCAAGATGTTCGTTTTGGCTGGCATGATTGATGCCGCCTTTATTATTGGCGTTGCCATTGCCTTGCTGTTTGCATTCGCCAACCCCTTTGTGTTGGCTTAACGGTTGGCATTTGTGGGTGTGGAACCGCAGGCCACGGGACTGCGGTGAAAATAATGCAGTGCGCGCAAGCGCTTTCAACCCGGTAAACCACTGAAAGGCGTTGCAATGAATCTCAATGCAACCATGTTTGCTCAGGCGATCGTCTTTGCGATCTTGGTCTGGTTCACAATGAAGTACGTTTGGCCGCCTTTGGCCAAGGTGCTTGATGACCGTGCGCTTAAAATCGGCGAGGGCTTGGCCGCTGCCGAAAAAGCAAAGATCGAACTGACCATGGCCAGCAGGCGCGTCGAAGAAGAGCTGGGCAAGTCGCGCAGCGAGTCGGCCTCACGGCTGGCCGATGCCGAACGACGGGCGCAGCAGATCATCGAAGAGGCCAAGGCCCGAGCGACGGAGGAGGCGGTCAAAATTCGCGTCTCAGCCGAAACCGAGGCCGAGCAGTTTATCTTGCGGGCGCGTGAGCAGTTGCGCGAACAAGTGGCTGTGCTGGCGGTGCAGGGCGCGGAGCAAATCCTGCGCCGTGAAGTCAATGCCGGGGTGCACGCCGATTTGTTGGCACGCCTCAAGACCGAGCTTTGATCCGCTCTTAGAGGACAACATGGCCGAACTCGCTACCATTGCCCGCCCTTATTCATTGGCGCTGTACCAAGCTGCAGGGAATCAGGCCGAGAGCGCTGCGCAGTGGCTCGACGACCTGGCAGCCGTGGCTGCCAACCCGCTGTTGCTGGAGTGGGCCTCCAGCCCCAAAGTCACGGCCGAGCAGGTACTCGACTTAATCGTGGGCTTATTCGAAGAGCCATTACCGGAGCTGGGGCGCAACTTTTTGCGCACCGTGATCGACAACGGCCGTCTGGCTGTGTTGCCCGAAATGGCGCTGCAGTTGCGCCAGCGCATCCACGCAGAGCGCGGCCGAGCCGATGCCTTGGTGCGCAGCGCTTACCCGCTCGATGCCGTTGCCTTGGCCGAGTTGGGGCAGGCGTTGGAGCAACGATTTGGGCGTCCGCTGCAGCTGAAGGTTGAATTGCAGCCAGAACTGATTGGTGGGGTGCGGGTGTCGGTGGGAGACGAAGTGCTCGACCTCTCCGTCCGAGCCCGTCTGGATCAAATGAAGGTGGCGCTGACGGCCTGAAAGCCGCCCCTGCGCCCGCACACACATAAAAGGATAGCGTCATGCAGCTCAACCCCGCAGAGATTTCTGAACTGATCAAGTCGCGCATCGAAGGGCTGGTGGCCAGCACCGATGTGCGCAACCAAGGCACCGTGGTCTCGGTGACCGACGGCATTTGCCGCGTCCATGGCCTCTCGGACGTGATGCAAGGCGAAATGCTCGAATTCCCGCTCAATTCCGAAGGGCAGCCCACTTACGGTCTGGCACTCAACCTCGAGCGCGACTCGGTCGGTGCCGTGATTCTGGGTGCCTACGAACACCTGTGCGAAGGCGACACGGTCAAGTGCACCGGGCGCATTCTGGAGGTGCCGGTGGGTCCCGAGCTGATCGGCCGCGTGGTCAACACCTTGGGCGCCCCGATCGACGGCAAAGGCCCGATCAACGCCAAAATGACCGACGTGATCGAAAAAGTCGCTCCCGGCGTGATCGCGCGCAAATCAGTGGACCAGCCGGTGCAGACCGGGCTCAAGTCCATCGACTCGATGGTGCCCGTCGGCCGTGGCCAGCGCGAGCTGATCATCGGCGACCGCCAGACCGGCAAAACCGCGGTGGCCATCGACGCCATCATCAACCAAAAAGGTCAGAACATGACCTGCGTTTACGTCGCGATTGGCCAGAAGGCCTCGTCGATCAAGAACGTGGTGCGCGCGCTCGAGCAGGCCGGGGCCATGGACTACACCATCGTGGTGGCCGCTTCCGCCTCTGAATCTGCTGCCATGCAGTACCTCGCCCCCTACTCGGGCTGCACCATGGGCGAGTACTTCCGCGACCGCGGCCAAGACGCGCTCATCATTTACGACGACCTCTCCAAGCAAGCCGTGGCCTATCGCCAGGTTTCCTTGTTGCTGCGCCGCCCACCAGGCCGCGAAGCCTACCCCGGCGACGTGTTTTATCTGCACAGCCGCTTGCTCGAGCGCGCCGCGCGCGTCAACGCCGACTACGTGGAAGCCTTCACCAAGGGTGAAGTCAAGGGAAAGACCGGCTCGCTCACCGCGCTGCCGATCATCGAAACCCAGGCTGGCGACGTCTCGGCCTTCGTTCCGACCAACGTGATCTCGATCACCGACGGTCAGATCTTCCTGGAAACCAGCCTGTTCAACGCCGGCGTGCGCCCCGCCATCAACGCCGGTATCTCGGTCTCGCGTGTCGGTGGTGCGGCGCAGACCAAGCTGATCAAGGGCCTCTCGGGCGGTATCCGCACCGACTTGGCGCAGTACCGCGAGCTGGCCGCCTTTGCCCAGTTTGCCTCCGACCTCGACGAAGCCACGCGCAAGCAGCTCGACCGCGGTGCCCGCGTGACCGAACTGCTCAAGCAAAAGCAGTACAGCCCGCTTTCTATCGCGCTCATGGCCGCCACGCTGTACGCGGTCAACAAGGGCTTTGTTGATAACGTGGATGTGAAAAAAGTGTTGTCGTTCGAGGCGGGCCTGCACGGCTACCTGAAAGACAAACACGCTGCCTTGCTGGCCACACTCGAGAGCGAGAAGGCTTTGAGCAAAGAGTCCGAGGCCGAGCTCAGCCAGGCGATTGGCGCGTTCAAGCAGTCCGGCGCCTACTGATGCGCTGCGGCGCAACCCGATAAGGAGCATCAATGGCAGCCGGCAAGGAAATCCGCACCAAGATCAAATCGGTGGAAAACACCAAGAAGATCACCAAAGCCATGGAAATGGTGGCCGCCTCCAAAATGCGCAAGGCGCAAGAGCGCATGCGCATGGCGCGGCCCTACAGCGAGAAGGTGCGCCAGATCGCCGTCAACCTCGGACGTGTCAACCCAGAGTACGAGCACCCGTTCATGCTCACGCACCCCGAAGCCAAGGTGGCTGGCTTGGTTGTCATCACGACCGACAAGGGCCTGTGCGGCGGCATGAACACCAACGTGCTGCGCCTGGTGACCAACCAACTGCGTGAGGCGCAAAACCAAGGTTTGAGCACCGAGGTGGTGGCAATCGGCAACAAGGGGCTGGGTTTTATGAATCGCATCGGTGCCAAGGTGGTGTCGCATGCGACCGCTCTGGGCGACACGCCGCACCTGGAAAAGCTCATCGGCCCGGTCAAGGTGATGCTCGACGCCTATATGCAAGGGCGGCTGAGTTCGGTGCAACTGTGTTACACGCGCTTTATCAACACCATGCGCCAAGAAGCGGTGGTGCAGCAGTTGTTGCCCCTGAAAGCCGAGACGCTCGAAACCGGTGCCCCAGGCTATGACTGGGACTATCTCTACGAGCCCGACGCGCAGACCGTGATCGACGAATTGCTGGTGCGCTACATCGAGTCGCAGGTCTATCAGGCGGTGGCCGAGAACATGGCTTCCGAGCAGTCGGCGCGCATGGTGGCCATGAAGGCCGCGACCGACAACGCGGGCAGCGTGATCAGCGAACTCAAGCTGATATACAACAAAACACGCCAAGCCGGCATCACCAAAGAACTGTCGGAAATTGTTGCGGGTGCGGCGGCCGTTTGAGGCTGCCCTTCAAAGATTCAGAGCATTAAAAGGTATCCAACATGTCTCAAGCCAACGCAGAAGTGAACACCGCGGTACAGGGCAAGATTGTGCAGTGCATCGGCGCCGTGGTTGATGTGGAATTTCCGCGCAACCAAATGCCGCGCGTCTATGACGCACTCAAAATGGAAGGCACGGCGCTGACGCTGGAAGTGCAGCAGCAGCTCGGCGACGGCGTGGTGCGCACCATCGCGCTGGGTTCGTCCGACGGACTGCGCCGCGGCATGCGGGTGAGCAACACCCACGCCAACATCACGGTGCCGGTGGGCAAAGCCACCCTGGGCCGCATCATGGACGTGCTCGGCCAGCCGATCGACGAGCGCGGCCCGGTAGACCAAACCCTAACCGCCCCGATCCACCGCAAGGCCCCGGCCTACGACGAACTCTCGCCCTCGCAAGAGCTGCTGGAAACCGGCATCAAAGTGATCGACTTGGTCTGCCCCTTCGCCAAAGGCGGCAAGGTGGGTCTGTTCGGCGGTGCCGGTGTGGGCAAGACCGTGAACATGATGGAGCTCATCAACAACATCGCCAAGGCGCACAGCGGCCTGTCGGTGTTTGCTGGCGTGGGCGAGCGCACCCGCGAAGGCAACGACTTCTACCATGAGATGGCCGACTCCGGTGTGGTGAATCTCGAGAACCTGCCCGAATCTAAAGTGGCGATGGTCTATGGCCAGATGAACGAGCCGCCGGGCAACCGCCTGCGCGTGGCGCTCACCGGCCTGACGATTGCCGAGTCGTTCCGCGACGAAGGCCGCGACGTGCTGTTCTTCGTCGACAACATCTACCGCTACACCCTGGCCGGTACCGAAGTGTCGGCGCTGCTGGGCCGCATGCCTTCCGCCGTGGGCTACCAGCCCACGCTGGCCGAAGAAATGGGCCGCCTGCAAGAGCGCATCACCTCCACCAAGGTCGGCTCCATCACCTCGATCCAAGCCGTTTACGTGCCGGCCGACGACTTGACCGACCCCTCGCCCGCCACCACCTTCGCCCACTTGGACTCCACCGTGGTGCTCTCGCGCGACATCGCTTCGCTCGGCATTTACCCCGCCGTGGACCCGCTGGACTCCACCAGCCGCCAGCTCGACCCGCTGGTGGTGGGCGCCGAGCATTATGCGGTGGCCCGTGCCGTGCAGGGTACGCTGCAGCGCTACAAAGAGCTGCGCGACATCATCGCCATTCTGGGCATGGACGAATTGGCACCTGAAGACAAGCTGGCGGTGTCGCGGGCGCGCAAGATTCAGCGCTTCCTGTCGCAGCCTTTCCACGTGGCCGAGGTGTTCACCGGCTCGCCCGGCAAGTACGTGCCGCTGTCGGAAACCATCCGCGGCTTCAAGATGATCACCAACGGCGAGTGCGACCACTTGCCCGAGCAGGCTTTCTACATGGTCGGCACCATCGACGAAGCCTTCGAGAAGGCCAAGAAACTGGCCTGATGCGCGCCGCGTTGCTTGGCTTGTACCCGATTCTTTGGATGGGGTGCAGGCCAGCAGCGCCTAAGCCTGGACTTTAGCCAAGGAATACAGATGAGCACGATACAAGTCGAGGTGGTCAGCGCCGAAGAATCGATTTTCAGTGGGCAGGCCAAATTCGTCTCGTTGCCGGGCGAGGCCGGTGAGCTGGGCATACTGCCTGGCCACATTCCCTTGATCACCCGCATCAAGCTTGGTGCGGTGCGCATCGAGAAAGCCGATGGCGACGAAGAATTCGTTTTTGTGGCTGGTGGCATTCTGGAGGTGCAGCCACGCTTGGTCACGGTGCTGAGCGACACCGCAATCCGCGGCCACGACCTCGACGAGGCCAAGGCCAACGACGCCCGCAAGCACGCCGAAGAAGCCCTCAAAAACGCCAAGAGCGACGTCGATCTGGCCAAGGCCACGTCGGAGCTGGCGGTGATGGCGGCGCAGATCGCCGCCTTGCGCAAGTTCCGCCAAAAGCGCTGAGTGCTGCGCCCGCCGGCCTGACCAGCGCAACGTCGGGTCGGTGATGGATACGGGCTGGCCTTACCGTGCGCCAGCTTGGCTGCCCGGCGGCCATGCGCAGACCATTTGCACTGCCCTGTGGGGCCGCAGCCACCGCATCCCGCCGCTGGCCTTCAGGCGTCAGCGTTGGCTTACTCCAGATGGCGATTTTATAGACGCCGACTGGCTAGATAGCCCGCCCTGCACCCCAGTTGGAGCCGCCAATGCCCTGCGCCCTGCAGCCGCTGCGAGCGAACACAAGCTTTGCGGCGTCGCGCCTGGCACCACCTTGGTGCTGTTTCATGGCCTTGAGGGCAGCTCGCACAGCCACTACGCCAAAACCTTTGCCACCGAGGCGCAGCGCCGTGGGTGGGATTTCGTGCTACCGCACTGTAAGCGTCCCGCCAACCCATCTTGCAGACAGCCGATCATCCTGAGACCATCGTGTCCACTT
>NZ_BAWN01000030.1 GCF_000696225.1 Serpentinimonas barnesii | reverse complement strand
AAGGTGGGTTCTTTAAAAACCCGCCAATGGCGGGTTTTTTTTCGCCCGCCGCCAGCGCAGCGATCAGAGCTGATTGACCGGGTACAGCCGTGCCAGCGAGCCTTGCACGCTTTTCACCACGGCAAAGGCGTTTTTCAGGTGCCCGCGCTCGAGGTTGGAGAGCGCATCGGGGCGCAGGTAGTTGTCGGCCGCGTGGCCTTCCGACATGCGCTGCGCCTGGTGCTGCAGCCGCAGCGTACCCAAGAATTCGAGCGCGTCGATCAGGTCGCGCACCTGCTGCGCCGTGACGGCCCCGCTGTCGGCGGCGATTTCCAGCCGGTCGCGGGTGTTGACGGCCGCTGAGCCGGCCGCCAGCGCGTAAAAGCGCGCCATGTCGGTGATCGGGACGATGCCCTGCATTTTCAGGTCCACAGAGCCCTCGTGCACCCCGCCCTTAATTAACGTGATGTTGCCGAGCCAGTTCAGCGGCGGCTGGCGTTGCAGCGCGTTGCCGGCCAGGTTCACCAGAAAGGACTTGTTGCCTTGGGTGCGCTGCACCACCTCGGTGCGCAGGGTGGCGAAGAGATCGGCCTTGCCATAGACAAAGCGCTGATCAAAAAAGACGCCGGTGAGCATCAGGGCCTCGGGCTCGGGAAACTCGATCCAGCGGTAGAAATACTGGCGCCATTGCTGCAGCGGCTGGCGCCATTGCTCGGTCATGGCCATCATTTCGCCCGGGCAGTGCACATAGCCACAGGCGTCGAGCCCGTCGCACACGAAGCGCGACAGTTGGCGAAAATACTCGCCGTGGCGCTCGGGCTCGTAGCCGTCGTCGAGCACCATGCAGTTGTCTTGGTCCGATTTGGCGGTCTGCTCGTTGCGCCCTTGCGAGCCCGCGGCCACCCAAGCGTAGTCCACAGGCGGCGGGCCAAATTGCAGCTCACCCAGTTGCAGCAGCCGCGCGGTCAGGGCGTCGGTGATGGCGCTCACGATGTGGCCGGTGCTGTAGGCGCTGGCTTCGGCAGCGGCCAGGCTTTGCTGCAACTGTTTGATGCGCGCACTGGTCTGCACCAGCGCCTGCACCGAGTCCTGGTTGTAAATGGCCCCAGCCAGATAGACCGCCGAATTGCTCTGGCGCTCGCTCAGGTCCGAGCTGCTGATCATGCCGACCACCGCCGCGCCGTCGAGCACCGGCACGTGGTGGATGTTGTGGCGCGCCATCAGCAGCAAGGCGTCGAAGGCGTGCTGCTGCACGCTGATCGTCAGCGGAGCCAAGGTGGCGATCTCAAAGATCGGGCGTGAGGTGTCGAGCCCGGCCGCCACCACGCGGTTGCGCAGGTCGCGGTCGGTGATGAGGCCAAACAGGGCCCCGTCTTGCACGATCAGCACCGAGGAGATGCGGTGCTCGCGCATCAGCCGCGCCGCTTCAATGATCGGGGTCTGGGGCGGCAGGGTTACAGGGGCGCGCTTGAGCAGGCTGCGCACCGGGGTGGTGATGAGGCTGACGTAGTCGTCGCTGCTGCGTGAAGGGGCGGGGTCGGTGTGGGCGTTCATGGTGCGGTGTGCAGGAAGTCCCTCGAAAGCCACATCTTAAAGCCAGGCGCGGGCTGGTCTTGCTTAATTGAAATTTTTATCAGTCTCAGGCAGTCAGGCCGGGATTGGGTGACAATGCACCTTCCACCCGACAGCGACAGATCCATGCCCAGCGCCCCCCTTGCAGCCGAGGTTCACCCGATGATGCGCCGCACCCGCAGCGCGGTTTGGGCGCTGTTGTGGCTGGGCGCCGTGGGTGGTGTGTTGGCCGCTGCGCCCAGCTCTGCGCCGGCCTTGCCGCCGACTCCGCCCTTGCTGGCCGTGTCCGAGCTGCCCCCCTTGGGCCCACCCCCTTGGACCGACGAAGCGCCGCAATTGTCGCGCTGGATCGAGCTGGGTTTCGAGGCGCAGCAGCGCAACGCGGTGTTGCAGGCGGCAGCCCACTATTGTGCAGCGGCGCGTTTTGGCAGCACCGAGGCCCAGTACCGCCTCGGGCGGCTGTTTTTAGAGCGCATCGACGAGCCCGGCCGGCTTGAAGGGCGCACCCTGCTGGCCATCGCGGCACAAGGCGGGCACGAGCAGGCGATGCAGATCGTGTCGCAGACCGGCTTTGCCGACGCCGTGCCCGATTGCCTGATCAGCGGTGCGGCGCCCCAGTTTGCGCTCCCAGCGCCCCCTGCGTCAGCGGCCCCGGCCGCGCTGGCGGCTGAGGCGGTGGTGCCCTTCGAGGTGGTGCAGCGCTTCATCGACGCGCTGCCACCCGAGCGCCAGCGCTACGCCGAGCTGATTCAGCGCCTGGCACCGCGCTTCGAGGTCGATTTCCGCTTTGCGCTGGCGGTGGCGCGGGCCGAATCGAACTTCAACCCCAGCGCCGTTTCGCCCAAGAACGCCATGGGCCTGATGCAGCTCATCCCCGAAACCGCCGAGCGTTTTGGCGTGCGCTATCCCTTCAACGCGGAGCAAAACGTGCGCGGGGGCTTGGCGTACCTGCGCTGGCTGCTGCAGCGTTTCAATGGCGACGTGGCGCTGGCCGCCGCGGCTTACAACGCGGGCGAGGGGGCGGTGGACCGTTTTGGTGGCATTCCGCCGTTTCGCGAGACGCAGGACTACGTGCGCCGCATTCTGAATTTTTACCGCGCCCCGCTGCACGTCTGGCCGCCCGTGCGCTGAGCCTGCCGGGGGCTGGGCTGGGGCAGGTTGGGGCGGCTTACAGGTCCAGCTCTTGCCGGATCAGGGTGGCGATTTCCTCGATCGACTTGCTGGTGGTCGAGAGGTTGCGGATGCCGGTGCGGCGCATCATGGCCTCGGCCTCGGCCACTTCGTAGCGGCAGTTTTCCAGGCTGGCGTAGCGCGAGTTGGGGCGCCGTTCGTGGCGGATTTCGCTCAGGCGCTGCGGCTCGATGGTCAGGCCAAACAGCTTTTTCTTGTGCGCCAGCAGCTGCGGCGGCAGTTGGCGGCGCGCGAAATCTTCCGGGATCAGCGGGTAGTTGCTGGCCTTGAGGCCAAACTGCAGCGCCAGGTAGAGCGAGGTCGGCGTTTTGCCGCTGCGGCTCACCCCCACCAGAATCACATCCGATTGCGCCAGGTCCCGATCCGTCTGGCCGTCGTCGTGGTCGAGCGTGAAGTTGATCGCCTCCATGCGGTCGTGGTATTCGCGGCTCTTGGCCACGTCGGAAAAGCGCCCCACGCGGTGGTTCGACTTGATTCCCAGCTCCAGTTCCAGCGGCGCAATGAAGGTGCCAAACATATCGATCAGCATGCCCTTGCAGTGGCCGTGCAGCACCTGCAGCACCTCGGGGTTGACCACGGTGGTAAAGACCAGAGGGCGCCGGCCATCGACCTCGGCGGCGTGGTTGATTTGGCGCAGGGCCTGGTGCGCCTTGTCGGCGTCGTCGACAAAGGGCAGGCGCACGCGGCGCGGCTCGATCTCGAACTGCGCCAGGATGGCTTTGGCAAAGGTTTCGGCGGTGATGCCGGTGCCGTCGGAGACAAAAAAGGCGGTGCGGTGCGACATGGGGGGCAATCGGGGGCGGCAGGGGGAGAAATAGGGAGCCGCAATGGCTGCCGAGGGTGCGGATTTACAATCCGACGATTATCCCGCCTCCCGCGCCCAGCCCAGCCGCCACCCATACAGCACAACGATGTGGCGGCTTTGGCCTTGGGCGCGCAGGCTGCGGCTCCAGCGGCCCCAGCGGGATACCCAGTTTTTTAACTTTGGAGTTTCACCATGTCGCAACTGTTTGACCCGACCGCCTTGGTCGTGCCCTTCGAGCAACTCAGAATGAGCGATGTCGAAGCCGTAGGGGGCAAAAATGCCAGCCTCGGCGAGATGATCTCGCAACTGCCGCAGGGCGTGCGCGTGCCCACTGGTTTTGCCACCACCGCGCACGCCTTTCGCCAGTTTCTGGCCGCCGATGGCTTGCATCAGCGCATCCAGGCCAAGCTGGACGCGCTCGACACCGACGACGTGCGCGCGCTGGCGCAGTGCGGCTCTGAAATCCGCGCCATGGTCGAGGCCCAGCCCTTTCCGGCCGCCTTGGAGCAGGCCATAAGCGCCGCCTACGCGCAGCTCAACGGCGCCAGCACCAGCGCCAGCTACGCCGTGCGCTCCTCGGCCACCGCCGAAGACTTGCCCGACGCCTCCTTTGCCGGGCAGCAGGAAACTTTTCTGAACGTGCAGGGCATAGCCGACGTGCTGCACAAGATCAAAGAGGTGTTTGCCAGCCTCTACAACGACCGCGCCATCAGCTACCGCGTGCACAAGGGCTTTGCACACGCCGAGGTGGCGCTGTCGGCCGGGGTGCAGCGCATGGTGCGCTCCGACCTCGGCGCGGCCGGGGTGGTGTTCACCATCGACACCGAATCGGGCTTTGAAGACGTGGTCTTCATCACCAGCAGCTACGGCCTGGGCGAGACGGTGGTGCAAGGCGCGGTGAACCCAGACGAGTTCTATGTTCATAAACCAATGCTGCAAGCGGGCAAGCAGGCCGTGATCCGGCGCAACCTGGGCTCCAAGCTGATCCAGATGGTGTTTGCCACGCCCGAGCAAAAAGCGCGCAGCGGCAAGCTGGTGCAAACGGTCGAGGTGCCGGTGGAGCAGCGCAACCGCTACAGCTTGAATGAGGCCGATGTGTTGCAACTGGCCCACTATGCGCTGGTGATCGAGCGCCACTACGGCCGCCCTATGGACATCGAGTGGGGCAAAGACGGCTTGGATGGCCAAATCTACATCCTGCAGGCGCGCCCCGAGACGGTCAAGAGCCAAGCGGGCGGGCAGGTTGAGCTGCGCTACAAGCTCAAGGGCCAGGGCGCGGTGCTGGCCACCGGGCGCGCCATTGGGCAAAAAATCGGCACCGGGCCGGTGCGGCTGGTGCAGCACATCAGCGAGATGGACCAGGTGCAGCCCGGCGACGTGCTGGTGACCGACATGACCGACCCGAACTGGGAGCCGGTGATGAAGCGCGCCAGCGCCATCGTCACGAATCGTGGCGGGCGCACCTGCCACGCCGCCATCATCGCGCGCGAGCTCGGCATTCCGGCCGTGGTGGGCTGCGGCGACGCCACCGAGGCGCTCAAAGACGGCGCGCTGGTGACGGTGAGCTGCGCCGAGGGCGACACCGGCCACATCTACGACGGCCTGCTCGAGACCGAAGTCACCGAGGTGCGCCGGGGTGCCATGCCCGAGCTGGACCTGAAAATCATGATGAACGTGGGCAACCCGCAACTGGCCTTCGACTTTGCCCAGATTCCCAACGCCGGCGTGGGGCTGGCGCGGCTGGAGTTCATCATCAACAACAACATCGGCGTACACCCGAAAGCGATACTGGACTACCCGCAGATCGACGCCGACCTAAAAAAAGCGGTGGAGTCGGTGGCCCGCGGCCACGCCAGCCCGCGCGCCTTTTATGTGGACAAAGTGACCGAAGGCGTGGCCACCATCGCCGCCGCCTTCTGGCCCAAGCCGGTGATCGTGCGCCTGAGCGACTTCAAGAGCAACGAGTACCGCAAGCTCATCGGCGGCAGCCGCTACGAGCCCGACGAAGAAAACCCCATGCTCGGCTTCCGGGGCGCGGTGCGCTACCTGAGCGCCGATTTTGGCGAGGCCTTTGCCATGGAGTGCGAAGCCATCCGGCGTGTGCGCGAGCCCATGGGGCTGGACAATGTGCAGGTGATGGTGCCCTTTGTGCGCACCCTCAAGCAGGCCGAGCAGGTGGTGGAGCTGCTGGCCCGCTTTGGTTTGAAGCGCGGCGTCAACGGCCTCAAGCTGATCATGATGTGCGAAATCCCCAGCAACGCCATTTTGGCCGAGCAGTTTTTGCAATTCTTTGACGGCTTTTCGATAGGCTCCAACGACCTGACCCAGCTCACCCTGGGGCTGGACCGCGACTCCGGGCTGGAGCTGCTGGCGCAAGACTTCGACGAGCGCGACCCGGCCGTGACCACGCTGATCTCGCAAGCCATCCAGGCCTGCCGCGCCCAAGGCAAGTACATCGGCATCTGCGGCCAAGGCCCGAGCGATCACCCCGACTTCGCGCGCTGGCTGCAGCAGCAAGGCATAGCCTCCATCTCGCTCAACCCCGACACCGTGATCGAGACTTGGAAGCAGTTGGCGCAGGGTTGATGGGTGCGGGTGGGGCCACCAGTGGCCTCCTGCTTCCATTGTTGCGGTGCACTTGGGTCATGCCCTAAGACCGGCGAGCTTGGTCGGTGTGCATAAGCTGGCTATAAAAAATCGGGTTTGATCGTCCGTTCCTGCCACATCGTCAGTTCACTGCTGCGGTGTGCTGGTGCGGTGCCTTTGATCACCGGTAATGTCATCAACCGTCGTGTGTACGGGCCAAACCAGTTACGTTCGACCCTGCAGCTTGCTGGAGTTTCTGGTTGTCTTGGTGGGCCCCCGCATGTGTTTGGCTAAATACGAAAGAACCAAATTGTGAATTTTGAAAACCCGGTTGCTTTTTCAATCCTTCTCTTCAGCCTGATCGCTGTCGTTTACGTCAGCTGGTGGGGCAACAAGTACACCAGCACCACCACCGACTTTTACGTTGCCGGCGGTAAAATCTCTGCGCGCCTCAATGGCTGGGCCATGTTTGGCAGCTATTGCTCGGCTGCCAGCTTCCTTGGCGTGGCCGGTGCCATTTCTTTGACAGGTATCAACAGCTGGTGGGTCGTCATCAGTTTCTTTGGTGCTTGGATTTTTGTGCTGGTCGTGCTGGCCGGTCCACTCAAAAACACGGGCAAGTTCACTGTCGGCGACGTGCTGGTTGGGCGCTACGGTGGCCGCACTCTGAAGCTGCTAGCCATGTTCACCACCGTCATCATTGGCACGCTCTACCTGGTGCCGCAGATCGTGGGCGCCGGGCACCTGTTCGAGCTCCTGCTGGGCTGGGACTACAGGGTCACAGTGTTCGTTTCTGCGACCGTGATGGGTTTGATGTTGGTGCTTGGCGGCATGATGGGAACCACCTACAACCAAGCCATTCAGGGCGTGATCCTGATGGTGGCGATTTTGCTGCTCTTCATCCTCGCCACGCTGATGTACTTTGGCGGCAACCCCTTTGCCATCATCTCGCAGTCCATGGTCACGGTGCCACCGACCGAAGCGGTCAAGGTGATTGCGCAAATCACGGTGCCTGCCGCGACCGAAGGCACTTTCGGACCCTTTGTGTTGGCCGAAGCGGTTCGCGCTGGCTTTGCCGATCTGCCCCATGCCCTCACCCCTGGCATCGCGACACCCGACGTCTGGAGCCAAATCAGCCTGGTGCTCGGTCTGCTGCTTGGCATGGCCGGTCTGCCGCACATCCTGATCCGCTTCTACACCGTGAAAGATGCCAAAGACGCCAAGAAAAGTGCTGAAATAACCATCATCAACTTGGCGGTTTTCTACATTGCGGTGCTGTTAGTCGGCTTTGCCACCATGATGATTCTGTATCCGGTGCTGATCGAAATGTTGCAAGCGGGCCAACACGGTCGTGCCGCCAACATGGCGATCCCGCTGCTGGGTATGGAAATTGGCGGTGAAGTCATACTCGGCATCGTTGCTGCCGGAGCCATGGCCGCCATGCTGAGCACCTCGGTCGGACTGCTGATCTCGATGACCACCAGCCTGTCGCACGACGTCTATGCCGGTGTGTTGCGCCCCAACAGCACCGACCGCGAGCGGCTGGTGTTCGCTAAGCTGGGTGCCGTGGTGCTGACGCTAATCGCCTTGGTGGCCTCAATCTGGCTCAAAGATCAGAACGTCGCCATCTTGGTGGCGATGTGCTTTGGGATCGCTGCCTCTACCTTGGCCCCGGTGCTGATCCTCTCGGTCTGGTGGAGTGGCCTGACCAAGGAAGGCGTGATCGCTGGCCTTGTGGTGGGTTTGATCGTTTCGCTGACTTTCACCTTCGCTCGCTTCGCCGAGGTGCCGGAAATCGCTGGCGTTCGCGTGCTCGACTACCCGGCGCTGTACGGGCTGCCGGCGGCGCTGCTGTCGATCATCGTGGTGAGTCTGTTTACCAAGAACGTGGGCAACGCGCGCCAGTTCTTGATGGCTGCACGCCGCAAATAGCATAGCCCGCTCGCACTCGGCGGGGATGAGTGGGGGGCGCTGGTTGGGTCGCGCCCGCTCAGGGCCTTAGGGCCCCGGTGCCCGCAGCAGCGCCGCGATGGGCTGCAAATCGTCGGCGGTGAGCACGCCGCTGGCTAGGCGCAGGCGCAGGCTGCCCAGCAGCAGCTCGTAGCGGGCGCGCGCCAGCCTGGCTTTGGTGTCAAAGAGCTGGCTTTGGGCGTTGAGGACGTCGATGTTGATGCGCACCCCCACTTCGAAGCCAAGCCGGTTGGCATCTAGAGCGCTTTGGCTGGAGGCTTGCGCGGCTTGCAGCGCCTGCACCTGCCCAGTGCCCGAGACCACGCCGAGGTAGGCGCTGCGCGTGGCCTGGGTGACGCTGCGCTGGGCCGCGTCGAGGTCGGCGCGGGCCCGGGTTTGCAGGGCCACGGCCTCGGCAATGCGGTTTTGCAGCGCGCCGCCGGTGTAGAGCGGCAGGTTGAATTGGATGCCAATGCTGGCGTCGCGCTGGCTGGCGTTGCCGCTGGCAGCGGGCAGGCCCTGGACCGGGCCGCGGGCCAGTTGGAGCTGCGCCGTGGCATCGACCGTGGGGCCGCGCGCGGCTTGGGCGCGCTGCACTTCGAGCGCGGCGATTTGCAGCCCGGCCTCGGCTTGGCGCAGCATGGGGTGCGCGGTTTGGGCGCGCTCGACCCAGCTTGGCATGGTGGCAGAGGGGTCCGGCACGGGCAGGGGCACGCCTTCGGGCAGGTGCCACGGGCGCACGCCGGCGCGCCCTACGAGCTGTTCAAGTTCGAGCTGGCGCACTTGCAGCGCATTGGTGGCGGCGATGTGCTGCGCCCGCACCAAGTCGAAGCGCGCCTGCGCCTCGCGCGTGTCGGTGATGGTGGCGCTGCCGACTTCAAACAGGCGCCGCGCCGCCGCCAGTTGCTCGGCCACGGCGGTTTGCTGCGCCTCGATGAAGCGCAGGCTGTCTTGCGCCGCCAGCACCTCGAAGGTGGCTTGGGCGGTGCGCAGGATCAACTCTTGCTCGGTGCTTTGCAGCCGTGCCTGCGCCGCCTGCAAGGACAGCTCGGCCTGTTGCAGCGCCAGTTGGTTGGCGGGCCGAAACAGCGGCTGGTTAGCCCCCAGGCTGAGGTTTTGCCGGTTGCTGCTGCGCGCGGGCCCGGTCAGGCTGCTGTCGCTGTGGGACCAGTGGGCGCCGCCGCTCAAGGCCACGCTGGGGCGCACCCCGGCCAAGGCCTGGGCGGCGCGGGCACGATCGGCCTCGAACTGGGCTTGCGCAGCCAAAAACGTGGCGTCGTGGGCGCGCGCGGCGGCAAACAGCTCGGGCAGGTTTTGTGCTTGGGCGCTGCCGAGTGCAAACAAGCCCAGCACGACACCGGCTACGGCAGCCCGGCGCAAGGTGCTGGCGGGGTGCCGGAGGGGGGCCTTCATGGTGCCGGGCCGCGCTTAAAACTGAAAGCGCGAGGCTTCGGGAAAGCCGCGCAGGCGCGGGGCCACGATGTCCCACGGCTGTTCGGTGGAGTAGCTGGTGGGGCCGGTGCGCCGCACCAAGGTGGCGCGCATGATGGGCTCTTGGCCGACGATGGCGAATAAGCGGCCGCCGATTTTGAGCAGGTCCAGCAGGTCGGCCGGCACCTCGGCCACCGAGCCGCTGAGCACGATGGCGTCGTAGGGGGCGTTGCTGCCGCAGGCGGCGCAGCGCTGGGCGGCGGCGTCGGCGCAGCGCACCTCGACGTTGTCGATCCCGGCTGCGCTCAGGTTGCGGCGCGCCTGCTCGGCCAGCGCCGGGTCGATCTCGAGGCTCAGCACGCGTGCGCTCAAGCGGCTTAGCAGCGCCGCCATGTAGCCAGAACCGCTGCCGATTTCGAGCACCGAGTCGGTGTCTTGCAAGGCCAGGTCTTGCAGGGCGCGGGCCTCGATCTTGGGGGCCAGCATGCACGCGCCCTCAACCGCCGGGCGACAGAGCGGGATTTCGACGTCGGCCAGCGCCAGTGCGCGGTAGGCAGCGGGGGCGAAGTCTTCGCGCTTGAGCGCACCCAGCAGTTGCAGCACCCGCGCATCCAGCACCTCCCAGGGCCGAATCTGCTGCTCGATCATGTTGAAGCGGGCTTGCTCGAAGTCGAAAGCGGGGTGGGCAGGGCTCAAGGCAGACTCCAGTGGGCGGGTGGACAGGTGGTGCCGGTAATTTTAACGGACTGTGCCTTGCGGTCCGAGCAACTGACGCAAGCGGTACAGCGCCGCCAGCGCCTCGCGTGGGCTTAGGGCGTCGGGATCGAGTGCGGCCAAGGCTTGTTCCAGGGCGCTCGGGGGCTGGTCGGTGCTGGCCTGCGCCGGGGCAAACAGGTCGATCTGCGCCTGCGCCGTGGCGCTGTGGTCTTCCAGCGCTTGCAGGGTCTGGCGCGCCTGGTTGAGCACGGCGGCGGGCACACCGGCCAGGCGCGCCACCTGCACCCCGTAGCTGCGGCTGGCCGGGCCGGGCTCGATCTGGTGCAAAAACACGATCTCGCGCCCGCTCTCGACGGCGCTTACGTGCATATTGATGGCGGCGGCGTGCTCGGCCGGGAACTGCGTCAGCTCAAAATAATGGGTGGCAAACAGGGTGTGGGCGCGCACCTTGTCGTGCAGGTGGCTGGCAATGGCGCCAGCCAGCGCCAGGCCGTCGAAGGTCGAGGTGCCGCGCCCGATCTCGTCCATCAGCACCAGGCTGTTTGCGCTGGCCCGGTGCAGAATTTGCGCCGCTTCGCTCATTTCGAGCATGAAGGTGGACTGGGCGTTGGCCAGATCGTCGGCGGCCCCGATGCGGGTGTGGATGGCGTCCAGCGGCCCCAGGCGGCAGCGCTGCGCCGGCACGTAGCTGCCCATGCTGGCCAGCAGCGCGATCAGCGCCACCTGGCGCATGTAGGTGGACTTGCCGCCCATATTGGGGCCGGTGATGATCTGCAGCCGCGCCTTGGGGCCGAGCACGGTGTCGTTGGGGATGAAGGGGGTGTGGCCCTCGGCCAGCCGGGCCTGCACCACGGGGTGGCGGCCAGCGCGGATTTCGATGCCCGGTTCGGGGCCGAACTCGGGCGCGCACCAGTCCAGCGTGAGCGAGCGCTCGGCCAGCGCGCACAGGGCGTCGAGCGCGGCCAGCGCGCGCGCCAGCTCGCCCAGCGCGCCCAGGTGCGGCTGCAAAGCTTCCAGCAGCGCCTCGAACAGCCATTTTTCACGCGCCAGCGCCCGCTCTTGCGCACCCAGCACCTGGTCTTCGAAGGCCTTGAGTTCCGGGGTGATGAAGCGCTCGGCGTTTTTTAGGGTCTGGCGGCGCCGGTAGTCGGCCGGCACCCGGTCGAGCTGGCCTTGGGTGATTTCGATGTAAAAGCCGTGCACCTTGTTGAACTGCACGCGCAGGTTGGCAATGCCGCTGCGCTCGCGCTCGCGCACTTCCAGCGCCAGCAAAAAGGCGTCGCAGTTGTGTTGCAGGGCGCGCAACTGGTCCAGCTCGGCGTCGTAGCCGTGGTTGATGACGCCGCCATCGCGCAGCAGCGCCGCCGGTTCGGGCAGCAGGGCGCGCTGCAGCAGCTCGGCGCAACCCGGCGGCGGCTGCAACTGCTGCGCCAGTTGAGCCAACAGGGGCGGCAGGGCGCGCGCGGTGTGGGTGGCGGCATCGGCGCGGTCAGCCAGATCGCAAGGCTCGGGCGGGGCTGGGGCCGGGGCTGGGTTGGGGGCCATGGGCTCGGGCTGGGCCGGGGCTGCGGGCGCGCCGGTTTGCAGCGTTTGCGCCAGCGCGGCCGCGCGTTGCAGCGTCTGCTCCAGCCCCACCAGCTCGCGCGGTCGCACCTGGCGCAGCGCCAGCCGCGCCGTGATGCGCTCCACGTCGGCAGCCCCGGACAGCGCCTGGCGCAGCGGTTGCAGCAGTCGCTGGCGCAGCAGCCCGATGGCCTGCAGGCGCTGCTGCGCCGCCGTGCGCACCCGCTGCGGCTCCAGCAGCCAGCGCCGCAGCAGCCGGCTGCCCATAGCGGTCTGGCAGGTGTCGAGCAGGGAGAACAACGTCGGGCTGGGCTCGCCGCGCAGGGTCTGCGTCAGCTCCAGGTTGCGCCGCGTGCTGGCGGGCAGGTCGATCAGCTCCTCGGGCCGCGCCACGCGCAGGCTGGCCACGTGCGCCAGCGCCCGCCCCTGGGTGTGCTCGGCGTAGTCCAGCAGCGCCGAGGCGGCGGCGTGCGCCAGCGGCAGCTCTTGTGCGCCCCAACCGGCCAGGCTGGCGGCCTGCAACTGCGCGCACAGCTTGCGCAAGCCCAAGGCGCTGTCGAAGGCCCAGGCCGGGCGCGCCGCCAGGCTCAGGCGCGCCGTGCCCACGCCGCCTGCTCCGCCAGCGCCCGCTAGGCTGGGCCATTGGCGTTGCAGCTCGTGCAGCTCGCGTGTGGGGGCGGCGGGCAGATCGGCGCTGTGCAGCAGCTCGCTGGGGCCGATGCGCGCCGCCCACGTGGGCAGTTCGTCGCTGCGGCACTGCGCCAAGTGCAGCTCGCCCTGCGTCAGGCTCAGCCAAGCCAGGCCCAGCGTCTGGCGCGGCCCCCAGTGCAGCGCCAGCAGCACCGGTTCGGTCTTGTCGGGCAGCAGCTCGGCTTCGGTCAGGGTGCCGGGGGTGAGCACGCGCACCACGCGCCGCTCCATTGGCCCCTTGGCCTGCGCCGGGTCTCCCACCTGTTCGCATATCGCCACCGACTCGCCCAGCTTGAGCAGCCGCGCCAGGTAGTTGGGCGCCGAATGAAAGGGCACCCCAGCCATGGGAATCGGCTGCCCGGCCGACTGGCCGCGCCTTGTGAGCGTGATGTCGAGCAGCCGCGCCGCCTTCTCGGCGTCGTCGTAAAACAGCTCGTAAAAATCCCCCATGCGGTAAAACAGCAGCGTGCCCGGATAGCCCGCCTTGAGCCCAAGGTACTGCTGCATCATGGGGGTGTGGCTGGGGCCAGATGCGGTGGGGGAGGGCGCAGGCGCAGCGGGGGGTGAAGGAGCCGGGTTCATGCGTGCGGTTGGGGCGGGGAGGGTGCGGGTTGGTGGGCGATGGTAACGTTTTGCGCTGCGGCGCTGCGGTTTCGGCGGGGCTGTGCAGGTGGGATGTTTTGGCGCACCTCACCGCGCCATCCTCATCGGAGCCCATGCCTGCGCACGCACGGGGCAACAGTCAGCGCAGGGCAGCCCGCTGCCGCAGCACCCACACACCCGATCGCACACACCCTCCTCTGGCTGGCTGGCCTAGGCTGGGAGGCCACCCGCTTGATGGCAGGATGCCAAGCGCGGACTGCCTGCCGTTCAAAGGCCAACCGGGCCGGCCAAGGTGCCCGGCCGCCCATCGGGCACAGCACCGTCGGCTAGCACGCGGTTGCGCCCCTGCTCTTTGGCGGCGTAGAGCGCATGGTCGGCGCGGTGTACGGTGTCGATAGCGCTGCTTGCGGCCTGCCCGGCGGCCACACCCAGTGACAGGGTCACGGAGCCGACTTCGGCGTCGTGGCAGCTGGCCACGGCCAAGCGGATGCGCTCGGCCAATTCCAGCGCAGCGGGCAACTCCAGGCCGGGCAGCGCGATCAAGAACTCCTCCCCGCCCCAGCGCACCAGCGCATCGGTGCTGCGCACGCTCTGGCTCAATTGCTGCGCCACGGCTGCGATGATGCGGTCGCCGGCGGCATGGCCGTACACGTCGTTGACGCGCTTAAAGCGGTCGATGTCGGTCATGATCACGGCATAGGCTTGGCCCGAGACTTGGGCAGCGGCGTGGCAGCCTTGCAAGGCCTCTTCACCTGCTCGGCGGTTGAGCAGGCTGGTGAGCGGGTCGCGGCAAGCCAGGTTTTGCAATGCATGTTCGCGTTCTACAAAGTGGCCCACGTCGGTGGCCACACCGATACGTAGTGCGTCGCTTGGCCGGCGGCATCGCGCAGCGCCGCCACGCTTTGCTCGCAATGGTAGAGGCTGCCGTCTTTGCGCCGATTGGTGAATACGGTTTTGAAAGTTTGGCCGCGCTCCAAGCTGCTGCGCAGAGATTGGTAAAAATCCGCCCCATGCATGCCGGAATGCAGCAATTGCCCAGGCTTCTGGCCCAGAATATCGGCCTGCGTGTAACCGCTGAGCTCGGCAAAGGCGCGGTTGGCATACATCACGCGCTGCTGCGCGTCGGTGATCAACACCGACGAGGGCGCGGCGTCCAGCGCCATACCCAGCAGCGCCTGCATTTCTTGCGCCTGCAGCAACTGGGTGATGTCGTGCTGAATCGAGATGTGGTGCGTGACTTGGCCCAGATCGTTGTAAACCGGCGAGGTTTTCCATTCGACGTGGTAGGTGCTGCCGCCTTTGCGGTAGTTGATGGCCCGGCCTTCAAAGCCCCGGCCTGCGGCCAAGCAGCCGCGCAGCCGCTGCAGCACGGCGGGGTCGGTGAGCGGCCCTTGCAGAATGCGCGGGGTTTGCCCGATCAATTCCGCAGCCGAATAGCCCGTCATGCGGCAAAAAGCCGGGTTGCAATAGACGATTTTGCAGCCGCCCGGCCCCAAGTCGGCATCGGTCAGGACGATGGCGTTGTAGGCATGCGCCAAGGCGGCTTCAAACAGGCCGGCTGGCAACCCAAGCCCAGCCGCTGCGGGGAGGTTCATTGCGGTGCGGGCCAGGTGACGGGGGGCAGTTGCTCGTACACGGGGCGCGCAAACAAATAACCTTGGAAATAGGACACACCCAAATTGCGCAGGGCTTGGAATTCGGCTGGGGTTTCGATGCCTTCGGCGATCACCTCGATATTTAATGCCCGGCAGACACCAATAATGCCGGTGACAATCGCTTGGCGTACCGGGTCTTGGTCGATGTGGCGCAGCAAGGCCATGTCGAGCTTGACGATATCGGGCTGAAACTCGGCCAGCAGATTGAGGCCGGAATAACCCGCGCCGAAATCGTCGATGGCGGTTTGAAAGCCCTGGCGCTGGTATTCTTTGATGATGCGCTTGAGGTGCTCTTTGTCAACCAGTTGTTCGTTTTCGGTGATTTCAAAAATCAGCCGCTCAGTGGGAAAACCAAAACGCTCGGCAGCTTGCAAGGTGGCACGGATGCAGGTGGCCGCCTCATAGACGGCGTTGGGCATGAAATTGATGCTCAAAAAGCAGGGCAGATGCAGCTTGGCCGCCAACTCCACCGCCTTGACGCGGCAGGCCTGATCAAACTGGTAGCGATTGCTTTCGTTGATTCGGTTAAGCACCTCAAGGGCGCTGCCGTCGCCTATGGGGCGCACCAAAGCCTCGTAGGCGTACACTTGCTTGGAGCGCGCATCCACGATGGGCTGAAACGACATGCTAAACTCGAAACCGAGTTCCGGCTGGTCTTGGCAGCGATTGCATGGGGGGAGTTTGGGCGACATCTCAACATTCATGCAAAACATTCTAAGCCCTAAACAGCTGGGAATGCGCAAACCAAGCCGACAGCCCTTGGTGGGCGCAGCGCACCATGAACAGGTGCGACGCCATCATGCGCCGTGGGGCGCTGCAATTGGGTTTTATGCCTGCGGCTCAGGCTGTGCCGCCGCCCCGCAGCGGCTGTGTTTGCCCAGCACGCCAACCAATTGGCCGTAAATGCGCGGGTTGGCGGCCATGCATTCGCGCTGCTCCAAAAAGTCGGACTCGCCAGTGAAGTTGCCCACCAAGCCGCCGGCTTCGGTGACCAGCAGCGCACCGGCGGCCACGTCCCAAGGGCTTAGGCCGGTTTCGAAAAACCCGTCGGCAAACCCGGCCGCCACGTAGGCCAAATCGAGCGCAGCCGAGCCGGGGCGGCGCACACCGCGCACTTTGGGCATGACCTCGCCCAGCATCTGCAAAAAGTGCTGCATCGAATCACCCGGCCTGAAGGGGAAGCCGGTGCTGACCAGGCATTCGCTCAACTGGGTGCGCTTGGCGACGCGGATGCGGCGCTCGTTGAGGTAGGCGCCGCGGCCGCGGGTGGCGGTAAAGAGGTCGTTGCGGGTGGGGTCGTAGATCACGGCCTGCTCCAGCTTGCCATGCACCTGCAGCGCGATGCTGACGCAATAGACCGGGAAGCCGTGGATGAAGTTGGTGGTGCCGTCGAGCGGGTCGATGATCCAAACGAAGGCGCGGTCGCGCCCCTTGCCCTCGCGCCGACCCGACTCTTCGGCCCACAGGCCGTGGTCGGGGTAGGCCTCGTGCAGCGTGGCGATGATGGCCTGCTCGGCGGCTTGGTCGACTTCGGTGACGTAGTCGTTGGTTTGCTTGGCCGACACGCGCACCGACTCGATGTCGAGCGCGGCGCGGTTGATCAGGTTGCCGGCAGCGCGAGCGGCCTTGATGGCCACGTTGAGCATGGGGTGCAGGTGCGGGGAGGTCATGATTGTGTAGGAGCGCAGGGTGGGGGCGCGATGGCCGCTGGATATCGGGCATTTTAACGGGGCGGGGCTGTAGACGCACAATACCGTGTCCCGCCGATATTGCACCCTATCCCTTGAGCCCATGCGCCCCAGCCAGATTGCCACCCGTTTCATACTGATCGAACCCAGCCATGCGGGCAATGTGGGGGCGGTGGCGCGCGCCCTGAAGGTGATGGGCTTTGCCGACTTGGTGCTGGTGCGGCCGCGCTGGGCCGATGTGTTGCAGCGCCCGGAGGCGCAAGAGCGCGCCAGCGGTGCCACCGATGTGCTGGCTGCCGCGCGGGTGCTGGGCTCGCTCGACGAGGCGCTGAGCGGCATCACGCACCTGTGCGCCACCGCCATGACGGCGCGCGACTTTGGCCCGCCCAGCCTGGCCCCGCGCGAGCATTTGAGCGCCTGGGTGCGCACGCTGGAGGCTGGGCGGCTTGATTTCGATGAGGCTGCTGGTGAAGCTGCCAGCTTGCAGCCTAGGGCTTGGGCCGAAGCGGCACCTGCGCCAGCCGCAGCCGGGATCGCGTTTCTGTTTGGCCCGGAACGCTATGGCCTGAGCAACGCCGATGTATACCGCTGCCACGCCAGCCTGCGCATCCCGACTGCGCCCGGCTACGGCTCGCTCAATCTGGCCGCTGCGGTGCAACTGATTGCCTACGAATGGCGGCTGGCCCTGGGTGGGTTCGATTCGGGCACACAGGAGGCAGCGCACACCGCCGCAGCGCCGCCGCCCCACGCAAGCGAAGCCCCCGCCGACGCCGCCGCCATAGCCGCCGCGCTGGCGCACTGGCAAGAGGCGCTGGTGGCGCTGGAGTATCTGGACCCGGCCGCGCCCAAAAAACTGCTGCCGCGCCTGAACCAGTTGCTCAACCGCGCCCAGCCCACACAGTCCGAAATCCATATCTTGCGCGGGGTAGCGCGGGCGGCCTTGCGCCTGGCAGAGCGGGCCAAAGGGTAGACTGCGGGGCTATGTTTGCCCGACTCAAGTCCGACCTCGATTGCATTCTGGAGCGCGACCCGGCGGCGCGCTCGCGCTGGGAGGTGCTCACCTGCTACCCCGGCCTGCACGCGCTGCTGCTGCACCGCATTGCCCACGCGCTCTGGGGCCGGGGCTGGAAGTGGCTGGCGCGCTGGCTGGCGCACTGGAGCCGCTGGCTCACCGGCATCGAAATCCACCCCGGCGCCACTATCGGGGCACGCGTTTTCATCGACCACGGCATGGGGGTGGTGATCGGCGAGACGGCCGAAATTGGCGACGGCTGCACCATCTACCACGGCGTCACGCTGGGCGGGGTGTCGCTGCACAAGGGCGCCAAGCGGCACCCGACGCTGGGGCGCGATGTGGTGATTGGGGCCGGGGCCAAGGTGCTGGGCGGCTTTGTGGTGGGCGACGGCGCGCGCGTGGGCAGCAACGCGGTGCTGACCAAGGCCGTGCCACCTGGGGCCACCGCAGTGGGCAACCCGGCGCGCATCATTTTGGCCGAGGCCGATGCCCGGCGCGAAGAAGTGGCCTCAAAGATGGGCTTTTCGGCCTACGGCATCACACAAAACGACGACCCGCTCAGCCAGGCACTGCGCGGCCTAATCGACAGCGCCGCCAGCCAAGAGCACCAGATCGCGCTGCTGTGGCAGGCGCTGGAGCAGTTGTCGGCCCGCCAAGGCCAGCCGCTGCCGCCCGACGCCGCGCGCCTAGAGCAGTTCAAAGCCCAAAAGCTCAACGATCTGGTGGGCAAGTAGGGTGCTGCGCGCTGAGTCAACGCCGGGCCGCTCCCAAGTTGACTCACCCCCCTCGGGGGGCGGCGGCGGGGTTTTCCCGCCGCCCGGGGGCGCTGAGTCAACGCCGGGCCGCTCCCAAGTTGACTCACCCCCCTCGGGGGGCGGCGGCGGGGTTTTCCCGCCGCCCGGGGGCACTTTTAGGCCTGAAGGCCGCGCAAACGGCGGGGTCGGTTTCCAGATACGGCCCGCCGATCAGGTCGATGCAATAGGGCACGGCGGCAAAGATGCCGGGCAGCAGCACGCGGCCACCGGGCTCGCGCAGGCCTTCGAGCGTTTCGGCGATGCTCTTGGGCTGGCCCGGCAGGTTGATGATCAGGCAGCGCCCGCGCAGCACCGCCAGCTGGCGCGACAAAATCGCCGTCGGCACAAAGCGCAGCCCGATCTGGCGCATCTGCTCCCCAAAGCCGGGCAGCTCGCGCTCGGCCACATCGCGCGTGGCCTCGGGCGTGACGTCGCGCGGAGCCGGCCCGGTGCCGCCGGTGGTGAGCACCAGCGCGCAGCCCGCTTCGTCGGCCAGCTCGATCAGGGTCTGGCTGATGCGCTCGCGCTCATCGGGAATTAGGCGCGCTTCGAACTGCAGCGGGTTGCGCAGCGCCCGGCGCAGCCAGTCTTGCAGCGCCGGCAGGCCTTGGTCGGCATAGACGCCGGCGCTGGCGCGGTCGCTCACCGAAACGAGGCCGATGCGCACCGGCTCCAGCGCGCTCATGCGGCCCCCTGCGGCTGCGCCGGGGGTGGGGTGGCGCTATCGTCCTCGGTCGGCTCCAGACCGGCGCGCAGCAGTTGGTAGATCTCGCGAAAGCTTCTGCCCTGGCGCGGCGCTTGCCCGGCGCGCTCGGCGCTGGCCTGGGCCTGCGCGTCTTTGCGCGCCTGGCGGATTAAAGTGCGCAGGTGCTGCAAATCGGTTTGCGGGGCGATTTGCAGCCACGCATTGAGCGCCTCGTCCTCGGCCAGCAGGCGCGTGCGCCATTGCTCGGCCTGGTGCAGGCGCAGGGTGTCGGCGGCGCTGCCGTGGTGCTGCTCGGCCAGCGCCTGCTCCACCGCCTGCACGGTGTCGCTGTCGAGCCGGCGCATGAGCTTGCCGATGTACTGCATCTGGCGCCGGCGGCCTTCAAAGTCGGTAATGCGCCGTGCGGCGTCGAGGGCATCGAGCAAGCCGCTGGGCAGCGCCAGCCGGTCGAGCAGGGCGCTGCGCAGGCTGAGCAGTTGCTCGCCCAGTTGTTGCAGGTGTTCGCTGTGTTTTTTGAGGTCGGTGCGGCTGGTTTCGGTGTCGCCTTTGAGTTCGCGCTTGAGTTCGTGGTCCAGTTCGCTGCCCTCAGCAACGAAGTGGCCTTTGACGTAGTAGCCTTTGGTGGGTTTGCGTGCCATCCGGCTATCATAGCGCCCAGCATGAAAAAATCCCGATCCCCTGCGCCGGCCTCGGTGCCGGCCCCCTTGGCCGCCCCCAGCGCCCCCTACCCCGAGCCCGAAGCGGGTTTTCAGTACCACCGGCAGCAGTTCGAGGCCTTGGCCGATCTGGCCCTGCAGCACGCCAAGCAGCTCGGGGCCGTCGATGCCGCGGTGGAGGTCTCTGAAGGCGCGGGCCTGAACGTCTCGGTGCGCATGGGCGAGCTGGAAAACGTGGAGCGCAACCGCGACAAATCGCTCGGCGTCACGGTCTATATCGGGCAGCGCCGGGGCAACGCCTCCAGCTCCGATTTCAGCCCGCAAGCCATCCGCCAGGCGGTGCAGGCCGCTTACGACATTGCGCGCTTCACCGCCGAAGACCCGGCCGCCGGCCTGCCCGATGAGCAGGACGTGGCCAACGACGCGCCCGAGCTGGAGCTGTTTCACCCCTGGCCTATAGCCGCGCCCGAGGCGCAGCAGCTGGCCTTGCGCTGCGAAGCGGCGGCGCTGCAAACCAGCAAAAAAATCCGCAACAGCGAAGGCGCTGCGGTGTCGGCGCAGCAGTCGCATTTTTACGCCGAGCACATGCGCGGTGGCGAGCGCGGGCGCGAAGGCATCTTTCGCGGCGGCTACGCCAGCTCGCGCCACAGCCTGTCGGTCTCGCCCATCGCGGGCAAGGGCGCGCAGATGCAGCGCGACTACTGGTACAGCTCGATGCGCAGCCCAGCCGACCTGGCCAGCCCGGAAGCGGTGGGCCGCTACGCCGCCGAGCGCGCGCTGGCGCGTTTGGCGCCCCGCAAGATCGCCACCACCGAATGCCCGGTGCTGTTCGAGTCGCCGCTGGCGGCGGGCTTGCTGGGTGCCTTTGTGCAGGCCATCAGCGGCGGCGCGCTGTACCGCAAAACCAGTTTTTTGACCGACAGCCTAGGCCGCCAGGTGTTCCCCGGGCACATCGATTTGTACGAAGACCCACTGATCGTGCGCGCCAAGGGCAGCGCCCCCTTTGATAGCGAAGGCGTAAAAACCGTGGCGCGCCAGGTGCTCAGCGGCGGCTGCGTGAAGGGCTATTTTTTGGGCAGCTACTCGGCGCGCAAGCTCGGCATGCGCACCAGCGGCAACGCGGGCGGCTCGCACAACCTGTATTTGCGCAGCCGCCTGACCCAGCCCGAAGACGATCTGCCTGCCATGCTGCGCCGCTTGGGCACCGGCTTGTTCGTCACCGAGCTCATGGGCCAGGGCGTGAACTACGTGACCGGCGACTACTCGCGCGGGGCCAGCGGTTTCTGGGTAGAAAATGGCGAAATCGCCTACCCGGTGCAGGAAATCACCATCGCCGGCAACCTCAAAGACATGTTCCTGGGGCTGGCCGCCATCGGCTCGGACGAATTTGCCTTTGGCTCCAAAAACGTGGGCTCGGTGCTGATCGAGCGCATGAAGGTGGCTGGTAGCTGAGCCACCCTTTAAACCGGCAGCGCAGCGGCCCGCACCGGCTCGCCCCACAGGCGTGAGATCAGCCCCGAGGCGTGGGCGCAGTCGCCGCTGCTCCAAAACCGGGTGCTGCCAGCGGCTGCGGTTTGCGTGGTCTGATTTTGAGCGGCCTGCAGCGGCAAGCGGCGCTGCAACTCGCGCGCCACGGCGGCGGCCGGGTCCAGCACCTGCACCCCGGGGCCGGCGCGCTGCTCGATCAGGGGGCGCAAAAAGGGGTAGTGGGTGCAGCCCAGCACCAGCACATCGGCGCCTTGCGCCAGCAGCGGCTCCAAGCAGGCGGCCACTGCGGCCTTGGAGGCGGCGCCATCGAGCTCACCGCGCTCCACCATTTCCACCCAGCCCGGGCAGGCTTGGGCCAGCACCCGCACCGGCCCCGCGTGAGCAGCGATCAGGCGCGCCAAGCCGGGGCTGCGCACGGTGTTCTGGGTGGCCAGCACGCCCACGGTGCCGCTGCGGGTGGCGGCCACGGCCGGCTTGACGGCGGGCTCGATCGCCACCAGCGGCAGTTGCGGAAATTGCTGGCGCAGCGCCTGGATCGACAGGCCGGTGACGGTGTTGCACGCCACCACCACCGCCCGCACCTGCTGTGCCACAAAAAAACCGATGATGCGCTCGGCCCGCGCCTGCACCTGCTGCACCGCCTTGTCGCCATAGGGGGCGTGGCCGGAGTCGGCCACGTACAGCAGCTCTTCGGACGGCAACAGGGCGCGGATTTCGCGCAGCACCGACAGGCCGCCGACGCCGGAGTCGAACACGCCGATGGGTTGCGGGGCCTGGTTCATGCCGGGTGCAGCGGGCTTGGCGCCCACACCCGATTGGGGCCGGGCATGCCAGGCGGCCTCAACGCGCCAGCGCGGCTTTCACGGCCGCCGACACCTGGCCCATGTCGGCTTGGCCAGCCAGTTGCGTTTTGGCCGCAGCCATCAGCCGGCCCATGTCGGCCGGGGTGAGGGGGCGCCCCAGTTCGGCCGTCAGCGCCTGCGCGAGGGCCTCCACGGCGCTGGCCACGGCAGCGGCGCTCAGGCGTTCGGGCAGGTAGGCTTGCAACACCAGGGCTTCGGCCTGCTCCAAGTCGGCCAGGTCGGTGCGGCCGGCCTGCTGGAAGGCGGTGATCGAATCTTTGCGCTGTTTGAGCAGCTTGTCGATCACGCCGACCACGGCGCCATCGTCGAGCACGATGCGCTCATCGACTTCGCGCTGCTTGATCGCCGCCAGCAGCAGCCGGATGGTGCCCAAGCGGGCGCTGTCTTTGGCGCGCATGGCGGCCTTCATGTCGTCGCTGATGCGGTCTTTGAGTGACATCGTGGTGCGCTTTCTTGAGGCAGAATGGACAAAACCCGCTGGAGTGTGCTCGAGCGGGCTTTGAAGGGAGTGGCACAGCGGTGCGGCAGGGCGCCGACAGTCGCTGTGCGACAGCGCTCAGTACATGCGCTTGGGCAGTTGCATCGAACGCACGCGCTTGTAGTGGCGCTTGACGGCGGCGGCCTTCTTGCGCTTGCGCTCGGCGGTGGGTTTTTCGTAGAACTCGCGAGCGCGCAAGTCGTTGAGCAGGCCCAGTTTTTCGATGGTGCGCTTGAAGCGGCGCAGAGCGACGTCGAACGGTTCGTTGTCTTTAACGCGGATGGTGGTCATTAGCCAAAAATTTCCAAGATTGCGCCGCGCCGACTCTGGGGCAAGATCGGGGCCCCAGACCGTGCTGCAGCAAGGGTTCCCCGTCTTGTGGTGGATCAAGGCCGACGGGGGTTTGCCAGCAAAAGCAGCATTATATGCAGCCTAGCCGGGCAAGGGAAGGGCCGGGTGTGTGTTTGGCACTACAGTGCGTTTGCAGGAGGCAATTTAAATGTTTGAATCGGCAGAAATTGGGCACCGGGTCGAGAAGGAGCGCTGGAAGCAGGAGTCGGCGCGCCTGCGCCATGCCCTGTTGCAGGCGCAGTACCGCTTGCTCAATGAAGGTCGCACGGCGGTGCTGATTTTGGTCAACGGCGTCGATGGGGCCGGGCGCGGCGAGACCGTCAACACCTTCAACGAATGGATGGATCCGCGCCACATCCGCACCGAGGCCTTTGGCCCCCTAACGCCCGAAGACCGCAAGCACCCCGAGATGTGGCGCTTCTGGCAGGTGCTGCCGCCCAAGGGCCGGATCGGGATTTTTTTTGGCTCCTGGTACACCGACCCGGTGGTCACTTACGCCCGGGGCGGCGAAACCCACGCCCGCTTCGTGCAGCGGCTGGAGCGCATCCGCCAGTTCGAGCGCATGCTGGTTGCCGAAGGGGTGGTGCTGGTCAAGCTGTGGTTTCATCTGTCCAAACCAGCGGCCAAGGAGCGCCTGAAAACCCTGCAATCCGACCCCAAAACCGCTTGGCGCGTCACGCCCCAAGACAAGGACAACCTCAAGCACTACGAGCGCTTCATCGAAGTCAGCGACGAGGCGCTGCGCAAGACCAGCTTGGGTGCCGCCTCGTGGCTGGTGATCGAAGGCAGCGACCCGGCCTACCGCACCCTGAGCGCCGCGCAGCACCTGTTGCAGGCCATGCAGGGCGCGCTGGATCGTCCCAGCGCAGCCGACTGTGCCGCAACGCAATCGGGGCAGGTCGGCGCCGCCGACCGGGTGCTGCAGCAGCCGCCCTTTCTGGCGCTCGATTCACAGAGCCTGCTCAAGGCGCAGGACTACACGCGCAGCCTCAAGCGCAGCGCCTACGAGGACGAACTCGAACACTGGCAGGGCAAGCTGGCCTTGCTCAGCCGCGATGCGCGCATGCAAAAGCGGGCGCTGGCGCTGGTGTTCGAGGGCATGGATGCAGCCGGCAAGGGCAGCACCATCCGGCGCATCACGCAGGCGCTGGATGCGCGCTTTTACCGCGTGGTGCCGGTGGCGGCCCCGAACGAGAACGAACGCGCCCAACCCTATCTGTGGCGCTTTTGGCGCTACATCCCGGCTTTGGGCAAATCGGTGATCTTCGACCGCTCGTGGTATGGCCGGGTGCTGGTCGAGCGCGTCGAAGGCTTGTGCACATCCGCCGACTGGATGCGCGCCTACGGCGAGATCAACGAGTACGAAGAAGAGCTGTGCGATGCCGGGGTGGTGATCGTCAAAATCTGGCTCGCTATCACGCCCGAGGAGCAGTTGCGCCGCTTTAAGGAGCGCGAGCAGACGGTCTACAAGAACTTCAAGATCACGCCCGAAGACTGGCGCAACCGCGAGAAATGGCCGCAGTATGAGCGCGCCGTCGAGGAGATGATCGACCGCACCTCGACCCAGGTGGCACCTTGGCACATTGTGGCCAGCGACGACAAGCAATGGAGCCGCATCGACGTGCTGCGCCACCTGTGCCAGCGGCTGGAGGCGGCGCTGTAGGGGGGCACGGGGGTCAACAGGCGGCTAGGGTTGGATCAAGGCGCAGGCCGCTGCCCGCCGCTGCAGCGCCGGTGCCCGGCTAGGTCGAGCCGGTGCGCCACGCCTTGGTAGCCGTGCGAGCGCAGCAGCTCGGCCACGGCATCGGCCTGATCCCAGCCGTGTTCCAGCAGCAGCCAGCCGCCGGGCTGCAAATGGGCGTAGGCGCTGGCGATGATTTCGCGCAGGTCGGCCAGGCCATCGGGGCCGGACACCAGCGCCTGCTGGGGTTCGTGGCGCAAGGCGGCCAGGTGCGGGTCGGCGGCGCGGATGTAGGGCGGGTTGCTCACGATCAGCCCTAGCCAAGCAGGGGGCGGCTCGGGGGCGTGGTCGGCTGCTGGGGTGGCTAGGGCGCAATCTGGGGCGGCTGGGTTGGCTGGGCCATCTGCCGTGGGCCAGCCGCGCAGCCAGTGGCCGTGGCGCAGGCGCAGTGGCAGGCGCAGCCGCTCGGCGTTGGCGCGCGCCACGGCCAGCGCGTCTAGGCTGGCGTCGAGCGCCCACACCTGGGCCTGGGGCCGCTGCTGTTGCAGCGCCAGCGCAATGGCGCCGCTGCCGGTGCCCAAGTCGAGCACGGCCGCGGCCTGGCCTTGCGGCAGCAGTTCCAGCGCCCAATCGACCAGGGTTTCGGTGTCGGGGCGCGGGTCGAGCACGCGCGCATCGATTTGCAGCGCCAGGCCGTAGAACTCGCGCTGGCTGGTCAAATAGGCCAGTGGCTCGCCGTTCAGGCGGCGTTCGATGAGGGCGCGGTAGCTCAGGGCGGCGTCGGCGGGCAGGGCGGCGTCGCCATGCGCCAGCAGCCAGGCGCGCTCGTGCGGCCCGCGCTGCAGCGCGTGCAGCAGCAGCAACTGGGCTTCCAGCCGGGGCAGCCCGGCTTGCTGCGCGCCTTGCAAGGCGGCTTCGAGGTTGCCTTGGCTCTGGTCCGGCACCCGGCTCACGCCAGCGCCCCGCGCTCGCTCTGGGCGGCGCGCTGCTCCAGTTCGCCCAGCAGCTCGGCTCCGCGCGCCAGCCGCAGCGCCTGCAGCAGCTCGTCCAGATCGCCCTCCAAGATTTGCCCCAGCTTGTAGAGCGTGAGGTTGATGCGGTGCTCGCTCAGGCGCCCCTGCGGGTAGTTGTAGGTGCGGATGCGGTCGCTGCGGTCGCCGCTGCCGATCAGGCCCTTGCGCTCGGCGGCTTCGCGGCTGGCCCGTTCGCTGCGCTCTTTTTCCTGCAAGCGCGCTTGCAGCACCTGCAGCGCCTTGGCCTTGTTGCTGTGCTGGCTGCGCCCGTCTTGGCATTCGGCCACCAGGCCGGTGGGCAGGTGCACCACGCGCACGGCGGAGTCGGTTTTGTTGATGTGCTGGCCGCCGGCGCCGCTGGCGCGGAAGGTGTCGATGCGCAGATCGGCCGGATTGAGCGTGATGGCCTGCGTCGGGTCGGGCTCGGGCAGCACCGCCACGGTGCAGGCGCTGGTGTGGATGCGCCCTTGCGCTTCGGTGGCGGGTACGCGCTGCACCCGGTGCCCGCCCGACTCGAAACGCAGCGTGCCGTAGGCCCCGTGGCCCTCTAGGCGCAGCACCAGTTCTTTGTAGCCGCCGAGTTCGGCCGGGGTTTCGCTGAAGGGTTCAACGCGCCAGCCCTGGCGCTCGGCAAAGCGGGTGTACATGCGCGCCAGGTCGCCGGCAAAGAGCGCGGCTTCGTCGCCGCCGGTGCCGGCGCGGATTTCAAGGAAGGCGTTGCGCGTATCGTCGGGGTCGCGGGGCAGCAGCAGGGTTTGCAACTCGGCCTCTAGCTGCGCTAGGTCGGCTTGCAGTTGCTCGGCTTCGAGCTGCGCCAGCTCGGCCAGTTCGGGGTCGGCATCGCTGCTCAAGGCCAGCGCGTGCTGCAGCGCGGCCTCGCACTCGAGGTAGCGCCGGTAGGGCTGCACCACGCCATCGGCCTCGGCGTGTTCGCGGCTGAGCTGGCGAAAGCGCTCGCGGTCGGCCACGGCGTCGGGCGCGCCCAGCAGGGCGTCGAGCTCGTGCAGGCGCAGCCGCTGGCGCTCCAGCGTGTGGCGAATAAAGGGTTTCACAGGCGGCCGGGCCCGCGCAAAAACAGGCGCGAGACCGCCTCGGCGGTGGCGGCGCGGGTGTGTTCGTCGCCGGCGTGCAGTTCGGCCAGTGGGCCGTGCAGCATTTTTTGCGTCAGGCCGCGCGCCAGCGCTTGCAGCACGGCCTCGGTGTCTTCGCCGCGCGCCAGCCGCTTGCGGGCGCGTTCGAGTTCGAGTGCGCGCCAGTCTTCGGCCTGGGCGTGCAGATCGCGGATCAGCCCGACCACGCCCAGCGTCGGGTCGCGCTGCTGCAGCCAGTGCATAAAGCCCTGCACCCCGGAATCGATGATGGCCTCGGCCTGCGCCACAGCAGCCTGGCGGTGGTCTTTGCCGTTTTGCACCACGTGGGCGAGGTCGTCCACGGTGTAGAGGTAGACATCGTCTAGCCCCTTGACTTCGGCCTCGATGTCGCGCGGCACCGCCAGGTCAACCATGAACATCGGGCGGTGGCGGCGCTGCTTGAGCGCGCGCTCAACCGCCCCAAGCCCGATCAGCGGCAGGGTGGAGGCGGTGCAACTGATGACGGCGTCGAACTCGTGCAGGCGGTTGGGCAAGTCGGACAGGCGCAGCGCCTCGGCACCGAAGCGGCTGGCGAGCTTTTCGCCGCGCTCGAGCGTGCGGTTGGCAATCGCCATCGAGAGCGGCTGCTTGGCGGCAAAGTGGGTGGCGGCGAGTTCGATCATCTCGCCTGCGCCGATGAACAGCACCCGAATCTGGCGCAAATCTTCGAACAACTGGCCCGCCAGGCGCACCGCAGCGGCGGTCATGCTGATCGAGTGCGCGCCGATGGCGGTGCTGCTGCGCACCTGCTTGGCCACGGCAAAGGAGCGCTGGAACAACTGGTGCAGGGTGCGGCCCAAGGCCCCGGCCTGCTCGGCGGCGCGCACCGCGTCTTTCATCTGGCCCAAAATTTGCGGCTCGCCCAGCACCATGGAATCGAGCCCGCTGGCCACGCGAAAGGCGTGCCGGGCGGCGGCGTCGTCGTGCAGCACGTAGGCGTGGTGCAGCAACTGCTGTGGGCTCACGCTGCCGGTTTGGGCCAACCAGTGGATGGTGGGTTCGAGCGCCACGTGCTCGGCGGCGCAGTAAATTTCGGTGCGGTTGCAGGTGGAAAGCAGCGTGGCTTCGGGCTGCTGCGCAAGGCCAGCGCGAAAGCGCTGCAGGGTGGGGGGCAGTTGGTCGAGCGCGAACGCGAACCGGCCGCGCAAATCGAGCGGCGCGGTTTGATGGTTGATTCCTAGCGCCCAAACTGCCATAAGGAACGGATTATAAAATCGCTGTGACCCAGGCGGCTTGCCATGGGCCAATCGTTTTGACGATGAGCTTGATCGCCGGTTGCGGCCCCTCATTTTTTGCTCGATTTTGAGCGGGATTTTCAGCCTCCTGCGTGGGCCTGCGTGGCGACACTTTTATGAGCTTCTTTGACGGCCTGCTGCACCTGTTCAATTTTTTTCTGCCCGCCTTGGGCATGGCGGCGCTGCTGGCCCCGGCGCTGGTCTGGGGCCAGGGCGCGGGCAGCCGACGCGGCGCACGCTTCAAAAGCCTGCTGCTGGGCTGGCTGGCCTTGTCGGCCTTGGGTGCGCTGGTGCTGCTGGCTGGGCTGTGGTGGCATGGTCGCGATGGCCGCATGGCCACCTATGCGGCGCTGGTGGTGGCGCTGGGCTCGGCCGTGGCCTACTGGCGTTCGCGCTAGCCCAGCCCAGCCCGCACCCGGTCCATGCCCTTGCGCCGAGCAGGCACAGCCAACGCTGCCCCGGTGAGCCAGGGGGCGCTGCGTTAATATCGCCAACCCCGTCCGATGCTTTGGCCTTTATGAACGCTCCGACCCCGATGCAGCATCTGCTTGCCGCCGCCGATGCGCTGCCGCGGCTGCGCGAAATTCCCTACAACTACACCTCGTTTTCCGACCGCGAGATCGTGATCCGGCTGCTCGGCGCGCGCGCCTGGGAGGTGCTGAATCAGTTGCGCCAGGAGCGCCACACCGGCCGCTCGGCGCGCATGCTCTATGAGGTGCTGGGCGATATTTGGGTGGTGCAGCGCAACCCCTATCTGCAAGACGACCTGCTCGACAACCCCAAGCGCCGCGCTGCGCTGGTGCAAGCGCTGCAGCACCGCCTGTGCGAAATCGAAAAACGCCGCCGCCCGCTCGAAGACGGGGCCCGCGACGCGCTGGTGGGCGAGCTGCTGGCGGCGGCGCAGCAGGCGGTGCGCGCCTTCGAGCGCCGATTCGCAGAAATGGCGGCCCTGCGCCAGCGCGCCATCAAGGCGCTGCGCCGCCACACCGCGCGCGACAACATCAAGTTCGACGCCCTGAGCCGCGTCAGCCACGTCACCGACGCCACCGACTGGCGCGTCGAATACCCGCTGCTGGTGCTCACGCCCGACAGCGAGGCCGAAACCGCCGCCTTGGTGCGCGCCTGCATCCAGCTCGGCCTCACGCTCATTCCGCGTGGCGGCGGCACCGGCTACACCGGCGGCGCGGTGCCGCTGTGCTGGAACAGCGCCGTCATCAACACCGAAAAGCTCGAAACCCTGAGCGCCGTCGAGCTGCGGCCGCTGCCCGGCGTGGCGCAACCCGTGCCCACGATCTGGAGCGAGGCCGGGGTGGTGACGCAGCGCGTGGCCGACGCCGCCGAGCGCGCCGGTTATGTGTTCGCGGTGGATCCGACCAGCGCCGAAGCCTCCTGCGTGGGCGGCAACATCGCCATGAACGCGGGCGGCAAAAAAGCCGTGCTCTGGGGCACGGCGCTCGACAACCTGGCCAGTTGGCGCATGGTCACGCCCGAGGCGCAGTGGCTGGAGGTCACGCGCCTAGGCCATAACCTAGGCAAGATTCACGACGCCGCCGTGGCCAGCTTCGAGTTGCAGTACTTCGAGGCCGACGGCAAAACCCTGATCCGCACCGAGCGGCTCGACATCCCCGGCAGCACCTTTCGCAAGGCCGGGCTGGGCAAGGACGTAACCGACAAGTTTCTGGCCGGGCTGCCAGGGGTGCAAAAAGAGGGCTGCGACGGACTCATCACCAGCGCGCGCTGGGTGCTGCACCGCATGCCAGCGCACACCCGCACCGTGTGCCTGGAGTTTTTTGGCAACCCCAAAGACGCGGTGCCCAGCATCGTCGAAATCAAAGACTACCTCGACTCTTTGCAGCACAGCCCCACGCCGGTGTTGCTGGCCGGGCTGGAGCACCTGGACGACCGCTACCTCAAGGCGGTGGGCTACAGCACCAAGAGCAAGCGCGGCGGCCTGCCCAAGATGGTGCTGATCGGCGACGTGGTGGGCGACGACCCCGATGCCGTGGCGCACGCCACCAGCGAGGTGGTGCGGCTGGCCAATGCCCGCAGCGGCGAAGGTTTTGTGGCCGTGAGCGCCGAGGCGCGCAAAAAATTCTGGGCCGACCGCAAGAAAACCGCCGCCATCAGCCGCCACACCAACGCCTTCAAGGTCAACGAAGACGTGGTGATTCCGCTGCCGCGCATGGGCGAATACACGCTCGGCATCGAGCGCATCAACATCGAGCTCAGCCTGCGCAACAAGCTCGAACTGGCCGATGCGCTGCTGGCCTTTTTTGACCGCACCACGCTGCCCCTAGGGCCAGTGGAAGACGCCGCCGACCGGCCCAGCCCGGAGCGGGTGCAAGAGCGCGCGCAACAGGCCCAGGCGCTGATCGAGGGCGTGCGCGCCCAGTGGCAAGGGTGGCTCGATGGGCTCGATGGCTTTGCCAGCCCAGAACACGGCAATGGCCTGGATGCCCTCGATGCCCACGCTGCGCTCGATGCCCTCGACGGCACCGAGGCCGCGCCTGCTGAGCGCAGCAGCTTCGAGCCGCTGCAAGAGCAGCGCTGGCGCGCCAGTTGGAAAACCCAAATCCGCGCCCCGCTGCGCGAGCTGTTTACCGGCAGCGTCTGGGCCCCGGTGCTGGCCGAATGCGAGGCCATCCACCAGCGCGTGCTCAAGGGCCGGGTTTGGGCGGCGCTGCACATGCACGCCGGCGACGGCAACGTGCACACCAACATCCCCGTCAACAGCGACGACTACGCCATGCTGCAAACCGCGCACGAGGCGGTGGGGCGCATCATGGCGCTGGCGCGCAGCCTCGACGGCGTGATCTCGGGCGAGCACGGGATTGGCATCACCAAGCTCGAATACCTGAGCGAGGCCGAGCTGGCCCCCTTTGCCGATTACAAGCAGCGCATCGACCCCGAAGGCCGCTTCAACCGCGGCAAGCTGCTGCGCCACGGCCCGCTGTTCGAGCAGCCCGAGCAGCGCCGCGCCGACCTCAGCCAAGCCTACACCCCGAGCTTTGGCCTGATGGGCTACGAGTCGCTCATCATGCAGCAAAGCGACATCGGCGCCATTGCCGATTCGGTCAAAAACTGCCTGCGCTGCGGCAAGTGCAAACCGGTCTGCGCCACCCACGTGCCGCGTGCCAACCTGCTCTACAGCCCGCGCAACAAGATTTTGGCCACCTCGCTGCTGATCGAGGCCTTTTTGTACGAGGAGCAGACGCGGCGCGGCATCAGCCTGCGCCACTGGGAAGAGTTCGAAGACGTGGCCGACCACTGCACCGTCTGCCACAAGTGCCTCACACCCTGTCCGGTCAAGATCGACTTTGGCGACGTGACCATGAACATGCGCAACCTGCTGCGCAAGATGGGCAAAAAGAGCTTCCGGCCCGGCAACGCGGCGGCCATGTTCATGCTCAACGCCACCCGGCCCGAGACCATCCGGCTGGCGCGCACGGCCATGGTGGGAATCGGCTTCAAGGCGCAGCGCTGGGCCCACGGGCTGCTCAAGGGGCTGGCGCGCAAGCAGACCAGCGCCCCGCCCGCGACCCTCGGGCCAGCGCCGATCAAAGAGCAGGTGATCCACTTCATCAACAAAAAGCTGCCCGGTGGCCTGCCCAAGAAAACCGCGCGCGCCTTGCTCGACATCGAAGACAAGGCCTACGTGCCCATCATCCGCGACCCGCGCGCCACCCACAGCGACACCGAGGCGGTGTTTTACTTCCCCGGCTGCGGCTCCGAGCGCCTGTTCAGCCAGGTGGGGCTGGCCACGCAGGCCATGCTCTGGCACGCCGGGGTGCAAACGGTGCTGCCGCCGGGCTACCTGTGCTGCGGTTACCCGCAGCGCGGCTCGGGCCAGTTCGACAAGGCCGAGCAGATCATCACCGACAACCGGGTGCTGTTTCACCGGGTGGCCAACACGCTCAACTACCTCGACATCAAGACCGTGGTGGTGAGCTGCGGCACCTGCTACGACCAGTTGCAGGGCTATCAGTTCGAGCAAATTTTCCCCGGCTGCCGCATCATCGACATCCACGAATACCTGCTGGAAAAGGGCATCACCCTGCCAAGCCAAGGCGCCTACCTGTTTCACGACCCCTGCCACAGCCCGATGAAGCTGCAAGACCCGCTCAAAACCGTGCAGGCGCTGGTGGGGCCCACGGTGCTCAAGGCCGAGCGCTGCTGCGGCGAGAGCGGCACGCTGGGCGTGACGCGGCCCGACATCTCGACCCAGGTGCGCTTTCGCAAAGAGCAGGAGCTGCGCCAGAACGCCGCCGACCTGAGCGCGTTGGCGCAGCAAAACGGGGTGGTGCCAACCGCAGGAGCGACCAAAATCCTCACCAGTTGCCCGAGTTGCTACCAGGGCCTGAGCCGCTTTGGCGACGACCTCGGCAACGGGCTGCTGGAAGCCGACTACATCGTGGTGGAAATGGCGCAGCAAATTTTGGGCCCCAACTGGCTGCCCGACTACGTGGCGCGCGCCAACGCCGGGGGCATCGAGCGGGTGCTGGTGTGAGCGCGGGCCCCGAGCTGATCTGCCCCTTGTGCGCGCACGAGGGCGGGGTGCTGCTGCTGCGCCAGCACAAATTGCGCATCGTGCGCGTGGCGGGTGCGCCCGATGCTGCGCTGCAGCCCGGTGTGCAGCCCGACGCGCTGGCCGAGGCCTTCCCGGCCTACTACCGCGTGATCTGGAATGCCCACGTGGCCGAATGGTCCGACCTGAGCGAGGCCGAGCAGGGCTTGTGCATGCGCGCCGTCAGCGCCGTCGAGCGCGTGCTGCGGCACCAGTTGCAGCCCAGCAAGATCAACCTGGCGGCGCTGGGCAACGTGGTGCCGCACCTGCACTGGCACGTGCTGGCGCGCTTCGACTGGGACAGCCACTTCCCGGCCCCGGTCTGGGCCGCCGCCGCGCGCCCGCCGCCGGCCGAGCGCTTGCACGCGCTGCGCCAGCGCCTGCCGGCCTGCGACGCCGCCATCGCTGCGCTGCGCCTGTGAGGCCCGGCTCAGGTGCCCGTCATCCAAAACCGTTAGCATAGCGCCCCATGAGCCAAACCCATTTCGGATACGCCGCCGTCGAGGAACAAGACAAGGCCCGCCACGTGCGCGCCGTGTTCGACTCGGTGGCGCCGCGCTACGACCTCATGAACGACCTCATGTCGGGCGGGCTGCACCGGCTCTGGAAGCGCTACGCGGTGGCGGTGGCCAATGTGCAGCCAGGCCAGCGCGTGCTCGACCTGGCTGGCGGCACCGGCGACTTGGCGCGCGCCTTTGCGCCCCTGGTGCAACCGGGCGGCGTGGTGGTGCACACCGACATCAACGAAGCCATGCTGCGCGAAGGGCGCGAGCGCCTGCTCGATGCCGGCGTGCTGCTGCCCACGCTGGTCTGCGACGCCGAGCGCCTGCCCTTTGCCGACGGCTATTTCGACCTCGTCACGGTGGCCTTTGGCTTGCGCAACATGACGCACCAGCAGCAGGCGCTGCAAGAGATGAACCGCGTGCTGCGCCCGGGCGGCAAGCTGCTGGTGCTGGAGTTTTCCAAGGTGGCCCCGCCCCTGCAGCAGGCCTACGACTGGTACAGCTTCCAGGTGCTGCCCCGGCTTGGTCAGTGGGTGGCGGGCGACGCGGCCAGCTACCGCTATTTGGCAGAATCGATCCGCATGCACCCGGATCAGGAAACTTTGCGCGGCCTGATGCGTCAAAGCGGCTTCGGGCACGTGGATGTGCATAACCTCACGGCTGGGGTGACGGCCTTGCACATGGGTATCAAGTGTTGAATTTTTTAACGAAAGCGAGCGGGACATGAAGTTTTGGTCTATCTTTTTGGCGCTGATGCTGGCGCTCACCTCCTTCGATGCCTTGGCGCAAAAGCGCTTTGGTGGCGGCGGCTCGTTTGGGCAGCAGTCGGGCAATGTGCAGCAGCGCAACGCCGCCCCAGCGCAACCGGCACAAGGCCAGCAGGCTGCGGGCCAGCGCGCCGGTGGCACCCAAACCCCTTCGCGCCCGTGGGGCGCCATGCTCGGTGGCTTGGCCGCTGGCTTGGGCTTGGCTTGGCTGGCTTCCTCGCTCGGCTTGGGTGAAGAGTTCGCCACCCTGCTGCTGTTCCTGCTGCTCGGAGTAGCCATTTTGGCCGTGGTGGGCTTGGTGCTGCGCTCGCGCGCCGCCGCTGCGGGCCGCTCGCCCTTTGCCATGCAAGGCGCCGGTGGCCAGTACACCGCGCGCAGCTACCAGCCCGGCAACGTGGGCAACGACGCCTCGGCCCGGCCTTGGGAGCGCAGCCAGAGCGGCTTTGGTAGCAACCCGGCCCCGGCACAAGGTGCTCAATACAGTGGCAACCAAGGCGGCAGCCTGATCGGCTCGGCGCTGGGTGGCTCGCCCTTGGGTGGCAGCCAAAGCTGGGGCATTCCGTCTGACTTCGACACCGAAGGCTTTCTGCGCGCCTCCAAAGCCAACTTCGTGCGCGTCCAAGAGGCCTGGGACCGCGCCGACATCGCCGCCCTGCGCACCCTCATGAGCGACGAAATGGTGGGCCACATCCAGGCTCAGTTGGCCGAACGCAGCGCCGAGCGCGAGCGCAGCGGCGCGCCGGTAGAGCAGAAAAACGAGGTGCTGATGCTGGACGCCAAGTTGCTGGGCATCGAAGACCGCGGCATCGACTACATGGCCAGCGTCGAGTTCTCGGGCATGATGCGCGAAGAAGGCTCGGCCGGCCCCACGCCCATGCGCGAAGTCTGGAACATCACCCGGCCCAAGCAAGGCCCCGGTGGCTGGCTGGTGGCGGGCGTGCAGGCGCTGCAATGAGGTGGCTGCACTGATCTTCAGGCTAGGCCTGTAGGTTCAAGCCGCTTTATGCGCCAAAATCGGGGGGCCATGAAACAGCCCCCTTTTTCTTTTCCGCCGCCGCCCGAGGCGCTGCAGCGCCTGTTCGCCGCCCTGCCCAAGCTGCCCGATTTCCCCGGTCTGCCCGGTCTTGAGGCACTGCCCGAGCCGCCCGATTGGTTGCGCCAGGAACTGCACAACCGCTTGCTGCTGCTGCTCAACCACGTGCTGCAGCAAGAGCCGCAGGCGATGGAGCGGCTGCGGCGTCAGCAAGGCAAGGCGGTGCAGGTGCAGTGGGGGCCGTTTGCGCTCAAGGTGCAGGCCACGGCGGCGGGGTTGTTGGCGCTGGCCGAGCCCGAGGCCGAGCCCGATCTGCGCATCCAACTCACGGAGCGCTCGCCGCTGGCGCTGGCCCAATCGGCCCTGAGCGGTGCCAAGCCGGCGCTCGAAATTCAGGGTGATGTGCAGCTTGCGGCTGAGGTGGCGTGGTTGTTCGACAACGTGCGCTGGGACGCCGAGGAAGACCTCTCGCGCCTGCTGGGCGACGCCGCGGCACACCGGCTGCTGAGCGCCGTGCAGGCTGGCTTGGCCGAGCTCAAGCGCTTTGCCGAGCAGGCGCAGACGCAGGTGCAGGGCGTGGGCCAGGCGCTGGCGCGCGGCTGGCGCAGCCCATCGGCCTTTGGCACCTACACCGGGGCGGGTGCCACTCCCGCACCGGACGCAAGCCCGGCCAGCCCCAGCCCCAGCCCCAGCCCCCCCAGCCCTACGGGCAGCGCCAAGCCCGGAGCCAGCGCGTGATCCGGCGCTTCTTTCGCGGCGCCTTCATCGTCTGGGTGGTGCTGCGCTACGGCCTCGACGAGCTGGTGCTGTCGGGCTTTGACAACCCGCTGCTGGCGCTGCTGCGCCGCGTCATCACCGTCGGGCGCGACCTGCGCGCCCCGCGGGGCCAGCGCCTGCGCGAGGCACTGGAGCGGCTGGGGCCAATCTTCGTCAAATTCGGCCAGGTGCTCTCAACCCGGCGCGACCTGATGCCGCCCGACATCGCCGAAGAACTCGCGCACCTGCAAGAGCGGGTGCCGCCCTTTCCCAGCGCGGTGGCGGTGGCAATCATTGAAAAAGCTTTTGGCAAGCCGCTGCAGCAGGTGTTTGCCACCTTCGAGCAGACCCCGGTGGCCAGCGCCTCCATCGCTCAGGTGCATTTTGCGCAATTGCACGACGGGCGCGAGGTGGCGGTCAAGGTGCTGCGCCCGGACATGCTGCAAGTCATCGAAAAAGACCTTGGCCTCATGCGCGTGATGGCCGGCTGGGTGGAGCGGCTTTCGGTCGACGGCAAGCGCCTGAAACCGCGCCAGGTGGTGGCCGAGTTCGACAAATACCTGCACGACGAGCTCGACCTTATACGCGAAGCCTCCAACGCGGCCCAGTTGCGCCGCAACATGCAAGACCTCGACCTGGTGCTGATCCCGGAAATGCATTGGGACTGGTGCCGCACCGACGTGCTGGTGATGCAGCGCATGAAGGGGGTGCCGATCAGCCAAGTGGAGCGCTTGCGCGCCGCCGGGGTGGACATCCCGCGCGTGGCGCGCGAAGGGGTGACGATATTTTTCACCCAGGTGTTTCGCGATGGTTTTTTCCATGCCGACATGCACCCGGGCAACATCCAGGTCAGCCTCGCGCCCGAGACCTTTGGCCGCCTGATCTCGCTCGACTTCGGCATCGTCGGCACCCTGACGCCGACCGACAAAGAGTATCTGGCGCAAAACTTCACCGCCTTTTTCCGGCGCGACTACAAGCGCGTGGCCGAGCTGCACGTGGAAAGCGGCTGGGCCCCGCCGCACACCCGCATCGACGAGCTCGAAGCCGCCATCCGCGCTGTGTGCGAACCCTATTTCGACCGCCCCTTGAAAGAAATCTCGCTCGGCATGGTGCTGATGCGGCTGTTCCAGACCTCGCGCCGCTTCCAGGTCGAAATCCAGCCGCAACTGGTGCTGCTGCAAAAAACCCTGCTCAACATCGAGGGGCTGGGGCGCGAACTCGACCCCGAGCTCGACCTCTGGAGCACGGCCAAGCCCTTTTTGGAAAAATGGATGCTGGAGCAGGTGGGGCCGCAGCGCCTGTGGCAGCAACTCAAGGCCGAAGCGCCGCTGTACGCCAAGCTGCTGCCCGCCTTGCCCCGGCTGCTGCACGACTATCTGCAGCAACGGCCGACCGATTTGCGGCGCGAGGTGCAAGAGCTGGTGCAAGAGCAGCGCCGCACCAACCGGCTGCTGCAGGGCATCATCTACGGCGGGGTGGGCTTCGTGCTGGGGCTGCTGGCGATGCAGCTTTTTGTGCGGGTGAGCCTGTGGTGAGGCCACCTGCCACCGTGCGCCGGCACAGAGGGCGGGTCGGGCTTGAAGCTGGGGCTTGAAGCCGGGACCCTTGCCCCCAGTTAAAATGGTGGGTTAGCGCCCAGTTCCTCCGTCATTTCCCGATTTGCACAGGTCAACCCATGCCCATTTACGCCTATCAGTGTGAGTCCTGCGGCCACGCCAAAGACGTGCTGCAAAAAGTCTCTGCCGATCCGCTCACCACCTGCCCGGCCTGCGGGGCCGACAGCTTCAAGAAGCAGCTCACCGCCGCGGGTTTTCAGCTCAAGGGCAGCGGCTGGTACCAGACCGATTTTCGCAATGGCTCGGCTGCTGCGCCAGCCGCTGCGGCAGGTGCCGCCAGCGCCGCCCCGGCCGCC
>NZ_BAWN01000031.1 GCF_000696225.1 Serpentinimonas barnesii | reverse complement strand
AACGTCTCCATCACCGTCAAGCTGATCGCCCCGATCGCCATGGAAGAAGGTCTGCGCTTCGCTATCCGCGAAGGCGGGCGCACCGTGGGCGCCGGTGTGGTGGCCAAGATTCTGGATTGATTTCGCGTAGGGGTATAGCTCAATTGGCAGAGCGTCGGTCTCCAAAACCGAAGGTTGTAGGTTCGATTCCTACTGCCCCTGCCACCTGACCGGCGTGCGGTCAGCAGTGGCATTTTCAAAGCCCGCCGAAGTCGCAAGACCTCTGGTGGGCTTGCGTTTCTGTAAAGAGCGCATTTTTAGGACTGAATTTCATGGCATCTCCCGAAGTAGAAACCGTCAGCAGTGGCGCCGACAAAGCCAAGCTGGCTGCGGCCGTGGTGCTGGCTGCGCTCGGATTCACCGCCTTCTTTATGCTCGAAGCCCAGGGGGCAATGGTGCAGTGGGCGGCGCTGCTGGTCTGCTTGGTGGCGGGTGCCGTGGTGTTTTTCGTCTCCGAATCCGGTCGGCAACTGATCGGCTACGGCCAGGACTCATGGCGCGAAACGCAAAAGGTGGTGTGGCCGGCGCGGCGCGAGGCCATCCAAATGACCGCCTATGTGTTCGCCTTCGTTTTTGTCATCGCCTTGTTTTTGTGGCTGTCTGACAGCCTGATCAGCTGGGTGCTGTACGACCTGATTCTGGGTTGGAGATAAGCCATGAGCGAAGAACTTGCAAGCATTGCCAACCCCTTGAGCGCCGCACCGGCCGAGGGCATGCGTTGGTACGTGGTACACGCCTACTCCGGCATGGAAAAGGCGGCCGAGCGCAACATCATCGAGCGCGTGCAGCGCGCCGGGATGCAGAGCAAGTTTGGCCGCATTCTGGTGCCGACCGAGGAAGTGGTCGAGATCAAAAACGGTGTCAAGCGCACCACCGAGCGCAAGTTTTTCCCCGGCTACGTGCTGGTCGAAATGCTGCTTGACGACGACACCTGGCATCTGGTCAAAAACACCGCCAAGGTAACGGGCTTCGTGGGCGGCGCGCGCACCCGCCCGACGCCCATTTCCGAGGCCGAGGTGCAAAAAATCATCGGCCAAATGCAGGAAGGCTCCGACAAGCCCCGGCACAAGGTCGAGTTTGTCACCGGCGAGTACGTGCGCGTCAAGGACGGCCCCTTCACCGACTTCAATGGCACGGTGGAAGACGTCAACTACGACAAAAACAAGGTGCGGGTCTCGGTCACCATCTTTGGCCGCGCCACCCCGGTCGAACTGGAATTCAACCAGATCGAAAAAGCCTGAGTGCGCTTGGGGCACGATGCCCCTCCACGGTTTTTTTGAGCGGTGGAACTCCAGGGCTTTGCAGTGGTCTTAAACCTGCGGCGGGCGGCGGTGCCTTACACTGTGCCCGCCCATCCCTGACCGAACCCAAGGAGTTCTACCCCCTATGAAACGTGTGATGCTGCTGATTTTGACCAACGTGGCCGTGATGGTCGTGCTGCTGGTCATGACGCGCCTGCTGGGCTTCGATCAATTCCTCACCGCGCAGGGCCTCAACCTGACGGCCTTGGCCGGTTTTTCGCTGGTGATTGGTTTTGGCGGGGCGTTTATCTCGCTGCTCATCAGCAAACCGATGGCCAAGTTCAGCACCGGCTGCCAGGTCATCCAGCAGCCGCGCAACGCCGATGAAGCCTGGCTGGTGCACACGGTGCAAAAATTTGCCGACAAGGCCGGCATCGGCATGCCCGAGGTGGCAATCTACCAAGGCGCCCCGAACGCCTTTGCCACCGGGGCCTTCAAAAATTCGGCGCTGGTGGCGGTTTCCACCGGGCTGCTGCAGAGCATGACGCGCGACGAGGTCGAGGCCGTGCTCGGGCACGAGGTGGCGCATATCGCCAACGGCGATATGGTCACGCTCACGCTCATCCAAGGCGTGATGAACACCTTTGTGGTGTTCCTCAGCCGCGTGATCGGCTACATCGTCGATCGGGTGGTGCTGCGCAACCAAAGCGATGCCCCCGGCATCGGCTACTGGGTGACCACCATTGTGATGGACATCGTGCTGGGCATTTTGGCGGCCATCATCGTCTCGTGGTTCAGCCGCCAGCGCGAGTTCCGCGCCGACGCCGGCGCCGCGCACCTGATGGGGCGCAAGCAACCCATGATCAACGCCTTGGCGCGCTTGGGCGGCCTGCAGCCGGGCCAACTGCCCAAAGAGATGCAGGCCATGGGCATCAGCGGCGGCGGCGTGCGCAAGTGGTTCTCCAGCCACCCGCCCATCGCCGAGCGCATCGCTGCGCTGCAGCAACACCAAGGCTGAGGCCGGGCCCGCTGCGGCGGGCCTTTGCTTGTGTCAGCCCCGCGCTGGGCCCCCTTGCGCCTCAGCCGTAAACCATTTCGCTGTCAGCGCCACCCTGCCGGGCCGGCCGCTGCGGCGGCGGCGCAGGCAGGCCCAGCGCCGCACAGGCCAGCGCTTCGGCCACCCGAATGCCATCCACGGCGGCCGACAAAATCCCGCCGGCATAGCCCGCGCCCTCGCCGGCCGGGTACAGCCCCTGCACGTTTAGGCTTTGCAAATCGTCGCCGCGCGGGATGCGCAGGGGCGATGAGGTGCGTGTCTCGACCCCGGTGAGCACGGCGTCGGGCAGGTCGAAACCCCGAATTTTCTTGCCAAAGGCGGGCAGGGCCTCGCGCAGCGCCTGCATGGCGTAGTCGGGCAGCACGGCGGCCAGGTCGGTTGGGCGCACCCCCGGCTGGTAGGAGGGCTGCACGCTGCCAAAGGCGCTGGAGGCGCGCTGGGTCAGCAAATCGCCCACGCGCTGCCCGGGGGCGCAGTAGTTGCTGCCGCCGGCCACAAAGGCGCGTGCTTCCAGGTCGCGCTGCAACACCACGCCCGCCAAGGGGTGTACTTGGCCGCGCTCGGCCAGCCCTTGCGCCTGCTGGGCATACGTGCGGCCGCGCTCGGGCCCAAAGGCGGCCTCCCAAGCCGCCGTGGCAGCCGGGAAATCAAGCGGGAAATCGCGCGGCTCGATCGCCACCACCAACCCGGCGTTGGCGTTGCGCTCCTGGCGCGAGTATTGGCTCATGCCGTTGGTGACCACGCGCCCCGGCTCGCTGGTGGCAGCCACCACGGTGCCACCGGGGCACATGCAAAAGCTGTAGACCGCGCGCCCGTTGGCGGCGTGGTGCACCAGCTTGTAGTCGGCCGCGCCCAGCAGCGGGTTGCCGGCGTGGCGGCCCCAGCGCGCGCGGTCGATCAGGCTTTGCGGGTGCTCGATGCGCACCCCGATCGAGAACGGCTTGGCTTGCAGCGCCACGCCCGCGTCGTGCAGCATGGCGAAGGTGTCGCGTGCGCTGTGCCCCAGCGCCAGCACCAGGCGCTCGCAAGGCCAGTCGTATTCGGTGCCTGTGGCTTGGTCGTGTACGCGCACGCCGCGCAGGCGCAGGGCTTGCGGCTCGGGTTCAAGCCCAGCCGCTGGCAGGGCCGGTGGCGCTGGCGAAGCGGCCACTTGCTTGGCGGGCTGGGCTGCAAGCTCGGCGGGCGCGAGCGGCTGCAGCAACAAGGCGCACACGCGCTGCTCAAAGCGGATCTCGCCGCCCAGGGCGATGATCTGCTCGCGCAGCGCCTGCACCACCTTGACCAGCCTGAAGGTGCCGATGTGCGGGTGCGCCTGATACAGGATGTCGGGCGGGGCCCCGGCGGCCACAAACTCTTGCAGCACCTTGCGCCCGAGCCAGCGCGGGTCTTTGATCTGGCTGTAGAGCTTGCCGTCGGAAAACAAGCCGGCCCCGCCCTCGCCAAACTGCACGTTCGATTCGGGCTGCAACTGCTGCTTGCGCCACAGGCCCCAGGTGTCGGCGGTGCGCTGGCGCACCGGGCGGCCACGCTCCAGCACCAAGGGTTTGAGCCCCATCTGTGCCAGCGCCAGCGCCGCAAACAGGCCGCAGGGGCCAAAACCAATCACCACCGGGCGCTGCTCGGGGGCCGCAGGCCATTCGGCCGGGGCGAAAGCCGGGGCCTGCCAGCGCATGTCCGGGCTGGGTTGGATGTGCGAGCGGCCCGCGTGGCGCTGCAGGCATTCGGCCTCCAGCGCCGGGTCGGCCAGTTCCAGATCGACCACATAAACCACGCGCAACTGCACCGAGCGGGCGTCGAAGCTGCGCTTGTGCACCTGCAGTCTGGCAATCTGCGCTTCGGTAACGCCCAAGGTCTGTGCGGCCAGCGCGCGCAGCGCGCCTAGGGGATGCACGGATTCGGGGTCGCCCTCTGCGGGAAAGGGCAGGGCGGACAAATCGAGTTTGAGTTCAGATAAGCGCAGCATGGCGGGCTCGTTTTGATCAAGCAACGGGATGGGGATGATACGCTGCTAAGTCCCGTTGAAGGCGGCACAAGGTGCGGCTGGCGTGGTGCCAAAGTGTGGCTCGGCGAAGAGCGCACGGGTCTGCGCCAAGTGGGATAATCCACCCCGTGAAGCCCGCCAGACCGCCGCTGGCGCAAGGCCCGAAAGGGCGCGCTGGAGGAACGTCCGGACTGCACAGGACGGCGCAGCAGCTAACGGCTGCCCACCGCAAGGTGAGGATCAGAGCAACAGAGACGAGTCCCCAGGAACCATCCGCTTTGGCGGCCGGAGCCCGGGGGGTGAAACGGGCAATCTCTGCGCGCAGCAACACCAAGTAGGCCAGCGTTGACGTGGTTCCGCGGAGCTGGCGGGTAGGTGGCACCGAGCCGTGTGGGCGACCCACGGCCCAGATAAATGGCGGTCACGCGGCGGGCAACCGCCGTGCACAGAATCCGGCGTATCGGCGGGCTTCACACTTTTTTAGCGCCAGCGGCTAGGCGGGTCTGCCGCTTCAGGGCATTTGCATCAGGCCGGTGGGGGGCTCGATGCGCGGCGCGTCGGCCGCAAACCGCACCCCATTGCGCTGCTGCTTGGCGCCATACATGGCCCAGTCGGCGGCACGCAACAGGTTGTGCAAATCCATGCCGTCGTCGGGGCAGAGCGCCACCCCAATCGAGGCCGAGACCTGCAAGGGGTGTTCGCGGTAGTGGATCGGGGCATCGAGCAGAAGGCGCAGGCGCTCAAGCATGGCATCGAGCTCCGGGCGCGCCGGGCATTGGCCGATCAGCAGCACGAATTCGTCGCCGCCCAGGCGCGCCACCACATCGCGGGTGCGCGAATGGCGCTGCAGGCGGCGCCCCACTTCGGCCAATACAAAGTCGCCCGCCTCGTGGCCCAGTTGGTCGTTGATGGGTTTGAAGCGGTCGAGGTCGAGCAGCACCACGGCGTGCTGCCCCGGGCGCCGCAACAAACTCTGGCTGATCTCAATCAAGCCGCGCCGGTTGGTCAGGCCGGTGAGCGAGTCGGTGGTGGCGGCCAGAGCCAAGCGATCGGCGCGCCGCGCCAACAGGGCATTTTCGCGCTGCACGTGCCGAATGCGGGCGCTCAAGGCGCCAGAGAGCACCAAAGACTGCACCAGCAAGCCCAGTTCCAAGCTGTTGTGCTGCAAAAACAACCAGTCGCTGCCGCCCCAGTTGACCAGCAGCACCGCCACCACCGAGGCAAAAGGGGCCAGCGAACCCAGCAAATACCAGCGTGCCGGGGTGAAGCCGCGCCGCCACAGCTGCGCCGCAATCAGCGCCAGCACAAGGCTGCCAAACAGGGCGATCAGTTCGTTGGCTTGGTGCGCCCCAACCGACCACCCCGCCAGCCCTAGGCACAAGCTGCCCAGCGCCAGCACGGCCAACAGCAGCAACACGGCATCAAAGGGGGGTGCCGTCTGGCGTGTGTTGAGAAAGGCGCGCGCAAAGCCGGCGCTGGCCACCAGCCACAGGGCCGGAAAACTCACATAACTGTGCTCGATCCACCACGGGCTGTTTGGCCACAGGTATTGGGCCGCGTGGCCGTTAAAGCTCAGCAGGGTGAGCAAGGCGGCACCGCTCATGGCGCCGAACCACGCAAAGGGGGGTTCGCGAAACGACAACCAAAGCGCCAGCGCGGCAAACAAAAAGGCCACCAGGGCGCCATAAACCACCCCGTCAAACAGGCGCTGGTGTTGGCGCGCCAGGTGCAGGTCGCTCTCGTGCCAAAGCGTGGGCGTCATGTGCTGGTCGATGCTGGATTGCACCCGCAGGTAGACCGTGTAGGTGCCGGCTTGGGGCAGGTCGAGCACAAAAGTCAGGCGCTCCAGCCCCAGCGGGCGGCTCGCAAAAGGTCGAATCAGGCCGCTAGCCTGCGGCGGCGCCAGCGCGGTGCCGTCGGCGGCAAAGGGGCCGAAAAGGGTGACGTCGCGCAGCGCGGTGCTGGGCAAGGCCAGCAGCCAGCGCCCGTGCGCCTGTTGGGGTTGCAGCACCAGCCGCTGCCACCACACGGTGGGGCCGCCGGCGCGCAAAGGCTGGTTCGGCGTGCTCCACCGAGCCGCTGCCGAGGCTGCGCGCACCTCGTCGAGTGTCAGCAGCCCAGTCGGGTCAGCCAGCACCGCCACCTGCCCCTGCAAGGCCAAGCCGCCGGGTCCGCGCACCGGCACCACCCCCGCCTGCATCGGTTGTTCGGGCGCCGCAGCTGGGGGCGCCAGCGCGCCACCCTCGCGCGCGCTGCCGGCCGCCCACGCGCTGGCCAGCAAGACGCCGGCCGCCCAGAGCAAGACCAGCCGCAACAAAAGCCCCAATTGCCGTGCCAGCCCTGCCGCCCAGCGCCTTGGCAGCGGCCGGCCCCAAACCCCCGCGCCACCCAAACGGACTTGACGGTCGGCGCACAGCAAAGAACGGCTCGAATTCATGGTTAACCGCCAACTATAGCCGCCACATCCCATGCTTGGCAAGGTTTTTTTGCCCAAACCATGGGCGCCAGCAGGGCCCCGCAGCACGCCAGCCAACCCCATGGCGTGGGTTTAAAATGCACCAAAATCAGAAAAATGAAATGGGCCATCTAAAAGCGTCTTGGGTGCAGGCCAGCGGGCTGTGTGGGCCGTTAAGGTGGGGTCGGCTGTGGGCGGGACTTAACCCTCGATGGGAATTGTTGGGGTGGCTGCTGGGCGTGGTTTTGCTGGCCTTGGCCGTTGCGGCTCCGGCGACCGCTCGCGCTGCCGCAACGAGCGCCACCGCTGCGGCGGCCGATGACCGGCCCGTGCTCACCTTGGGGGTGTTTGCTTACCGGCCCAAGCCCATCATGTTGCAGCGCTTTGGCGAACTCGGTGGTTTTTTGTCAGAGCGCGTCGGCGGCCACCGCTTTGAGGTGCGCGCCTACACCGGGCCAGAGTTGCAGGCTGCCATGGAAGTCGGCGCGGTCGATTTCGTCCTCACCAATCCGGTGCATTTTCATGTGCTGCGCGAATACGGCGCGCTGTCGGGCTCTTTGGCCTCGATGGTCATGCGCGCCGGCGACCAGCCGCTGCACGGCATCGGAGGCGTGATCGTGCGCAGGGCCGACCGCACCGACATCGCCACCCTGCAGGATCTGCGCGGTCGGCGCATCGCCGTTTCGGGCTTGGACTCCTTGGGCTCCTACATGGCCCCGGCGGCCGAGCTGCAGCGCGCCGGTGTGCCGCTGCATGGGGTGCAATGGCAGGTGACTGAGCAGCCGGTCGATCGGGTGGTCGAGGCGGTGCTGGGTGGCGCCGTCGACGCGGGTTTCGTGCGCACCAGCGTGCTGGAAGACCTGCAGCACGAAGGCAAGCTGCAAGCGGGCCAGTTGGTGGTGCTGAATCCGCAAAACGTACCAGGTTTTCCGCTGCAGCTCTCGACCCGCCTGTACCCCGAGTGGCCGTTTTTGGCGGCCATCCATGTGCCGCCCGAGCTGTCGCACCGGGTGGCGGTGGCCCTCATGTCGCTGCGGCCCACCGATGCGGCGGCCCTAAGCGCCAGCGTGTACGGCTTTACGATCCCGGCCGACTATTCGTCGGTGGAGCAGACTATGCGCGAGTTGCGAGTGGCGCCTTTTGATACCGAACCGCAAACCACCTGGGCCGATGTCTGGCAGCGCTACCAGCTCTGGATCGTGGCCTTGGCCGCGGCGGTGGCGCTGGTGTTCTTGCTGGCGCTGGGCCTGGCCTTGAACACGGTGCGGCTGGTGCACATCAAGCGCGACTTGCAGGCCGACCGGGCGGCGCTGCAACGCCAGCGCGAGGAGCTGGCGCGGCTGGCGCACTTTGATGCCCTGACCGGTTTGCCCAATCGCCGCCTTTTAGAAGATCGCCTCAACTTGGCGCTGGCGCGCGCGCGCCGCAACGCCAGCCTGCTGGCGCTGTGCTACCTCGATCTGGACAACTTCAAGCCCATCAATGACCAGTTGGGCCATGCCGCAGGCGACCGCTTCTTGGTTGAAATGGCGCGGCGCTTGCAACAAGGTTTGCGCGCCGACGACACGGTGGCGCGGCTGGGCGGCGACGAGTTCGTGTTGCTGCTGACCGATCTGGCTTCGGAAGAAGAATGGCAGACTGCCCTGCGCCGCACCATGGAGCAGCTGCGCCAGCCGGTGGCCATCGATGGGCACGAGGTGGCCTCCAGCGCCAGCGTGGGCGTGGTGCTGTTTGCCGGCCGATCGAGCGAGCCGGCCGACCCCGACAGCCTGCTGCGCCAAGCCGACCAAGCCATGTACCAGGCCAAGCAGGAGGGGCGCAACCGCTACCGCGTGTTCGAGCTCAAGGCTTGAACAGCCCCAGCGCCTCGATGCGCTGCAGGTGCGCCAGCAGCGAGCGCCGCGCCACCGGCCACAGGTGTGGGGGCACGTCGGCGTAGACCACAGGCAGCCAATCGTCGGCCTGGCCGCTGGGCAGCGCCCGCATGGCCGACAGCACCCGCGCCTCGCGCTGCAAACGGTGGCGCCGCAGCCGCTCGATGGTGGGCAAGGGCTGCGCCATGGCATGGCCGTGCGCGGGCAGGATGTGCGTCACACCCGCGTGGTGACAAACCTCGGCCAACCGATCGAGCGACTCGAGGTAGTCGCTCATGTTGCCATCGGGCGGGTCGATCACCGTGGTGCTGCCATCCAGGATGTGATCGCCGCTGAACAGCAGCCCGTCGCCTTCGAGCAGCAGACACAGGTGGTTGGCGGCATGCCCGGGGGTGTGCAGGGCGCGCAAGCGCAGTGGCGCCGACTGCCCGTCGGGGTGGGGCATGTCGAGCAGCGCGCCATCGGCCATGACCTGATCGGGGTAAAAGTGGCTGTTTTCGCGCGCCGTGGCGGCGCTGGGCAGGCCCAAAATAGGTGCCGCGGTGAGGGAGGCGGGCGCGGTGGCGCTGCGATACAAGGCCTGCAGCGGCCGGGCGGCAGGCGCGTGGTCGGGGTGCGAATGGGTGCAGACGATGGCGCGAATGTGGCCACCCGCCGCCTGCCACAGCCGCTGCACGTGCCCAGCATCGGCCGGGCCGGGGTCGATCACCCAAAAGCCGCTGGCCGACGAACCAATCAGGTAGCTGTTGGTGCCGGGTCCGGTCATTAGCCCGGCGTTGGGGCAGGTCAGGCGCAGCACGTGGGGGCGCAGCGCCACCGGCTGCAGGTGTTGCCACTCGGGCGGGTCAAACAAGGGGGCGGGCGTAGTCATGAAGGGCAAGGGCGTCAAGGGGGCGCTCCCATGGGGCGGCGGGGGCGCAAAGGTGTGCAATCGTAAGGGCTGTAAATTTGGGTCTGGAATCGGCCCGGTCGGGCTGCACAAGGCCGATAATGGCATTATTGTCAACTGCAAAGGAAAAACCATGCGATTCGCCCCTTACGCCGCCTACACCGCTTTGGCTGCCGCCGTCGTCCTGACCGCCGGCTGCGCCAACATGACCGAAACCCAGCAAGGTGCCGCCCGCGGCGCTGGCATTGGTGCCATTGCCGGCACCGTCATCGGAGCCGCAGCCGATGGCCGCGACGGCGCGTTGCGCGGGGCCGTGATCGGCGCTGGCGTGGGGGCCATCGGTGGCCATATCTGGTCCACGCGCATGGAAGAGCAGCGCCGCGCCATGGAGCAAAGCACGCGCGGCACCGGGGTTGAGGTCACGCAGACGGCCGACAACCAGCTCAAGCTTCACATTCCCTCCGACGTGTCGTTTGCCGTTGGCCGGGCCGACATCCAGCCCAACTTCCGCCCCATCCTCGACACCTTTGCCCAAGGCATGGCGCGCAACCCCAACGCGCGCGTGCGCATCATCGGCCACACCGACAGCACCGGCACCGACGCCATCAACAACCCGCTCTCGCTCAACCGCGCCGCCAGCGTGCGCGACTACCTGGTCTCGCGCGGGGTGTCGATGGGCTCCATCAGCATCGACGGCCGCGGCTCGCGCGAGCCGGTGGCCAGCAACGACACCGCCGCCGGGCGCGCCCAAAACCGGCGCGTCGAGATCTTCATGGCCGAAGTCGCGCCGCGCTAAAGGCTGGCCGATAATGCGCCCATGCGCATTCCGTTTAGCAAAATGCAGGGCGCGGGCAACGACTTCGTCGTGCTCGACGAGACCCGTGGCCGCCTAGGCCTGACGCCGGCCCAGTACCGCCGCTTGGCGGATCGGCACTTTGGCGTCGGGGCCGATCAGATCCTGAGCGTGCGTCCGGCCCCGCACGCCGGCGTTGACTTTGAATACGTGATCCACAACGCCGATGGCGGCGAGGTGGAAAACTGCGGCAACGGGGCGCGCTGTTTTGCGCGCTACGTGCGCGAGCGCGGCCTGAGCCAGCGCCCCGAAGTTCGGGTCCAAACCGCCGCCGGCGTGCTGCTGCTGCAGTGGGGCAACGACGGGCAGGTGGGGGTGGACATGGGGGCGCCTGTGTTCGAGCCCGCGCGCGTGCCCTTCGATGCCACCGGCCTGCAGCCCCGGCCCTGCGGGGGCTGGCAGGTCTGGCCGCTGGCCCTGCCCGCTTTTGGGGCGCCGGCCCGGGTGAGCACTGCGGGCACTGCGGCTGCACCCGGTGGCAGCGCAGAAGCCGAGCTCTCGCTGCTCTCGATGGGCAACCCGCACGCGGTCTGGCGCGTACCCGACACCGACGCCGCGCCGGTGGCCCAGTTTGGGCCCCTGATCGAGCGCCACCCGGTTTTTCCGCGCCGGGTCAATGTGGGTTTTTTGCAGGTGCTGGGGCGCCAGCAGGCGCGGCTGCGGGTGTTTGAGCGCGGCGTGGGCGAAACGCTGGCCTGCGGCACCGGCGCTTGCGCGGCGGTGGTGGCGGGCATCCGCCACGGTTGGTTCGACGAGCGCGTCGAGGTGCAATTGCCGGGCGGTGCGCTGTCGGTGGCTTGGCCGGTGTCGCGCCATGGGCTGACGGCGCCAGTGCACCTGAGCGGCCCGGCCGAGACCGTGTTCGAGGGCGTGATCGATCTGCCTGATCTTGGCTAAGGCCTGCTTTTTTTCAAGGAAACCCCGTTTGTGAACCCGATTGCCCCCGTGACCGAAGGCGATATCGCCGAGTTCCTGCTTCAGTCGCCCGATTTTTTTGAGCGCCACGCCGAGGTGTTGGCCCATGTGCAACTGACCAGCCCGCACAGCCAGCGCGCCGTCAGCCTGCAAGAGCGCCAGGCCGAGCTGCTGCGCGAAAAAATTCGGCACCTCGAACACAAGGCGGCCGACATGATCCGCCATGGCCGCGACAACGCCCACATCGACGGCTTGCTGCAGCACTGGACGCGCCGCTTGCTGGCGGTGCCCGACGCCGCCGATTTGCCCGAGGTGTTGCAAAACGGCTTGCTGGCCGACTTTGCCTTGCCCCAGGTGGCGCTGCGCCTATGGGATTTGAGCCCGGCCCATGCCGGGGCGGCTTTTTGCCAATCGGTTTCGCCCGAGGCGCGGGCCTTGGCCGATTCGCTGCAGCAGCCCTACTGCGGCCCCAACCGGGGCTTTGAGGTGATGCAGTGGCTGGCACCGGCGCAGCCGGTGGCCTCGCTGGCGCTGCTGCCTTTGCGCCCGGCCCCCAGTGAGCCGTGCTTTGGGCTGATGCTGCTGGCCTCGGACGACCCCTTGCGCTTTCAAAATGACATGGGCACCGATTTTCTGCAGCGCATCGCCGAGCTGGCGGCGGCGGCCTTGAGCCGCCTGCGGTCGCCGACTGGCACCGCCTGAGGGCGGCGGCCATGGTGGCGCGCCAGTCCCCCCCGCGCACCGCACCCCGGGTCAAGCCACGGGCTGGGGCGCCTGCCCAAGCCAGCGGGTCGATCCCGCACAGCCCGCCGGTTCCCAACTTGGATGCGGCCGACGCCGACTGGCTGGCGCGCTACCTGCAGCACATCCGGGTTGAAAAGCGGCTGGCGCCGCGCACCCAGGCGCTGTACGCCACCCATTTGCAAGGGCTGGCGCAGCGCTGCGCCGCCGAGGGCCTGCGCTGGACCAGTGTGCGCCCGGCCCATGCGCGGCGCTGGGCAGCGCAGTTGCGGGGTGCGGGCCGGCAACCGCGCGGCATCGCGCTGGTGCTGTCGTGCTGGCGAGGATTTTTTACCTGGCTGGGGCGCCAAGGTGTGCTCAGCGCGCACCCCTTGCAAGCGGTGCGCGCGCCCAAGGCCGCCCAACCGCTGCCCAAGGCGCTGGACGTGCACGATGCGCTGCGCCTGGCCGCGCACCTGCCCCAGCCGCCAACGGCCACCCATTGCGCCCAAGTGGCCGGTGCAGCCAGTGCGCCCGTGGCGGCCACGCCCGACGACTGGCAGGCGCTGCAAACCCATTGCATGGTGGAGCTGCTCTACGGCAGCGGCTTGCGCATCAGCGAAGCGCTGGGGCTCGATGTGCGCCCGAGTGCGGCCGCGCTGGGTTGGGTCGATGCCCAAGCGGGCGAGGTGCAGGTGCTGGGCAAAGGCGGCAAGCGGCGCACGGTGCCGGTGGGCGGCCCCGCCTTGCAGGCCTTGGCACAGTGGCTGGCGGCGCGTCAGCGGGCATGGCCTGCCGCCACCGAGGCGGCCTTGTTCGTGGGCGCGCGCGGGGGCCGACTGACGCCCCAGGTGGCGCGGCGCCAGTTGCAGGCGCTGGCTGCCAGCGCGGGGCTGGCGGGGCGGGTGCATCCGCACATGCTGCGCCACAGTTTTGCCAGCCATGTGCTGCAATCCAGCGCCGATTTGCGCGCCGTGCAAGAGCTGCTCGGGCACGCCAGCATCACCAGCACCCAAATTTACACCCGGCTCGACTTCCAGCACCTGAGCCGCGCCTACGAGGCGGCGCATCCACGCGCGCGCAAATCTGGCCACGGCACCTAAGAACTGCACTACACTGGTTGGTTGATTGGCCCGTCACCCGTGGCCAGACCCCGTCCAGCCTGCCCGACCGTGCCTGCCCTTTCCTTGTTGTGAGCCGCCCATGTCCCTGATCCCCGCCACCATCCTGACCGGCTTTTTAGGCTCGGGCAAAACCACCCTGCTGCAGCGCCTGCTGACCGAGGCGCATGGCCAGAAAATCGCCGTGATCGAAAACGAATTCGGGGCCGAAAACATCGACGCCGAAATTCTGGTCTCGGGCACCTCAGAGCAGATCATCCAGATGAGCAACGGCTGCATCTGCTGCACCATCCGCGAAGACCTGCGCAGCACCCTGAGCGAACTGGCCGAGAAAAAACGCCGGGGCGAGCTTGACTTCGAGCGCGTCGTGATCGAGACCACCGGTTTGGCCGACCCGGGGCCGGTGGCGCAGACCTTTTTCATGGACGACGAAGTGGCCGAGAGCTACCTGCTCGACGCCGTGATCACGCTGGTCGATGCGGTGCACGCCGGGGCCCAGCTCGACACCCACCAGCAGGCGCGGCGCCAGGTGGGTTTTGCCGACCAGATTTTCATCAGCAAGGCCGATCTGGTCAGCCCGGCCGCGCTGGGGGCCTTGCAGCACCGGCTCAAGCACATGAACCCGCGCGCCCCGATCGAGCCGGTGCATTTCGGCCGCATGGCGCTGAGCAAGGTGTTCGATTTGCGCGGCTTCAACCTCAACGTCAAGCTCGAAATCGACCCCGATTTCCTGCTCGACGCCAGTGCCCCGCCCGAGCCACACGTACACGGCCCCAACTGCGGCCACCAGCACGTACACGGCCCCAACTGCGGCCACCAGCACGAGCACGGCCCGGACTGCGGCCATGGGCACGCGCACGAGCACGGCGGCCACCAGCACGGCCCCGACTGCAACCACGCCCACGATGCGGGACACGCCCACCACCACCATGACGACGACGTCAAAAGCTTCGTCTACCGGGCGCTGCGGCCTTTCGATCCGGCGCGGCTCGAGGACTTTTTGGGCGCCATCGTGCAGGTCTACGGGCCCAATATGCTGCGCTACAAGGGTGTGCTGCACATGCAGGGCACCCAGCGCAAGGTGATTTTCCAAGGGGTGCACCAGCTCATGGGTTCCGATTTGGGTCCCGAATGGAAGCCGGACGAGCTGCGCCAGAGCAAAATGGTGTTCATCGGCATCGATTTGCCGCGCGACATTCTGGTCCAAGGGCTGGAGCAGTCGCTGGTTTGAGTGAACGCGTCAACCGCACGGGAGCGCCACCATGAATCCGAGCAAGCCTTACACCAATTGGCCTTATGCCACCGAGCGTGCAGGGCCCGCCCCGACGGCCCAGGCCGGCCCCGACGCCGACGCCGACGCCGACTTGGGTCAAGCCGTACAATCGGGCCCTTTTGTTTCTTGTGAGCACGCGCCGGCGGTCCCGCCAGCGCGCGCGGCCAAGGAGCGAGGACGCGCCCCGGCCGCATCTGCGGCCCCAGAGAGGAAACCTGTAGTGAAAGAATCCGCCCCAACTGCAGAGGCAGTGGACGCCGCTGCCGCTGCGCCTGCCAAGCGCCCAGTCAAATCCGGCTCCAAGGCCAGCGCCAAGCCCGATTCCCAGGCCGCACCCGATGAGGTGCTCAAGGTCGGCAGCGAAGTGCGGCTGCCGTCGGTCAACAAGCGCGCCACCCAGGCCGCCATGCAGGCCCAGATGAGCCAAGCCGTAGAGCCCTCGCACGACCCGGGGGCAGCCAAGGCGGTGTTCAGCCCCAGCCCCGAGCGGGTGCTGGTGGCCATCACGCCCATGAGCCCGAAAAAGAACCCCAAGCTGAGCAGCAACTGGAAAACCGTGCCGCTCGATCAGCTTTCAGACGCCGACGTGCTGGCCATGCCCGACGCCGAGTACATGAACGAGGTGCAGCTGGCCTTCTTTAGGCGCAAGTTGCAGCAGCTCAAGCGCGACATTCTGGTCAACGCCGGCGAGACCACCGAGCACCTGCGCGAAGACACCTCGGTGGTGCCCGATCCGGCCGACCGCGCCACCATCGAAGAAGAGCACGCGCTGGAGTTGCGCACGCGCGACCGCGAGCGCAAATTGTTGAAGAAAATTGAGCAATCGATCGCCCGCATCGATTCCGGCGACTATGGCTACTGCGACGAAACCGGCGAGCCGATCGGGGTCGGCCGGCTGCTCGCGCGTCCCACGGCCAGCTTGTCGATCGAGGCGCAACAACGCCGCGAGCTCAAGCAAAAATTGTTTGGCGACTAAAGGCGGCTGAGCAGGCATGCCGGGTGTAGCAACAAGGCCACGATGAGCCAAAATGCCCCGCCCCCGCGCAGTTGGCTGGAACGTCTCGGCGGCGCTTGGGCGCGTCCGTCGGCGGCGCCCGGTGCGCCGCCCGAGGTGGCTGGGGTGCCCGGTCCCGATGCCGAGCGCCTATCCCTCAAGGAGGCCGTCGCGCGCAAACGCCGCAACGACCGGGTGCGCAACAACGAGCTCAACCACTTGCGCGAGCTCATGCGCGCACGCTGGTTGAAGCAAGAGCAAGACGGCTCGCCCGCCCCGAGTTCGGGCTTGAGCGGCCTGTCGACGCTGTCGTCCACCATGAAGCTCGATGCGGGGCCTGGCACCGCCAGAAACCGCACCATGAGCGAAATCGCTCGCATCGAGTCGCAAATGGCGCAGCATTGGCTGGAGCGCGGCCAAGCGACAGCGGCGCGCGGGACGCGCATTGCGGGCGCCCGCTTGGCCCAGGCCATAGACCGCGACTTGAGCCAGTCCCAGCATTTGCGCGCCCGCTCCAAGCCCGCCCCAGCGCTGCCGATCGATGTCGTGGCCGAAGAGGCCCAGTCCACCACGCAAGGTTTGTCGGGCGCCTTGACCGACCCGGTGCTGGCCCAAGCGGCCCAGGCCTTTGCCCAGGGGCAAGACGATGCGGTGGAGCGCGCTTTGCGCGACCGGATGGTGCAAGCCCCGCAGTCGCTGTCGGCGCGGGTGGCGGCCATGGCCTTGCTCGATTTCTTTCATGCGCGCGGGGAATTCGAGGCGTTTGATGAGTTTGCCGCCGAGTTTGCCGAACGCTTCAGCACGCCGGTGCCGCGTTGGCCCAGCGAGTCGGCGGCCAGCCTAGGCGCTTCCGAGCAGCCGCGGGCGGCCCATGCCTTGCCCGATGTCTGGGTCTGCCCCTTGTTCCTCGATGGCCAGGCCGTGGCCACGCTGGAGCAGGCCTTGGCGGGCCCCCATTCGGTCAAATGGCTGGACTGGACCGGCCTGTTGTCGGCCGATTTGCCCGCGGCCGAGGCCTTGCTGGTGCTGGTGCAGGGTTTGAGGCAGCGTGCGCTGGAGCTGCATTTCGTCGGGGCGGCGGTGTTGCGCCGGCGCCTCAAGGCCAGCACGCCCTCGGGCCGCAGCGAAAACGATGCGGTCTGGTGGCATTTGCGGCTGGCCTTGCTGTGCCTGATGCGCCGGCGCGACGAGTTCGACCTGGCCGCCTTGGACTACTGCGTCACCTATGGCGTGCTGCCCCCGGAGTGGGAGCAACCCCTGTGCGGCTACGTGCCGGCCGACAGCCTGCCCGATGCGGCGGCGTCAGCGACGGCCGCTTTGGGGCGCGCCAGCGCCCCGACCCCCAACGCGCCCACTGCAGCCGCAGCCGATGCGCTGGCATGGCCGGGCCTGCCGGTGCCGGCGGGTGCGCCAACGGGCTTGGACCACACGCGGCTGGCCGATTGGCCAGCGGCCTTGACCGTGATGGAGCAGGCGGCGCCCGCGCTCACGGGCAGCTTAGGCGCCGGCCATGCCCAAGTCTGGAATGCGCTCGACCAAGCCCTGGCGCAGCACCCCCCGGGCGCGCCTTTTGTCCTCGACTGCCGGGGGCTGTTGCGGGTTGATCTGCCCGCTGCCAGCGCGCTCATGCAATGCCTGCTCACCGCCCGCCAGCGTGGCGTGGAGGTGGAGCTGCACGGCCTGTCGCGGTTGCTGGCCGCCTACTTTCACACCGTGGGCCTGGAAGAGATCGCCACCCTGCGCCTGCGGCAATACTGAACGCGTTTCCAATGAACCCACATCCCCACGACCCCGCTCTGCTCTACGGCACCACCATCGTCTGCGTGCGCCGCGTCACCCCGGCTGGGGTGCAAGTCGCCATCGGCGGCGACGGCCAGGTCACGCTTGGCCACATCGTTGTCAAGGGCACGGCGCGCAAGGTGCGCAAGCTCTACCGCGAGCAGGTGCTGGCCGGTTTTGCCGGCGCCACCGCCGACGCCTTCACCCTGTTTGAGCGCTTCGAGGCCAAGCTGGAAAAGCACCAGGGCCATTTGCAGCGCGCCGCCATCGAGCTCACGCGCGACTGGCGCACCGACCGCGTGCTGCGCCGCCTCGAAGCCATGCTGGCCGTGGCCGACCGCAGCGCCAGCCTGATCATCACCGGCAATGGCGACGTGCTCGAGCCCGAGCACGGCATCGTGGCCATCGGCTCCGGCGGGGCCTATGCGCTCTCGGCGGCGCGGGCGCTGCTGGCGCACACCGAGCTGGGCGCGGAAGCGATCGTGCGCGAGTCGCTGCAGGTGGCGGGCGAGCTGTGCATCTACACCAACCTGAACCACACCGTCGAGGTGCTCTAAGCCATGTCCTTTGCCATGACCCCGCAGGAGATCGTCTCCGAGCTCGACGCCCACATCATCGGCCAGAAAGCCGCCAAGCGCGCCGTGGCGATTGCGCTGCGCAACCGCTGGCGCCGCCAGCAGGTCGAGCCCAAGCTGCGGCCCGAGATCACGCCCAAAAACATCCTCATGATCGGCCCCACCGGCGTGGGCAAGACCGAAATCGCACGCCGCCTGGCGCGGCTGGCCGGGGCGCCCTTCATCAAGGTCGAAGCCACCAAGTTCACCGAAGTCGGCTACGTGGGCAAAGACGTGGACAGCATTGTGCGCGACCTGGTGGACATCGCCGTCAAGCAAGCGCGCGAGCAGGCTGCGCTCAAGGTGCGCGCCCGCGCCGAAGACGCCGCCGAGGAGCGCCTGCTCGATGCGCTGCTGCCCGCGCCCCGGCACGAGGGGCCGCTGGGGGCCGAACCCGAGCGCGAGCGCGACAACGCCACGCGCCAGGTGTTTCGCAAAAAGCTGCGCGAAGGCTCGCTCGACGAGCGCGAAATCGAAATCGAACTCGCCGCCACACAGCCGCAGCTCGAAGTCATGACGCCGCCGGGCATGGAGGAAATGGCCGAGCAGTTGCGCGGCATGTTCTCGCAGATCGGCAGCCACAAACGCAAAACGCGCAAGCTCAAAATCGCCGAAGCGCGCCGTCTGCTGATCGACGAAGAAGCAGGCCGGCTGCTCAACGAAGAAGAAATCAAGCTGCAAGCGATCCAGAGCGCCGAGCAAAACGGCATCGTTTTCATCGATGAGATCGACAAAGTCACCAGCCGCAGCGACGGGCAATCGAGCGCCGAAGTCTCGCGCCAGGGCGTGCAGCGCGACCTGCTGCCGCTGGTCGAGGGCTGCACCGTGTCCACCAAATACGGCCCGGTCAAGACCGACCACATCCTGTTCATCGCCAGCGGCGCCTTTCACCTGAGCAAGCCCAGCGACCTGATCCCCGAGCTGCAAGGGCGGCTGCCGATCCGGGTCGAGCTGCAATCGCTCACCGTGGCCGACTTCGAGGCCATTCTCACCCAAACCCACGCCAGCCTGGTGCGCCAGTACCAGGCCCTGCTGGCCACCGAGGGCGTGACGCTGGTGTTTAACGCGGCCGCCATCACGCGGCTGGCGCAGATTGCCTACGAGGTCAACGAGCGCACCGAAAACATCGGCGCGCGCCGCTTGGCCACCGTGATGGAGCACCTGCTCGACGAAGTCAGCTTCGACGCCGCGCGCCTAAGCGGCACCGAAGTCACGGTCGATGCCGCCATGGTCGATGCGCGGCTGGCGGCGCTGAGCCGCAACGAGGATTTGTCGCGCTATATTTTGTAGCGCAGAGCGGTGCTTGGGCGTACCATTGCACCATGGAGACATCCCTGAGAAGCTGCGGCCGCAGCCACTGTCCGCCCGGTGCGGTGCCGCCGGGTTGCACGGTGCGCCTGACGCAGTTGCAGGCGGTGCGCTCGACCTTGCTGATCCCGCTGGTGGCGCGCGCCTACGGCGCCCGCTGCTACCCGTGGCTGGATTGCCACGACGCCGACGCGGCGCACCTGCTGGGCTGCCTGCAAACCGAGGTGGCGCCGCTGCTGCAAGACCGGCTGGTGATGCTCAATGTGCTCTGGCGCACTCTGGTGCTTAAAGCGTGGGGGCAGGCGTTTTTTGCCCGCCACCCGCACGCGGCTGGCGTCAGCTTGGGTTGCGGGCTGTCCAACCCCTTTCAGTGGCTGGACAACGGCCGCAACCGCTGGCTCGATGCCGATCTGCCCGAGGTACTGGCCTTGCGCGAGCAGTTGCTGCCGGAACAGGGCGGGCGCCGCCACAACGCCAGCATCGACATGGCCCGCGACGGCTGGTGGGATGCGCTGGAACTTGACCGCTTGGCCGCCGGTGGCCCACTGTGGCTGCTCTGCGAAGGCGTGCTGATGTACCTGCCGCCCGAGCGCGTGCGGGCGCTGTTGGCCGAGTTTGCCGAGCGCGCCGCGCCCGGTTCGGTGCTGGTGCTCGACGCCATCTCGCATCGGGGCATCGGGCAGGCGCGCCACAGCCCCAGCGTGGGGCCGAGCGGGGCCGAGTTCCGCTGGGGCTTGCAGCACAGCGACGAACTGCTGCAAGCGCACCCGCGTTTGCGCCTGTGGTGCCCCGCGCGCAGCGTCGCCGAGTGCTACGGGGTGTTCGGCTGGGCCGCCGAGGCTTGGAGCCTGCCTTGGAGCGGCGCGCCGCTGTATTCGATGCACGCGCTGCGCGTGTGATTCTGCGCTCGCAACCCGCTCGGGTGCCGCGCCGGCGTGGTCGCTTGCCTGGAGCAGCCGGGCTGCCAAAAAGCTTCATAAACAACTTTTGATGTGGCTTGTAAGCCTTTCATTAGGCTTGACTTTTGCTTTAAAGTTGGCTTGCAATCAGGCCCTAACGGCTTGATTTCATTTGAAAAAAGTGTAACGCGGACTAGGCGCGGCTGGGATTTGGTGCTACAGTGGTGAAAAGTGTGTTTTTGTGGTGATTAGTGGGTCAAAAGGCCATTCCGCTGTGTTCCAAGGTGCATCCTCTCTCAGTCTCGACGCCAAGGGTCGCTTGGCCGTGCCAACGCGCCATCGCGATGTGCTGAGCGCGTGCGCCGCCGGGCAGCTCACCATCACCAAGCACCCACACGGCTGCCTGATGGTGTTTCCGCGCCCGCAGTGGGAGCAGTTTCGCGAGCGCATCGCCGCGCTGCCCATGTCGGCGCAGTGGTGGAAGCGCATCTTCTTGGGCAACGCCATGGACTGCGAGCTCGACAGCGCCGGACGGGTGCTGATCGCGCCCGAGCTGCGTGCCGCCGCTGGCCTGAACAAAGAGGCGGTGCTGCTGGGCATGGGCAACCACTTCGAGCTCTGGGACGCGCAAGCCTACGCGGCCCAAGAGGCGCAGGCGATGCAGGGCGAGCTGCCCGAGGCCCTGAAGGACTTTTCTTTTTAGGGGCCGCCGGTGCAACAGCCCCTAGCCCATTGCACCGTCATGTTGAACGAAGCAGTCGATGCGCTGCACGTGCAAGCAGACGGGCGCTACATCGACGCCACCTTTGGCCGCGGCGGCCATGCGCGGGCGATTCTGGCGCGCCTGTCGGCCGCCGGACGCCTGACGGTGTTCGACAAAGACCCGCAGGCGATCGAGGTGGCGCGGCAACTGGCGGCCAGCGATGCCCGGCTGCACGCGGTGCGCCACCAGGGCTTTGCCGCACTGGCGGAGCTGCCCGAGGCCAGCGCCGACGGCATCTTGATGGATTTGGGGGTGAGCTCACCCCAACTCGAGGACCCCACCCGGGGTTTTTCCTTCCGCCACGACGGCCCGCTCGATATGCGCATGGACCCGACCCGGGGCCAGAGCGCAGCCGAGTGGCTGGCCGCGGCAGATATTGCAGAAATTGCGGAGGTGATACGTGAATACGGCGAAGAACGGTTTGCTCAATCGATTGCAAAGGCGCTTGATCGTCGCCGACAGGAACGGGGCCCTATTGGAACCACCGCCGAGCTGGCCCAAATCGTGGCTGGCGCGGTCAAAACCCGCCAGCCGGGCAAGGACCCTGCAACGCGCACATTTCAGGCTATTCGGATTTTCATCAACGCCGAGCTTGAGGAGCTGCAACACGCGCTAAACGCCGCGCTGCGCGTGCTCAAGCCCGGCGGCTGGCTGGTGGTGATCAGCTTTCACTCACTGGAAGACCGGCTGGTCAAGCAGTTCATGGCGCAGCACGCCAAAGACGCCTACGACCGCCGCAACCCGCTGGCCGCACCCAAGGCGCTGGCGCTGGCGCAGGTGGAGCGGGTCTTGCCCAGTGCGGCCGAGGTGGCGGCCAACCCGCGCGCGCGCAGCGCGGTGCTGCGCCTGGCCCAGCGCACCGCGGTGCAGCCACCGGAGCAGCGGCCATGACGCGGCTTAATCTGGTGTTGCTGCTGGTGCTGTTGGCCAGCGCCCTGAGCCTGGTGCACCAGCAGTACGAGGCACGGCGCCTGTTCGTGGCGCTGGAGCGCGCCAACGCAGCGGCCGACCGCCTGGCCTCCGATCACGAGCAGTTGCAGGTGCAAAAGCGCACCCTGGCGGCCCCGGCGCGGGTGCAGCAGCTGGCCAGTGAGCGCTTGCAGATGCGCCCGATCCACCCCGGTATCACCGAGGTGCTGGCCCTGCCCGGCGGCTCGGCGGGCGCCGGAGCGGCCGGGTCGGTGCAGCGCCTGCAAGGGCCAGTTGCCACCCCCACCGCCCCCACCCCCTTGGCCAGCCCGGAGCCACGGCCATGAAGCGCGCCATTGCCTACGGCTCCAGCCCGCTGCTCACCAGCGCCACCCCGGTCTGGCGCAGCCGCCTGATCGTGGCCGGTTTTGCGCTCGTCTTTGCGGCCTTGGGCGCGCGCGCCGCCTATGTGCAGGTGTTGGGCAACGAGTTTTTTCAGCAGCAAGGCGAGATCCGCTTTGAGCGCACGCTGGAGCTGCCGCCGAACCGGGGCCGGGTGCTGGACCGCAACGGCCTGATCCTGGCCACCAGCGTGGTGGCGCAGAGCGTGTGGGCCATCCCCGAAAACATAGACCGCCAGCACCCCAAAATGCCCGAGCTGGCGCGGCTGCTGGATTTGCCACCGGCCGAGTTGCAGCGCCGGCTGGATCGGCACCCGACCTTCGTCTGGCTGCGCCGCCAGCTCGACGAAACCGTGGCGGCGCAGGTGCGCGCGCTCGGCATCGAGGGCATCCACTTTCGCAAAGAGTACCGGCGCCAGTACCCCGAAGGCGAGGCGCTGGCGCACGTGGTGGGCTTTACCAACGTCGAAGACGTGGGCCAGGAGGGCGTGGAGCTGGCCTTCAACGCCCAGTTGTCGGGGCAGCCGGGTTCGCGCCGGGTGCTGCGCGACCGCTTTGGGCGCGTGGTCGAAGACGTGCGCGAAGTCATCCCGCCGGTCGATGGGCGCGACGTGCAGCTCTCGATCGACAGCCGCATCCAGTTCTTCGCCTTCCAGCGCCTGCGCGAGGCGGTGCAGCAGCACCAGGCGCGCGGTGGCAGCATCGTGGTGCTCGATGCCCGCACGGGCGAGATTTTGGCGCTCGCCAACTACCCCAGCTTCAACCCGAACCAGCGCCGCAACCTGAGCGGCGAGCAGGTGCGCAACCGCGCCCTGACCGACGCCTTCGAGCCCGGCTCGACCGTCAAGCCCATCATGGCCGCGCTGGCGCTGGAGCGCGGGCTGGCGCGCCCCGACACCCTGATCGACACCGGCGACGGGCGCCTGACCATGGGCCGCTTCACCATCCGCGACATCCGCGGCCTGGGCGTGGTCACGCTCAACGAGGCCATGAAGGCCTCCAGCAACGTGGCCATGGTCAAGCTGGCGCAGCAGATGCAGCCGCGCGAAATGTGGGAGGCCTACACGCGCATGGGCTTTGGGCAGCGGCCGCAACTGCCCTTTCCCGGCGCCGTGAGCGGGCGCTTGCGCCCCTACGAGAACTGGCGCCCGATCGAGCAGGCCACCATGAGCTACGGCTACGGCTTGTCCACCTCGCTGTTCCAGCTCGCGCAGGCCTACACCGTGTTTGCCAGCGACGGCAAGCTGCTGCCCGTGACCTTGCTCAAAACCAGTCAGGCGGCCCAAGGGGTGCCGGTGCTCGGCCCCCAGCACGCGCAGGCGGTGCGCCACATGCTGGCCCTCAGCGCCGGGCCGGGTGGCACCGCGCAGCGTGCGCAGACGGTGGGCTTTTCGGTCGGGGGCAAGACCGGTACCTCGCGGGTGCAAGAAGGCGCAGGCTACGCCGAAAACCGGCACCGCAGCTTCTTTGTTGGGCTGGCCCCGGCCGAGCAGCCGCGCGTGGTGGTGGCGGTGATGATCGACGAGCCGACCGAGGGCGGGTTTTTTGGTGGCGTGGTGGCTGCCCCCGTGTTTTCGGCCACCGTGCAGCAGACCTTGCGGGTGCTCGGGGTGGCGCCCGACGTGGACGTGCGGCCGCACATCGTGGCCGATTTGGTGCAGGAGCCGGGATGATTCAGATTTTTGATTTGGCACTAGAGGCGGTGGCTTGGCTACAAGCCAAGGGTGCCCGGCGCTTGGTGAGCGACAGCCGCCAGATACAAGCCGGCGATGCCTTCGTCGCTTGGCCCGGCAGCGGCCACGACGGGCGCCAGTTCGTGGCGGCGGCGCTGCAAGCCGGGGCCGTGGCCTGCCTGGTCGAAGCCGAGCGGGTGCAGGACTGGGGTTTCGACGATGCCCGGGTGGCGGCGCTGGCGCAACTCAAGGCGGCGGCGGGCGAGGTGGCGCACCGCTTTTGCGGCGCGCCCAGCGCGGCGCTGCGCGTGGTGGCCATCACTGGCACCAACGGCAAGACCTCCAGCGCCTGGTGGTGCAGCCAGTGGTTGCAGGCGCTGGGCGAGCCCACGGCGTTGATCGGCACCCTGGGCACCGGGGCTGCGGGCGGAGCCTTGCAAAGCACCGGCTTTACCACCCCCGACCCGATGACGCTGCAAACCCTGCTGCGCCGCTACGCCGACCAGGGGCTGCAAACGGTGGTGATGGAGGCTTCCTCGATCGGCATCGACGAAGGGCGCCTCAACGCCACGCGCCTGCAGACGGCGGTGTTCACCAACCTAAGCCAAGACCATCTGGACTACCACGGCACCATGCAGGCCTACTGGGCCGCCAAGCGCGCCCTGTTCGACTGGCCTAATCTGCAGGCAGCGGTGGTCAATATCGACGACGCCCACGGGCGCGAACTGGCGGCCGATCTGGCGCTGCGCCCCGGCCTCGATCTGTGGACGGTCTCGACCGAGCCCGAAGCGCAACGGCCGGCGCGGCTGCGCCTGCTGGAGCGCCGCTGGAGCGCCACCGGCATCGACTTCGTGGTGCAGGAGGCGCTGCCAGGGCAGGCAGAGCAACTGGGGCAGATTGGGCAAGCCGGCGAGCGCATCAGCCTCTCGCTCGACGTGGTGGGCGACTACAACCTAAGCAACCTGCTGTGCGCGCTGGCGGTGCTGCGCATTGGCGGCCACAGCTTGGCGGCGGCGGCGCAAGCCAGCGCCGCGCTCACGCCGGTGCCGGGCCGCATGCAGGCCGCCTGGACCGACGGCCCAGCCAGCTTGCCCTTGCTGCTGGTGGACTACGCCCACACCCCCGACGCGGTAGAAAAAGCGCTGCAAGCCTTGCAGCCGCTGGCCGAGCACCGGGGCGGGCGCCTGTGGTGCGTGCTGGGCTGCGGTGGCGAGCGCGACCGCAGCAAGCGACCGCTCATGGCTGCGGCGGCCGAGCGCGAAGCGGCGCGGCTGGTGCTCACCAGCGACAACCCGCGCAGCGAAGACCCGCTGCAAATCCTGCTCGAAATGCAGGCCGGCTTAAGCGAGCCGGTGCGCGCCATCGTCGAGCCCGAGCGCGCCGAGGCGATCCAAGAGGCGGTCGATATGGCCGATGCGCGCGACATCATCTTGCTGGCCGGCAAGGGCCACGAGGACTACCAAGAAATCGCTGGCGTGCGCCACCCCTTTTCCGACGTGGTGCAAGGCCGGCTGGCGCTGCAACGGCGCTGGCAGGCCGAGCAAGGCGGCGCAACCAGGGTCGAGCCGGGCCCGCCCCAGGGGAGCCCAGCGTGAACGAGCTGCTGCAACTGCTGCCGCTGCTGGCAGGTGCCCGGCCCATCGGCCGCATCACCGCGCCAGTGCTGCGCGTACACACCGACACCCGCACCCTGCGCCCGGGCGATTTGTTCGTGGCGCTGCGCGGCGAGCGTTTCGACGGCAACGACTGGCTGGCGCAGGCGCGCGCCGCCGGGGCCGTGGGGGCCGTGGCCGAGCGCGGGCTGGCCGAAGCCGGGCTGGCTGGCGTCGAAGTGCCCGATGCCCGCGCCGCTCTGGGCGAACTGGCGCAGCGCTGGCGCGCGCGCTTCGAGTTGCCGCTGATCGCCGTCACCGGCAGCAACGGCAAGACCACCGTCACGCAACTCATCGCCGCCATGCTGCGCGCCGCAGTGGGCGAAGCGGCGCTGGCCACCGAGGGCAATTTCAACAACGACATCGGGGTCCCGCTCACGCTGCTGCGCCTGCGCCCCACGCACCGGTTGGCGGTGCTGGAACTGGGCATGAACCACCCCGGCGAGATCGCCGCCCTGGCCGCGCTGGTCCAGCCCACGGTGGCGCTGGTCAACAACGCCCAGCGCGAACACCAAGAGTTCATGCCCGGCGTGGAGGCCGTGGCGCACGAAAACGGCAGCGTGCTCGCAGCCCTGCCGCCCAACGGCGTGGCGGTGTTCCCCGCCGACGACACCTACAGCGCCCTGTGGCAACAGATCGCCGGCCCGCGCCGGGTGCTGCGCTTCTCCGTGGGTGCAACGCCCGAAGCAACGGAGGCAGAGGCAGAGGCGGCGGCAGCAGAGGCGGAGGCGGCGCGGGTGGGGGTGGGCCGGGGTGAGGAATCGGAGCCTGCGACTGACGAACCCCGGCCCACCCCCACCCGCGCCGCCGGGTCTGAGCAGGGCCGGGGTGAGGAATCGGAACGTGTGACTGACGAACCCCGGCCCACCCCCACCCGCGCCGCCGGGGCACCCCCGGGAAGCGAAAACACCACCCTCCACGCCCAAGTGCAGTGGGTCGATGGTGCCTGGGCGCTGCACCTGCACACCCCCGCCGGGCCGCTGCACGCGCGCCTGCGGCTGGCTGGCCGGCACAACCTGTACAACGCGCTGGCTGCCAGCGCCTGCGCCATCGCCGCCGGGGTGCCACTGGCAGCCATCCAAGCCGGGCTCGAAGGCTTCGAGCCCGTGGCCGGACGCTCGCGCACCCTCAGCCTGCAACGGGGCGCGCAGACCCAGACCCTGATCGACGACAGCTACAACGCCAACCCCGACTCAGTGCGCGCCGCCATCGACTGGCTGGCCGAACTGCCCGGCCCGCGCCTGCTGCTGCTGGGCGACATGGGCGAAGTCGGGGCGCAGGCGCTGGCCTTCCACGACGAAGTATTGCGCCACGCTCTGGCGCGCGGCATCGAGCAAATTTGCGTCACCGGCGACTGGATGCAGCGCGCCGCCGCTGCCCTGCAGGCCCAAAGTCCCACAGCCCACGGCCGCCTGCACGCCTACCCCGATAGGGATGCCCTGCAACACGCCGCGCTATCCGCCGCCGAGCAGGCCGCCAGCGTGCTGGTCAAAGGCTCGCGCTTCATGCGCATGGAGCGGCTGGTGCAGGCGCTGCAGGCCGCCACCAGCCCAGCGTCAGCACAGTCACAGGCGCAAGCCCAGCCACAGGCACCCGCTCACACACCCACCACGGAGGGCACGCCCCATGTTGCCTAGTCTGGCTTTGTGGTTGCAGGGCCTCAGCCCCGACCTCGATTTTTTGCGCGTGTTCCAGTTCCAGACCTTTCGCGCCGTCATGGCCGCCATCACCGCCATGCTGGTCGGGCTCGGGGTCGGGCCGCTGTTCATCCGCCGCCTGACCGAGCTCAAAATCGGCCAGCCCATCCGTGGCTACGGCATGCAAAGCCATTTGAGCAAAAGCGGCACCCCCACCATGGGCGGCGTGCTGATTTTGTTTGCCATCACCGTCTCGACCCTGCTCTGGTTCGACCCGAGCAACCGCTTCGTCTGGATCGTGCTGGGCGTTACGCTCGGGTTTGGCGCCATCGGCTGGATCGACGACTGGCGCAAAGTGGTGCACAAAGACCCGGAGGGTATGCGCGCGCGCACCAAGTATTTCTGGCAGTCGGTGATCGGGCTGGTGGCGGCCTTCTACCTCGTGTTTGCCATCTCCGAGGGCAGCAACCAGCGCGTATTCGAGCTGTTCGTGGGCTGGGTGGCTTCGGGCTTCACCATCGATCTGCCGCAGCAGGCCGGGCTAATGGTGCCCTTTTTCAAAGAGGTGAGCTACCCGCTCGGGGTGGCCGGTTTCGTGCTGCTCACCTACTTGGTGATTGTCGGGGCCAGCAACGCCGTCAACCTCACCGACGGGCTCGACGGGCTGGCCATCATGCCGGTGGTGATGGTCGGCGGCGTGCTGGGCATCTTCGCCTACGTCACCGGCAACGCCGTGTTTGCCGACTACTTGCTGCTGCCACACATCCCGGGCACCGGCGAGGTGCTGATCTTCTGCGCCGCCATGGGCGGGGCCGGGCTGGCTTTTCTGTGGTTCAACGCCTACCCGGCGCAGGTGTTCATGGGCGACGTGGGCGCGCTGGCGCTCGGGGCGGCGCTGGGCACCGTCGCCGTGATCGTGCGCCAAGAGATCGTGCTGGCCGTGATCGGCGGCGTGTTCGTGGCCTCGGCGCTGTCGGTGATGCTGCAAGTGAGCTGGTTCAAGTTCACCAAATGGCGCTACGGCCAGGGCCGGCGCCTGTTCAAGATGGCGCCGCTGCACCACCACTTTGAGAAATCGGGCTGGCGCGAAACCCAGGTGGTGACGCGCTTTTGGATCATCACCATGCTGCTGTGCCTGATCGGCCTCTCGACCCTGAAGCTGCGATGAACACCCGGCCGCCACCCCAAGCCCCCGCTGTGCTCGACCCCAGCGTGGCCGCTGCGCTGCCCAACGCCAGCCAGCCGGACTGGCTGCGCTTGGCGCTGGCTCCGGCGGCACAGGCGCTGCATGGGCGGCCGGTGCTGGTGCTGGGCCTGGGCGCGTCCGGGCTGGCGCTGGCGCGCTGGTGCGCGCTGGCCGGGGCGCAGGTCACGGTGGCCGACACCCGTGCCAGCGCGCCCCAGGCCGCCGTGCTGGCCGCCGAAGCGCCACAAACCACCGTGCGCATGCATACCCGCTTCGACGCCGCCCTGTTTGCCACTGCAAACTGGGCGCTGGTGTGCCGCAGCCCCGGCATATTGCCCAGCGACATGGCCGGGTTGGCCGCCGCCGCGCAGCAAGCGGGCGTGCCCATCGTGGGCGAGCTGGGTTTGTTCGCTCAGGCGCTGGAAGCGCTGGGTGGGGCGGCTGCGCTGCCCGCGCTGGATGGGGCTTTGGACTTGACTGGGGCATGGGATGGGTCTTTGGATGGGACGGCTGCGGCGACGGGGGCCGGGCTGGGCCGGGGTTCGTCAGTCACACGTTCCGATTCCTCACCCCGGCCCAGCCCGGCCCCCGC
>NZ_BAWN01000032.1 GCF_000696225.1 Serpentinimonas barnesii | reverse complement strand
CTGTGCGCCTGCCAGTGCGCAAAGGCCTGCCACAGCGGCTCGAAAGCCGCGGCTGGGGTGCGCAGCGCATCGGGCCGCAAGGGCGTGTGGACTCGCTTGGCCGCCAAGCGGCGCTGGGCGAAAAAATCCTCCAGCAAGATCGCGCACTCGGCCGCCCGCACGCCGCCTTGCACTTCGGTCTGGTGGTTCAACGCCGGGTAGGCAAACAAATCCAGCACCGAGCCCGCCGCCCCGCTCTTGGGCTCGCGCGCCCCATAGACCACGCGCCGCACACGGCTGTGCAAGGCGGCCTGGGCGCACATCGCGCAGGGCTCTAGGGTGACGTAAAGCTCGCAGTCGTCGAGGCGGTAGTTTTGCAGCACCTGCGCCGCTTGGCGCAGCACCAGCATTTCGGCGTGCGCGCTTGGGTCGTTCAGGCCGATGGGCCGGTTGTGCGCTGCCGCCAGCACGCGCGCACTCGAACTGCCCTGCCCTGACCCGCGCTGCACCAGCACCGCCCCCACCGGCACCTCGCCCGCCGCCGCACCCAGCCGTGCCTGCTCCAGCGCCAGCCCCATGTAGTATTCGTCGTCGCTGGCTTGCATGGCTCAGGGGCGGGCTTGCTCGCTGCGGGCCAGCGGCGCCTGGCTAGGCGCCGAACCTTGGGCCGCTGGCTCGGCACCCGCTTGGCCTGCCGAAACCGGCTTGGGCGTGCGCAGCGCCTGCAGCAACAGCGCCCCCAGCAGCCCCCCGGCCACCTGCGCCGCCACCAAGGCCGGGAAAGAGGCCGGTGCCACCCCGGCAAAGCTGTCGCTGAACATGCGCCCAAAGGTAGCCGCCGGATTGGCCAAGGAAGTCGAGGCCGTAAACCACATCGCCGCGCCTATGTAGGCCGCCACCAGCGCTGGGGCGGTGTGGGCAACGCTGCGCCCGATCACAAACACCAGCCCGGCCGTGGCCAAGACCTCGGCCAGCCACAGCGGCGGCCCGCTGCGCACCTTCTGTGCCAGTTCCAGCGGCGCGTGCCCGAACATCAAATTGGCCAGCACCACCCCGGCCACGGCCCCAGCCAGTTGCGCCCCCACGTAGGCCATGCGGGCGCTCCAAGGCAGGCCGCTGGCGGCACCGAACACGGCGGTGACCACCGGGTTGAAATGCGCGCCGCTGATCGGCCCCAGGGTTTGAATCAGCACGAACAGGATGAACACCGTGGCCACGGTATTGGCCAGCAGCATCAGCGCCACGTTGCCGTCGGCCAGGTGCTGCGCCATGATGCCCGAGCCCACCACGGTGCACACCAGCAGCAGCGTGCCCACAAATTCCGCCAGCAGGCGCTGCGCCAGCGCAGGCGGCAAGGCTTGCGCGCTCATGCTTGGGCCAGGCGGCGCGCGATTTGCGCCAGCCGCTGGCCGTCCGATGCGGGATCGGTGATACCGCAGGCGGCCAAGTCGGCGCTTGCAGCCAGCAGGGCTTCGAGGCGGCTGCGGATCGCTTGCAAGGTGCTGCGAAAACGCTGCAGGCGCTGCTCCGGACTTCCTTCACCCTCCGACGGGTCCGCATAGCCCCAATGCGCCGTGGCCGGGTGCCCAGGCCAGATCGGACAGACCTCGCCCGCGGCGTTGTCGCACACGGTGATGATCAGGTCCATGGGCGGCGCATTCGGGCCAGCAAAGGCGTCCCAGCTTTTGCTGTGCAAATCCACGGTGGCTATGCCGGCCTCTTGCAAGGCCGCCAGCGCCAGCGCATGGGGTTGTTGCCCCGGCCGCGGGCTGCTGCCGGCCGAAAAGGCCTGCCAGCGCCCTTGGCCCAGATGGTTCAGGCAGGCTTCGGCCAAGATGCTGCGAGCCGAGTTGTGGGTGCACAAAAACAGCACCCGAATGGGGCGGTGATCAGCCATGTTCAGGCTCCAGAAGGTGACAAAGCAGGGATGGGGGGCTCAGGCAGCTCTGCCCTTGGCAGCAGTGCTCGGTCAGATACGCCAACAGTGCATTCATGCGCTCCAGCGCGGCCCGGTAGTGGATGTGGCGCCCACTGCGCTGCGCCAGCACCAGCCCGGTGTGCATCAGTTCCTTGAGATGAAACGAGAGCGTGGCCGCTGGCAAACCCAGGCTTTGCGCCAGCGCACCGGGCGTCAGACCCTCCGCGCCCGCCACCACCAAGGCACGAAAGACGCGCAGCCGCACCGGGTGCGCCAGGGCGGCAAAACAGGAGGCGGCTTGTGAGTCTTCCATAATTCAACGATTGTCGAATTATAAGGCACAGAAAAAACATGCGGCAAGCGGATGCCGCACCCGCTCAGCACAAAAAAACTTGGGCGGCAGGCGCAACCTCCAGCGCGCCGCCCCAAGGCGCCCTCAATGCCTAAAGTGCCGCACCCCGGTAAACACCATCGCCAGCCCGCGCTCGTTGGCGGCGTCGATCACCTCTTGGTCGCGCACCGAACCGCCGGGCTGGATGATGCAGCTCGCGCCCGCTTCGGCCACCACATCGAGCCCATCGCGGAACGGGAAAAACGCATCGCTGGCCACCGCCGATCCCTGCAGCGACAAGCCCGCGTGCGCCGCCTTGATGCCCGCGATGCGCGCCGAATCGAGCCGGCTCATCTGCCCCGCGCCCACCCCGAGCGTCATGCCATCGTGGCAAAAGACGATCGCGTTGGACTTCACGTACTTGGCCACCTTCCAGGCAAACAGCAGGTCGTCGAGCTGCGCCGGCGTGGGTTGCAACGCCGTCACCACTTTCAGGTCCGTGCGTTGCAGCTCGAAATTGTCGGCCGTCTGCAGCAGCAGGCCCGAGCCCACGCGCTTGATGTCGATCGCATTGCGGCCACGCGCCCAGTCGGAGGCACCGGGCTGCGCCAAGGTGGGCAGCGCGATCTTGAGCAGCCGCACATTGGCCTTGGATTTGAACACCGCCAACGCCTCGGGCGTGAAATCGGGCGCCAGCAAGACCTCGACGAACTGCTTAGACACCGCCAGCGCCGCCGCGCCGTCGAGCGGCCGGTTGAAAGCGATGATGCCGCCAAAGGCGCTGGTCGGGTCGGTCTGAAACGCCTTTTCGTAGGCCTGCTGGGCGCTTGTACCCACCGCCACCCCGCACGGATTGGCGTGCTTGACGATCACGCAGGCCGGCGCCTCAAAACCCTTGACGCACTCCCAGGCCGCGTCGGCATCGGCGATGTTGTTGTACGACAACTCCTTGCCCTGCAACTGCGTGCCCGTGACCAGCGCACCCGGCGCGGGTTCGAGGTCGCGGTAGTAGGCGGCCTGCTGGTGCGGGTTCTCGCCGTAGCGCAAGTCTTGCAACTTAACAAAGCGGCCATTGCTCTGGCCCGGAAAGAGCAACCGCGGCGGCGTCGCATAACCCGCAGGAACCCCTGCGGATAAGTCCAATGACGACAAATAGTCGCTGATAGCGCCATCATAATGGCTGATGCGGTTGAAAGCCGTTATCGCCAACTGCAGGCGGGTGCGCTCGCTCAAGCCCCCGTCTTGCAGCTCGGCCAGCAGCAGCGGGTACTGGCTGGCGTCGGTGAGCACCGCCACGTCGCGCCAGTTCTTGGCCGCCGAGCGCACCATCGCCGGGCCGCCGATGTCGATGTTTTCAATCGCCTCATCGAGCGTGCAGCCGGGCTGGGCCACCGTGGCCTCGAAGGGGTAGAGGTTGACCACCAAAATGTCGAGGGTGGCGATGCCTTGGGTTTGCAGCGCCGCCAGGTGCTCGGGGCGCTCGCGCCGCGCCAGCAGGCCGCCGTGCACCGCCGGGTGCAGGGTTTTGACACGGCCGTCGAGCATTTCCGGAAAACCGGTGAGCTCGGCCACCTCGGTCACGGGCAGGCCGTCTTGCGCCAGCAGGCGCGCCGTGCCGCCGGTAGAAATGAGTTGCACGTCCAGCGCGTGCAGACCGCGCGCGAGTTCGAGCAGGCCGGTTTTGTCGGAGACCGAGAGCAGGGCTTTCATGGAGAAACTTTCAATGCCTAAATAAAAAAACGATCAAAAAAGGGGCCATGCAGCAGCGCAGACGCACGCCACGGCCGCTGCTGACACAGGGGGCCAGCGCTCAATCAAGCAAGCCGTGTTCCTGCAGTTTTTTGCGCAAGGTGTTGCGGTTCAACCCCAGCCACTGGGCCGCGCGCGATTGGTTGCCTTGGCAACGCCCCAGCACCACCTCGAGCAGCGGTTTTTCTACCGTGCGCAGCAGCATGTCGTGCATATTGGCCGGTTCGTTGGCGCCCAAATCTTTGAAATAGGCTTCGACGTTGGCGCGCACGCTCTCGGGCAAGCTCGGGGTGCTCATGCGGCCAGCCTCCAGTCGGGGGTGCAGGCGCTATCGAACCAATCTTGGACGCAGCGCAGTTGTTGCTCGGCCGATTCGGCGCGGTTGATGCCCAGCCTGAAGTCGGCCTGCTGCTGCGCCGTGGCGGGCAGCGAGCGGGCATACCAGCCCAGGTGCTTGCGCGCACTGCGCACACCGCTGTGCTCGCCGTAGAGCTGGTAGTGGTCCAGCAAGTGCGTATGCAGCAGCCGAGCCAGCTCGGGCGCCGTGGGTGCGGGCAAATGCGTGCCGGTCGCCAGAAAATGGGCGATTTCTCTGAACAGCCACGGCCTGCCTTGGGCGGCACGGCCGATCATGAGCGCATCGCAGCCCGTGGCGGCCAGCACCGCGCGCGCCTGCTCCGGGCTGTCGATGTCGCCGTTGGCCACCACCGGAATGCGCAATTCGGCCTTGATCGCCGCCGCCGTGTGGTGCTCGGCCTGGCCCTTGTAGCCTTGTTCGCGCGTGCGCCCATGCACCACGATCATCTGCACCCCGGCGGCCTCGGCGGCGCGCGCCAATTGGGGCGCGTTTTTTTCGCTCTGGCACCAGCCGGTGCGCATTTTGAGCGTCACCGGCACGCCCTGCGGCTGGCAGGCCGCCACCACCGCCTCGATGATCGCCAAGGCGCGGGGTGCGTCTTGCATCAGGGCCGATCCGGCCCACTGGTGGCACACCTTTTTGGCCGGGCAACCCATGTTGATGTCGATGATCTGCGCCCCGCAGTCGATGTTGTGGCGCGCCGCATCGGCCATCTGGGCCGGATCGGTGCCGGCGATTTGCACCGCGATTGGGCCCGGTTCGCCCACGTGGTCGAGCCGGCGCAGGGTCTTGCGGCTGTCGCGCAACTCGGGTCGGGCGCTGATCATCTCGCTCACCGCGTAGCCCGCTCCCAACTGCTTGCACAGGACGCGAAAGGGCCGGTCCGTCACGCCCGCCATGGGGGCGACGAACAGGCGGTTGGCGAGGGTATAGGGGCCGATGCGCATCAGGAAACAGAAAAACCAAAAGCCACGGGCCACCGCCATAGGGCGGCCGACACACGGGCGAAATGCTGAAAAATTATGCAGCTTATTGTAGCCTGCCCATCACCCGTGGCCATGCAACTTCGGTCCGCAGCGCCCGCTGGGCGCCCCTTATACTGGCCCCACGATGGAAGCTGTGTTGTGGTCGATTCTGGATGCCTTGCGCCTGCCACAATTTGGGCTCACCACGGTGTTTGTGGTCGCTTTTCTTTCGGCCACCCTGCTGCCCTTGGGCTCGGTGCCGGTGGTGCTGGGGGTCATCAAGCTCAACCCCGAGCTGTATTGGCCGGTGATGTTCGTGGCCACCGCTGGCAACACCTTGGGCGGCATCACCAACTGGCTGGTCGGCTACGGCGCCCACTCGGCGGTGGACAAGGTGCGCGGCTCGGCCACCCACGTGCGCGCGCTCGATTGGCTGCAACGCTTTGGCCCCAAAGCCTGCCTGCTGAGCTGGCTGCCCGGCGTCGGCGACCCCTTGTGCGCCGTGGCCGGCTGGCTGCGGCTGCCGTTCTGGCAGTGCGTGCCCTATATGGCGCTGGGCATGTTCTTGCGCTACATCACCTTCATCACGGCCTTGCTGTGGATGCTGCCCGACGAATGGGCACAGACTGCGGGTTGAAACACTGCGCCACTGCGCACCCCAAGCAAGCGCAGCAAGTTACCCAGCAATTTACGCAACCCGATCGAGCCCGAAGGCGGCCACCAGGCGCAGGCGCAACGCCGTCCACAGCCCTTGCAACTCGGCCCAATCGGCGCGCTCGGCCTGAACTTGCAAACCATGTGCCAAGGCTGCGATTTCGTTGTGGCCCAAGGTATTCAAAACGCCTTTCAGGCTGTGCGCCAAGCGCACCAGCGCCGCCCGATCTTGCTGCGCCTGCAGCAGATCGGCAGCCAGTCGGAAATCGTGCTCAAACTGCTCGATGCAGGCAGCTCGAAAAGTTAAAAACAAAGCCAAATCGTTGTCGAACAAGCCCTGCACGGCCACTTGCTCGCAGTGGAGCAACTGCGCCGCCCCATCTCCCCCCGAGGCGGTCGGTGGCCGCGGCTGGGCTTGCATTTCAGCCTTTGGCTGGCTGAGGCCGGCGTTCGGTCGCCACAGCTTTGGCCTTGGTGGAGGCCTTGGCAGCCCTGGCAGCCTTGGCAGCCTTGGCAGCCTTGGCAGGGGCCTTGGCGGGGGTTGGCGCTGCAGCGGCGCCTCCGGCCGCCGAGGCAGGCGGGGACACTGCGCTTGCCTCAGCGCTGCGATCGGCCAGCAAATGGCCCATCGCCGCCTCGATCAGGGGCGGCAGGTCTTGCACCAGGCGCGGTTTGTGCACCACCGCCACCTCGTGCAGGGCATGGGCATAGGGCTCGCGCTGCGGTGCATCGAGCGCCGTGAGCACGATCAGCTTGCAGTTGCCAAACAGCGCATGGCTGCGCAGCCCCGAAATGAGCGTGGCACCATCCATGCCCGGCAACAAAATATCGACAATGATGAGGTCGGGCTGCAAATGGCCAAAGGAAACCAAGCCCGCAATGGCGTCGGACGAAACATGCAGCTCGATGTCTTCAAAGCGCTGCCTGATCAGCGTGGAGACCAGATTCTGAAAATGCGCCGAGTCTTCGATCAGCAGAATGCGCGGCACGTGCACCGAATGACGCCGCCGCCCACTCGGGCGCAGACCTGCGCCACCGTGCATGGCTGCCACCCCGGTCACACCGGCACGGCTGCCCTTGACCCAACGCTCGAGCGAATCGCGCGTGATGCGCCGGTGCCCGCCAGGGGTCTTCCAAGCCTGCAAGTCGCCACGGTCCACCATCAGTTGCACCGAACGCACCGCCATGCCGAGCATCTTGGCCACTTCCAGCGTAGTGAAGTAGGCGCCCGAGGACATATCAATAGGGTTGTTTGTATTGTTCATGTTCGCATTTTGCAACAAATGGCATATTCAGCACAAGACTGTTTTTAGTGATTTTGTCGGAAATCGGGCCCGGAGGTGGCAGTCAAAGGCCAAAACCCTTAAGCCAGCGACTTGAAGCGCACGCGCTTGGGCCGTGCGCCCTCCTCGCCTAGGCGGCGCTGTTTGTCGGCCTCGTATTCGGTGAAGTTGCCGTCAAAAAACACCCACTGGCTCTCGCCCTCGTAGGCCAGGATGTGGGTGCAGATGCGGTCCAGGAACCAGCGGTCGTGCGAGATCACCATCGCACTGCCGGCGAATTCGAGCAGCGCCTCTTCGAGCGCGCGCAGGGTTTCCACGTCGAGGTCGTTGGAGGGCTCGTCGAGCATGAGCACGTTGCCGCCCAGCGCCAGCGTTTTGGCTAGGTGCAGCCGCCCGCGCTCGCCGCCCGAGAGGTTTTTCACCAGCTTTTGCTGGTCGTTGCCCTTGAAGTTAAAGCGCCCCAGGTAGGCGCGGCTGGGCATGATGAACTTGCCCACCGTGATGTTGTCGAGCCCGCCGGACACATCCTCCCACACCGTTTTGTCGCCTTGCAGCGCTTCGCGGCTCTGATCGACAAAAGCCAGCTTGGCGGTCTGGCCGATGACGATTTCGCCCGCGTCGGGCTGCTCTACGCCCTGGATCATGCGAAACAGGGTCGATTTGCCGGCCCCGTTGGGCCCGATGATGCCCACAATGGCCCCGGCCGGCACGCTAAAGCTCAGGTCGTCGATCAGCAGCCGGTCGCCGAAGGTTTTGCGCACGTGCTTGAACTCGATCACCTGCGCGCCCAAGCGCTCGGCCACCGGGATGAAGATCTCGTTGGTCTCGTTGCGGCGCTGGTAATCCACGTCGGAGAGTTCCTCGAAGCGCGCCAGCCGCGCCTTGCTCTTGGCTTGGCGGCCCTTGGCGTTGGCGCGCACCCACTTGAGCTCTTCTTTCATGGCACGCAGGCGTGCGTCTTCGCTGCGCTGCTCGGTTTCGAGGCGGCGCTCTTTCTGGTCCAGCCAGTCGGTGTAGTTGCCTTTGTAGGGGATGCCGTGGCCGCGGTCGAGCTCCAAAATCCACTCGGCGGCGTTGTCCAAAAAGTAGCGGTCGTGGGTGATGGCCACCACGGTGCCGGAAAAGCGTTTCAGGAACTGCTCCAGCCAGTGCACGCTTTCGGCATCCAAATGGTTGGTGGGCTCGTCGAGCAGCAGCATGTCGGGCCGGCTCAGCAGCAAGCGGCACAGCGCCACGCGGCGCTTTTCGCCCCCCGAGAGGTTTTTGATCTGCGCCTCCCAGGGCGGCAGGTTGAGCGCGTCGGCGGCGAGTTCGAGCTGCAGGTCGGCGTTCTCGGAGCCCGAGGCGGCGATCACCGCCTCCAACTCGGCCTGCTCGGCGGCCAGGGCGTCAAAGTCGGCGTCGGGTTCGGCGTAGGCGGCATAAACCTCTTCGAGCCGCGCCTTGGCCGCCAGCGCGCCGCCTATGCCCTCTTGCACCGCCTCGCGCACGGTTTGTTCGGGGTTGATGTGCGGCTCTTGCGGCAGGTAGCCGATGCGGATGCCGGGCATGGGGATGGCCTCGCCCTCGATCTCTTTGTCCACCCCAGCCATGATCTTGAGCAGGGTCGATTTGCCCGAGCCGTTGATGCCGAGCACGCCGATCTTGGCGCCGGGAAAGAAGCTGAGCGAAATGTCTTTCAAGATCTGGCGCTTGGGCGGCACCGTCTTGCAGACGCGGTTCATGGAGAAAACGTATTGGGCCATAGGGACAAGCAAATGAAAGGAATGCGCACGCAGCCCCAGCGGGGCCGCCACTTTGCTGCGATTATCCGCTGCTTGAGCCATTTTGTGCCGCTTTGTGCAGATTTGTGGCGCAAGCCAGGTTCGGCTTGCCGGCGCGCCCAAACTGTGGTTTTTAAACGCCAGTCGGCACACCCACCGCGGTCAGGGGCGGTTTGTGCCACAATCGGGCCGTGCGTACTTGCATTCGGTACCACAGCAGCGCCATGCTGGGGCTAGGACAGCCCACTTTGCTCCCCATCTGCCCGCGATTGCCCTTGCCCCTTGCGGCGCAGGGAGTGGCCGATACCCCTAGACGCCCCGTGATGGGCGCAAACCTTACCCATGACTTTTGACGAACTGAACCTCGCCCCGGCTCTGCTGGACGCCGTGCGCGAGCAAGGCTACACCCAACCCACCCCGGTGCAGGCGCAAGCCATCCCCTTGGTGCTGGCTGGCCACGACCTGCTGGCCGGCGCACAGACCGGCACCGGCAAAACCGCCGCCTTCACGCTGCCGCTGCTGCAGCGCCTGCACGCCGGCCAAACCAGCCCCGAGGGACAAGCCGGCCATGAGCCCCCCAAACGCGGCCAAGCGCGACCCATTCGCGCCCTGATCCTGACGCCCACCCGCGAGCTGGCGGCGCAGGTCGAAGAATCGGTGCGCACCTACGGCAAGCACCTGCATCTCAAGTCCACCGTGATTTTTGGCGGGGTCGGCATGAACCCGCAGATCGACAAACTGGCCCGGGGCGTCGATGTCCTGGTGGCCACGCCGGGGCGTTTACTGGACCTGGTGGATCAAGGCCGCTTAGATTTGTCCAAGGTCGAAATTCTGGTGCTCGACGAAGCCGACCGCATGCTCGACATGGGTTTCATTCACGACGTGAAAAAAATCTTGCGCCTGCTGCCGCAAAACAAGCAGAGCCTGCTGTTTTCGGCCACCTTCAGCGACGAGATCCGTGAACTGGCCAACGGCCTGCTGCGCAGCCCGAAGCACATTCAGGTCACGCCGCCCAACACCACGGTGCAGCGCATCGTGCAGACCATCCACCCGGTCGGGCGCGGCAAGAAAAAAGCGCTGCTGGCGCACATCATCAAAGAACACGACTGGAGCCAGGTGCTGGTGTTTACACGCACCAAGTTTGGCGCCAACAACGTGGCCGACTACCTCAATGCCCAAGGCATTGGCGCCATGGCGCTGCACGGCAACAAGAGCCAGAGCGCGCGCACCCAGGCACTGGCCGACTTCAAGAGCGGCACCATCCGCGCCTTGGTGGCCACCGACATCGCCGCGCGCGGCATCGACATCGACGACTTGCCGCACGTGGTCAACTACGACATCCCCAATGTGTGCGAAGACTACGTGCACCGCATCGGCCGCACCGGCCGCGCCGGGGCCGAAGGGGCCGCGGTAAGCCTGGTGAGCCTAGACGAAGAAGGCTTCATGATGGCGATCGAGAAGTTCACCAAGCAGCAGATTGCGGTGCAAATCTTCCCCGAGTTCATGCCCGAAGCCGACGAAAAAGCCGAACCCATCGCCATGGGCCGCCAAACCCTCTGGGGCGGTGCCGGCAAGCCACCGAGCCGCGATGTGATGGCCGCCGCCGGACGCGCTGCGCGCAAAGAGATGACGGACCGCGTGCGCGACAGCAAAGGCGGCGCCCGCACTGGCCGACCGACGGGGGGTGCGCCCGCCAGATTCGGCGCGGGCCCGGCGCGGGTTGCGCCGGCGCGGACGGCGCCTGCGCGGGCGGCTCAGGCCCCCACCTTCCACGACGACGACTTCGAAGACGACTCCCAACCCCCGCGCCACGCCGACCCCTTGGCCCCATCCCGGCTGGCCCATGCCCCCGGACGGCGCCGCAACAGTGGGGGCGCTGCCCCTGGGGCCGGTCGCAACCAGGCACCGGGTTCGGGCACCGGACCCCGCCAAGGCGGCCCGCGCCAAGGTCAGGGCCAAGCCCAGCCGGGCCAGCCACGCAGCCGAAGCGCCGGTAGCGCGGGCGGCCCCGGCGGCGGCCCAGCGCGCCAGCCCGACCCGCTGCGCACCGGCATCGACACCCTGGGCCAGCGCGGTGGCGGCAACCGCTCACGCACAGGCGGCGGTGGCCAGGGCGGTGGCGGTGGTGGCATCGACCCCCTGCGCACCCGCTTTGGGCGCATCAAGTAACCTCAAAAACAGGAGCAGACCATGCGCATTTTGCACACCATGTTGCGCGTGGGCGATCTCGATCGCTCGATCGCCTTCTACACCCAGGTGCTGGGCATGAACTTGCTGCGGCGTTCAGAGAATCCGCAGTATCGGTACACGCTGGCGTTTTTGGGCTTTGAGGGCGGCAACCCCGACCAAGCCGAGATCGAACTCACCCACAACTGGGGCGTGACGCAGTACGAAATGGGCAGCGCCTACGGCCACATCGCCATCGGTGTGCCCGATGCCTACGCGGCCTGCGAGCGCATCCGCCAAGCCGGCGGCACCATCACCCGCGAGGCCGGCCCGGTGTTGGGGGGCAGCACGGTGATCGCCTTTGTCACCGACCCCGACGGCTACAAGATCGAGCTGATCGAACGAGCGGCCTAGGCCGCCCAAGCCTGCTGCGGCAAGGCTGGGCCGGCGGCGCCCATCAGGTCGCGCACCGGCTCGACCATCAGGCGCGCCACCTCGCGCATGACCGGCATCACCACGCTGTTGCCAAACTGGCGGTAGGCTTGGGTGTCGCTGACCGGAATCTTGAAGGTATCGGGGAAGCCCATCAGCCGGGCGCATTCGCGCGGCGTCAGGCGGCGCGGCCGCTTGCCGGGCCCTTGGTCGACGAGGATCTCTGAGCCGTCTTTGTGGTAGCGCGCCGACAGGGTGCGCGTCACGCTCTGGGGGTGCACCAGCCCAAAGCCAAAACCGTTGCCGGCCGCCTTGTGCTTGAGGGCGTAGGCTTGCAGGTACTCCCACAGCTTGGGCGTGAGCGTGTAGCGCGGCTGCACCATATGGCTTTGGTGATCAAAAAAGCGGTCTGCGTCCCATTCCAGCACGGGCTCGCTGCCGTCGGTTCGGTGCAAGATGCTGTGCAGTTTCGGACCTTGTGCGGGCAACTGCAAATCGTCCCAACTAAACCGGGTCGGCTGGCAAAAGCCCACCAAGATGATGCGCTCCCGGTGCTGGGGCGTAAAGTGCCGGCCATCCAAAACGCGGTGATGCACCTCGTAGCCCAGCTCCTCGCGCAGGGTCTGGAGAATCACGGCAAAGGTGCGGCCTTGGTCATGCGAGAGCAGGTTTTTGACGTTCTCTAGCAAAAAGGCCTGGGGACGCTTGGCGGCAATGATGCGCGCCACATCAAAAAACAAGGTGCCTTGGGTCGTGCACTCAAAGCCATGCGCCCGACCGAGCGAATTTTTTTTGCTCACGCCGGCGATGCTGAAAGGCTGACAAGGGAAACCCGCCAGCAGCACCTCGTGGTCGGGCACCTCGTGCGCCGGCAGCGGCACGATATCGCCCACAAAGGGGTGGGTGTCGCCAAAGTTCTCTAGGTAGGTCTGCTTGGAAAAGCGGTTCCATTCGCTGGTAAACACGCACTCGGCGCCATGAGCGGCAAAGCCCATGCGGATGCCTCCAATGCCGGCGAACAGATCGACCACCCGCAACGACGCACCTTGGGGCCGATCAAAAGGCAGGCAGGCTTGGAGTGGCGGCCGTTGCGGTGTGGCCCGCTGGGCGGTTGGCGCTGCGCTCATGGGCGTCAGAGCGTCTCGGCCCCGCCCAAGTAGGGCCGCAGCGCCACCGGGATGCCGATGCGGCCATCGGCCTGCTGGTGGTTTTCCAGCACCGCCACCAGGGTGCGGCCCACCGCCAGCCCGGAGCCGTTGAGGGTGTGCAGCCACTCGTTTTTGCCTTGGGCGTTTTTGTAGCGCGCTTGCAGGCGCCGGGCTTGGAAGGCTTCGCAGTTGCTCACCGAGCTGATTTCGCGAAAGGTGTTTTGCGCCGGCAGCCAGACTTCGAGGTCGTGCGTGCGCGCCGCGCCAAAGCCCATGTCGCCGCTGCACAGCAGCATCACGCGATACGGCAGCTCCAGCAGTTGCAAGATGGTTTCGGCGTGCTGCGTCATGTCGTGCAGCGCCTCGTTGCTGCGCTCGGGGTGCACGATCTGCACCAGCTCCACCTTGTCGAACTGGTGCTGGCGGATCAGGCCACGGGTGTCGCGCCCGGCGCTGCCCGCCTCTGAACGAAAACACGGGGTGTGGGCGGTGAATTTGAGCGGCAGATCGGCCTCGGGCACGATGCAGTCGCGCACGAAGTTGGTCAGCGTGACTTCGCTGGTGGGGATGAGGTAGAGCGCGCCCTCCTCCTCCCCTTCCTGGCCGCCTTTTTTGACGGCAAACAAATCGGCCTCGAACTTGGGCAATTGGCCGGTGCCGCGCAGCGTGGCGGCGTTGACCACGTAGGGCGTGTAGCACTCGGTGTAGCCGTGGCGCTCGGTTTGCACATCGAGCATGAACTGCGCCAGCGCCCGGTGCAGCCGCGCCAGCCGGCCTTTGAGCACGGCAAAACGCGCGCCGCTGAGCTTGGCGGCGGTCTCGAAATCGAGCCCCAGCGGTTCGCCGAGCTCCACATGGTCGCGCGGCGCAAAACCCAGCGCGGCCGGACTGGCCCCGTAGCCACCGGCAGGGGAGCCCGCATCCCCATCCGCCTTCGTCGCACCCGGCCCGCCCGCGTGCGGCGGAGCCCAGCGGCGCAGCTCCACGTTGGCGCTCTCGTCGGCCCCCAGCGGCACCTCGGGCTGGGGCAGGTTGGGCAGGGCCAGCAGCATGGCTTGCAGCTCAGACTGGATTTGCTCCAGCCGCGCCGCCGAGCGCTCCAGCGCATCTTTGATCTGACCCACTTCGGCCATGGCCGCCTCGGCTTGGGCGTGCTGGCCTTGGCCCTTGAGCACGCCGATCTGCTTGGAGCAGCGGTTGCGCTGCGCTTGCAGCTCTTCGGTCTGCACCTGCAAGGCCTTGCGCTCGTGCTCCAGCGCGCCGAAGGCGGCCACATCGAGAAAGGGTTGCGGGTTTTTGCGGGTTTGCAAGCGGGTGACGACGGCGTCGAGGTCTTTGCGCAGGTGCGTGAGGTCTAGCATGGTGGGGCCGATTTTAGGGGTAGTGGGCAGCCCCTAGACCGAGCCTCAATCGGGTCGGATGCCGGTGCGCTGCACCAAGCGCGTGTAGAAATCGAACTCGAAACGGATTTGCTCGGCAAACTGCTCGGGGGTGCTGCCTATGACCGGCGCACCGGCGTCATCGAGCCGCTGGCGCAACGCTGGATCGGCCAAAACGCGCACGGTATCGGCGTGGACGCGCTGCACCACCTCAGGGGGCAGGCCACGCGGCCCAATAAGACCAAAATAGCCCCCACGGTTGGCGATCGGCAGCCCGACTTCGGCAAAAGTTGGCACCTGGGGCAACTGGGGCAGCCGCTGGGGGGCGGCCACGGCGAGCGGGATCAGCCGGCCACCGGGCTGGATATGCGGCATCACCCCGGGCAAGGCATCGAAAATGATGGGCACACGGCCCGCCATCACGTCAACCAGTGCCGGGGCGGTGCCACGGTAGGGGATGTGCACCATGAAGATGCGGCTTTCGAGCTCGATCAGCTCACCCAGCAGGTGCAGCAGGGTGCCGGTGCCGGGGGTGGCGTAGGAGTAGCGTCCGGGGTGGCGCCGGACTTCGCGCAAAAAGGAATCGAAATCGCGCGCCGGAAACGAGGGGTGCACCGCCAGCACCAAGGGGATGACGACGAGGTTGATGACGGGGGTGAAGTCGTTAACCGGGTGATAGGGCGTGTTGGGGATGAAGGCCGGGTTGGTGGCCAACGTCGAGACAGCAGACAGACCCAGGGTGTAGCCATCGGGCGCCGCACGCGCAAGCTCGTGGGTGCCGATGGCCCCGCCCGCGCCGGTGCGGTTGTCCACCGCCACCGATTGGCCCAGCAGCGCCGCCAAGGGCGTGGCCACAGAGCGCGCCACCATGTCGGCCGACCCACCGGGCGTGAACGGGACGATCAGGCGCAGCGAGCGGCTTGGGAAAGTGCGCGCCCAAGCGCGGCCACTGGCGGTGAGCATCGAGGCGAGCCCAGCGGCCCCCATGAGCGTGCGGCGTTGCATGGTTGTGTCTCCCAAATGGTTGAATCGCAACCCCTAGCAAAGGGCCCAATGGCTTGTCTGGCGTATGCAAATCAATCGGGCTTGAGCCCCTTGGGCAGCGGAAACTTGAGGGTTTCGCGCGCGCCGTCGAGGCTGCGCACCGACACCGCCCCGAGCGCCTTGAGGCGCTGCAGCACGCCTTGCACCAGGGTTTCGGGGGCCGAGGCACCGGCGGTCACGCCCACGCGTGCCGCATCGGCAAACCAGTGGTCGCGCAGCTCGGTGGCGTCTTCGACCATGTAGGCGGGAACGCCCAAGCGTTGCGCCAGCTCGCGCAGCCGGTTGGTGTTGGAGCTGCTCGGGCTGCCCACCACCACCACCGCATCCACCAAGGGGCTGAGCAGCTTGACCGCATCTTGCCGGTTTTGCGTGGCGTAGCAGATGTCTTGCTGCTTGGGCTCGCGCAGGGCCGGAAAGCGTGCGCGCACGGCGGCGGCGATTTCGGCCGCGTCATCGACGCTGAGCGTGGTCTGCGTCACCAGCGCCAGCCGCTCGGTCTGCTGCGGCTGCACCCGCGCCACGTCGGCCACGTCTTCCACCAAATGGATGCCGGCATCGAGCTGGCCCATGGTGCCTTCGACCTCGGGGTGCCCCTTGTGGCCGATCATGATGAACTCGTAGCCCTCTTGATGCAGCTTGGCCACTTCCACGTGCACCTTGCTCACCAGCGGGCAGGTGGCGTCGAAAATGCGGAATCCGCGCCGCTCGGCCTCGCGCTGCACGGCCCGGCTGACCCCGTGGGCGCTGAACACCAGCGTGGCCCCGGCGGGCACATCGTCCAGTTCTTCGATGAAGATGGCCCCGCGCGCTTTTAGGTCCTTGACCACGTGGGTGTTGTGCACGATCTCGTGGCGCACGTAAATGGGGCGGCCAAACTTGGCCAGTGCGCGCTCGACGATCTCGATGGCGCGGTCCACCCCGGCGCAAAAGCCACGCGGCTCGGCCAGCAGCACCTCTTGCACGGCCGCCATCACAGCACCGCAATCAGTTGCACTTCAAAACGCACCGGCTGGCCTGCCAGGGGGTGGTTGAAGTCGAGTTGGAGCGCGCCGTCGGGGCGCACCTGGCAGACGGTGCCGGCGTAGTGACCCAGGCCGTCGGGGGTGGGGAACTGCAGCACGTCGCCCACGGCGTGGCCCTGCTGCGGCAGGCCCAGGCGCTGCAGCAGTGTGCGCGCCACCCATTGCACCTTGTCGGGCTGGCGCTCGCCAAAGGCGGCACCGGCGGGCAGCTCGATCACGGCCTGCGCGCCTTCGTGCAGACCGAGCAGCCCGGCTTCGAGCGCGGGCGAGAGCGCGCCGCTGCCCAGGCTCAGGGTGGCGGGCTGGGCGGCAAAGGTGTCAATCAGGCTGCGCCCATCGGGCCCCGAGAGGCGGTAATGCAGGGTGAGGAAGGAGTCGGGGCCGACTGGGTTCATGGCGGGGTTGCGCGGCGGCAACAATAGAATAACTTGGCGTATTGTAAAAAACTTGGGAGCCGCCGCTTTGAACACCACCTCAATGCCCTTGAAGGGCCTGCCCGCCGATGCGCGCCCACGCGAAAAGCTGCTGCAGCGCGGCCCCGCCGCCTTAAGCGATGCCGAGCTGCTGGCGCTGCTGCTGCGCACCGGCATACCGGGCAAGAACGTGGTGCAACTGGCACAAGAACTGGTGGACCGTTTTAAAGGCGTGGCCGGGCTGCTGCACTGCGGCCCGCAGGACCTGCAACGCATCAAAGGGCTGGGGCCAGCCAAGCGCGCCGAGCTGCTGGCGGTGGTGGAGCTGGCGCGGCGCGCGCTGGCGCAGGGGCTGGCCGAGCGGCCGCTGTTTGATACACCGCAGGCGGTGGCGCAGTACCTGCAACTGCATTTGGGCCACAAGCCGCACGAGGTGTTTGCATTGCTGTTTCTGGATAGCCAGCACCGGCTGCTGGCCTACGAGGAGCTGTTTCGCGGCACCTTGGGGCAGACCAGCGTCTATCCGCGCGAGGTGGTGTTGCGCGCCCTGCACCACCACGCCGCCGCCGTGGTGCTGGCACACAACCACCCCAGCGGGGTGGCAGAGCCTTCGCGCGCCGACCAACTCATCACCGACTCGCTCAAGGCGGCGCTGGCGCTGGTCGATGTGCGGGTGCTGGACCACTTTGTGGTCACGGCCGCGGGCTGCCGCTCGATGGCCGAAATGGGGCTGGTCTAGCAGGGCAAACCAGCCCGGGCACCCCCGTGCATCAGACTTGGGGCACCGCCTCCCCCACCACCTCTTGGGGCTGCGGGGTGCGGATCAGGTAATCAAAAGCGCTCAGCGCCGCCTTGGCCCCCTCGCCGGCCGCGATCACGATCTGCTTGTAGGGCACGGTGGTGCAGTCGCCTGCCGCAAACACGCCGGGCACGCTGGTGTGGCCCTTGGCGTCGATCACGATTTCGCCGTGGCGGCTAAGCTCCAGCGCGCCCTTGAGCCACTCGGTGTTGGGCACCAGGCCGATCTGCACAAAAATGCCTTCCAGCGCCAGATCGTGCGCGGTGCCGGTGGCGCGGTCGGTGTAGCGCAGGCCGTTGACGCGTGCGCCATCGCCCAGCACCTCGGTGGTCTGGGCTTGGGTGATCACGGTTACGTTGGGCAGGCTGCGCAGCTTGGCTTGCAGCACCGCGTCGGCGCGCAGTTCGGCGGCAAATTCGAGCAGCGTCACGTGCTGCACGATGCCGGCCAGGTCGATGGCGGCTTCTACGCCCGAGTTGCCGCCGCCGATCACCGCCGTGCGCTTGCCCTTGAACAGCGGGCCGTCGCAGTGCGGGCAGTAGGCCACGCCTTTGTTTTGGTATTCGCGCTCGCCCGGCACGTTCATGTTGCGCCAGCGCGCTCCGGTGCTCAGCACCACGCTGCGCGCTTTCAGCACCGCGCCACTGGCCAGTTCGATGCCGATCAGGCCACCCGGCTGTGCCGCAGGCAGCAGCCGCACCGCACGCTGCAGGTTCATGATCTGCACCTCGTAGTGGCGCACGTGCGCCTCCAGCGCGGCGGCCAGCTTGGGGCCTTCGGTGTGCAGTTGCGAGGGGTAGTTTTCGATCGCCAGCGTGTCGTTGAGCTGGCCACCCATGCGCTCGGCCAGCAAGCCGGTGCGGATGCCCTTGCGCGCCGCATACACCGCCGCCGCCGCACCGGCCGGTCCACCGCCGATGTTGAGCACATCGAAGGGCTCCAGCGCATCGAGCTGCTGCGCCTGCTTGACCAGAGCACCGGCGTCGAGCTTGGCCAGCACCTCTTCCACGCTCATGCGGCCCGAGCCAAACGCGGCCCCATTCAGATACACCGACGGCACCGCCAGCACATCGCGCTCGTTCACCTCTTGCTGGAACAGCGCGCCGTCGATCACCACGGTGTGTACGCGCGGATTCAGCAGCGCCAGCAGGCTGAGCGCCTGCACCACATCGGGGCAGTTGTGGCAGCTCAGCGACATGTAAATTTCGAAGCGGTAGTCGCCCGGCAAGGCCTTGATCTGCTCGATCAGGCCCGCCTCGACCTTGGGTGGATGCCCACCGGCCCACAGCAGCGCCAGCACCAGCGAGGTGAACTCGTGGCCCAGCGGCACGGCGGCAAAACGCAACTGGCCCGGCTGGCCCTGCCCTTGCACGGTAAAGGATGGCACGCGCGCGTCTTGCCCGTCGGTGCGCAACGCGATTTTGTTTGAGAGCGCAGCGATGGCTTCGAGCAACTCGCGCATCTCTAGCGAGGCGCTGGAGCCATCCAGCGCGGCCACCAGCTCGATCGGCTGCTGCAGGCGCTCCAAATAGGCTTGGAGCTGGGCTTTGAGGGTATCGTCGAGCATCTCTGCAATCCTTGGGGTGTGGGCGGGGCCAGCGGGCTTTAGGGGAGTCGCTTAGATTTTGCCTACCAGTTCCAGCGAGGGGGCCAGGGTTTTGGCGCCTTCGTTCCACTTGGCTGGGCAGACTTGGCCGGGGTTCTTGGCCACGTACTGGGCAGCCTTGAGCTTGCGCAGGGTTTCTTTGACGTCGCGCGCGATGGCGTTGTCGTGGATTTCGGCGGTCTTGATCTGGCCTTCGGGGTTGATGATGAAGGTGCCGCGCAGCGCCAGACCTTCGGCCTCGATGTGCACGCCAAAAGCGCGCGTCAGGGTGTGGGTGGGGTCGGCCACCAGCGGGAACTTGGCTTTGCCCACGGCGGGCGAGGTTTCGTGCCAGACTTTGTGCGAGAAGTGGGTGTCGGTGGTCACGATATAGACCTCGGCACCAAGCTTTTGGAACTCGGCGTAGTTATCGGCGGCGTCTTCCACTTCGGTTGGGCAGTTGAAGGTGAAGGCGGCCGGCATGAAAATCAGCACCGACCACTCGCCCTTGAGCGTTTCGTCGGACACTTGCACGAACTTGCCGTTGTGGAAAGCTTGGGCTTTGAAAGGCTGGACTGGGGTGTTGATGATCGACATGGAAACTCCTGAAGGGAAGGATTGAGGGTTAACGAGATTGGTGAAAACCCTAGTCATCATAGCCCAGCCGATAGCCATTGTTTATTGAAACTGGCTATCGCGAACATTGATGCGCCGCAGCACGGGGCGCTGGTGGGGCGCTGAAGAGCCCCGTTGCGGTCGCCTACTTCATCGTTGGCATGACGAATTCGGGGTCGCGCACGCCGGTGGGCCAGCGCGCGGTCACGGTTTTGAGCCGGGTGTAGAAACGCACCCCGTCGGGGCCGTGCATGTGCAGCGGGCCAAACAGGCTGCGTTTCCAGCCGCCAAAGCTGTGAAACGCCATCGGCACCGGGATCGGCACGTTGATGCCCACCATGCCCGCCTGCACCCGGTGCGCAAACTGGCGCGCCGCGTCGCCATCGCGGGTGAAAATGGCGGTTCCGTTGCCGTATTCGTGCTCATCGACCAGCTTGAGGGCGGCCTCGAAATCGGGCACGCGCAGCAGGCACAGCACCGGGCCGAAAATTTCTTCGCGGTAGATGCGCATCTCGGGCCGCACGCGGTCAAACAGGCAGCCACCGAGAAAAAACCCATCCTCGTAGCCGGGTACGCGCAAGCTGCGGCCATCGACCAGCAGCTCGGCGCCCTCGGCCACGCCGGAATCTACGTAGGCGCGCACGCGCTCGCGGTGCGCCGCCGTCACCAGCGGGCCGATATCGGGCTCGGCTTGGTTGCCGGGCCCGATGCGCAGCCCCTCGACCAAGGGCCGCAGCTTGGCGATCAGCGCCTCGGCCGTGGCATCGCCCACGCACACCGCCACCGAAATGGCCATGCAGCGCTCGCCCGCCGAACCGTATGCGGCCCCGAGCAGCGCGGCGGCGGCTTGCTCCAGATCGGCGTCGGGCAGGATCACCATGTGGTTCTTGGCCCCACCCAAGGCCTGTACGCGCTTGCCCAGCGCGCTGCCGCGGGCATAGATGTACTCGGCCACCGGCGTCGAGCCGACGAAGCTGAGCGCCTGCACACGCGGGTCCTCGAGCAGGGCATCGACCGCCACCCGGTCGCCCTGCAGCACGTTGAACACGCCATCGGGTAGGCCAGCATCCTTGAGCAGCCGGGCCAAGATCAGCGGCGCGCTCGGCACGCGCTCGGAGGGCTTGAGCACAAAGCTGTTGCCGCAGGCCAGCGCCACCGGGAACATCCACATCGGCACCATGCAGGGGAAGTTGAAGGGCGTGATGCCCGCCACCACCCCCAGCGGCGCGTACTCGGTGTAGGAATCCACCCCACGGCCGACGTTGATGGAGTGCTCGCCCTTGAGCAGGTGCGGCGCGCCGCAGGCGAATTCGACCACCTCCAGCCCGCGCGTGAGCTCGCCGTGCGCGTCGGCCAGCACCTTGCCGTGCTCGGCGCTGATGGCGGCAGCAATCTCATCGGCATGGCGGCGCAGCAGCTCTTGGTAGCACATCAGAATGCGCGCGCGCTGCAGCGGCGGCGTTTCGGCCCAGGCCGGGAAGGCGGCTTGGGCGGCGGCCACCGCTTGCGCCGCCTCGGCAACCGTGGCCAGTGCCACCTGGGCCTGCACCCGGCCCGTGGCCGGATCGAACACCTCAGCGTGGCGGCCGCTGAGGCCAGCCACGCTCTGGCCGTTGATGAAATGGGGAATGGAGCGCAGGGTGTTCATAAAAAAACCACGCAGGTGGCAACAAAACGGGCTGGGGCGAAGCATTCTAGCGCCCACTCAAAAGCGCTAAACTGCAAGGTATCTGCATCCCCCACTTCAAGGAACCTCCACCATGCAAGGCGACAAACTGGTCATCGGCCACCTGCAAGCCCAGCTCAAAAACGAGCTGACCGCCATCAACCAGTACTTTGTGCACTACCGCATGCTCAAGCACTGGGGCTTGGACAAGCTGGCGCAAAAAGAATACCAAGAGTCGATCGGTGAAATGAAGCACGCCGACCGCCTGATGGACCGCATCTTTACCCTCGACGGCCTGCCCAACCTGCAAGATTTGGGCAAGCTCAACATCGGCGAGAACGTGCCCGAAATCCTGCGCAGCGACCTAGCCTTGGAGCGCGCCGCCCAAGCCACCATCAAAGACGGCATCGCTAGCAGCGAGAGCGCGCGCGACTACGTTTCGCGTGACCTGCTGCTCGACATTTTGCAAGACACCGAAGAGCACATCGACTTTCTGGAAACCCAGATCGACCTGATCGACAAGGTCGGGCTGCCCAACTACCAGCAGAGCATGATGGGCGAAGTGAAGTAAGGCCCTCGCTTAGGGCAACCCTTTATGAGCGCCGCCCCTTACCGCATCAACGCCTGCACCGGCATCGACCAAGGCGATCGACCGTATCAGCAAGACCAGCTCGGCTTGCTGGCGCATCGCTACATCAAGGGCTGCGTGCTGGGCGTGATTGCTGACGGCATGGGCGGGCTGGCGGGTGGGCGCAAGGCGGCGGATCAGGTGCTGCTGACGGCGCAGCAATTGTTTGAGCAGTTCGATCCCGCCAGCGACGACGGCGCTGCGTTTTTGCTGCGTTTGGCCCAAGAAGCGCACATCGGCATACGCCTGACGGCTGCCGCCGCCGACTTGGAGCCGCACAGCACCTTGGCCAGTTTTTTGATACTGCCCAGCGGCCACTGCCACTTCGCGCATTCGGGCGATTCGCGTTTGTACCACTTTCGTGGGCCCCACTTGCTGCACCGGAGCAAGGACCATTCGTTGGTCGAGTCTTTGGTCGAACGAGGCCTGTTGAGCGAAGAACAGGCCCGCACCGACCCCCGCAGCAACCTGTTGCTGCATTGCCTGGGCACCCAGCAAGCCCCCACCATCGACAGCCACCGCTGTGAGCCGCTGCAAGTGGGCGATGTGCTGCTGGCTTGCAGCGACGGCATTTGGCAGTGCTTTACCGCCCAAGAGCTCAACGCCCTGCTGCAGCAAGCCACACCCCGGCAGGCGTGCGAGGAACTGGTCGCGCAGGCGCGTCAGCGTGCCGACGGTCATTGCGACAACCTGAGCCTGATCGTGCTCAAACTCGACGCGGTCGCACCGGTCTAGCGCGCCCAGAGTGTCACTTGACGATCCCCAAAAAAATCGCTAGGCAGCGCTCAACCTCGATGAGGGTGTCGGGCTCGATGCGGCCAAAGACCGGCCCTACGCGCTCGCGCTTGATTGTCATGGCCTTGTCCACCATGACCTGCGAAGGCTTTTGTAACCCGTTGGCGGCGCTGGGCTGCAATTGCACCCGCAGCCGAGGGGCGTCGAGCAAGGTGCTGCTCACCGGCAGCAGCGTCAGGCTCAAGAGATCGCTAAAGGCATCGGCCTGGATCACCAAGGCGGGCCGGGGCTTGCCAAAATCACCCTGCATGGCGATGGTCACCAAGTCACCACGCTTCATGCCGTCCAGCCGTCCACATCAGCCAGTGCGTCGTCCATCAGCCGCTGCAGCTGCGCGTCGGCCAGATCCGACGAGGCAAGCAGCCTAGACTGTCGCTGGCATTCCTGCACAAAACCAGGCAGGCGCGTGTCGGGCACCCAGATTTGCACCGGACGCAGACCGGCTCTGCGCAAGCCGTCGCGGTATTTTTGCACGCGCTCATTGAGGGTTTTGGGCATGGCTAAACCTCGTCATGGGATGTGCGGCAAAGTGTAGCATGTAACATGTTTTAATGCCGCCGTTGATTGCCGTCGCTTTGAGCTTATCCCCCCGGCGGCGGCTACCCCGGGAGAATGTGCCTCCTCGGCCTAGCCTGCGCACCGCCAGATGGTCTTTTGGTCGATGCCCATGCAGCGGGCGATCTCGCGCTGGCTCCTGCCCTAGGCGAGCAGTGTCGGGATGTTGACCCGATCTGTGCAGGTGCGCTTGTTTGGGTGACCGCCTAGAAGGCGATTGAGCAAATGGGCCGCGCTAAAGCGGGCTATTGAAGCTGCTTGTCAGGAGCGGATTGGGGCGCCGTTTCAAGCAAATACAAGCCGGAGCGGCTTTGTTTGGCGTGGTGCTTGGCGCTGGCGGCGGCATTGGCCACACTCTCGGCGTCGGCATAACGACCCGGCGCAATCTTGACCACGCCCAGGCTGACGGTGGTGCAGGGGTGAAAACGCAACTGGCCGTTGCGGTCTTCGGCGCGTACGCCACCCGCAATCTGGTCGGCCTGGTCGTAGAGCTCGAGCGCCTTGCGGTTGAAGGTTTGCACCGAGCGCTCCAGCCGCTCGTGCCAGTCCGGGCTTTGCAGCAGCAGCACAAAGTCGTCGCCGCCCACATGGCCGATGAAGTCGCGCCGGGGGTCGCAGACGGCCTGCAGGCACTCGGCTTGCAGGCGGATCACGGCGTCGCCGCGCCAGTAGCCGTAGTGGTCGTTAAAGGCCTTGAACTGGTTCAGATCGGCGTAGCAGGCCACGAAATCCTGCTGGTTGTCGAGCAGGCGCTGGATGTGCAGCGTGATCGGGATGTTGCCGGGCAGGAAAGTGAGCGGGTTGGCGTGCCGCGCCGCCTCAATGCGCGCCTCGGTCACCATGCGCACCAGGTCGGCCCCGGTGCCCAGGCCCCGGTACTGGCCGCCTTCGGTGATGATGAAACCCTCGGTAAGGTAGCGCTGGTCGGACGAGGTGAGGATTTCGGTCAGGTTTTCGAGCGGCGTGTGCACATCGACCAGCAGCGGGTCGGGGTTGGCGTGCAGGCGGCAGGGCCGGCTGCCATAGATGTCGCGAAAGAAAACCTGCAGAAACAAATCCTGCAAGGTCTTGCGGCTGATCAGCCCCACCGGGCGCTCGCCTTCCATCAGGGCCAGCGCATGCAGACCCTTGTGCTGCTTGAACAGGCCCGCCACCAGCTCGTGGCTGGCTAGGGCGTCTACCGTGGGGGCTTCGATCAACAAGGCGCGTGCCGTCAGGCCCCGGTTGCTGACCTGCTTTTGCAGCGGCAGCACGGTAATCTGGCGGCTGCGCAACACGCGCTCGGCGTCGGCCAAGGGGGCCAGAACGGGTTCGGCTTGCGGCCGTCCCGTGTAAAAGCCTTGGACAAAAGGCAGCCCCACGTCGCGCAAGACCTCGAGCTCATCGGCGGTTTCGACGCCTTCGGCCACCAGTTGGGCGCCAAAGGTTTCGGCCAGACGGCTCAGGGCCTGCACGGTTTGCAATTTGTGGCTGTGCCGGTGGACTTCGCGCACAAAGTATTTGTCGATCTTGACGTATTCGGGGCGCAGCTCGGACCACAGGCGCAGGCTGGAGCGCCCGTCGCCAAAATCATCGAGCGCCAGCGCCCCGCCGTGGCGCCGCAGGCGCTCGATTACGCTCAGGATGGCGTCGATTTCGGTGACCTGCTCGTGCTCGGTCAGTTCGAGCACCAGCGACGAGAGCGATAGCCCGAGGGCCTGCGCGTGGTCGAACAGGCGCACGATCTGCTGGCGCTCCGCGGCCTTGACCAAGACCGAGGCGCTGATGTTGAGAAACAGCCGCCCGACGCGCGCGCTGCGGCTCCAGTACCAGAGGGCCCGAAACAGGCATTCGAGCTCGAACTCAGGCGTCAAATTTTCGCTTTGCGCCGAGGTCAGCAACTCGAGCGGGCCGTTCCACGGGCTGCCAGCAGGCGGTCGCACCAAGGCCTCGTGGGCATGGACCGAAACCCCCGCCAGATCGACGATGGGCTGAAAATGCACCTGCAGCGCCGCGCTGTCGATCAGTTCGCGGATGCTGCAGATTTGCCCCTGCCCGGCCAAGCCATTGGAATCGGAGTGCGTGCGCATGAACCAACCTGCCCCTCGAATCGAAAAATCAATTTTGCGATTGTAGGCGGCTCAAATGACAAAACCGTGAATACGGGTGCGCTAATGGACCCGCCGGCGCAGCAGCGCCACAAACACCGCCAAGGCCAGCAGCGCCATGCCCGTGAAGACCAGAAACGACCAGTTGGCGATCGTCAGACCCAGAAACGACCAATCGACTTTGGCGCAGTCGCCGCTGCCGCTGAACAGCATGGGCAGCAAGCGTTCGAGCGGGAAGCTGGCGATCATGCCGTAAAAGTCTCGCCCGCAGGTGACGAACTCGGGCGGGTACCACTGCAACCAGCTTTGGCGCGCGGCGGTGAAGGAACCAAAACCGGCCATCAAAACGACGGCGACCAAGCCCGTCAGATGCACCGCACGCTGCGCAAAAGCCGCCGTGAGCAAGGCCAGCAGCCCCACACCCATCAGGGCGTAGCGCTGCACCACGCACATGGGGCAGGGTTGCAGGCCCACCACGTGTTGCAAATAGGCGCCGTAGGCAAACATGCCCGCGCACACCAGCGCCAGCAACAGCAGCCAGCGCCGCGGGTGTTGCCCCAAAGAGTCAAGCAAAGTGCTCATGGGCACCGATGGTAGCGCATCAGCTCTCGACGAAGGCGCGTTCGATCACATAGTCGCCCGGCGAGCTCGTGTTTCCTTCGACGAACTGGCGCTGCTCCATCATGCGCTTGAGGTCGCGCAGCATCTCGGGGCTGCCGCAGATCATGACCCGGTCGTGCGCCGGGTCGAGCGCTGGCAGACCAAGGTCGGCGGCCAATTTGCCGTTTTCGATCAGGTCGGTGATGCGGCCGCGGTTTTTGAAGGGCTCGCGCGTCACGGTCGGGTAGTAGCGCAGTTGCTGGCTCACCATCTCGCCCAAAAACTCGTGCTGCGGCAAGTCCACCGTGAGGTAGTCGTAATAGGCCAGCTCTTTGACTTCGCGCACCCCGTGCACCAGCACCACCTGCTCGAATTTTTCGTAGGTGGCCGGGTCGCGGATGATGCTCATCCACGGCGCCAGCCCGGTGCCGCTGCCCAGCAGGTACAGGCGCTTGCCGGGCAGCAGGTAGTCGATCAGCAGCGTGCCGGTGGGCTTGCGCCCCACCACGATGGTGTCGCCGGGCTGAATGTGCTGCAAGCGGCTGGTGAGCGGGCCGTCGGGCACCTTGATGCTGAGGAACTCGAGGTGCTCTTCGTAATTGGCGCTGGCGATGCTGTAGGCACGCAGCAAGGGCTTGCCGCCCTCGGTGCGCAGCCCGATCATGGTGAAGTGGCCGTTGGAGAAGCGCAGCGAGGCGTCGCGCGTGGTGGTGAAACTGAACAGCCGATCGGTCCAGTGGTGAACGGTGAGTACCCGCTCTTCGTTGAATGCGCTCATGTATGCGCTCTTTTTTGGGGTATTTGGCGGAGTGAGAGGGATTCGAACCCTCGATGCGGCTCTACACCGCATACTCCCTTAGCAGGGGAGCACCTTCGGCCTCTCGGTCATCACTCCAGAACTTCGAATTATGCCCGAAATAGGCTCGATTTTGGGCAAGCGCGGTGCAAAAGCCTCAGGTCGAGGCCAGGCTGTCGGTGGGTTGATCGAGGTCGAACTCGCGGTGCAGGGCGCGCACGGCCAGCTCCATGTATTTTTCGTCGATCACCACCGAGGTCTTGATCTCGGAGGTGCTGATCATCTGGATGTTGATGCCCTCTTCGCTCAGGCAGCGAAACATGCGGCTGGCCACGCCCACGTGGCTGCGCATGCCGATACCGACGATGCTGACCTTGCAAATGCGCGCATCGCCCAGCACCTCGGCCGCGCCCAATGCGGGCACAACCTGGCTGCGCAGCAGCTCCATCGTTTTCGGGTAGTCGTTGCGGTGCACGGTGAAGCTGAAGTCGGTCTTGCCTTCTTTGCTGATGTTTTGGATGATCACATCCACTTCCACGTTGGCCGCGGCCACCGCACCCAAAATCTGGTAGGCGATGCCGGGCCGGTCGGGCACGCCGAGCACGGTGATTTTGGCTTCGTCGCGGTTGAAGGCGATGCCGGAGACGACGGCTTGTTCCATGGTTTGCTCATCCTCAAAAGTGATCAGGGTGCCCGACTGGGCTTCTGCGTTCAGGTCGATGTCCCAGGGTGTGAAGCTCGAGAGCACGCGGATGGGCATGCGGTATTTGCCGGCAAACTCGACCGAGCGGATTTGCAGCACCTTGGAGCCCATGCTGGCCATTTCCAGCATTTCTTCGAAGCTCACGCGCGGCAGGCGGCGCGCCTCGGGCACCACGCGCGGGTCGGTGGTGTACACGCCATCGACGTCGGTGTAGATCAGGCATTCGTGCGCGCCGATGGCCGCTGCCACCGCCACCGCCGAGGTGTCGGAGCCGCCGCGGCCTAGGGTGGTGATGTGGCCCTGCTCATCGACGCCCTGAAAGCCGGTGATGACTACCACCTTGCCGGCCGCCAGATCAGACTGGATGCGGGCCTGGTCGATGGACTCGATGCGCGCCTTGGTGTAGGCGCTGTTGGTGCGGATGGGCACCTGCCAGCCGCAGTAGCTCACCGCTTGCAGCCCCTCGGCCTGCAAGGCGATGGCCAGCAGCGCTGACGAGGCCTGCTCGCCGGTGGCGGCGAGCTGATCGAGTTCGCGCTCGGTGGCGCTGCCGGGCTGGGCCGGGGCCAGCTCTTTGGCCAGCGCCAGCAGGCGGTTGGTCTCGCCGCTCATGGCGCTGGGCACCACCACCATCTGGTGCCCGGCGCGCTGCCATTTGGCGACGCGTTTGGCCACGTTGCGGATGCGCTCGGTCGAGCCCATGCTGGTGCCGCCGTATTTGTGAACGATGAGTGCCATGAGAGGTGCTGTTGTGAGGCCGTGCAGCGCAAACTGCCACCGGGGGCCAGTGAAACGAATCTGAAATTATAAACAGCGGCTCTGGGGCGGCGACGCCGCGCTTGCGTCTGCAGGTGCAGCGGCGGCCTCGAAGCTCAGATGCGCGCCGCAGCGCAGCACCCTGCCCTGCCCCACCTTGAGCTCGATCTGGTGGCCCCGGGTGCGGCAGGCGGCCACCTGGCGCAGCAGTTGCTGCAGTTGCGCCGCGCTGGCTTGGGTGCCGTGCTGGCTGCGCAGCCAGTGGCGCAGCAGGTTGGCCTGGCGGTCGGGGCTCAAGCCCTGCACAGCGGCGATGGCGGGCGGATTGCCCACCGCCTGCAAGTCCTGCGCCGCCAGCTCGTCCAGCAGGCGCTGCGCCTGCGCGATCTGGCGGGTGCTGCGCGCCAGCGTGCGCAGGCTGGCCGGAAAGTGCTGCAGCAGCGCGGGCAGCAGGTGCGCGCGGATGCGGTTGCGGGTGTAGCGCGTGTCTTGGTTGCTGGGGTCTTGCTGGTAGGGCACGGCGTGGGCGTCGAGCCACTGGCGCAGCGCCGCCCCGTCTTCGTGCAGCCAAGGGCGGCCAAAGCGCACCCCGTGGCGCTGCATGGCCTCGGGCATGGCCGCCAGCCCCGGCAGACCGGCGCCACGGCTGAGCGCCAGCAGCAGGGTTTCGATCTGGTCTTGCGCCTGCTGCCCCAGAAGCACCCAGGCCGCGCCGTGGGTTTGGGCCAGCCGCGCCAGTGCGGCGTAGCGGGCTTGGCGCGCCGCGTCTTCTGGGCTTTGGCCGCGCGCGGGCCCGGCCTGCACCCGCTCGATGCGCAGCGGCAGCCCGAGTTGATCGCAGCAGCGCTGGGCGTGCAGGGCAAAGCCTTCGGCCGCCGGCTGCAAGCCGTGGTGGATGTGCAAGGCCTGCACCTGGCCCGGCCAGAGCGCATGCGCCGCCAGCAACAGCGCGGTGGAATCGGCCCCGCCGCTGTAGGCCACGGCCCAGGGCTGGGGGGTGGCCTGCGCCTGAGCGGGCAAAGGGTGCCGCTGCGCCCAAGCGCGCAGGCTGGCCAAGCCAGGGGGCGGCGCAGGCACGGGATCGCTCAGGCCCGCACCAGCAACCACCGGGGCCGGGGCCGCCACGGCCTCAACCCGCGTGGCTGTCGGCGCGACCGCTGCCGCTGCGGCTGTCGGCCTTGGTGTCGGTGTAGCGGCCAAAGCCGTTGAGGCGGGCGTGGCGCTGCTCCAGCAGCTCGGCGGGCTTGAGGTCGGCCACCTGACGCAGGGCGTCGGTGAGCGCGCGCTTGAGGAACACCGCCATCTGCTTGGGGTCGCGGTGCGCCCCGCCCACGGGCTCGTTGACGATCTTGTCCACCAGCCCGAGCGCCTTCAGGCGGTGCGCGGTGATGCCCAGCGCCTCGGCGGCGTCGCTGGCGCGCTCGCTGGTTTTCCACAAAATCGAGGCGCAGCCCTCGGGGCTGATGACCGAATAGACCGCATACTGCAGCATCAGCACCTGATCGGCCACGGCAATGGCCAGCGCGCCGCCGGAGCCGCCTTCGCCGATGATGGTGCTGATGATCGGCACTTCGAGCTGCGCCATCTCGAGGATGTTGCGCCCGATGGCTTCGGACTGGCTGCGCTCCTCGGCATCGATGCCGGGGTAGGCGCCGGGGGTGTCGACAAAGGTGAACACCGGCAGGCGGAACTTCTCGGCCAGCTTCATCAGGCGCAGCGCCTTGCGGTAGCCCTCGGGGCGCGTCATGCCAAAGTTGCGCAGCGTGCGCTCCTTGGTGTCGCGGCCCTTTTGCTGGCCCAGCACCATGCAGGGCTGACCGTTGAAGCGCGCCAGCCCGCCCACAATGCTCTGGTCGTCGGCAAAGTGGCGGTCGCCGTGCAGCTCGACAAAGTGCGTAAAAATCTCGCGCACGTAATCCAGCGTGTAAGGGCGCTCGCTGTGGCGGGCGATCTTGGTTACCTGCCACGGCGTCAGGTGGGTGTAGATGTCCTTGGTGAGTTGCAGGCTTTTTTTGCTGAGCTGCTCGATTTCTTGCGAGATATCGACCGCCGATTCGCTCTGCACGTAGCGCAGTTCTTCAATTTTGCTTTCCAGCTCGGCAATCGGCTGCTCGAAGTCGAGGAAATTTTTTTTGGCCAAGATCGGGCTCCTGGGTCGGTGAGGAAAAAAAATCAATGCAGGCCGTGGGGCGCTGCGCGAACGTGGGCGGTCAGTACGCCACCGGCAGCGGGTCCAGCGAGCGCCAAATATACCAAGTCGCCACGCTGCAATAGGGCCCCCAAGGGGCGGCGACTTCGCGCGCGTCGCTGCGGCTGACGGGCTCGCCCGAAAAATAACTCTGGCTGATGCCGCGGATCAGGCCCACGTCGTCGAGCGGCAGCACGTTGGGGCGCAGCAGGTGAAAGATGAGGAACATCTCGGCCGTCCAGCGCCCAATGCCCCGGATCGCCACCAGTTGTTTGACGATGGCCTCGTCGTCCATGTGCTGCCAGTCTTCGGGGCGCAACTGGCCGCTGTCGAAGTGCAAGGCCAAATCGACCAGATACTCCACCTTGCGCGCGCTCAGGCCGGCGGCTCGCATCTCATCCACGCGCAGGCGCAGCAAGGCGGCGGGCTCGAACTGCGGCAGCAGCTTTGCGAAACGCAGCCAAACGGCTTGCGCGGCCAGCACCGAAATCTGCTGCCCGATCACGCTGCGCACCAGGGTGACGAAGGGGTCGCCGTGCGACTGCAAGCCCGCATGCGGCGTCTGGGGGATGAGCTTGCACAGCACCCGGTCGCGCTCGCTCAGGTGCGCGCAGGCGTCGGCCCAATAGGGTGGCACCCGGCAGGCCGCAACCGGACCGGGCGGGAGCACAGTGTCGGACACCGCTGGGGCTACCGGGCACAGGGCGGCTGCGGCCACGGCCTTGGGCACGCGCGTGGCACCCATCAGGCGCGCACCCAAGTCGTGCCTTGGGCGCTGTCTTGCAGCAGCACGCCCTGGGCCTGCAACTGCTGGCGGATGCGGTCGGCTTGGGCAAAGTCGCGCGCGGCCTTGGCGGCGCTGCGCTCGGCGATCAGGGCCTCGATGGCGCTGACCGTCAAACCTTGCGCGGCCTCGGCCGCCCCCACGCCGCCTTGCAAAAAGGCCTGCGGATCTTGTTGCAGCAAGCCCAAAATGCCGCCCAGCGCCCTGAGCAGCGCGGCCAAGGCGGGGCTGCGGCTGCGGTTGACTTCGGTCGCCAGCTCGAACAGCAGCGCCACCGCTTCCGGGGTGCCAAAGTCTTCGTCCAGCGCCGCCTTAAAGCGCGCCGCGTGCGGCTCGGCCCAGTCGATGGCGGCGTGGGTGGCCGCCGCAGGCAGCGGCACCGCCGCCAGCGCGGTGTAGAGGCGGCGCAGGGCGGCGCGGGCGTCGTCGAGGTGCGCGTCGGAGTAGTTGAGCGCGCTGCGGTAGTGGGCGCGCAAAATAAAGAAGCGCAGCGTTTCGGCCTCGTAGCGTTGCAGCACCTCGCGGATGGTGAAAAAATTGCCCAGGCTCTTGGACATTTTTTCCTCATCGACGCGCACAAAACCGTTGTGCATCCAGACCGTGGCCAGCGGTTGGCCGCTGGCGCCCTCGCTCTGGGCGATTTCGTTTTCGTGGTGCGGAAACTGCAAGTCGGCCCCGCCGCCGTGGATGTCGAAGGGCTCGCCCAGCAGGGCGCAGCTCATGGCCGAGCACTCGATGTGCCAGCCCGGCCGCCCGGCTCCATACGGGCTGGGCCACTGCGCTTCGGCGGGCTCGCCGGGCTTGGCCGCTTTCCAGAGCACGAAGTCGAGCGGGTCGCGCTTGTCGTCGGCCACCGCCACGCGCTCACCGGCGCGCAGCTCGTCTAGGCCCTTGCCCGAGAGCTTGCCGTAACCGGCAAAGGCGCGCACGGCGTAGTTCACGTCGCCGTCGGCGGCGCGGTAGGCCAGCCCTTTGCTTTCGAGCCGCTCGATCAGGGCCAGCATCTGCGGCACGTAGTCGGTGGCGCGCGGCTCGTGGGTGGGGCGCTCGATGCCCAGCGCGTCGGCATCTTGGTGCAGGGCCTCGATCATGCGCTCGGTTAGGGCGCGGATGGTTTCGCCGTTGCGCAGCGCGCGGGCGATGATCTTGTCGTCGATGTCGGTCACGTTGCGCACGTAGCTGACGCGGTAGCCACTGGCCTTGAGCCAGCGCTGCACCACGTCGAAGGCCAGCATGGAGCGCGCGTGCCCGAGGTGGCACAGGTCATAAACGGTCATGCCGCAGACGTAGAGGCGCACATGGCCGGGCTGCAGCGGCTGGAAGGTTTCGGTGCGGCGCGTGAGCGTGTTGTAGATGCGCAGGGTCATGGGCTGGGGACAGATCGGAAAAGTTTGCCGAATATATATGGGCAAGGCCGGGCGCGGCGGATGCGGTGGGTGCAGTGCAGAAAGCGAGCAAGCGCGGGCGGGCTTGGTTTGAGGCCGCGCAGATACAATCCGGCAAGTATATCGGCGCCGCCCCTGCGGCCACCAATCCCCGCATTCGAGCCCCTGCCCTGCCCGTTCACATGCCTTTTGCCCTCCCTGACCGCGTTTGGCGGCCCTTGCACCCGCCCCACGCCTGGCACCTGTTGGCCGCCGCCCTGCTGGCGCTGCTGCTCGGGCTGGGCAGCGCGAGTGCTCGGGCACAAGACGCCCCCTACGACGCGGTGCAGCGCCAGACCCAAGCCGGTGACTGGTCCGCCGCGCTGGCGCAGGCCGAGGCCTGGCTGGCGCAGCACCCGGCCGATGCGCAAATGCGTTTTTTGCGCGCCGTGGTGCTGCAGCGCCAAGGCCAGACCGATGCCGCCCAAGCCGCCTTCACCGCCCTGACGCAAGAGCACCCGGAACTGCCCGAGCCGCACAACAACCTGGCGGTGCTGCACGCCGCCGCCGGTCGCTTGGCCCAAGCGCAGCAGGCGCTCGAACAGGCGCTGCGCCTGCACCCGCACTACGCCATCGCGTGGCGCAACCTAGGCGATGTGCAGTTGCAGCGCGCGGCCGAGTCTTACCGCCACGCCCTGCAACATGCCCCGCACGCTGCAGGCTTGGCGCAGCGCCTGCAGGCCGTCGAAACCTTGCTGGCCCCGACCCCGACCCCGACCCCTGCCGCAGCGGCGCGCTGAAGCGCTCCTCACCAGCCCCTCCACATCCCCAGGTCCACACCATGCAACGCCGCCAACTTGCCCCCCTGCTGCTCGGCTCCGTCGCGCTGGCTAGCGCCCTCTGGCTGGGCAGCGCCCATGCCCAGGCGCCCGCTGCCGCACCCGCCGCAGCCCCAGCCCCCGCCAACGCCCCGCGCGTCACGCTGCAAACCAATCTGGGCACCATGGTGCTCGAACTCGATCCGGTGCGCGCACCGCTGACGGTGCAAAACTTCCTGCGCTACGTGCGCGAAGGCCACTACAGCGGCACCGTGTTTCACCGCGTGATTCCCGGCTTCATGATCCAGGGCGGTGGCTTCACGCCCGACATGCAGCAAAAGCCCACCCGGCCCCCGATCGCGTTGGAGTCGCGCAACGGCCTAAGCAACCTGCGCGGCACCGTGGCCATGGCGCGCACCTCCGTGCCCGATTCGGCCACGGCCCAGTTCTTCATCAACACCGTGGACAACCCCTGGCTGGACCAGCCGCGCTCGCCAGACGGGCACGGCTACGCGGTGTTTGGCCGCGTCGTCTCGGGCCTGGACGTACTCGACCGCATCCGCGCCGTGCCCACCGGCCGCCAGGGCCCGCACAGCAACGTGCCCCTGCAACCCGTCACCATCCTCAACGCCACTTTGGAGCAATAACCCCATGGCCAACCCGCAAGTTGAACTGCACATCGCCGGACGCGGCGTCATCACGATCGAGCTCGACGCCGAAAAAGCGCCCAAATCGGCCGCCAACTTCCTCGCCTACGTGCGCAGTGGCCACTACGACGGCACCGTGTTTCACCGCGTGATCGACGGCTTTATGATCCAAGGCGGCGGCTTTGCCGTGGGCATGACGCAAAAACCGACCCTCGACACGATCGAAAACGAGGCCAACAACGGCCTGAAAAACAAGCGCTACACGCTGGCGATGGCGCGCACCTCGGCCCCGCATTCGGCCTCGGCGCAGTTTTTCATCAACGTGGCCGACAACGGTTTTCTCGACCACACCGCGCCCACGGCCCAAGGCTGGGGTTATGCGGTGTTTGGCAAGGTGATCGCTGGCACCGAGGTGGTGGACGCCATCCGCAGCGTCAAAACCGGGCGCAAGGGCTTTCACGACGACGTGCCACTGGACGACGTGGTGCTGGAAAAAGCCGTGGAGCTGCAAGCCAGCGCAGCCTGAGCTTGCTGTGGTCTTGAGGAACGCTCCTGCGACCATGAACGAAGCCACCGTGCCAGCGGCGCACCCGCAGGCCCTGCCCGAACCCGAGCTCGTCTGCGCCGCCCCGGTCTGGGAGCGGGTCGAGTTTATCTCCGACCTGCACCTGCGCCCCGAAGACCCCGCCACCGTGTCCGCGTGGCTGAGCTACTTGGAGCACGGCCGCTTCGATGCCCTGTTCATTCTGGGCGACCTGTTCGAGCTCTGGTTTGGCGACGACATGCTGCAGCGCCCGCCCGAGGCCAGCGGCAGTGAGCTGCTGCAACGCAGCATCCAGGCGCTGCAAGCGGCCAGCGCGCGCGCCCCGGTCTATCTGATGCACGGCAACCGGGATTTTTTGCTGGGCAGCGCCTTTGCACAGCGCAGCGGCGTGCGCCTGATCGCCGACCCCTGCGTGCTCGAATTCGCCAACCAGCGCTGGCTGCTCAGCCACGGCGACGCCTGGTGCCTAGACGACCGCAGCTACCAGGCCTTTCGCCAGATGGTGCGCGCCCCGGCCTGGCAGCAGGGCTTTCTGGCGCGCCCGCTGGCCGAGCGCGAGGCGCTGGCGCGCATGGCGCGCCACACCAGCGAGAGCCAGCGCAACACCGGCAGCGCAACGGCCAGCGCACCCGACGCCCCCGACTACGGCGACCTCGATGCCGCCACCGCCTGCCACTGGCTGCGCGCCACCGGCTGCCAGACCCTGATCCACGGCCACACGCACCGCCCCGGCCAGCACGATCTGGGCGCTGGCTTGCAGCGCCTGGTGCTAAGCGACTGGTGCGGCCTGAGCCAGCCGCCCCGGCGCGAGGTGCTGCGGCTCGATCGCCAAGGCCAGTTCACCCGCATCAGCCCCGAGCAAGCGGTCGCGCCCACACCCCCCGCGCCGGCCCCCCAGCCAGCGCCATGAGCCCGGCCCCGCGCTGGCTGCGCGTGCTGCGCCACAGCCGCTGGGGCCGAACACTCACGCGCTGGTTCGGCGGCGCGCCGCCCATCCCGCCCGGCCTGTGGCGGCGTGTGCTGCAGGCGCAGTCCTTCCTGCAGCACCTGGAGCCGGCGCAAGCGGAGCGCCTGCAACTCCTGTGCCGGCATTTTCTGGCGCAAAAAACCTTTAGCGGCGCCAACGGCCTGCAGATCAACGACGAAATCGCGCTCACCATTGCCACCCAGGCCTGCCTGCCTTGGGTGCACTGGGGCTTGGCGGGGCTGGACTGGTACCGGGGCTTTGCCGGCATCGTGCTGCATCCGGATGAAGTCTGGGCGCAGCGCGAAGAAACCGACGAGGCGGGCGTGGTGCACCGCTGGCGCGAGGCGCTGGCCGGCGAAGCCATGCACGGCGGGCCGCTGATGCTGGCCTGGTCGCACGTGCGCGCCGCCAGCGCCAAGGCGCAGCAGGGCCACAACCTGGTGATCCACGAATTTGCGCACCAGATCGACATGCGCCACAAAGCGCGCCACCAGGCGGCCGACGGCTGCCCGCAGTTGCCGCGTGGCTTTCTGGGGCTGGCGCCGCGCGCCGCCGCGCAGCACTGGCAACAGGTTTGGGACCAGCAATACCGCCACTTTGTGCGCCAGGTGCAAATGGCCGAGCGCTTCGGCGCTCCCCTGCCCTGGCTCGACGCCTATGGCGCCACCGACGCAGCCGAGTTCTTCGCCGTGGCCTGCGAAGCCTACACGGTGCAGCGGGCGCGCTTCGGGGCCGAATTCCCGGCCTTGTTGCCGCTGCTGGATGCTTTTTTTCGGCATCCGGCGACAGCGGGCGTGGCGCCACCGCCAGCCCGCGCTTCTGCTTAGGCTTTCAGGGCCCCGGTAGGGGCGGCCTAGGGTTGCGCGGCTCACCCCCCCCCATTGTGCCGGGGGCGGGGGGGGCAGCTCCGGGCCTTAGCGCCGCAGCAGCAGCTTGAGCACCGCTTGCAAGCGCTCGGCGGCGGCGGCGTCGTAGGGGCTGGCCAGCACCTGGGCCACGTCCTGGGCCCAGGTTTGGGCTGGGGCCGGGTCGTGGCGGCGCGTGAGCAGTTGCAGTTGCAGGGCGCGCCGGGCATCGAGGTGCGCGGCCGGGGTGGGCAGTTCGGCCCCCATTTCGAGCCGCAGCAGGTGCGTGCCGCGTGCGGCTTCGGCTGTGGCTGTGGGGGCTTTGCCCAAGGCGGTGGCCCAAGCTGCGCGCGCTGCGGCGGCCGCTTTGCCGCCCAGGGCTTGGGCGCTCGGCACGGCCTCGGGGCTGCGCTGCTGCCAGGCCGTGAGCAAGCCCATCAGCGCTTCGCCGTGGGCCTGCGCGGCGAGTTTTTTGAGTGCCAGTTCAGCCTGCTCCAGCGCCTGGCGCTGGGCCCGGAACGCGGCGTCGCCCAAGCGCGGTCCGCGCTCCTCGCGCTCGCTGCGCCAGTCCGGGCGCTCGCCGCCGCGCTGGGGTGCACGCGCATCGCCAAAGCCTCCTTCGCGGGGGCCCCGGCGATCGTCGCGGCCCGCACCCGGGCGGCCGGATTGCGGCTGCGCCCGCGCCATGCCGGGCCGGTCGTCGCCGCGCATGGCCACCAGTTTGCGTGGGGCCGGGGCTGCAGCAGCTGGGGCGGCTGGGGCTTTGCCCTCGGCCTCGGGGGGTGTGGCGAGCGCCACGGGTTCGGTGGTGCTGGCAACCGTGTCGGCGTTCGACTCAGGCTTGGCTGCGGCGTCCGCACTGGCGTCGGAACTGGCTTCGGCCACGGCAGCATCTGGCGCAACAGCATCTGGCTGGGCCGCTTTGGGTGGTGCGGCTACCGGAGCTTGACCGCGCAAACAGGCTTGCAAGGCTTCGGTGGCGGCGCGGATGCGCTGCGCATCGCCTGCGGCACAGGCGGCTTCCAGTGCCTGCGCGGCTTGCAGCACCGCCTGATCGTGGGCGCCAAGCGAGGCGGCCACTTGCTCGCGCTCGGCCGTCTTGCGCTCAAAAGCGGCGTCGATGGGCTGGCGAAACGCCTCCCACAGCTTTTGCTCCAAGCGCCGATCCAGCGGCACCGCCTGCGCTTCCTGCTGCCAGCGTTGCTGCAGCGCCTTCACGGCGTCGATGCGCAGCGGCACCACCTGAGCCAAGGCCTGCGCCTCGGCAATCAGGGCCTGGCGGCGCTGCACGCTCTGGTCTTGCGCGGCTTCAAGGCGCGCGTGTGCCTGGCCGATGGCCGTTTTCCAGAGCGGTTGCAGCTCGGCAAACAGCTTTTCGCTCAGGTGGCCGCTTTGGCGCCAGCGCTCGGCATAGGCATGCAGATCGCGCAGTTGCAGCTTCCAGTCGGTGTGGGTGGCATGCGCCGCCGTCCAGGCCTGCACTTCTTCGATCAGCGCCAGGCGCTGGGCCCGGCTGGCCTGGTTTTGCTGCTTGAGTTGTTCCAGCCACGCTTCAACCTGCTTGTGCGCCTCGTTGCAGGCTTCATCGAATTTTTTCCAGAGGGCCTGGTTGGGCACCCCCCCTTGGTCGGTAGCCTTCCACTGTTCGCGCAACTGGCGCAGCGCCTCTTGCACCTTGCGCCCACCCAAACGCTGCCCCTCCGGGGCCTGGTTGAGCGCCACCGCCTTGGCCAGCAGCTCTTCGCGCAATTGGTCGGCGCGCCAGCGTTGCCAGCCTTCGAGTTCGCTGCTGCTGGCCAGCGCCGCCTGCGCCTCGGCTTCGAGGGCGGGTGGGATGTGGCGACCCTGGTCTTTGAGCACCTGGCGCAAGGCCGCGGCGGCCTTGGGCGCGGTTTTGCTGTGCCCCTGCGCCAACTCTTGCTGCAAGGCGGCCACGGCCGCGGCCACGGCTTGGCTGGCTTGTTGCTGCCGCGCTGCTTGCTCGACCGCATCGACGGCGGCGGGCGGCGTGGCCTCGCCCCGCAAGGCGCGCAATTCGTCGGCCCAAACCGGCACCGCTGGCAGGGCCACCTGCGCATCGGATGCCGCCGCCAAGGCCTGACCGAGCGCGGCGTCAAAGGCTTCCCAGACCAGGTTCAACTGGTTGCGCGATGTGTCAAGCTGCAAGGCGTATTTGGGCTCAAGGCTTTCCCAGACCGGATCGGCGGACAGGCCGCTGGCGTGGCTGGTCCAGGCCGCCACGTCGGAGCGCAAGGGCTCGCGCTGGGCCTGCGCCTCGGCCAGTGCCTTGGTCGAGAGCAACTCGATGCGCTGCGCCAGCATGACGGCGGCTTCGCGCTGCACCTGCACCTGGTGCTGCAGGTCTTCGAGCGCCTTCATGCGCTCGCTCAAGGCCAGCCGCAAGCCCGCCAGCGGCTCGCGCGACAGCGGGGCCCCGGCCTTGGCGGCGTCGCGCTGCCAGCCCATGGCATCGGCCAGGTTCAGGCGCGGCTGGCCCAGCAAGGCCTTGGCCTTGGCTGCCCATTCTTCGGCAATGGCGTCTTGCGCCTTGGTGCGCTTGAGCTCATCGAGTTTGTCTTTGAGCGCCTTGGCCGCGCCTTTGTCGCGGTGCGAGAGTTCGCGAAAAACCTCGGTCATTTGCTCGAGGCTGGGCTCGCTGGCCAGCCATTCGCGCAAGCGGGCGGCGCGCTCGCCCGAGGTTGGCGCCTTGAAGGCGCCCCCGGTGAGGGCGTCGAGTTGCGACAGATCGGCGGCGGGTGGGGCGGACTTGACAGAGGCGTTCACGGCTTCGGAGTAGGCAAGGCAACCCGGCTCCCAGTGGGGGCTAACGGGCACATCGGGTTGATCGGGATGAATAAAAAAATCAGCCACCTATTGTCGCCGCAATCGCAGCCCAAATGGGCTTAGACCGGCAGCAATTCGGCCCCCGGCAGCGCCCTGACACCCAATTTGCAACAGTGGGGACCCCCAACACGGCTTGGGGGCGGCAATCAAGCCGCAGGGGGGCCAAGCCTCAGCCCGCCCACAAGTCCAGCGGCGGGTCGTGCACCACGGCCTTTAGGATGTCGCTGCGGGTGACGAAACCCTCGACCCGGCCCTCGTCATCAACCACCGGCAAGCCTTGCAAGCCGGTATCGAGCAGCACCAGCGCCAGGCGGCGCAGCTCCACCTCGGCGCTGACCGCAGGCACGGGGCTGAGCATGACTTGCGTCAGGGGCTGCGCCATCAGGGCCTGCCAGACCAAGGCGTGCCCGTCGGGGGTGGGCAAACGCTCGGGCTGCATCAGTTCGGCCCGCGACAGCAGCCCGATCACCAAGCCATTGCGGCCCAGCACCGGGGCCTGGCCTACCCCGCGCTGATACAAGACCCACCAACCTTGGCGCACCGTCATGTCGTGCGAGAGGGTCACCGGGTTGCGACTCATGACATCGGCCACGTTGCGCAAGGGCCGTCTGGCCACCGGCGCCCGCTGCAACTGGCTGTAGGCGCTCAAGGCGACGTGGGCACTGCCTCGGTGCTCGGCATTGGGTGGAGTGCCGGTTTCGAGCGCTGGCAGCGGGCGGTCGAACTCGGGCTCGAGCGCGCGCGTGCGCACGCTGCGCAAAGTGGGTACGACGCGGCGCAAGTCCTCCGCCAAGCCGCGGTACATGAGCCCAGACGTGCCATAAATCGCAAACATGGTGCACCCCTCGTACAGACGCCACGCCATGCATTATGGCGGCATGACCCACGCCCCAGCTTTAAACCCATGCGCAGGCGCTCGGCGGCAACGCGGTGGCGGCCTTCAGGGCAAAAACAGGGCTTGCAGGTCGTTGAGAAAATCAAAACCGCGTGCGCTGGGCCGGATGCGCCAGGCGTCGCGCTCGATCCAGCCCTTGGCCTCGGCCTCGGCCAAGGGGGCTTGGATGGCAGTCAGCGGCAGGCCGGTGCGGGCGCCAAAATCGGCCACGGCAAAACCCTCGCGCAAGCGCAGCGCGTTGAGCATGAACTCAAACGGCAATTCGCTGGCCGGCACGTCGTTTTCACTGGCCACCGGCTGGCCCTGCAAGGCCTGCTCCATGTAGCGCTGCGGATCGCGCCAGCGCACCTGGCGCAGCACGCGCTGCGCAAAACTGAGCTTGCCGTGCGCCCCTGCCCCAATGCCGAGGTAGTCGCCAAAGCGCCAGTAGTTCAGGTTGTGGCGGCACTGGTGCTCGGCCCGGGCGTAGGCCGACACCTCGTAACGCTGCAGCCCGGCGCTGGCGCAGCGGGCGCCGATGGCGTCGAGCATGTCATAGGCGCTGTCTTCGTCGGGCAGATGCGGCGGCGGATGCTTGGCAAAGGCGGTGTTGGGCTCGAGCGTGAGGTGATAGAGCGACAGGTGCGGGGGCGCATAGCTGAGGGCGCGCTCGAGGTCTTGCTGCGCATCGGCCAGGGTCTGGCCCGGCAGCGCATACATCAGGTCGAGGTTGAAGCTTGGGAAGTGCTGCGCCGCCTCTTGCACCGCCGCGTGCGCCTGGGCGGCGTCGTGTACCCGACCCAGCGCCTGCAAAAAGCGGTCGTCGAAGGACTGCACGCCCACGCTCAGGCGCGTCACGCCCACGGCGCGGTAGGCGGCAAAGCGCTGGCGCTCAAAGCTGCCGGGGTTGGCTTCGAGCGTGATTTCGGCCTCGGGCAGCAGCGGCAGCAAGGCGCGCAGGTCGGACAGCAAACGCTCCAGCGCCTCGGGCGCCAGCAGGCTGGGGGTGCCGCCGCCGATGAAGACGCTGTGCACAGTGCGCCCCCACACCAGCGGCAGGCTGGCTTCGAGGTCGGCGCGCAGCGCTTGCAGATAGCGCTCCCACGGCGGGGGCGCCGCGCCTTGCACGGCATGCGAATTGAAGTCGCAGTAGGGGCATTTTTTCAGGCACCAGGGCAGGTGCACATACAAGGCCAGCGGCGGCAGGCTGGTGAGCTGGATGCGGCTGGGGCGCTCCAAGCGCACGGCGTGGACCGCGCTCACGACTCGCCCGCCCAAGGCAGCCAGCGCTGGCGCATCAGATCCAGCATGGCGCGCGCCGCTTGGCCACGGTGGCTGAGGCTGTTTTTGAGCGCGGGCGGCAACTGGGCGCAGGTTTGCCCGTATTCGGGCAGATAGAGCACGGGATCGAAGCCAAATCCGTGCGTTCCGGTGGCTTCGGTGGCAATCAGGCCATGCAGGCGCCCGCTGGCCACCAAGGGTTCGGGGTCGTCGGCCGAGCGCAGCGCCACCAAGGTACTGACCAGGGCGGCGCGCCGGTTGCTCTGGCCCTGCATCTGCTCCAGCAAGGCGCGCACGTTGTGGGTGTCGCCCTTGGGGTAGCCAAAGCGGGTGGCGTAGAAGGCGGTGTCTACCCCCGGCTGGCCGCCAAAGGCCTCGACGCACAGGCCGGCGTCGTCGGCCAACGCAGGCAGGCCGCTGGCGGCGCTGGCGTGGCGCGCCTTGGCCAAGGCGTTTTCTACGAAGGTGCGATGCGGCTCGTCGGCCTCGGCAATGCCCAACTCGGACTGGCTCAGCAGCCGCACGCCCAAAGGCTGCAGCAGCGCTTGCAATTCGGCCAGTTTGCCGGCGTTGTGAGTCGCCAGCACCAGGGTCAGCGTCGGCTTCACGGCTGCTGCGAGGCCAAGCCGGGCAAGGGGGCCGCCACGGCGGCGCGCTGCAGTGCGATCAGCTCGGTGATGCCGCTTTCGGCCAGGCGCAGCATCTGGCTCATCTGGTCGTGGCTGAAGGGCTGGCCTTCGGCGGTGCCCTGCACTTCCACGAAATGGCCGGCGCCAGTCATGACCACGTTCATGTCGGTGTCGCAGGCCGAATCTTCGTCGTAGTCCAAATCGAGCAGCGCCACCCCACGCAGCAGGCCGACCGAAACCGCCGCCACGGGTTGCAGCAGGGGCGAACGCGCCAACTGCCCACTGCGCAGCAACTGCTGCACCGCATCGTGCGCCGCCACCCAGGCGCCGGTGATGGCGGCGGTGCGGGTGCCGCCGTCGGCCTGCAGCACGTCGCAATCGAGCGTGAGGGTGCGCTCTCCCAGTGCCTGCAAGTCGAACACCGCGCGCAGCGAGCGCCCGATCAGGCGCTGGATTTCTTGGGTGCGCCCACTTTGCTTGCCCTTGGCGGCTTCGCGCGCGCTGCGGGTGTGGGTGGCACGCGGCAGCATGCCGTATTCGGCCGTGACCCAGCCGGCGCCGCTGCCTTTTTGGTGCGGCGGCACCTTGTCTTCGATCGAGGCGGTGCACAGCACCCGGGTGCGGCCAAACTCGACCAGCACCGAACCCTCGGCGTGGCAGGTGTAGGCGCGCGTCAGGCGCACCGGGCGCAGGGCATGGGCTGGGCGGGCGTCGAGGCGGGCGGGTGCGGGGTGGCTCAAGGTGCTTGCAGTCATGTTAAAAATGGTTCAGCTATTGCGGACGGTTGCGGCGCAAGGCGGTGCGGCGGATGGCGGCTTGGATTTCGTCGATGGATTGCTCGATGCGCTCATCATCGAACACATCGCTATCGTCTGCCAAGGTCGGCTGGGCGTCGGCGCGGGGGCCGGGCGCATCGATGCGAGCGCCGGCGGCAGGCGCACCAGCGGCGCCAAGGTCGACGACCTGACCGAAGCTTGAAATCGGCGCACCCTCAAACAAATCGGCATGCGCCACCCCGGGCTGCGTGGCGCCAGCGCCCTCGCTGCCCCACTGCAGCGCCAACAAGGACACGTTGTCGCTGCGCGGGCCGGCCTTGTGCAAAGCCTGGCGCACCAAGGCCGGCACACTGTGGCGCAGCGCCTGGCCCTGCATGGCCGCCACCAGATCGGCGTCGGCATGGGGGGACCATAGACCATCCGAGCACAGCAGCAGCTGATCGCCGGCCTGCAGGGCCAAGGGGCCGGTGTGGTCGAACAAGGGCGTCGAATGGGAGCCGAGGCAGGTAAACAGCAAATTTCGGTTCGCATGCCGGGACGGGTGCTGAAGCAGTTCCGGCTTGTCTTGGAAGCTGTGGTCGCGGGTGCGGAACCACACCCGCCCGGCGCGCAGCCCGTACAGGCGCGAATCGCCCGCGTGCACCGCCCACAGTTGCTCGTCTTGCAGCAGCGCTGCCACCAGCGTGGTGCGCGGCTGCTCGGCCAAGTCGTTGGCACGGGCGTAATCGACAATGGCGCGGTTGGCTTGCAACAGGGTCTGCTGCAAAAAAACCGGCGGATGGGCCAGCCGCGGCCGGGCCTGCGCCAAAAAAGACTGGGTGAACACCCGCACCGCAATTTCGGCCGCCTGCTCGCCCCCGCTGTAGCCCCCCATGCCATCCGCCAAGGTGAGCAAAATTGCCTCGTGGGTGTAGGTGTAACCGAGGCGGTCTTCGTTGTCGTCGCGCCCCCCTTGGCTGCTGGCCTGAAAAACCGAAAACTTCATGACTCGGGATGAAAACTGGAGCGACCAGAAGGCGTGACGGGAAGCTTGGACGAACCAGGCCAAAAACGACCGACTTGCTGGCGCAGTTTGTCGGCCAGACTGGGGGGGCTAAAGACCGGGGTGGGCTCGCGTTGCAATTCTTTTTGCAACTCGAACACCGACTGCGGCCGCGCCGTGGCCTGCAGCGACATGCACCACTGCACTACCTCGATCAGGTTGTCGGAGTAGAGACCGCGCAGGCGCGTCATGGCCAGCGGCAGCCGGTCTTTTTCGAGGCGCTGCGGGGCGTCGTGGGGTGGGTAGCCTTGCATGCAGGAGTAGAGGCAGGCGCCCACGGCGTACATATCGGTCCACGGGCCCAACTGGGCGCCGCGCTGATACATTTCGGGGGCGGCAAAACCGGGCGTGTACATGGGGCGCACGAAATTGCCCTCGGCGCTGAGCACCTCGCGGGCCGCGCCAAAGTCGATCAAAACGGCTTTGTTGGCATCGGTAATGAAAATATTGGCAGGCTTGATGTCCAAGTGCAGCATTTTATGCTGGTGCACGATGCGCAAACCCCGCAGCAGCTCGTCATAAAGCGAGCGGATGGTGGCTTCACGCAGAATCTTTTTGCGCTTGAGCGCGCGCGCCGTAACGACGAACTCCTGCAGCGAGGCGCCTTCGAGCAGGTCCATGACCATGTAGACGGTCTCGTTTTCTCGAAAAAAGTTCTGCACCCCCACCACCGATGGGTGCGAAATTTGCGCCAGCGCCCGGCCTTCTTCAAAAAAACTTTTGAGCCCGAGCCGGTACAGCGATAGCTTTTCTGGCGGCACCACCGGCAACAACTCGCCGGGGGCGCGCAAGGCCAAGGCAGCGGGCAGGTACTCCTTGAGCGCCACCTTCTGCCCGGCCGGGTCGATCGCCAGATAGACCAGCCCAAACCCCCCACTGGCCAACAGCCGCACCACTCGGTAGCCGCCAATCAGGGTTTCGGGAGGCAAAGGAGCGGGCTTGGTCTTTGACATAATCGGATCAGAGCAAAACCCGCATCGTTGCAAGAAGAAAAGAGTGAATCTGTGCCAGTTTACAGCATGACCGGCTACGCCTGCGCCAGCCGGCGCCTGCACCCCACCGAGGCCGCCCCCCACGCACCCGAGCTCGTGCTGGGGGTGGAGATCCGTTCCGTCAACAGCCGCTTTCTGGACTTGGGGTTTCGCTTGGGCGACGAGCTGCGCGCCTGCGAACCCGTGCTGCGTGAGCGCCTGCAAGCCCGCCTCAAGCGCGGCAAGGTCGAGCTGCGGGCATGGATAGAAGGCCGAACCGAGGCCGCGTGGCGCGCACCCAACAGCGCTGAGCTGCAAAAAATGCTGGCCACACAAGACCAGATCCGCACCTGGATGCCCCAGGCGCGCGAACTCTCAGTGGCCGAGCTGCTGCAACTGCTGTCGCGCGCGCCGCCGCTGCCCGCGGCCTTGAACGATGCCCTTGCCAGCTTGGCCGAACAGGTGCTCGACGAGCTGCGCAGCGCCCGCCAACGCGAGGGCGAGCGGCTGGCCCAGATGCTGCACGATCGGCTCGAACAGTTGCAGGCGCTGGCGCTACAGGCCCAGCCCTTGGTGCCGGCCCAGGTCGAGCAGCAGCGGCTGCGCTTTCTGGAGCGCTGGAACGAGGCCATGGGCCACACCGGCGCCGACTCTGGCACCGCCCCGGCTGCGGCGCACGAGCGCGCCCTGACCGAAGCCACCGCCTACGCCCTGCGGCTCGATATTGCCGAAGAACTCACGCGCCTGCAGTCGCACCTGAGCGAGATCGGGCAACTGCTGCGGCGCGGCGGTGAAGTCGGCAAGCGGCTCGACTTTTTGATCCAGGAACTGCAACGCGAGGCCAACACCTTGGGCAGCAAATCCTCCAGCCTGGCCCTGACGCGCATTGCGGTCGAAATGAAAGTGCTGATCGAACAAATGCGCGAACAGGTGCAAAACCTCGAATAAAAATGGATTACCCCGGCAACCTGTACGTCGTCTGTGCCGCCAGCGGCACCGGCAAATCGAGCCTCGTCAAGGCGTGGCGGCAAGCCGATGCGCAGCTGGCCTTGTCAATCTCGCACACCACCCGGGCCCCACGCGGCCAAGAGCGCAACGGGCGCGAATACCACTTTGTAAACGCCCAGACCTTTGACCAGTTGCTGGCCGAGGGCGCCTTCGTCGAGTGGGCGCACGTGCACGGCCAGCGCTACGGCACCTCGCGCCAGGCGCTGGCCGAGGCACTGCGCAATGGGGCCGACCTGGTGCTCGAGATCGACTACCAAGGCGCCCTGCAAATCAAGCAGCAATTCCCGCATGCGGCCTTGATTTTCGTCCTCCCCCCCAGTTGGGAGGAGCTGCGCACGAGGCTGCAACGGCGTGCCGAAGACAGCGCCGAGGTGATCGAGCTGCGGCTGCGCAACGCCGTGCAAGAGGTGGCCCAAGTCGATCGCTTCGACTTCGTTATAATCAACGACTCATTTGAGCGCGCCCTGTCTGATCTGCAGTCGATTGCCCACGCCCAGCGCTTGCGTGTGGCCACCCAGCGCCGCCTGCGTGCCGCCACCTTCAGCGCGCTGCAAATCGCTTGACTCACAACCGCCCATCCACCCTCCCCCACACAACCTTTTGCACACCCATGGCCCGCATCACCGTCGAAGACTGTCTGGAAAAAATCCCCAACCGCTTCCAGCTCGTGTTGGCCGCCACCTACCGGGCGCGCATGCTCAACCAAGGCCACACGCCCAAAATTGAGAGCAAAAACAAATCGGTCGTGACCGCTCTGCGCGAAATTGCCGACGGCAAAATCGGGCTGGAAATGCTCAAAAAAGTGCCCTCCTGAGCCCCAACCCGGGCCGCGCTGCCGCTCAGCGCAAGGTGAATTTTGGCACCCGACCTGCACGCCAGCGCCAATCCGGCTAAAGTAGGGCCATTATGAGCGACGAAGTCATCACCAGCCCTCCTGCCGGTGCCTTGGCTGCACCGCAGGGCACCGTTGCGGCCAGTTTCTCCGCGCTCGAATCGGCCCTCGATTACCTCAACGCCGCCGAAATCGAGCAGGTGCGGCAGGCCTTTCGCTTTGCCGACCAAGCCCACTTGGGCCAGTTGCGCAACAACGGCGACCCCTACGTCACCCACCCGATTGCCGTCGCGCTGCAGTGCACCGAGTGGAAGCTCGATGTGCAAGCCCTGTGCGCGGCCCTGATGCACGATGTGCTCGAAGACTGCGGCTGCTCCAAGGCCGATTTGGTGCAACAGTTCGGCCCCCAGGTGGCCGATCTGGTCGATGGCCTGACCAAGCTCGACAAACTCGAATTCGACAGCCGCGAGCAAAACCAGGCCGAATCCTTTCGCAAGATGCTGCTGGCCATGGCGCGCGACGTGCGCGTGATCCTCATCAAGTTGGCCGATCGCACCCACAACATGCGCACCTTGGGCGATGTGCCGCGCCGCAAATGGGGCCGCATCAGCACCGAAACACTGGAAATCTACGCCCCCATCGCGCACCGGCTGGGCCTGAACAACAACTACCGCGAGCTGCAAGACCTCGCCTTTAGGCACCTGCACCCGTGGCGCTACCGGGCACTGTCCAAGGCGCTGGAGAAATCGCGCAACCGGCGCAAAGACCTGGTGGCCAAAGTGCGCGGCGAAGTCGAGGGCGCCTTGTTGCGCCACGGCCTGGAAGCGCGCATCGTCGGGCGCGAAAAAACGCTGTTTTCCATCTACAACAAAATGGACAGCAAGCACCTGTCCTTTGCCCAAGTCACCGACCTCTACGGCTTTCGCGTCATCCTGCCCGAGCTGCTCGATTGCTACCGGGCGCTGGGCATCTTGCACCAGATCTACAAGCCGCTGCCGGGCAAGTTCCGCGACTACATTGCCATCGCCAAAATGAACGGCTACCAGTCGCTGCACACCACCTTGATCGGGCCGTTTGGCGCCAACATCGAGTTCCAGTTGCGCACCCCGGCCATGGACGTGGTGGCCGAATCGGGCGTGGCCGCGCACTGGCTCTACAAGTCCAGCGCCACCGATGGCCCAGTGGTGCAAGAGCCCGACGCGCGCTGGCTGCAGTCGCTGCTCGACATCCAACAAGTCAGCCAAGACGCCGCCGAGTTCTGGGACCACATCAAAATCGACCTGTTCCCCGATTCGGTCTATGTGTTTACACCCAAGAGCCGCATTCTCACGCTGGCGCACGGGGCCACGGTGGTGGATTTTGCCTACACCATCCACTCCGATGTGGGCAACCGCGCCATCGGAGCCAAAATCAACGGCGAACAGGTGCCCCTGAGCACCCGGCTCAAAAACGGCGATGTGATCGAAATCCTCACCTCGCCGCACGCGCAACCCAACCCGAGCTGGCTCGGCTTTGTCAAAACCGGGCGCGCACGCTCCAAGATTCGGCACCACCTCAAGACGCTGGCGCTGGAGGAGTCGCAGGCGCTGGGCGAGCGGCTGCTGCTGCAGGCGCTGCGCGCCGAAGGCTTCATCGGCCTGCCCGACGAAACCGACGCCCCCCATCAAGCGGTGTGGGACAAACTGCTGCGTTTTGCGGGCAACCGCAGCCGCCGCGAGCTGCTCACCGACCTTGGGCTGGGCAAACGCATTGCGGGCATGGTGGCCAAAAAACTGGCGGCACTGCTGGGCGAGATCGGCCACAAGCCCGATGTGCTTTTAATCAGCCAAGAGCGCTACGGCATCGCCGCCGAAGACCAGGCCAGCCAGGGCGTGGTTTCGCTCGACGGCAGCGAGGGCGCCTCGGTGCAATACGCCGACTGCTGCCTGCCGATTCCGGGCGACCGCATCGTGGGCTACTTGGGCAAGGGCGAGGGCTTGGTGGTGCACACCGACGACTGCCCCAGTGGCAAGCGCCTGCTGCACCGCGACAGCGAGCGCTTCCTCGAGGTCGAGTGGTCCGAAGAGCCCACGCGCGCCTTCGAAACCAGCGTGCTCGTCACCGTCAACAACGGCAAGGGCGTGCTGGCCAAGGTGGCGGCGGCACTGGCAACGGCCGAAGCCGACATCACGCATTTGCACATGGGCGACGAGCGCGGCCAAAGCACCATCGACCTGCGCTTTGCGCTGGCGGTGCGCGACCGGGTGCATCTGGCGCAGGTGTTGCGCCAACTCAAGCGCACGCCGGCGGTGGTGCGGGCGCAGCGCCTGCGGCCGCAGCGGCCGGGTAGCTGACCGCTATCACCTCCAGCAGCTCCCAGCCCGAAGGGGTGCGCAAGCGGACTTCATCTCCCACCCGCGCTTTGAGCAAGGCCTGCGCCACCGGGGCCACCCAACTAATCTGACCCTGGCTCGGGTCGGCTTCGTCGATGCCCAAAATGGTGACGCGGGTCTGGCTGGCGTCGGCGCGGGCAAACACCACGCTGGCCCCAAAAAACACCTGATCGCTGCCGTGCTGCAAAGCGGGATCGACCACCACGGCGATTTCTAGGCGTTTACCCAAAAAGCGGATGCGGCGGTCGATCTCGCGCAGGCGTTTTTTGCCGTACAGGTAGTCGCCGTTTTCCGATCGATCGCCGTTGCTGGCAGCCCAGTGCACCACCTCGACCACGCGCGGGCGCTCGACGTCGAGCAGGTGCAACAGTTCGGCGCGCAGCCGCGCATGGCCGGCGGGGGTGATGTAGTTTTTGCCACCGGCAGGCAGCGGCGCAGCGCCCACGGCGTCGTCGTCGTCGTCGGGGTCGGTTTCTTTGGTAAAGGCTTTGCTCATGCGGTTGGCCCGAAGCGGACAGGGAGTCTGTTGCAGCGATTGTCCCGCATGGTGGAGCCGCGCCATCGGTGAGAATCACCACTCTGCCGCTCCTTAGCACAAACGCAATTTTGATGACCCCGCACACCTTGCCCGACACCCCCAAGCCCCGGATCGTGTTTTCACACGCCAACAGCTTTCCTGCAAGCACCTACTGCGTGCTGTTTGAGCGCTTGCGGCAACTGGGCTATCAGGTGCACGCCCTCGAAAAATTTGGCCACGACCCGGCCTACCCGGTCAGCAGCAACTGGCCGCACCTGGTGCAACAACTGGCCGATTTTGTGCTGCGCGAGTGCGCCAGCGCGGCCGATCGGGAGGCTCCCCTGTACCTGGTGGGCCATTCTTTGGGCGGTTTCCTTAGCCTGATGTGCGCCGCCAAATTTCCGCTGCTGGGCGGCCGGCCGGTGGCCGGGGTGGTGCTGCTCGACTCGCCGCTGCTGGGTGGCTGGCGCGCCCGCGCCTTGCAAGCGGCCAAGCAGACGCGGCTCATCGGCGCCGTCTCGCCGGGGCAGGTCAGCCGCAAGCGGCGCAACAGCTGGGCCAACGCCGAGGAGGCACTGGCCCATTTCACCCACAAAAAAGCCTTTGCCAGCTGGGATGCGCGGGTGCTGCGCGACTACATCGAACACGGCACGCACGAGGTGGCCACCGCGCAGGGCAGCAAGCGCGTGCTCAGCTTCGAGCGCGAAATCGAAACCGCCATCTACAACACCCTGCCGCACCACTTCGACCGTTTGCTGCGCCGCCACCCGCTGGCGTGCCCGCTGGCCTTCATAGGCGGGAGCGAATCGGTGGAGCTGCGCCAAGTGGGCATGGCGCTCACGCACAAGCTGGTGGGCAGCACCCCCAGCGCCCGGCTGCAAACCCTAGAGGGCAGCCACCTGTTCCCGATGGAGCGCCCCGAAGAAAGCGCAGCGGCCATAGCCCTAGCGCTGCGCAGCTTTGCGGGCGGTGCCTGAGGCGCGCTTTCAGCGCGTCCAGTCCACCCAGCCCATGTAGGCGGTAAGCAGCACCAACAGCCCAAAGCCAATGCGGTACCAGGCAAAGGGCACAAAGGTGTGCTGCGCCACGTAGCGCAGCAGCCAGCGCACGCAAGCCCAAGCCGACAGCCACGTGACGATCAACCCGACGGCAAAAAACGGCAGGTCGGCGCGCGTGAGCAGATCGGCGTTCTTGAACAGGTCGTAGCCTGCGGCCCCGACCAGCATCGGGATCGAGAGAAAAAAGCTGAACTCGGTGGCGGCGCGGCGCGAAAAGCCAAAGGCCATGGCCCCGATGATGGTGGCACCCGAGCGGCTCACGCCCGGCACCAGCGCCAGGCACTGGATTAAGCCCACGGTGAGCGAATCGCGCCAGCCCACCGCATCCACCTCTTGGATGCGCTGCGGCGGCTGGCGCGCCTGACGCGCCTCCACCCACAAAATCACCAGCCCGCCCGAGATGAACGTAGAGGCCACCACCAGCGGGTTGAACAGCACCCCGGTGATGAAATCAAAAAACAGCACCCCCAGCAGCACCGCCGGCAGGCAGCCAATCACCAGGTTGCTGGTGAAGCGCCACGCCACCGCATCGCCGCGCGGCAGCCCGCGCGCGGTGGTCCATAGCCGCTCGAAGTAGACCGACACGATCGCCAGCAGCGCCCCGACTTGGATCACCACCTCGAACACGCGCACCTTCTCACCATACAGCCCGAGCAGCGCCGAGGTCAGGATCAGGTGCCCGGTGGAGGAAATCGGCAAAAATTCGGTGATGCCCTGCACCAGCCCCATCACGGCGGCCTTGAGCAGCAAAACAATATCCATCGGGAAGCAAAAAAGCAAAAGCCGCAGTGTAACGCCCACCCCCGGGCCTGCCTGCGCGCCCAGTGGCCTTCAGCGCACACGCCTGCGCGCACTCGGCACATTGGCATACAATCGACCCCGACGGGCCTTCCCGCATGGTGAAGCGGCCAACCGGGTCAGGTGGGGAACCAAGCAGCCCTAACTGTGAATCCAGTGCCGGGGTCGAGGCTCGTCACCCCCCCCATTTTCCCGAACCCGCCCTTAGTTCCGCAGCGACTCAAAATAGCGAGGCAATCCCACATGGCCAATCCCCTGATCAAGCAAGTCACCGACAGCAGCTTCGATGCCGACGTGCTCAAGTCCACCCTGCCGGTGTTGGTCGATTTCTGGGCCGAGTGGTGTGGTCCGTGTCGCACCGTGGCGCCCATTCTGGACGAGCTGGCCACCCACTACCAGGGCAAGCTGCAAATTGCCAAAATCAACGTCGATGAAAGCCGCCAAGTGCCGGCCCAGTTCGGCATACGCGGCATCCCGACGCTCATGATTTTCAAAGACGGCAAAGTGGCGGCCACCAAGGTGGGCGCCCTCAACAAGTCCCAACTGAGCGCTTTCATCGACCCCAACTTGGCCTAAAACCGCCAGAGCCTAGGCCCCGCACAACGGGGCTGGCTTAATTGCACCGGGCAGCCCTCTCGGTTGCGTGTTTTTCCTGTCATAATCTGACAACTCAGAGATCGAGGGCGCGTTTTGCCTGCCAAGGCCCGCTCCGTTTTCCCGCGCTGGCTACCCAGTGCGTCCGCTCAGTCTTTGCACGCGGACCCATTTTCCCTTCCCCTGCATCCCTTTTCCCCGACTCCTCGCAGGAGCGCACCCCATGCACCTCAACGAACTCAAGGCCTTGCACGTCTCGGAAGTGCTCAAGCAGGCCGATGCGCTGGAAATCGAAAACACCGGCCGCATGCGCAAGCAAGAGCTGATGTTTGCCATCATCAAAAAGCGCGCCAAGACCGGCGAGCAGGTGTTTGCCGACGGCGTGCTCGAGGTGCTGCCCGACGGTTTTGGTTTCCTGCGCAACATGGACACCAGCTTCACCGCCTCCACCGACGACATCTACATCTCGCCCAGCCAGATTCGGCGCTTCAACTTGCACACCGGCGACATGATCGAAGGCGAGGTGCGCACCCCCAAAGATGGCGAGCGCTACTTTGCGCTCAACAAGCTCGACAAGATCAACGGCCTCTCGCCCGAGCACAACAAGCACAAGGTGATGTTCGAAAACCTCACGCCGCTGTTTCCGCAGGTGCAAATGCGGCTTGAGCGCGAGATCAAGACCGAGGAAAACATCACCGGCCGCGTGATCGACCTGATCGCCCCGATCGGCAAAGGCCAGCGTGGCCTGATCGTGGCCCCGCCCAAGAGCGGCAAAACGGTGATGATGCAGACCATCGCGCACGCCTTGGCCGCCAACTACCCCGAAGTCACGCTGATGGTGCTGCTGGTCGATGAGCGCCCCGAAGAAGTGACCGAGATGCAGCGCACCGTCAAGGGCGAGGTGATCTCCTCCACCTTCGACGAGCCCGCCACGCGCCACGTGCACGTGGCCGAAATGGTGATCGAGCGCGCCAAGCGCTTGGTCGAGCTGAAGAAAGACGTGGTGATCCTGCTCGACTCCATCACCCGGCTGGCGCGCGCCTACAACAACGTGCTGCCGAGCTCGGGCAAGGTGCTCTCGGGCGGCGTCGATGCCAACGCGCTGCAGCGCCCGAAGCGCTTTTTTGGCGCGGCGCGCAACGTGGAAGAAGGCGGCTCGCTGACCATCATCGCCACCGCCCTGATCGACACCGGCAGCCGCATGGACGAGGTGATCTTTGAAGAATTCAAGGGCACCGGCAACTCCGAACTGCACCTGGACCGGCGCCTGTACGAGAAACGCGTGTTTCCGGCGGTGCAGCTCAACCGCAGCGGCACCCGGCGCGAGGAACTGCTGCTGGCGCCCGAGATTTTGCAGAAAACCCGCATCCTGCGCCAGTTCATGTACAACATGGACGAGATCGAATCCATGGAAATGGTGCTCAAAAACATGCGCCAGACCAAGAACAATCACGAGTTTTTCGACCTCATGCGCCGCGGCGGCTGATACAATTCGGGCTTTTGCGGAAAGTGTTGTCAGACAGGCTGGCAATGGCTGCCGCGCCGCCCCTCAAGGAACCCAGCGATGAAATCCGGCATCCACCCCAACTACCGCGAAGTTTGCTTCGTCGATTTGTCGAACAACCAACAGTTCGTGATTCGCTCTTGCGTCAACACGCGCGAAAGCATCAAGCTCGACGACGGGCGCGAGCTGCCGCTCTACAAACTCGACACCTCGAGCGAGTCGCACCCCTTCTACACCGGCACCCAAAAGAGTGTGGACAACATGGGCGGCCGCGTGGAAAAATTCCGCAACCGCTACGCCCGCACGGCCAAGTAAGTTTGCCGGCCACCCACACGCCACCCAAGAGCAGCCGCGAGGCTGCTTTTTTCATGGATCCCACCCCCGCCATCGTCAGCCAGCATTCCGCCCGGCGTTTGCCGCGCTGGGTGTTGTGGACGCTGGGCTTGCTCTACATCCTGCCCGGCTTTATCGGCCGCGACCCGTGGCGCAACGCCGACCTAGCCGCCTTTGGCGTGATGCGCGAACTCGCTGCCCAACCCGGCCAGTGGCTGCATCCGCAATTGCTGGGCGAGAGCGCCCAGACCGTCGGCTGGCTGCCCTATTGGCTGGGCGCTCTGGCCATCCACGCCCTGCCGTGGCTGCCGGCCCACCAGGCGGCCCAATTGCCCTTCATGGCCTTGCTGGCCCTGACCCTCATCTGCACCTGGTACGCGGCCTACTACCTGGCGCGCTTGCCCGGCGCACAACCCGTGGTTTTTGCTTTTGGCGGCCAGGCGCACCCGGTTGACTACGCGCGCGCCTTGGCCGACGCCGCCTTGCTGGCCTTGCTGGCCTGCTTGGGGCTGGCCCTGCTGGCACACCAATCAAGTGTCGATGCGGCGCGGCTGGCCTTCGTGGCCCTGGCCTTGGCGGCTTTTGCGCGCAGCGTGCAGCCCGGCAATAGCCTCATGCCCACGCTGAGCATGTGGACGCTGGCCATGTTCGGTCTGGCCCTGAGCGGAGCACCGGGCATCGCCTTGTTGCTGCTGCTCAGCGGCGAACTGGCCCGCCGCTGCGGGCCCCATGCCTCCAGCGACATGGTGGCCACCGAAGGGGCTGCCAGTCAGGCCAATGCGGCCCAGGCACTGGCCATGCGCGGGGGCATGGCAGCCTTGGCACTGGCCGCCGCCGCCTTGGCTTTTGCCATGGGCTGGCCCGGTGCTTGGCTGGATGGGCAGGCTGTGCTGCCGCATTGGCAGTTGGCCGCCTCATGGGAGAGCCTGGCGCGCCTGTTGCTCTGGTTCACCTGGCCCTGCGCCCTGCTGGCTGGCTGGACGCTGTGGAAGTGGCGCCGCCAATGGCGCAGCCCGCACCTGCTGCTGCCCGCTGCGTGCTTGTTGGCGCTGCTGCTGGCGACCCTGTTGCACCGGGGCAGCGACCGCATCTTGCTGCTGGCGCTGCCCCCGCTGGCGGTGCTGGCGGCCTTTGCCTTGCCGACGCTGACGCGCAGCGTGGCGGCCCTGATCGACTGGCTGGCGATTTTGCTGTTCAGCGTCTCGGCCCTGCTGATCTGGATCATCTGGCTGGCCATGATGACCGGCGTGCCGGCCGAGCCGGCCGCCAACGTGGCCAAGCTGCTGCCCAATTTTGTGCCCCGCTTCGAAGCCCACGGGTTTGTGCCGGCGCTGCTGCTGACGCTGGCTTGGCTGTCGGTGATCGCCTGGCGCACCGGTCGCCACCAGCCCGCGCTCTGGAAAAGCCTGGTGTTGTCGGCCAGCGGCATCACGCTGTGCTGGTCGCTGGCGCTCACCCTGTGGCTGCCGGTGCTCAACCACGGCATGGGGCTGGCGCCAATCAGCCAGCGCGTGGCCGCCCTCACCCCGGCGCAACAATGCGTGCTGGTGCATGGCCTGGTGCACGAACAAATCGCGGCGCTGCAGTACCACGGCGGCTTGCGGGTGCAGCGCATCACCGGCGGCCCGGCCGATGCGGCCTGTCCGCGCTTGGTGGTCAGCTCGGAAGGCTTTGCCACGCTCAACCACCGAATCGATCTGCGCCAGTGGCAGTTGCTGCGCGAGGAGCCACGCCTGCGCGAAAACCGCGATGTCTGGCTGGTGTTTGAGCGCCGGCCCGGCGCCGCTGCGCCGCAGTAGGCCCAAGCAGCCCCCCCGCCCCCACCAGCCTCAGCAGCGGCTAATCGCCACTCAAAACCCGACTGGGGGGCAAGATGATGCGAAAGGTCGAGCCTTGGCCGGGCACGCTCTCGATCAACACCTGGCCGCCATGGCGCTGCGCCACGTGCTTGACAATCGCCAACCCCAAGCCGGTGCCGCCGGTCTCGCGCGAGCGGCTGCGGTCCACCCGATAAAAGCGCTCGGTCAGGCGCGGCAGGTGCTCGGCGTCGATGCCGGGGCCGTCGTCGCTAACATAAAACCCGGCCCCTCCATCGCTGTTCAGGCACCAGCCCACACGCACCTGCGCACCGGCTGGGGTGTGGCGCACCGCATTGTTGACCAGGTTGGACATGGCGCTGTGCAGCTCCTGGCGCGCCCCCGCAATCTGGAACCTTGGGCCGCCGCCCTGGGCCAGCACCTGATGCGGTCCGCTGTCCAGCACTTCAGAGAGCGCCTGCGCCTCGCTGACCACCTGCATCAGCATGGCTTGCGTGTCGATCCATTCGCCCACACCGGGCACCGGGCTGCCTTCGAGGCGCGAAAGCGTCAGCAAATCGCTCACCAAACTCTGCATGCGCTGGGCTTGTGTGCCCATCAATTCGAGGTACTGACGCCGCTCGGGTGCCGGCAGATCCAAGGTCAGCAAGGTTTCAATGAAGCCGCTCACCACCGTCAGGGGGGTGCGAATTTCGTGCGACACATTGGCCACAAAATCGCGCCGCATCGCCTCGGCCAGTTCCAGCGCCGTGACTTCGCGCGTCAGCATCAGGCGCCGCCCCTTGCCGTAGAGGTAGAGGTTGATCGAAATGCGCTGCGGGTGACCGGGTGTGGCGTCGCGGCCATCGATCTCGACCGAGGCGGCGTAGTCGCCCTGTGACAGGTAGTCGATGAAGGCCGGATCGCGCACCAAATGGCGAATCGGCTGCTTGAGGTCGCGCTTGGTATCAAAACCCAGGTGCTGGGCGGCGGTGAAATTGCTCCACTCGATGGCGGTCGATTTATCGAGCAGCACCACGCCGATGGGCGAGGCCTGGATGGCGGCCAAGAACTCTTGCAAACGCACCTCGCTCTTGCGCGACTTGCGGTTTAGGGTCTTGAAGGATTTGCGGGCCCGCTCCACCACCTCGGCCCACACCCCCACCGCAGCGGGTGGCGCGGCGGCGCTGCCGTGGCGCAACCAATCGAGCACACGGCGGGCGCGCAGCGAGTCGAATACGAACCACAGCGAGGCCCCCATGGCGCTGCCGAGCAACGCCAAGCCGTCAGGCTCGACAAGGGCCGCCGCCAACACGCCAACCGTCAGCGTACAAGCCAGCAGCTCCAGCAGACGCCGCATCATGCCGCAGCGGTGTCGCCCTTGGCTTTGCTGGGTGCGGCCTGCGACGTAATGCGGTAGCCCGCCCCGCGCACCGTCTCGATCATGGCACCGGCCAGACCCAGCGATTCGCGCAGGCGCTTCACATGCACATCGACCGTGCGCTCTTCGATGAACACATGGTCGCCCCAAATGCGGTCCAGCAAGGAGCCGCGCGTATGCACCCGCTCCGGGTGTTTCATGAGGTAGTGCAGCAGCTTGAACTCGGTCGGGCCTACTTTTAGTTCGCTGCCATTGAGCATCACGCGGTAGGTCGAGGCGTCGAGCGACAGATCGCCCAACTGCACCGTGTCGTTGACAATTTCCGGGGCGCGGCGGCGCAGCACGGCGCGGATGCGCGCCAGCAGCTCCTGCGTGGAAAAGGGTTTGGTGATGTAGTCATCCGCCCCCGCATCGAGCCCCTGCACCTTGTCGGACTCTTCGGTGCGCGCGGTGAGCATGATGATGGGCACCGTCTTGATGCGCTCTTGCTGGCGCCAGCGCTTGGCCAGCGCCACCCCGCTTTCACCGGGCAGCATCCAGTCGAGCAAAATCACATCGGGCAAGATCGCATCCACCTCGCGCTGCGCCGCTTCACCGTCATAGACCACGGTCGGCGCAAAGCCGTTGTGGCGCAGGTTGACGGCAATCAGCTCGGCAATCGCCGACTCGTCTTCCACGACGAGCACGCGCGGCAGCTTTCTCATTGCAGCACCGACCTTCTTTCCTCATCGGTGCTGTGGCGCACGTCCGTCCCCTTGACCACGTAAATCGTGGCCTCGGCGATGTTTTTGGCCAAGTCGCCAATGCGCTCGATGGCCTTGGCCAGAAACATCAGGTGGATGCTGCTGCCAATCAGGCGCGAGTCCTGCATCATGTAGGTGCTCAGCTCACGGAAATAGGCTTCATACTCGACATCGAGTTGGTCGTCGTCGTTGATGACGGCCAGTGCTTCCTGCACATCGAGGCGGGCAAAGGCATCGAGCGCACGGTGAATTTGCGTGGCCGCCAACTGGGCGCTGCCACCGAGCGACTTGACGGGCAGTGCACGCGGCGCCCCCGACTGAATGAATTTATCAACCATGCGCGCGATGCGGGTCGATTTGTCGCCTGCCCGCTCGAGGTTGGTAATAACGCGCGAAATGCCGATCAACAAGCGCAAATCGCGTGCCGTGGGCTGGCGCCGGCTCATGATCGAGATGATCTCGTGATCGATTTCCAGCTCGAACAGATTGACTTTTTTCTCGATTTCCAGCACCTGCCCGGTGGATTCGGTGCTCAAATGGTGCAGCGCGTGAATGCATTGTCGCAACTGCGATTCCACCACCCCGCCCATTTCGAGCACGCGGGCCGTGACGTGGGCCAGTTCAGATTCGAACTGCGTAGAAAAATGTTTGTCGCTCATGATCAACCAAACCTTCCAGTGATGTAGTCTTCGGTCTCGGTGCGCTTGGGCTTGAAGAAAATCTGCTCGGTGGCGCCGTATTCCATCAGTTCACCCAAATACATGTAGGCGGTGAAATCGCTGCAACGCGCCGCCTGCTGCATATTGTGGGTCACGATGGCAATGGTGTAGTCTTTTTTGAGCTCGTGCACCAGCTCTTCGATCTTGCCGGTCGAAATCGGGTCCAGCGAGGCGGTGGGCTCATCGAGCAGCAACACCGAGGGCTTGACCGCCACGCTGCGCGCAATGCACAGGCGCTGCTGCTGACCGCCGGAGAGGCTCAGGCCGCTTTGTTTGAGCTTGTCTTTCACTTCGGTCCAAAGCGCAGCCTTGCTCAAGGCCCATTGCACGCGCTCATCCATTTCGGCGCGGCTGAGCTTTTCGTAGAGCTTGACGCCAAAAGCGATGTTGTCGTAGATCGACATCGGGAACGGCGTGGGCTTTTGGAACAGCATGCCGATGCGCGCACGCAGCAGGTTCAGATCCTGCTTGGGGTCCAGAATGTTCTGGCCGTAAAAGCTGATCGTCCCCTCGGCGCGCTGCCCCGGGTAGAGGCTGTACATGCGGTTGAGGGTGCGCAGCAGCGTGGACTTGCCACAGCCCGAAGGGCCGATGAAGGCCGTGACCTTGCCTTCGACGATGTCGAGGTTGACGGTTTTAAGGGCATGAAAGCCACCGTAGAAAAAATTGAGGTTGCGCACCTCGATGGCGTTTTTGGTGTCAATTGCGGATTCGCTCATGATGAAATCTTCGGAAATATAAAACCTTAAACCTTGACGCGCTCACGGAACACGATGCGTGCCGTGATGTTAATGGCCAGCACGGTCAGGGTAATCAGCAGCGCTCCACCCCAAGCCAGCTCGTTCCAGTTGTCAAATGGGCTCATGGCCATGTGGTAGATCCAAACCGGCAGGTTGGCCATGGGGCCGTTCATGTCGAGGGTAAAGAACTGGTTGTTGAGTGCCGTGAACAACAGCGGTGCGGTTTCACCGCTGATGCGCGCCAAGGCCAGCATGATCCCGGTGATGACGCCGGCGCGGGCACCGCGCAACACCACCATGATGGCCACTTTCCAGTGTGGCGCCCCCAGTGCAAAAGCAGCCTCGCGCAAGCTGCCGGGGATCATGCGCATCATGTTTTCGGTGGTTTTGATGACCACCGGAATGGCGATCAACGACAGCGCCACCATGCCGGCATAGCCGGAAAAATGCCCCATGTTCATCACAATCACGGCAAATACAAAGAGGCCCAGCACCACCGATGGGGCCGAGAGCATCACCTCATTGACGAAGCGCGTGACGCTGGCGACTTTGCTGGAGTCACCAAACTCGGCCAGATAAATGCCAGCCAAAATGCCGATCGGGGTGGAAATCAGCACCGCGCTGCCCACCATGATTGCGCTGCCCACGATGGCATTGCGCAAGCCCCCGCCAGGGGTGCCGGGAGCGGGCGTGTCTTCGGTGAAAAGTGCCCAGTCGATGGCGTAAAAGCCATTGGAAAACAGCACGTACAAAATCCACAGCAGAATCGACAGGCCTATGACTGAGGCCACCATCGAAAAACCCATGATGGCGGCATTTTTGCGGCGCCGGCTGTTGTAGAGGGCTTGGTTAAATTCCATATCAGTATCCTTTGCTGCCCTTGCCTTCTTCGACGTGTGCAATCAGCAAGCGCGCCAGCGCCAACACGACAAAGGTGAGCATGAAGAGCAAAAATCCGAGTGCGAACAGGGTATACATGTGCATTCCAAACGATTCGGCGAACTCGTTGGCCAGCGTGGAAGTGATCGAAGCCCCGGGCGCGAACAGGGTTTCGGGTATGCGGTGCGCGTTGCCGATCACAAAGGTCACGGCCATGGTTTCGCCCAAGGCCCGACCCAGCCCCAGCATCACCGCGCCCACCACACCCTTGAAGGCATAGGGCATCACCACATGGCGCACCACCTCGGAGGTGGTGCTGCCCAGTCCGTAGGCCGATTCGCGCAAAATTTGCGGCACCACCTCGAACACGTCGCGCGTGACGGCGGCCATGTAGGGCAGCACCATGAACGACAAAATAATGCCCGCCGCCAAGATGCCCAGACCATTCGGGGCGCCGCCAAAGATCGAACCAATGATGGGCATACCGGCCATTAGTTCTTGCACCGGCACCTGGAAATAATCGGCAAACAAGGGCGCAAACACAAACAAGCCAAACATGCCGTAAATGATGGAGGGAATGGCCGCCAGCAGCTCGACCGCCGTGCCCAGCGGGCGACGCAACCACACCGGGCAGGTTTCGGTCAGAAACAGCGCAATGCCAAAAGCCAGCGGCACCCCGATCAGCATGGCGATGAACGAGGTCGCCAAGGTGCCAATAATGGGCACCAGGGCACCGAACTGCTCATTGACCACATCCCACTCGGCGGTCCAGATGAAGGCAATGCCAAAGGTTCTGAAGGCCGGCCAGGCATTGATGAACAGGGTAACAATGATGCCAATCAGCGCCAGCAACACCAACAAGGCAAAAGCCTGCGAGAGTCGGTAAAAGACCGCGTCTTGCAAACGCTGGCGCCGGGCGATGGCAAGCACATGGGGCGAGCCCATATCGGGAGACTGAAAGGATGGGTCCATAGGTGAGGTTGGGCGGGTAGTAGAACGGGCACCAATTGTTATCAATACTCAACAAAAACAGACCCGCCGACCGAATTTGTCGGTGCGGCGGGTGCTGGGCAAGGCCCCCACTGAGGCCCAGTGCACATCAGGTGCGCTGGATCAGGTTCCAAACACGGGTACGAATGGCGTCGGCCAAGGTGTCGGGGATGGGCACAAAGTCGAGCTCAATCGCCAACTGGTCGCCGTTGCGGAAGGCCCAGTCGAAGAAGGCCAGCACGGCGTTGCTCTCGGCCACGTTGGCCGGTTGGCGGTACATCAGAATGAAGGAAGCGGTGGCAATCGGCCAGGCGTTGGCACCTGCGGCATTGACTATCGAGACGCCCATGCCCGGCACGCTGAACCAGTCCACACCGGCCGCAGCAGCGGAGAAGGTGCGGTCGTCGGGCTGCACGAAGTTGCCGGCCGCGTTTTGCATCTGCATGTGCGGGATGTTGTTGCGCCGCGCGTACGAGAATTCCACGTAGCCGATGGCACCGCGGGTGCGGGCCACGATGGCTGCCAAACCTTCGTTGCCACGACCGCCGATCGAAGAAGCGGCTGGCCAACGCACGGTGGCACCCCGGCCCACGGTGCTGGCCCATTCGGGGCTGACGGCCGCGAGGTATTCGGTGAAGTTGAAGGTGGTGCCAGAGCCGTCGGCGCGGTGTACCACGGTGATGGCCTGATTGGGGAAGGTGCGGCCAGGGTTGACGGCGGCAATGCGCGGGTCGTTCCAGTTGACGATGCGGCCCATGAACATGTCGGCCAACAAGGGGCCAGTGATGCGCACTTCGCCTGGGCGGAAGCCTTCGAGGTTGAACATGGGCACGGTGCCGGCGATGATGGCCGGAAACTGCACCATGCCGTCGCGCACGAGCTCGGCGCCCGCCACGGGCGCGTCGGTGGCGCCAAAGGTCACGGTGCGGGCACGGATCTGGCGCACGCCCGCCGAGGAACCGATCGACTGGTAGTTCAAACGCACACCGGTGGCGGCTTGGTAGGCTTCGGCCCAGCGCGAGTAAATCGGGAACGGCAGCGAGGCGCCGGCACCGGTGATGATGGTCGAAGCCGTGGCCAGCTTGGCAAAGCCGCCGGTCATGGCCAGCGCGGCGGTGGCTGCCACGGTTTTCAGAAAGGTGCGTTTCATCGGGTTCCTCAGAAGGATGGTTGACAGACAAGACCGATCGTATTCTCGAATTATGGCAGTTTTGTGACAGTCTTTTGAAGACTCGGCGACAGCCAAGCCGGATCCAGTCACCGCCTGTGGTTTCCCCCAAGGATTCTCGTGTGACAATTGCATGAAAGGCCAGCGCTGCTGGGTTACAGTATCGGCGTTGTCGCCAAGCCGTCGGTTCATGGCTTTGCCTTTCCTTCGACCTTTTCCCAGGAGCCCCAGTGCCGATCAACCACAAAGAACGCAATGCCCCCCCGCGCAGCGTCGCCGCCAGCCACCCTTTCGAGGAGCGCCAGAGCGAATCGACCCCGCGCGAGGACTCGCGCTTGGCCGACGCCTTGGCCTTTCTGCGCGGCTTCATGGCGCAGCCGATGTCGGTGGCTTCGGTGGTGCCCAGTTCGCCCTATCTGGAGCAAGGCGTGGTGCGCGCCACCGATCTGTCGCGTGCGCGCTGCGTGGTCGAGCTCGGCCCTGGCACCGGCGGCAGCACACGCGCCCTGTTGCGCGCCATGAACCCGCAGGCGCGGCTGCTGGCCATCGAGCTCAACCCCGAGTTCGCCGCCCGGCTGCGCCAGCGCGTGCAAGACCCACGCCTGCTGGTGCAAGAGGGCAGCGCCGCCGACATTGGCGATCACCTAGAACGCTGGGGCTTGCCGGCACCCGATGCGGTGGTTTCGGGCATCCCGTTTTCCACCCTGCCCACCGAAGTCGCGCACAGCATCGTGGCCGCCATCCAAGCCAATTTGGCTCCGGGTGGGCGCTTCGTTGCCTACCAGTTCCGCGCCCACGTGGCCAGTTACACCAGCCCGGTGATGGGCGAGCCCAGCTTTGAATGGGAGTGGCGCAATGTGCCGCCGATGCGCGTGTTCCGCTGGATCAAGCGCTAAAGCGCCTTGACGCCGCTGCTCGAACTGCTGGCGCTGCTGGCCGCTGCGGTGGCGGTGGTGGCGCTGTTTCAGCGCAGCGGCATTCCGGCCAGCTTGGGGTATCTGGCCGTCGGGGCCCTGCTCGGCCCCTATGTGGCGGGCCTGATCAGCCACACCGAAACCATCCGCCTGGTGGCCGAGTTCGGCATTGTTTTCCTGCTCTTTACCATCGGGCTGAACTTCTCGCTGCCGCAGATTTACGCGCTGCGCCACACCGTTTTCTGGCTTGGCACCGGGCAGGTGGTTTTAACCACGGCGCTGGTGACACTGGCGGGCTGGGCGCTGGGCCTGCCCTGGGCGGCGGCCTTCGTCGTCGGGGCGGTATTTGCCCAGTCATCGACGACCATCATCGCGCGCCAGTTGAGCGATCAGGGCGAAGAACACAGCCGCCACGGCCGCTTGGGGCTGGCGATGTCGGTGTTCCAGGACGTGACGGCGGTGCCGTTCCTGATCATCATTCCGGCGCTCGGGCTGGCGGCGGCGGGTTCGCTGGCCGAGCCGCTAGGCTGGGCGCTGGTCAAGGCGCTGCTGGCTTTTGCGCTGGTCTATCTGGCCGGGCGCTGGCTGCTGCGGCCGCTGTTTCACGCCATTGCGGTGCGGCGCTCCACCGAGCTGTTCACGCTCACGGTGCTGCTGGTGACGCTGGCCTCGGCGGCGATTACCGACAGCCTGGGGCTGTCGCTGGCCTTTGGGGCCTTTCTGGCCGGCATGATGCTGGGCGAGACCGAATTCCGGCACCAGATCGAATCCACCATCCGCCCCTTTCGCGATGTGCTGCTGGGGCTGTTTTTTGTCTCGATCGGGATGCTGATCAACCCGGCCGCGCTGCTGGCGGTGTGGCACTGGGCGCTGCTGGGGGCGCTGGGGCTGCTGGGGGCCAAGGTGCTGCTGGTGACGCTGCTGGTGCGCGCCGCTGGCTTTGAGCCGCGCACCGCCTTGCGCACCGCGCTGGTGCTGGCCTTGGGTGGCGAGTTTGGTTTTGCGCTGCTGGCTCTCGGCCTGGCCGGTGGCAGCATCGACAGCCACACGGCGCAGATTGCGCTTGCTGCGGTGTTGTTGAGCATGATGATCGGCCCGTTCCTAATCCGCTACAGCCTGCCGCTGAGCGAGGCGCTGCTGGGCCGCGCAACGCCGGGTGCTCCCAACGCGCCGGGCAGCGCCCCACACCCGGAACCGGCGGCCGCCAACGCTTGGAACCAACACGTGATTCTGTGCGGTTACGGCCGCATCGGCCAGAGCGTGGCCAATTTTCTGGAGCGCGAGCGCATTGCGCACGTGGCGCTGGACCTGGACCCGACGCTGGTGCGCGAGGCCCACGCCGCGGGCGAACCGGTGTTTTACGGCGACGCCACCGACCCGGCCGTGCTTGAGGCGGTGGGGCTGGCGCGGGCGCGGCTGCTCATCATCAGCTACGAAGACCCGGCCGCTGCGCTCAAGGTGTTGCAGCAGGTGCGCGCGCAGCACCCCGATTTGCCGGTGATGGTGCGCACGCGCGACGAAACCCATGTGGAGGCGCTGCGCCAGGCCGGTGCCACCGAAGTGGTGCCCGAGACGCTTGAAGCCGCCATGATGATGGTCGCGCACGCGCTGGCGCTGCTGCAAGTGCCCACGGCGCGCGTGCTGCGCCGCCTGCGCGAGGCGCGCAGCGACCGCTACCGCCTGCTGCGCGAGCTGTTTCAGGGCGACCCGGCCTTGGAAACGGCTGCGGCCGCCGTGCCGCGCCTGCACTCGGTCACCGTACCGGCAGGCTGCGCCGCGCTGGGTTGCCGCTTGGGTCAACTGGAATTGGGCGCGGGCGTCGAACTCAGCGCCTTGTTGCGCCACGGCCAGCGCATCCTCGACCCCGCGACCGAGCTGCTGCTGCAAGCCGACGACGTGCTGGTGCTGTTTGGCAGCCCCGAAGCACTGGCACAAGCCGAGCAACGCCTGCTGTCTTGATACCGGTCGGCGCACCGGGGCGCAAGCGCAGCGCGGAGCCGCATTCCTGAGCAAAACAGGGGGATAATGCCGGCATGGACTTCACCACTTTCTCGCAAGCCGCTGGCGGCCTGGCCCTGTTTCTGCTGGCCATGCTGATGATGACCGAGGGCCTCAAAACCTTTGGCGGCAGCGGGCTCAAGCGCCTGCTCAGCCAATCGACTTCCACGCCGCTGCGTGGCGTCGGGGCCGGCATCTTGGTGACGGCGGTGGTGCAGTCCTCCAGCGCAGTCACGGTGGCGGCAATCGGCTTTGTCAACGCCGGGCTCATGAATTTGCGCCAGGCGCTGGGCGTGGTGTTTGGCACCAACATCGGCACCACCATGACCGCCTGGTTGGTGAGCCTGATCGGCGTCGGTTTTGACATCGACGCCTTTGCGCTGCCCATGATCGCCGCCGGGGTGGCACTGCGCCTGATTGCACGCGACAAACGCTACCAAGGCTTGGGCGATGCGCTCACCGGCTTTGGCCTGTTCTTCATTGGCCTGGGGCTGCTGCAAGAGGCGTTTTCGGGCGTGGCGGCGGGCTTTGAAGCCGGGGTGCTTGGGGGCGGCATCGCCCTGCACTGGGCTGCGGCGCTGGCGGTGGGTTTTGTCGTCACCATGCTGACGCAGTCTTCCAGCGCCGCCATTGCGCTCATCCTCACCGCAGCGGCGGGTGGGCTGCTGAGCCTGCCCACGGCCGCAGCGGCCATTATTGGGGCCAATGTGGGCACCACCTCCACCGCCGTGCTGGCCGCGCTCAATGCCACCGCCTCCGCGCGCCGCCTGGCCATGGGCCACGTCGGCTTCAATGTGATCACCGGCTGTGTGGCGCTGCTGATTTTGCCCCTGATGCTGTGGACGGTGGACGGGCTGGCCGAGTTTTTTGGCTTGGTGGGCAATATCGCCGCCAAGCTGGCGCTGTTTCACACCGTGTTCAACGTGCTGGGGGTGCTGCTGCTGCTGCCCTTCATTGGCCGCCTGGCGGACTGGCTCGAAACCCGTTTTCGCAGCCAGCAAGACGAGCTGGCGCGCCCGCAGCACCTCGACGCCACCTTGGCGGCCTCGCCCGAACTGGCGCTGGGCGCGGTGCAGGCCGAGCTGCAGCGGCTGCGCGCGGGCGTGGCTGCGGTGGCCAGCGCGGCCCTGAAAAACGAACGCCCGGTGGAGAAAGAGGCCGAGGCGGTGCGCCAACTGGCCGCCACCGTGACCGACTACATCGGCGGCTTGCGCGCCGAAAGGATGCCGCGCGAGGTTTCGGACGCGCTCACCCTGTGCCTGCGCGCCACCCGCTACCTCGATGAGGCCGGGCGCATGGTGGCTTCGGCGCAGGCCGTAGCCGCCGCCGCCCAGACCGATCCCGAACACGTGCGCGCCTTGATCGCGCCGGTGCTGGCGGCCGCTGTGCATTGCTTGGCGGCCCCGAGCGCCGAGACGGCACGCACCCTAGCGGCTTTCGAACCGGCTTACCAGCACGGCAAAGGCGCGCTGCTGGCGGCCGTGGTGGCGCAGCAGCTTAGCGCCGAACGCGCCGACACCCTGCTCGACGACCTCAGCCACTTGCGCCGCCTGGTGCAGCAGTGGGCCAAGGCCGACGACATGCTCAACTACCCGGATCTGCCGCTGGTGCCGCAGCGGGCCGGTGGCGCCAAGGCCTAGGTCGATCAAAAATCTCCGTAACGTTTTTGAGCAAATAACCGATTTTCAAAAATCCACCGCCACCGCATCCCCCGCGCGCTCCATCAACGCCCGCCGCGCTGCCGCTTCGCCCTTGCCCATCAACTGGCCGATGCGCGCCTCGGTCTGCAGCCAGTCGAACGCCCCCAGCTGCACCGGCAGCAGGCGGCGCGTGTCGGGGTTGAGCGTGGTGTCCCACAACTGCTCGGCGTTCATCTCGCCCAAGCCCTTGAAGCGGCTGATGCTGCATTTGTCGCGCGCCAGCCCGTCTTTGGCGCATTTGTCCAGTATCGCTTCCAGCTCGCCTTCGTCCAGCGCATAGGCCTTGGCGGCGGGCTTTTTGCCGCGCGCGGGCACATCGACGCGGTACAGCGGCGGGCGCGCCACGTACACGTGCCCGGCCTCGACCAGGCGCGGAAAGTGGCGCAAAAACAGCGTTAAAAGCAGCACCTGGATGTGCGCGCCATCGACGTCGGCATCGGCCAAAATGCACACCTTGCCGTAGCGCAGGCCGCTCAAATCGGCACTGTCGGCCTGCCCATGCGGATCGACCCCGATGGCCACCGCGATGTCGTGTATTTCGGTGTTGGCGTACAGGCGCTCGCGCTCCACCTCCCAGGTGTTGAGCACCTTGCCGCGCAGCGGCAGCACCGCCTGGCATTCCTTGTCGCGCCCCATCTTGGCGCTGCCACCGGCCGAATCGCCCTCGACCAAAAACAGCTCGTTGCGCGCCAGCTCGCGGCTCTCGCAGTCGGTGAGCTTGCCCGGCAGCACCGCTACCCCCGAGCCCTTGCGTTTTTCCACCTTCTGCGCCGCCTTTTGGCGGTTTTGCGCAGCGCGGATCACCAACTCGGCCAGCTTCTTGCCGTGCGCCACGTGCTGGTTCAGCCACAGCTCCAGCGCCGGCCGCAGCACCGAGCCAACCAGGCGCAGCGCGTCGCGCGAATTGAGCCGCTCCTTGATCTGGCCCTGGAACTGCGGGTCCAGCACCTTGGCCGAAAGCACGTAGCTGGCGCGGGCGTACACGTCTTCGGGCAGCAGCCGCACCCCTTTGGGCAGCAGCGCGTGCAGCTCGATAAAGCCCTTGACGGCCTGGTACAGCCCGTCGCGCAGGCCGCTGTCGTGGGTGCCGCCGGCGCTGGTGGGTATCAAATTGACGTAGCTCTCGCGCAGCGTGGCGCCCTCTTCGGTGAAAGCCACCGCCCAGGCCGCGCCCTCGCCCTCGGCAAAGCTCTCGTGCCCGGCGTCGGCATAGCCCGAACCTTCGAACAGCGGAATCAGCGGCTCGGCGGGCAGGCTTTGCAACAGGTAGTCGCGCAGGCCGCCCTGGTACTGCCAGTGCAGGGTTTCGCCGCTGGCTTCTAGGTTCAGGCTAACCGACAGCCCCGGCAGCAGCACCGCCTTGCTGCGCAGCAGGTGCTGCAACTCGGCCAGCGGCAGGGCGGAGGTGTCGAAATACTTGGGGTCGGGCCACAGGCGCACCGTGGTGCCCTGCTTGCGCGCACCGGCTGGGGCCGCTTGCAGGCTCAAGGGTTCGAGCACGGCCCCATCGGCAAAGACCATGCGCGCCACCTGCCCGGCGCGGTAGCTGCTCACTTCGAGCCGGCTGGCCAGGGCGTTGCTCACGCTCACCCCCACCCCGTGCAGGCCCCCGGAGAAGCTGTAGGCGCCGCCGCTGCCCTTGTCAAACTTGCCACCGGCGTGCAGGCGCGTGAACACCAGCTCCAGCACCGGGGCCTGCTCTTCGGGGTGCAGCCCGTGCGGGATGCCGCGCCCCTCGTCTTCCACGCTCACCGAGCCGTCGCGGTGCAGGGTGACGCGGATGCGCTTGCCATAACCGGCCAGCGCCTCGTCGGCGGCGTTGTCGAGCACTTCCTGGACGATGTGCAGCGGGCTGTCGGTGCGGGTGTACATGCCCGGGCGCTGGCGCACCGGCTCCAGGCCTTTGAGCACACGGATCGAGCTTTCGGCGTAGGCGCCTGGGGTGGGGGGGGCGTTCGGTGGGGTGTCTGGCATGGAGGCGCATTGTAGAGAGGCGGGCCAACAGCCGGCCTCGGCCCCTGGCTAGCGCGGCTGCGCAAAACCCGAGCCCTGCGCGGCGTGGCTGGGCGTGATGGGGCGCAAGGTCAATTTGCACCCGCTGCAAAGCGGCGCCAAATTGGTTACATTTGCCCAATGTCTGCCGAAACCAGCCCCGCCACCGCCCACGCGCCGCGCTTGCCCATCGCCCAGGTGCTGCTCTGCGGGGCTGCCATCGTCATGCTGTCGATGGGCATACGGCACGGTTTTGGCTTGTGGCTGCTGCCCATCACCGAGGCACAGGGCTGGACGCGCGAGCATTTCTCCTGGGCACTGGCGGTGCAAAACCTCTCGTGGGGGGTGTTTGGCATTTTTGCCGGCATGTTGGCCGACCGCTTCGGGGCCTTCAAGGTGCTGGTGCTGGGCGCGCTGCTGTACGCGCTTGGGCTGGTGGGCATGGCGCTCTCGACCACCCCGCTCATGTTCGCCCTCACCACCGGGGTGCTGATCGGCGCGGCGCAGGCCGGCACCACCTTTGCCGTGATCTACGGCGTGATCGGCCGCCAGGTGCCGGCCGAGCGCCGCTCTTGGGCCATGGGCGTGGCGGCGGCGGCGGGCTCTTTCGGTCAATTTTTGTTGGTGCCGGTGGAGGGCTTCCTGATCCTTTCCTTTGGCTGGCAAGAGGCGCTGCTCATTCTGGCCGCTGCGGTGCTCTTGATCGCGCCGCTGGCTTGGGGCCTGCGCGAACCCGGTTTTGCCGCTGGTCAAATCCAGCCGGTGCGCGAGCAAAGCATCTGGCAGGCGCTGCGCGAAGCCAGCGCCTACCGCAGCTTCCAGTTGCTGATGGCGGGCTACTTCGTGTGCGGCTTCCAGGTGGTGTTCATCGGCATCCACCTGCCAAGCTACCTCAAAGACCACAACCTGGAGCCGCACGTGGCCAGCACCGCGCTGGCGCTCATTGGCCTCTTTAACGTGCTGGGCACCTACGCCGCCGGGGTGCTGGGGCAGCGGCTGGCCAAGCGCAAAATCCTGGCCTTCATCTATTTGTCGCGTTCGGTGGCCATTACCCTGTTTTTGCTGGCCCCGCTCACGCCGTGGAGCGTCTATCTGTTTGCCGCCGTGATGGGGGTGTTGTGGCTCTCGACCGTGCCGCCCACCAACGCGCTGGTGGCGCAAATCTTTGGCGTGGCGCACCTCTCGATGCTGGGTGGCTTTGTGTTCTTTAGCCACCAGATCGGCAGCTTCCTAGGGGTTTGGCTCGGCGGCCTGTTGCACGATCTGACCGGCAGCTACGACATCGTCTGGGGGCTGGCCGTGGGCTTGGGGCTGGTGGCGGCGGCGCTGAACTGGCCGATCAAGGAACATCCGATTCAGCGCGGGCCGCAGCGCATGAAGGCGGCCGCATGATGAACCCCACCCAGCCAGATCGGAGCGGGACCGGCCTTTCCAGCCGGGCCATCCGGGCCTTGGGCGGCGTGGCCGGGCGCGTGCTGGCTTGGGTGGCGGTGGCGGCGCTGTTGCTGCTCACCTTCAAGCTCTACGCCCAGCCCGACTTCCTGCTCAAGCTATCGAACCAAATCTGGCTTTGTTTTTGAGCATGCCGCCGCACCACCCCAACGCCGCCCCCTCGGACTGGCTGCTGCGCTGGAGCCACCTGATCGGCCCCAAGCCCGAGCCCGGCCTTTGCCGCACCCTGGATGCGGAGCATGAGGTGGCGCCCAGCCACACGGCCCAGCCCGGTGCCCGCAACGCGGCGACTGCTCCTGGGCCCGCCCCGCACGTGCTCGACCTCGCTTGCGGCCACGGGCGCCACAGCCGCTGGCTGGCGGCGCGGGGCTGCCACGTTACGGCGCTGGACCGCGACCCCGCTGCACTGGCCTCTTTGGCCGATCTCTGCACCCCAGCCGCCCCGGAACCCACCCCGGCAGGGCGGGTGCGAACCGTGCAGGCCGACCTGGAAAACGCGCCCTGGCCGCTGCCTGGCCAGCAGTTCGACGCCGTGCTGGTGACCAACTACCTCTGGCGCCCGCTCTGGCCCGATCTGCTGGCCAGCCTGCGGCCCGGCGCGGTGCTGATCGTCGAAACCTTTGCCCACGGTCAGGCCCGCATCGGCCGGCCCTCCCGGCCCGAATTTTTGCTGCAAAGCGGCGAGTTGCTGCGCCTGTGCCAGGGCCTGCAGGTGCTGGCTTTCGAGGACGGCTGGCTGCCCGAACCGGCGCGCTTTGTGCAGCGCATCTGCGCCGTGCGCCCCTTGGCCGACGCCAGCGCGCAGCCGGCGCGGTTTTTTCTGAATCCGGGCCTTGCGCGCGCCGATTGAGCGCAAACCACCTTGACCCATGCTTCAACCGGGGCTCGATGCACCAGCCAGCCGGACCCCAACCGAACCCCGGCTGCGCCGGTCTGGGTAGAATGTGCCCTGCACCCCGGATTTCACCCCCATTTTTAACCCTATGACGAAACCGATCACTGCGCTCACTGGCAGCATCGTGGCCTTGGTCACCCCCATGCACCCCGACGCCAGCGTGGACTACGCCAGCCTGCGCCAGTTGATCGACTGGCACATTGAGCAGGGCACCGACTGCATCGGCGTGGTCGGCACCACGGGCGAATCGCCCACTGTGAGCGTGCAAGAGCACTGCGAGATCATCCGCGTGGCGGTTGAACAAGCAGCCGGGCGCTGCCCGATTCTGGCCGGCTGCGGCGCCAACTCCACCGCCGAAGCCATTGCCTTGGCGCGCTACGCCCAGCAAGTGGGGGCCGACTGCCAGTTGCAAGTCGTGCCCTACTACAACAAGCCGACCCAAGAAGGGCAGTACCAGCACTTCAAGGCCATTGCCGAGGCCTGTGGCGATCTGCCCATCATGCTCTACAACGTGCCCGGGCGCACCGTGGCCGACCTGCAACCCGAAACCGCGCTGCGGCTGGCCGAGCTGCCCGGCATCTTTGGCATCAAGGAAGCCAGCGGCAACATTGAACGCGCCCAGTGGCTGATCCGCCAGGCGCCGGCGGGTTTTAGCGTCTATTCAGGCGACGACCCCACCGCCGTGGCCCTGATGCTGTGCGGCGGCCGCGGCAACGTGAGCGTGACCGCCAACGTGGCCCCGCGCCTGATGCACGAGCTGTGCGTGGCCGCCATCGCCGGCCAGGTGCAGCGCGCCATGGAAATTCAGATGCGCCTGCTGCCGCTGCACAAGCAGTTGTTCGTCGAACCCAACCCGATCCCGGTCAAATGGGCGCTGGAGCGCCTCGGCCGCTGCGGCGCTGCCTTGCGCCTGCCCCTCACGCCACTGAGTGCCGACAAATACGCCTTGGTGGAGCGCGCCCTGCACGAAGCCGGTCTGCTGTAAGCTGCGCCTCACAGCCTTGCCCTGTCGCCTCGAATTCAAAGCCCACCCATGAAATTCAGCCTCCTTGCCCCAACCCGCCGCCCTGCCCATGCCGCCAGCGCCTTGCGCCTGAGCGCCCTTGCCTTGGCGGCCCTGCTCGCCGCCGGTTGCTCGGTGCTCGAGGAAGACCGCATCGACTACCGCAGCGCGCGCCCCGCCGCCACGCTCGAGGTACCGCCCGACCTGACCCAATTGCAGCGCGACAGCCGCTTCGTGGCCCCCGGCGCAGCCGTGACGGCCGCCGGTTTTCAGGCCGCTCAACCCGGTGTGGCGGCCGTTCCTACGGCAGCCGTGCAAGTGGGCGATGTGCGCATCGAGCGCGCCGGCGACCAGCGCTGGCTGGTGGTGAACCGCCCGCCCGAGCAGCTCTGGAGCCCGATCCGCGACTTCTGGCAGGAAAACGGCTTTTTCCTCACCCTCGACCAGCAGCAACTGGGCCTGATGGAGACCGACTGGGCCGAGAACCGGGCCCAGATTCCGCAAGACATCATCCGCGCCACCCTCGGGCGTCTGTTCGATACCCTGTACTCCACCGGCGAGCGCGACCGCTTCCGCACCCGGCTCGAGCGCCGCGCCGATGGCGGCACCGAAATCTTCATCAGCCACCGCGGCATGATCGAACTCTTCAACGAACGCCGCGACGGCACGCTGTGGCAGCCGCGCCCCACCAACCACGAACTGGAAGCCGAGTTTTTGCGCCGCCTCATGGTGCAACTGGGCGTTACGCAAGAGCAAGCCCAAGCCTTGGTTGCGGCCGCCACCCCGGCACAAGCGCTGGCCCGGGTCGCCACGGTCAACAACTTGCCGGTGCTGCAACTCGACGAAGGCTTTGACCGCGCCTGGCGCCGCGTCGGGCTGGCGCTGGACCGCACCGGCTTCACGGTCGAAGACCGCGACCGCGCCCAGGGCCTCTACTTCGTGCGCTACGTGGCCCCCGACGCCACGGTGCAGCGCGCCGAACCGGGCTTCTTGGGCCGCATTTTCGGTGGCGCACGGGCCGAGGCCGCAGCGCCCGAGCGCTACCGCATCGTGGTGCGCAGCGCCGACAACCGCAGCACCGTCTCGGTGCTCGACCAAGCTGGCCAACCGGCCCCGGCGGCAGTGGCCCAGCGCATCGTGCAGGTTTTGGCCGAGGATCTGAGGTAATTTCGGCGCGCCTGCCTCAAGCTCCAGTCTCGGTTTTGGCGGACGGTTTCACAACTGTCCGCCCGCCTCGTGCATGACAACCCCCTTCCAGCCCGCCCCAGACGCTGAGTCCACCCTCACCGGCATCGACCCTGGGCCGCACTGGAAACTGCGTTACTGGTCGATCTTTTTTGGCCAGGCCCTGTCGCTCATCGGCTCGGCCATGACGCAGTTCGTGCTGCTGTGGTGGATCACCGACACCACCGGCAGCGTCTCGATGCTGGCCACAGCCGGCATCTTGGCCCTGCTGCCCTACGCCCTGCTAAGCCCCATCGGCGGCGTGCTGGCCGACCGCTACAGCCGGCGCTGGCTGATGGTGACCGCCGACACCCTGGGGGCCTTGTGCATGGTGGCTTTGATTGCGCTCTTTCTGAGCGGGCGCATCGAAATTTGGCACATCTTTGTGATGGTGTTCATCCGCAGCGCGCTGCAAGCGATCCAGTACCCGGCCGCGATTGCCAGCTTGGCGAACCTGGTGCCAGCACACTTTCTGCCGCGCGCCGTGGGCCTCAACCAGAGCCTGACCGGCATCATGACAGTAGCCGCCGCCCCGCTGGGGGCCTTTGCCATCAGCATCTTGCCGATCGGCTGGGCGCTCAGCATCGACGTCTTCACGGCGGTGCTGGGCATCATTCCGTTGCTGATTTTCAGCATTGCCCAGCCCAAGCGCGCGCAGCGGCGCGAACACGGCTTTTTCGACACCCTGCGGCGCGATTTCGTGGAAGGCTTTCGGGCCGTCTGGTCGGTGCCGGGCTTGCGCAAACTCTACGCCCTGCTGGCCGTGGTGGTGATGGTGGTGATGCCCTCTTTCACGCTGGTGATGCTGCTGATACGCAACCATTTTGGCGGTGGTGCGCCCGAGGTGGCGCTGATGGAAGGACTGGCCGGGGCGGCCATGATCTTGGCCGGATTGCTGGTGGCCGCTGTGGCGCCCAAGCGCCACATCCGCTGGGTGATCGCTGGTTTTTCCCTGTCGTGCTTCATGCTGGCCGCCACGGCCCTGCCCAACCCCGACTGGTTCGTGCTGGCGGTGCTGGCCTGGACGCTGAGCGGCTTTTTCTACATCATTGGCAACGCGCCGCTGTCCACCTTGCTGCTCAGCACCATCCCCAATCAGTTGCAGGGGCGTGCCTTGTCGCTCATGACCACGGTGGTGGCGCTGGCCGCGCCGGTCGGGCTGGCGCTGGCGGCGCCCTTGGGCGAACTGCTCGGCATTCGCGGCCTGTTCATCTTCATGGGCTTGACCGGGGGCTGCCTGGTTTTGCTGGGTCTGCTGTCCAAAGACATTCGGCGCTTGGACGTGACCCGCGCACGCAGCCACGGCCCGAAACGGGTAGAGCCCAGCCCAAGCGCAGACCGGCAATAGGCAGGGGCTGTTTTCCGAGCCCCAGCCGGCAGCACCCCAATCAGGGCTGAACTTGCACCTTGAGGGCGCCCAACTTGCTGGAGTAGTCGCGCCCCAGCAGGCTCAGCGCCGCGGCCGTGCGCAGCGCCAAACGGCGGTACTGCGCCGCCAGTTCGCCGTCGGGCGCAGCCACCACGATCGGCTCACCCCGGTCGGCTTGCTCGCGAATGGCCAGCGCCAGCGGCAAGGTGGCTAGGCACTGCAAACCCATTTCGGCCGCCAGACGCTGCCCCCCTTCGAGGCCAAACACCGCTTCGGCATGGCCGCAGCGGCTGCACACATGCATCGCCATGTTCTCGACCAGACCCAGAATCGGCACCCCGACCTTTTCAAACATCCGTATGCCTTTGCGCGCATCTTGCAGGGCCACGTCTTGGGGCGTGGTGACGATCAAGGCCGCCGTCAGCGGCACCCGCTGCGCCATGGTCAGGTGGATGTCGCCAGTACCGGGCGGCAGATCGACGATCAGGTAATCCAGCGCTTGCCAGTTGGACTGACGCAGCAGTTGCTCCAGCGCCTGGGTTGCCATGGGGCCGCGCCAGATCATGGCGTCGTCGGGCTTGATCAAAAAGCCGATCGACATCACCTGCAAGCCATGCTTGAGCAGGGGTTCCATGGTTTTGCCGTCTAGGCTTTCGGGCCTTTGGCCCTGCAAACCCAACATGGTGGGCACGCTCGGGCCATAGATATCGGCATCCAGCACACCCACCTTGGCCCCTTCGGCGGCCAAGGCCAGCGCCAAGTTGACCGCCGTGGTGCTCTTGCCCACGCCCCCTTTGCCAGAGGCCACGGCCACGATGTTTTTCACCTGCTCCAGCGCCGGCACGCTGGGCGCCGCCACCTGATGCGCCACGATGCGCGTCTGCCAATGCACCTGCACCTGGCCCACCCCCGCCACCGTTTGGGCGGCGCCGCGCAGCGCCTGGCTCAGTTCGGGCCACAGGCTTTGCGCGGGGTAGCCCAACTCGACCTCGAACGCCACCTCGGCGCCGCGGATCTGCAGGTTTTTGAGGGCTTTGGTCGAGACAAAATCGCGTCCGGTCAGCGGGTCGATCACGGTTTGCAGCGCCTGCAGCAGCGCCTGGGGTTCAATAGCCATTTTGCAAATTCCACCTGTGGTTTATCGTCGCTGCCGAGTCTAATGCGATTGCGCGCACGGCCTGCTGCAGCGGGCCACATATCCGCGCCCAGCCAAGTGCTTGGCGTGGGCCGGGGGGGCGCGATGGGGGTGGCGCAGATGCTGGCGGCCCAGGGTTGTGGCCGCTAAAATCAAGTGCTTACCCGCCCACTGCCCAGCCCCATGACCCAGCGCCGCTTCTTCGTCACCACCGCCCTGCCCTACGCCAACGGCGCCTTCCACATCGGCCACATCATGGAGTACATCCAGGCCGACATCTGGGTGCGCACGCAGCGCCTGCACGGGCACGAGCTGCACTTTGTTTGCGCCGACGACGCGCACGGGGCGCCGATCATGATCGCGGCTGAAAAAGCCGGGCAGACGCCGCAGCAGTTCGTGGCCGCCATCGCCGCCGGCCGCGCGCCCTATCTGGACGGTTTTCACATCCGCTTCGACCACTGGCACAGCACCGACGCGCCCGAAAACCACGCGCTGGCGCAGCGCATCTACCTCGACCTCAAGGCCGCCGGCCTGATCGAGAGCCGCGTCATCGAACAGTTTTTCGACCCCGAAAAAAACATGTTCCTGCCCGACCGCTACATCAAGGGCATCTGCCCCAAGTGCGGCGCGCCGGACCAGTACGGTGACAACTGCGAAGCCTGCGGCGCCGTCTATGCCCCGACCGAGCTGCGCCAGCCCTACTCGGCGCTCTCGGGCGCCACGCCGCTGTTGCGCCAATCCGAGCATTTTTTCTTCAAACTGTCCGACCCGCGCTGCCTCGAATTCCTCGACCAGTGGACCAGCACGCCCGGGCGCTTGCAGCCCGAGGTGCTCAACAAGATCAGCGAATGGCTCGCCCCCGGCGACGACGGCCAGGCCAAAATGGGCGACTGGGACATCAGCCGCGACGCACCCTACTTTGGCATCGAAATCCCAGACGCACCGGGCAAGTATTTCTACGTCTGGCTCGACGCCCCGATCGGCTACCTGGCCAGCCTCAAGCACCATTTCGACAGCGGCCAAGCCGCTGCGCACGGGCACCCGGCCTCGCGCACCGCGCAAAGTTTTGAGCAGTTCCTAGCAGACCCGAACGTGGAGCAGGTGCACTTCATCGGCAAAGACATCATCACCTTTCACAGCCTGTTCTGGCCGGCGATGCTGCATTTTTCTGGCCGCAAGGTGCCCAGCGCCATTTACGTACACGGTTTTTTGACCCTGCACGGCGGCGAAAAGATGAGCAAGAGCCGGGGCACCGGGCTCGATCCGCTCAAATACCTGCAACTCGGCCTCAACCCCGAGTGGCTGCGCTACTACCTGGCGGCCAAGCTGAGCAGCCGCAACGAGGACGTGGACTTCAACCCGCAAGACTTCGTGGCCCGCGTCAATTCCGACCTGATTGGCAAATACATCAACATCGCCTCGCGCGCGGCTGGCTTTCTGGCGCAGCGCTTCGAGGGCCGCCTCGGCCCCCTGGCGCCGGACGGCGAAGCCCTGCTCGACGGCTTGCAGCGCGCCGTGCCGCAGGTCGCCGAGCTGCTGGCCGAGCGCGAATATGGCAAGGCCATCCGCGAGACCATGGCGCTGGCCGACCGAGTCAACGAATACGTGGACCAAAACAAACCCTGGGAACTGGCGCGCCAGCCCGACTGCGCCGCACGCCTGCAAGACGTGTGCAGCACCTGCATCGAGTGCTTTCGCGTGCTCACGGCGCTGCTCAAGCCGGTGCTGCCCAAGTTGGCTGAGCAAGTCGAAGCCTTTTTGCGCTGCGCCCCGCTGGACTGGGCCAACGCCGCCACGCCACTGGGCGCGGGCCACGCCATCGGCGCCTACCAGCACCTGATGCAGCGCGTCGATGCCAAGCGGCTGCAAGAGCTGTTCGAGCCCGCTGCCGCTCCAGCCGCTCCAGCCGCTCCAGCCAACCCCGCCGCCCCGGTGCTCAAAGCCAGCCCCGCCGCTGCAAAAAGCGCCCAAAGCGCACACCCTGCGCCCCCTGCCGCCGACCCAGACACCCCCCTGCCCGGCGGCGAATCGGTCGCCCCGCAGATTGGGATCGAGGACTTTGGCAAAGTCGATCTGCGCATCGCGCGCATCGTGGCCTGCGAGGCCGTCAGCGGCTCGACCAAGCTGCTCCGCCTCACGCTCGACGCCGGCGAGGGGCGCTTGCGCAACGTGTTTTCCGGCATCGCCAGCGCCTACCAGCCGGAACAACTTGTAGGCCAGCTCACCGTGCTGGTGGCCAACTTGGCCCCGCGCAAAATGAAGTTTGGCGTCAGCGAAGGCATGGTGCTCTCGGCCAGCCACGCCGACGAACAGGCCCGCCCCGGCCTGTACCTGCTGCAAGCCTGGCCGGGCGCCGAGCCGGGTATGCGGGTGCATTAAAAGGCGTGCGTGCGCAATATAATCGCATGCTCTGGGTTTTGCCCAGTCTTGCTTCAGTGCCGGAATAGCTCAGTCGGTAGAGCAGCTCATTCGTAATGAGAAGGTCGGGGGTTCGATTCCTCTTTCCGGCACCAATTCAAAGTCTGGCACAGCCACAAGCTGCCTAAAGGGGGTGCCCGCTGCTTAAGCCAGCGTCGCGCCCACTCGCCCCATAATCTCGTTGCATTCCGGACGCGGCACTTCATCGTGCCAAGGGCCACAATCCCTTGCAGTCCACAGCCCACGCACGAGCCTGCCCCATGCCTTCATCCCAGTCCACCTACGATCTGCTGGCCCAAGCACCGAGCCCCATCGTCAAAGAAGAGCAGATCGAGTACGGCTTCATAGGCAAGCTGCAGAACCTGAAGTACGAATTCCGCGCCGACATCCGCGACCGCGCCGCTCTGGAGCAGAACTTCCGCGAGAAGTTCGAGGCCCTCAACCGGGTCCGCCTCACCGATGCCGAGTTCGCCCGGCTGCTGGATGAAATCGTCACCCCCGACGTTTACACCGCGGCCAAGACCCTGCGCAGCATCAATGCCTTTACCCGCGACGACGGCACGCCGCTGAACTACTCGCTGGTGAACCTCAAGGACTGGTGCAAAAACCACTACGAGGTCATCCACCAACTGCGCATCAACACCGACTACAGCCACCACCGCTACGACGTCATCTTGCTCATCAACGGTGTGCCCTGTGTGCAGATCGAGCTCAAAACCCTGGGCGTGAACCCGCGCCGGGCCATGGAGCAGATTGTCGAGTACAAGCACGACCCCGGCAACGGCTACACCAAGACACTGCTCTGCTTTATGCAGCTGTTTATCGTCAGCAACCGCGACCGCACCTGGTACTTCGCCAACAACAACGCCCACCACTTTGCCTTCAATGCCGACGAGCGCTTTCTGCCCATCTACGAGTTCGCAGACGAAGGCAACCGCAAGATCACCCAGCTCGATGAATTTGCCGAGCGCTTCCTGAAAAAGTGCGACCTCGGCCGCACCATCAGCCGCTACATGGTGCTGCTGGCGGGGGAGCAAAAAATCATGGTCATGCGGCCCTACCAAGTCTATGCCGTGCAGCACATCGTGCAGTGCATAGACGAAAACAAGGGCAACGGCTACATCTGGCACACCACCGGCAGCGGCAAGACGCTCACCTCCTTCAAGGCCGCTACGCTGCTCAAGGAAAACGAGCACATCCACAAATGCGTATTTGTGGTGGACCGCAAAGACCTCGACCGCCAGACGCGGGAGGAATTCAACAAATTCCAGCAAGGCTGCGTCGAAGAAAACACCCACACCGCCGCCCTCGTGCGCCGCCTGCTGTCAGAAGACTACGCCGACAAGGTGATCGTCACCACCATCCAGAAGCTGGGCCTGGCACTGGATGGAAACAGCAAGCGCAGCAAAAACGGCCAGTCCAGCTACAAGAAACAGCTCGAAGCCCTGACAGACAAGCGCATCGTCTTCATCTTCGACGAATGCCACCGCTCGCAGTTTGGCGACAACCACAAGGCCATCAAAGCGTTCTTCCCCAGGGCGCAGCTCTTCGGCTTCACCGGCACGCCCATCTTCGAGGCCAATGCCAGCTTGCAGAAGGTCGAGGACACCCAGGCCTCCATGCGCACCACGGCGGACCTGTTCCAGCAGCAGCTGCACGCCTACACCATCACCCACGCCATCGAGGACGGCAACGTCCTGCGCTTCCACGTCGATTACTTCAAGCCCAAAGAGGAAAACGGCAACAAGCCGCCCAAGCCCGGCGAAGCCATCGCCAAGAAGGCCGTCATCGAGGCCATTCTGGCCAAGCACGACGCCGCCACCGGCGGCCGCCGCTTCAACGCCATCCTGGCCACCGCGTCCATCAACGACGCCATCGAGTACCACGCGCTGTTCAAAACCCTGCAGGCGGACAAACAGGCCGCCGACCCCGACTTCAAGCCGCTCAACATCGCCTGCGTGTTCTCCCCGCCTGCCGAGGGCGACCCGGATGTGAAGCAGATCCAAGAAGACCTGCCGCAAGAGCAGGCCGACAACCAAGAAGACCCCGAGGGCAAGAAAGCCGCGCTCAAAGGCATACTCGCCGACTACAACGCCCGCTACGGCAGCAACCACCGCCTGGCCGAGTTCGACCTCTACTACCAAGACGTGCAAAAGCGCATCAAAGACCAGCAGTGGCCCAATGCCGACCACCCGGCGGCGCAAAAGATCGACATCACCATCGTGGTGGACATGCTGCTCACCGGCTTCGATTCCAAGTTCCTGAACACGCTGTATGTGGACAAGAACCTGCGGCACCACGGCCTCATCCAAGCCTTTTCGCGCACCAACCGCGTGCTCAACGGCAGCAAGCCCTACGGCAACATCCTCGACTTCCGCCAGCAGCAAGACGCCGTCGATGCCGCCATCACCCTCTTCTCTGGCGAGAAAACCGGCGAGCAGGCGCGGGAAATCTGGCTGGTGGACAAAGCGCCCGTGGTCATCCAAAAGCTGGAGGCCGCCGTGCAAACGCTAGGCGATTTCATGAAGTCCCAAGGCTTGGCCTGCACGCCCTCCGCCGTGGCGAACCTGAAGGGTGACGCGGCCCGCGCCGCCTTCATCGCCCACTTCAAAGAAGTGCAGCGGCTCAAAACCCAGCTCGACCAATACACCGACCTCACCGAGGGCGACCGGGCCGCCATCGAGCAGGTGCTGTCCGATGCAAACCTGCGCGGCTTCAAAGGCCAGTACCTAGAAACCGCCAAGCGGCTTAGGGCGCAGCAGGGCAAGGGCGGCCAGGAGGGCGATGGCGCTGGCACCGACACCGCAGTGGACCAACTCGACTTCGAGTTCGTGCTCTTCGCCTCCGCCGTGATCGACTACGACTACATCATGGGCCTGATCGCCAAGTTCAGCGCCAAGGAGCCGGGCAAGGCCAAGATGAGCCGCGAGGAACTCATCGGCCTCATCAGCGCCGATGCCAAGTTCATGAACGAGCGCGACGACATCGCCGAATACATCGCCACGCTCAAGGCCGGCGAGGGCTTATCCGAGTCCGCCATCCGCGACGGCTACATCCGCTTTAAGTCCGACAAGAGCGCACAAGAACTCGCCTCCATCGCCGCCAAACACAGCCTGGCCACTGCCGCCCTGCAAGCCTTTGTGGACGGCATCTTGGAGCGCATGATCTTTGATGGCGAGCACTTGAGCGACCTCATGGCCCCGCTCGACCTAGGCTGGAAAGCCCGCAGCCAGGCCGAACTGGCCCTCATGGCCGACCTGATGCCCCTGCTGAGCAAACGCGCCGGGGGGCGCGAGATTTCAGGGCTGCGTGCGTATGAGTGAGCAGCCGCCACTCACCGAGGCCGCCCTGCTGCAGCGTGTGGCGCTGGGCGAGCACACCCGCCAGCAGTTCAAACGCACCTTCAACAGCCCCGACGCCTTGGCCGCCGAACTGGCCGCCTTTGCCAACAGCGGCGGCGGCACCCTGCTCATCGGCGTCAACGACGACGGCAGCTTGGCCGGGCTGGCTGCGGCCGAGCTGCGCCGCCTCAATCAGATGCTCAGCAACGCCAGCAGCCAGCATGTGCGCCCGCCCCTGCACCCCCACACCGAAAACGTGCAAACCCACGCCGGGCTGGTGATGGTGGTGACCGTGCCCAACGGCCTGGCCAAACCCTATCTGGACCAGCAAGGCCGCATCTGGGTCAAACAGGGTGCCGACAAGCGCCATGTGACCGCCCGCGAGGAACTGCAACGCATGTTCCAGCGCGGTGGCTTGGTGCATGCCGACGTAGTGCCCGTGGCCGGCACCACCAGCGCCGACCTAGACGAACCCGCCTTGCGCCGCTACCTGGCCCAGCACTACAGCGCCAACCCTGCCGATACCGCCCCCGCCGATCTGCCGCTGGACGCCCTGCTGCAAAACCTAGGGCTGGCTGATGGACAAGGTGATGGGCTGGAACTCAACCTCACCGGCCTGCTGCTGTTTGGCCGCAACCCGCTGCGCTGGTGCCCGGCGTTCACCATCAAGGCCGTGGCCTTTCCGGGCACACGCCTCACCGACACCCGCTACCTCGACAGCCAAGACATCAGCGGCACCCTGCCCCAGCAGTACACCGAGGCACTCGCCTTCATCAAACGCAACCTGCACCGGGTGCAGGGCGATCAGGGCTTCAACTCGCCGGGCATACTCGAGGTGCCCGAAATTGCCCTGCAAGAGCTGCTGGTCAATGCCCTAGTGCACCGCGACTACTTCACCAGCGCTTCCATTCGCATCCTCGTGTTCACCGACCGCATCGACATCATCAGCCCCGGCCACCTGCCCGACAGCCTGAGCGTGGACGACATCCGCCACGGCAAAAGCAACCGCCGCAACCCCACCCTCAGCGAACACGCCTTCCGGCTGCTGCCCTACCGGGGCCTAGGCAGCGGCATCCCCCGCGCGCTGAATGAATGGCCGCAGATCGAACTGATCGACGAAGCCAGCGGCAACCAGTTCACCGCCCGGGTGCAGCGGCCCCAAGCGCAGTGGGCGAGGGCGGGCGAAGGCATCGAGGCCCTCGTCACCCCGCAAGTCACCCCGCAAGTCACCCCGCAAGTCGAGCAATTGCTGCGAGTCATGACAGGGGAGCACACCCGGCAAGCGCTGCAAAGCTTGCTGGACTTGGCAGACCGCGAGCACTTCCGCAAAAGCTATCTGCAACCGGCATTGGCGGTGGGGCTCATCGAACTCACCCTGCCCGACAAACCCAACAGCCGCCTGCAGCAATACCGCCTTACCGCACAGGGAAAGGCCTTGTTGAGATGACCGTCCCCCACCAGCACGCCTCAACACCGGGCACTGCCACCTACCAAGACTTGCTCGCTGAGCTGAAGCAGCACATGGCCGAACTGCAAGCGCTGCGCGAACAGGCCATCGAAGCACTGACGCCCGCCGTACAAGACATGGTGCGCAGCGGCAGCCGCGATGTTCAACGCATCGAGCACACACTCGACAAGCTCTTGGGCGTCGCCTGCCTGCCAGAGGGCCTGACCCTCTTCAAAACCCTGTGCCGCCATTACTGGACACTGGACCCGCAAGCCACCGCGAGTTATGTCCACGCATACCGTGAGATGTGGGATACCGATGACCAGAGCGATACCGACGAGGTGGCGCCATGAACCTTAAAACACCAAGTGCCGTTTTGACGGCAGGGGCCAAGCCTGCGTGGGTGCCGAAGCTGCGGTTTCCGGAGTTTCAAAGCGCTGGTTACTGGACGACAGAAACACTCGGAGCGGTTGCAACGATACGCACGGAAAAAGTTGGCAAGAACATTTGCGTGCCGATGAGCATCACATCGGGCGTTGGGCTTGTGAGCCAAAAAGACAAGTTTGGGCGCGTGATCGCGGGTGACTCATACAAAAATTACTTGCTCTTGAAGCCAAACGAGTTTGCCTACAACAAGAGCGCGACCAAAGAGTATCCCGAAGGCTTTCTCGTCTTGTACTCGGGCACTGAGCTCGCAGCGGTCCCGAACAGCATCTTCACTTGCTTCCGCGTCAACGGTGAGTCGCCTGATGTGCGTTTCCTGAACTACCAATTTTCAGACAATCTACACGGGCGTTGGCTGCGAAACTTCATTCAGGTGGGCGCGAGGGCTCATGGCTCATTGAGCATCAACGACAACGATTTGATGGCCCTCCCTGTTCCCGTTCCGGCGGGCACCAACTCTGTTTCCGAACAACAAAAAATCGCCGAGTGCCTGGGTTCGGTGGACTTGTCTGTGGCCGCGCAAGCGCGGAAAGTGGACGCGCTCAAGACCCATAAAAAGGGGCTGATGCAGCAGCTTTTCCCCCGCGAAGGCGAAACCAAACCCCGCCTGCGCTTCCCCGAATTCCAAAACGCCGGCGAGTGGGAGGAAAAGAAGCTCGACGAGCTTGTGCAAGTTGCCTCCGGGCAAGTTGACCCGACACAACCGCCTTACTGTGACCTGCCTCAGATCGGCAGCGAGAATATCGAATCCAATTCAGGCAAATTAGTTAACGTGAAATCCGCAGGCGACAAGGGTGTCATGAGCGGGAATTACGCTTTCGATGAAAACGACGTTCTCTACTCGAAGATCCGTCCCGCTTTGAACAAGGTTGCCGCGCCTGCTTTCAAAGGCATTTGTAGTGCGGATATTTATCCGATCCGATCCACCAATGGAGGCTTACTCCGAAGTTATCTCGTGTATTTGCTTCTTTCCCCAAATTTCCTCGAATACGCGATTCGGAACTCTGAACGAGGCAAGATTCCCAAAGTCAACCGAGATGGGTTGTTTGCTTATGAGGCGCTGATTCCTTCGCCAGCCGAACAGCAGCGTATCGCCTCGTGCCTCAGCAGCCTCGACGCCCTCATCTCCGCCGAAACCCAAAAGCTCGAAGCCCTCAAGACCCACAAAAAAGGCCTGCTGCAGCAGCTTTTCCCATCCCCGGAGGCGGCTAAAACATGAGGCGCTGCGACCGAACCGACGGTATTTTTATCAAGGATTGCTTGACCACTCGAAGGCGGGCCATCACAGATCTAACGGTCAAGGAATCCTTGACCGTTAAAGCGGGGCTCAACCGGCCAGCAGTTACCGAGGAATCCTCGGTAGCTCAACTGCGCGCCATTCAATGGTGTGAGGTCTTGAGTTATGTAATTGGAAAAACCGGGAGTGCAACACCATGACGGACGGCAATGCTTCGCAGTTTGTGATTTACCAGAGTGATGACGGAAAAATCAAACTGGATGTGCGCTTTGTAGAAGAAACCGTCTGGTTGACTCAGCAGCAGTTGGCTGAATTGTTCCAGACCTCGCGCACCAATGTGGTGGAACACATTCAACACATCTACAAGGAAGGCGAGCTGGATGCTGCCACAACCTGTCGGGATTTCCGACAGGTTCGCACAGAGGGCACACGAGAGGTCGCTCGCAATATGACCTTTTATAATCTTGATATGACTTTGTCAGTCGGCTACCGCGTTAAAAGTGCGGTGGCAACACGCTTTCGTATCTGGGCAACCCAGCAGTTGCGCGAGTACATCGTCAAAGGCTTCTTGCTGAACGACGAGCGGCTGAAAAATCCGGATCAACCCTTTGATTATTTTGAAGAGCTCACGCGGCGCATTCAGGACATCCGCACCAGCGAGCGGCGTTTTTATCAAAAAATCACCGACATCTACGCCACCAGCGTGGACTATGACCCTACGCAGGCTGAAAGTATTTCGTTTTTCCAGACAGTGCAAAACAAGATGCACTGGGCCATTACGGGGCAAACGGCGGCAGAGATCATTCATACCCGTGCCGATAAAAATCAGCCCAATATGGGGCTGACCAATTGGCGCGGCGGCAAGGTGCGCAAGACCGATGTGAGCATTGCCAAGAATTACCTCAGCGCCGATGAATTGGCCGCGCTGAACAATCTGGTGGAACAATATCTGGTGTTTGCTGAAGGTCAGGCCATGCGTCGCGTACCCATGACGATGAACGACTGGATTTCCAAGCTGCACGGCTTTTTGACGATCAACGACCGCGACATCCTCAATCACGCCGGAAAAATATCTCACGAGGTGGCCAAGGCTTTCGCCGAATCGGAGTATGTGAACTTCAACAAGGCTCAGATTGCCAAGGCCGATCAATTGGAGAGCGATTTTGACCAGGCGATGAAACGGCTGCCACAACCCAAGCCAGCAAAGCAAAAAACATGACCGAACAAAACCAAAAGCAACTGGGCAACACCCTTTGGGGCATCGCCGACCAACTGCGCGGCGCCATGGACGCGGACGACTTCCGCGACTACATGCTGTCCTTCCTCTTTTTGCGCTACCTGTCTGACAACTACGAAACGGCGGCCAAGAAGGAGCTTGGGCGCGATTACCCCGATGTGGGCGGCGACGCGCGCCAGGTGCCGCTGGCGCTCTGGTACGCCCACAACGTGGACGACACCCCGGCCTTTGAGAAGCAAATGCGGCGCAAGGTGCACTACGTGATCCAGCCCGCGCATCTGTGGAACAGCATCGCCAACCTGGCGCGCACCCAGAACGCGGATCTGCTCAACACCCTGCAAGCCGGTTTCAAGTACATCGAGACGGAATCGTTTGAGAGCACCTTTCAGGGCCTGTTCTCCGAGATCGACCTGAGCTCGCCCAAGCTCGGCAAGACCTACGCCGACCGCAACGCCAAGCTCTGCTCTATCATCCAGAAAATTGCCGAAGGGCTGGCGGCGTTTTCTACCGACGTCGACGCGCTGGGCGATGCCTACGAGTACCTGATCGGCCAGTTTGCTGCCGGCTCGGGCAAGAAGGCGGGCGAGTTCTACACCCCGCAGCAGATTTCCGACATTCTCTCGGCCATTGTCACGCTGGACAGCCAAGAGCCAAAAACCGGCACCAAGAAGCGGCTGGACAGTGTGCTGGATTTTGCCTGTGGTTCGGGCTCGCTTTTGCTCAATGTGCGCAAGAAGGTGGCCACAGCGGGCGGGGCCATCGGCAAGATTTACGGGCAAGAAAAGAACATCACCACCTACAACCTGGCGCGCATGAACATGCTGCTGCACGGGGTGAAGGACACCGAGTTCGAGATCTTCCACGGCGACACCCTGCTCAATGAGTGGGACATGATGCGCGAGCAAAACCCCGCCCGCAAACCGAGCTTTGACGCCATCGTGGCCAACCCACCGTTTAGCTACCGCTGGGAACCCACCGACGCGCTGGCCGACGACGTGCGCTTCAAAAGCCACGGCCTAGCGCCCAAATCCGCCGCCGACTTCGCCTTTTTGCTGCACGGCTTGCACCACCTCAAAGACGAGGGCGTGATGGCCATCATCCTGCCGCACGGTGTGCTGTTCCGCGGCGGGGCGGAAGAACGCATCCGCACCAAGCTGCTCAAGGACGGGCACATCGACACCGTCATCGGCCTGCCCGCCAATCTGTTCTATTCCACCGGCATCCCGGTGTGCATCCTGGTGCTCAAGAAGTGCAAGAAGCCGGACGACGTGTTGTTCATCAACGCCGCCGAGCACTTCGAGAAAGGCAAGCGCCAGAACCAGCTCAAGCCCGAGCACATCACCAAGATCATCCAAACCTACCAGTTCCGCGAAGAAGGGGCGCGCTACGCCCGCCGCGTGGAGATGGCCGAGATTGAGAAAAACGATTTCAACCTAAACATCTCGCGCTACATCAGCACGGCGGTGGGCGAGGCGGAGATTGATCTGGACGCGACACACCGCGATCTGCTGGAAATTGAACAGGCGATTGCGGCGGCGAAGGACCAGCACAACGGTTTTTTGCGCGAGCTGGGCTTGCAGCCCTTGCCCTAGTCCGCCCGATCTGCGCCCCAGCAGCCGCACCCGTCTGAAGTGGCTAAAGGCCGTCAAGCACCCGACAAGCGCCGCAGCGCCAGCGGCGCAAAGCCATGGTTGAGCGGGCCGTGCCCAGCACCGATGCGCGCACCGGCGCCGGCTTCGATTGCGCTGCGCACCCAAGCGTGCGCCGCCTGCACCGCTTGGGGCAGCGCCAAGCCCAGCGCCAACTGCGCCGCAATGGCCGCCGCGAGGGTGCAGCCGGTGCCGTGGATGTTGCGGCTGGCAATGCGCGGGCCGCGCAGGCGCAGCCAGTCGGCGGGGGCGGTGCCCGCGATAGCGAGCACATCGGTCAGGTGCTCGCCCTGCAGGTGCCCGCCCTTGAGCAGCACGGCGCGCGCGCCCAGGGCCAGCAGGTCGGCGGCGGCGGCGTCCAGCGCGGCTTCGTCGGGCAGGGCGCGGCCCAGCAGCAGCGCGGCTTCGTCGAGGTTGGGCGTGACCAGGCTGGCGCGGGGGAACAACTCGGCGCGCAGCAGCGCCACGGTTTCGGGCTCGATCAGCGCGTCGCCGCTGGTGGCCACCATCACCGGGTCCAGCACCACCCAGGGCGGCGCGTAGCGATCGAGCGCACGCGCCACCACCCGCACCACCTCGGGCGCGTGCAGCATCCCAATTTTGACCGCATCGACGCCGATGTCTTCCAGCACGGCCGCGATTTGCTGCTCCAGAAAGGCCGGCGGCACGGCGTGGATGGCGCGCACCCCGAGGGTGTTTTGCGCCGTCAGGGCGGTGATGGCGCTCATGCCGTAGCAGCCCAGCGCGGAAAAGGTTTTGAGGTCGGCCTGCACCCCGGCGCCGCCGCCGCTGTCGCTGCCGGCAATCGTGAGCACGCGCGCATAGCGCCACGGATGGCGGGTGGGTGTGGGCGGTGTGGGGGCGTGCGGCATGGGCGTGGGCGTTTTTTTGATCTGGGTCAACAGCGATTATCGGAGGCACGCAGGTTGCGGCCAGAGGCTGTGGCACCGTGACCAGACAGCGCGGCTCCATAATGCCAAGCGGCTGGGCGCCAGTAGCCACCCTTGATCAGCCTTGATCGCCCTCGATTGCCCCGGTCCGGGTTCGGCCTTGCCCCAAAACGGGCATGGTATATTTTCCCGCAGGAGGCCCTGCCTGCCGCCCGAGCTTGGGCGGTTTTTTTAGCTTGGAATCTGCCCCATCATGTCTGTTTATCGCCCCAACCCCGCCCCGGTGCTCATTTTGGGGGCCGGTCTAATGGGCCGCTTGCTGGGCCTGGCGCTGGCGCGCAGCGGCCACCCGGTCACGGTTCACGAAGCGCGTGCCGCCGCCGACCAGGGCGCGGCCGCTTGGGTCGCTGCCGCCATGTTGGCCCCGCTGGCCGAAGCCGCCGTGGCCGAGGCCAATGTGGTGCGCATGGGCCTGTACGCGCTGCCGCGCTGGCGCGAGCTGATTGCCTCGCTGCAGCAGCCGGTTTATTTTCAGCAAGACGGCACCCTGATTTTGTGGCACCGCCAAGACGCCGCCGAGGCCACGCGCCTAAGCCGCGTCTGGGCGCAGACGGTGCAGCACCTGCCCGAGCTGCAAGCGGCGCAACCGCTGGACGCGCAGCAACTGGCGGCCTTGGAGCCCAGTGTGGCCGGGCACTTCCAGAGCGGGCTCTACTTGCCCCAAGAGGGCCAGCTCGACAACCACCAACTGCTGCAAGCGCTGCAAGCCGAACTGGAGCAGCGCGGTGCGGCGCTGCACTGGAACCACCCGACCGGGCTGGAGCAGGCGCTGGACTGGCAGCGCCAGCACGGCGGCTGGGTGCTGGACTGCCGCGGCCTGGGGGCGCAGCCCGACTGGGCCGCCACCGAGCGGCCGCTGCGCGGGGTGCGCGGCGAAGTGGCTTGCCTGCACGCCCCCGGCGTGACGCTGCAGCGCCCGACCCGGCTGCTGCACCCGCGCTACCCGCTCTACATCGCGCCCAAGCAGGAGCATTATTTTGTCGTCGGGGCCACACAGATCGAATCAGAAGATTTGTCTGAGGTGAGCGCGCGTTCGGCGCTGGAGTTGCTCAGCGCGGCCTACGCGGTGCACCCTGGCTTTGGCGAGGCGCGCATTGTCAGGCTGCAAAGCCAGTGCCGCCCCACCCTGCTCGACCACCAGCCGCTGGTGCGCGAGTGCGCGCCGCAGGTGCTGCAGATCAACGGCCTGTTCCGCCACGGCTACCTGATCGGCCCCGCCGTCTGCGACGCCGTGCTGGAATACGTGCAGCAACGCAGCCACCCTCTGGCCGAACGGTTGGGGTTGCGCTTCGAGCCCTGCCCCACTGCGCTGTCGGCTTGAGGGGGCGCAGTGGAAAACCCCATGCAAGTCTGGCTCAACCAGCAGCCCCTGACCCTGCCCGCCGGGGCCACGCTGGCCGATGCCGTGGCCGCCACGCGCCTGGCCCCGCCCTTTGCCGCCGCCCTCAATCTGCAATTCGTCCCCAAAAGCCAGTACACGCAAACCGCGCTGGCCGAGGGCGACCGGATCGAGCTCGTCTCCCCCGTCACCGGCGGCTAAGCACGCCGCCCACCGCATGAACCCGCACCCCACCGCATGAACCCGCACTCCACCGCATGAACCCGCACTCCACTGCCGACCCCCTCATCCTTTACGGCCAGCCCTTTTCCAGCCGCCTGATGCTGGGCACGTCGCGCTACCCCTCGCCCGCGCTGCTGCAGCAAGCCGTGGCACAGGCCCAGCCCTGCATGCTCACCGCCGCGCTGCGGCGCCAAAACGCCGCCGCCCCCGAGGCCGGCCAGCCGTTCTGGACCCTGTTGCAGCAGATGCAGGTGCCGCTGCTGCCCAACACCGCCGGCTGCCACAGCGTGCAAGAGGCCATTGCCACCGCCGAAATGGCGCGCGAGCTGTACGGCACCGACTGGATCAAGCTCGAAATCATCGGCGACGACTACACCTTGCAGCCCGACACCCTGAACCTGGTGAACGGTGCCGACCAGCTCACCCGGCGCGGCTTCAAGGTGCTGCCCTACTGCACCGAAGACCTGGTGCTGTGCCAGCGCCTGGTCGATGTGGGTTGCCAGGCCGTGATGCCGTGGGCGGCCCCAATTGGCACCGGCAAAGGCCCCCTCAACCCTTGGGCCTTGCGCAGCCTGCGCGAGCGCCTGAGCGTGCCGCTGATCGTCGATGCCGGGCTGGGCCTGCCCTCGCACGCCTGCCAGGTGATGGAGTGGGGCTTCGACGGTGTGCTGCTCAACACCGCGGTGGCGCTGGCGCTGGACCCGGTGCGCATGGCGGGCGCCTTTGCGGCGGCGGTGCAGGCTGGGCGTCACGCCTTTTTGGCCGGTGCCATGCCGGCGCAAGACAGCGCCCAGCCCAGCACGCCGGTGCTGGGCACGCCGTTTTGGCACCAGGCCTGATGGCGCTCGGCCACCGCCTATGAACACCACCCACGAGCGCCTGCACGACCTGGTGCAGCGCCACGCCGCCCTGGCCCTGCCCGAGCAAGCCGACCCCTTGGCCCAAGCCGCCAGCACCAGCGCGCACGACCTGGCCTATGCCACTGCGCGCCGCCTGGGCTTCATCGAGCCCGACGCCGCCGCCATTGCCCGCGCCTGGCAGCGCCGCAGCGAGCGCGAGGGCACTTGGCGCGCCGACTGGCCCACCGAGGCGCAAGACTTTGGCCTGCTCGACTCGCCGCCTGAATCCGCACCCGCCTTCGCCCCCGGCCCAGCCGAACTTGGCCTGTACGCCGTGCTGTCCAGCGCCGCCTGGGTGCAGCGCATGGCCCAAGCCGGCGTGCCCACGCTGCAACTGCGCTTCAAATCGGACGACCCCGCCGCCGTGCGCGCCGAGGTGCAGGCCGCTGCAGCGGCCGTGCTAGCCGTGGCCCGTGCCAGCGGCCAGCCGCCCAGCCGCCTGTTCATCAACGACCACTGGCAGGCCGCCATCGAGGCCGGGGCCTACGGTGTGCACCTGGGCCAAGAAGACCTCGACACCCTGCCCCCCGAGGCCCTGCCTGCGCTGCGCCGCGCCGGGTTGCGGCTGGGCATCAGCACCCACGGCTACGCCGAGCTGCTGCGTGCTGCACGCTTGCGGCCCAGCTACCTGGCGCTTGGGGCGGTGTACCCCACCACCCTCAAAGCCATGGCCACTGCGCCGCAAGGCAGCGCCCGGCTGAGCGCCTACGCGCAGTTGCTGCGCGGCCTGCTGCCCACCGTGGCCATCGGCGGCATCGGGCCCGAGCAACTGCCGGCCGTGGCCGCCAGCGGCGTGGGTTCGTTTGCGGTGGTGCGCGCTCTCACCAGCGCGGCCCAGCCCGAAGCGGCCGCGCACGCGCTGATGCAGCGCTGGGCGCAACTGCGCGCGGCCTGAACGCTGGGTAAACGCGGTCGGCCACGCGCTTGGCATGCAAACGACACGGTAAAATGGGGGTTTTGACTTGCGGGCTGGATCAGCCCCAAGCGCCTTTTTTTCATCCTACCCACAGGCCCCTCCCATGTCCCTCTTTGCCGCCGTCGAAATGGCCCCGCGCGACCCGATTTTGGGTCTGAACGAGCAGTTTGCAGCCGACCCGCGCCCCAACAAGGTCAACCTCGGGGTCGGGGTGTATTACGACGACGAGGGCAAGTTGCCCCTGCTGCAGTGCGTGCAAATGGCCGAGCGCGCCCTGATGGAAAAACCCGCTGCCCGCGGCTACCTGCCCATCGACGGCATCGCCGCCTACGACAACGCCGTCAAGGCACTGGTGTTTGGCGCCGCCAGCGAGGCGGTGCAAAGTGGCCGCGTGGCCACGGTGCAGGCCATAGGCGGCACCGGCGGCCTGAAAATCGGGGCCGACTTCCTGAAAAAACTCAAGCCCGGCGCCCAGGTGCTGATCAGCGACCCAAGCTGGGAAAACCACCGCGCCCTGTTCACCCAGGCCGGCTTTGAAGTGGGCACCTACGCCTACTACGACGCAGCGCAGCGCGGCCTCAACTTTGCCGGCATGCTCGCCAGCCTAGAAGCCGCCGCCCCCGGCACCGTGGTGCTGCTGCACGCTTGCTGCCACAACCCGACCGGCTACGACCTCACACCGGCGCAGTGGGAGCAGGTGGTGGCGGTGGTGAAAGCGCGCGGCCTCACGCCCTTCCTCGACATGGCCTACCAGGGCTTTGGCCACGGCATCGTCGAAGACGGCGCGGTGATCCAGCAGTTCGTCGCCGCCGGCCTCGATGTGCTGGTCTCGACCTCGTTTTCCAAGAGCTTCAGCCTGTACGGCGAGCGCGTGGGGGCGCTCTCGGTGCTGTGCGCCAGCAAAGACGAAGCCGCGCGCGTGCTGTCGCAGCTCAAGATCGTGATCCGCACCAACTACTCCAACCCGCCCACACACGGCGGCGCCATCGTGGCGGTGGTGCTCAACGACCCCAAACTGCGCGCCCTGTGGGAGCACGAGCTGGGCGAGATGCGCGTGCGCATCAAGCACATGCGCCAGCAACTGGTGGCCGGGCTGAAGGCCGCCGGGGTGGCACAAGACATGGGCTTCATCACCGAGCAAATCGGCATGTTCAGCTACTCGGGCCTGAGCAAGGAGCAGATGCTGCGCCTGCGCAGCGAATTCGGCGTCTATGGCACCGACACCGGTCGCATGTGCGTGGCCGCGCTCAACAGCCACAACATCGGGCACGTTTGCCGCTCGATTGCGGCGGTGCTCTGAGGCACCTGCGCGACACTTGGAGTCGCGCAAGGCATTTAATCAGGACAAAATCAGTCTATCCTGATATATTACGCTGCACTGCAACATAAGTCGGAGTACTGCCATGCTGTACCAAATTTACGAAAATCAGCGCTCGCTGATCGAGCCCTTTTCCGACTTTGCGCAAATGACCGCCAAGTTGTTTGCCAACCCGCTCTCGCCGCTGGGCCAAGCGCCCATGGCGCAGCGCATCGCCGCCGCCTACGACCTGGTGCACCGCTTGGGCAAAGACTACGAAAAACCCGAGTTCGGCATCCGCCACGTGGACATCGAGGGCCAACACGTGGCCATCGACGAGCGCGTCGAGATCGACAAGCCCTTTTGCGAACTGCGCCGCTTCAAGCGCTTTTCCGACCACCCCGAGACCCTGACCCGGCTCAAAACGCAGCCGGTGGTGCTGATCGTCGCACCGCTGTCGGGCCACTACGCCACGCTGCTGCGCGACACCGTGCGCACCATGCTGCGCGAGCACAAGGTCTATATCACCGACTGGAAAAACGCGCGCATGGTGCCGCTCGATCAAGGCGATTTTCACCTTGACGACTACGTCAACTACGTGCAGGAATTCATCCGCCACTTGCAGCAAAAGTACGGCAACTGCCACGTGATGAGCGTCTGCCAGCCCACCGTGCCGGTGCTGGCCGCGGTCTCGCTGATGGCCAGCCGGGGCGAGCTGGCCCCGCTGTCCATGACCATGATGGGCGGCCCGATCGATGCCCGCAAGTCGCCCACCTCGGTCAACAACCTGGCGGCGCAGCGCAGCTTCGAGTGGTTTGAAAACAACGTGATCTACCGCGTGCCCACCAGTTTTCCGGGGGCCGGGCGGCGCGTCTATCCGGGCTTTTTGCAGCACACCGGCTTCATCGCCATGAACCCGGACCGGCACGCCAGCAGCCACTACGACTACTTCCGCGACCTGATCAAGGGCGACAACGAAAGCGCCGAGGCGCACCGCCAGTTCTACGACGAGTACAACGCGGTGCTCGACATGGACGCGCACTACTACCTCGAAACCATCCACACCGTGTTCCAGGAATTCAAGCTGGTGCATGGCACTTGGGATGTGCGCAACGAGCAAGGCCAGCCCGAGCGCGTGCGCCCCCAAGACATCCGCAACACCGGCTTGCTGACCGTGGAAGGCGAACTGGACGACATTTCGGGCTGCGGCCAGACCCGCGCCGCACACGATCTGTGCACCGGCATTGCCGACCCAGAACAGCGCCACTTTGAGGTGCCGGGGGCCGGCCACTACGGGATTTTCAGCGGCCGGCGCTGGCGCGAGCAGGTTTATCCGATCGTGCGCGCCTTCATTGCCGAACACGAGCCCACCTCGGCTGCGGCCCAAGCAGCGGCGCGCAAGGGCGCGGCCGAGCTCGACGATGGCGATTCCGACGAAACGGCGCTGCCTGCCAGCCCTGCAACCAGCACCACGCCCGCCGCAGCCAAGCGGCGCAGTGCCGCACGCAAACCGGATACGGGTGAATGAGAGCCTGACCGAGCGCATCGATGCGCTGCTGCCGCAAACGCAGTGCCAGCGTTGCGGCTACCCAGACTGCCGCAGCTACGCCGCAGCGCTGGAGGTGGGCACGGCTGAAATCAACCAGTGCCCACCCGGCGGCCAAGCGGGGGTGGAGCGGCTGGCCGCCCTGCTCGGCCGACCGGCCCTGCCGTTGAACCCGGCCCACGGCTTCGAGGGCCCCATGACGGTGGCGGTGATCGACGAGCAGTGGTGCATAGGCTGCACCCTATGCCTCAAGGCCTGCCCGACCGACGCCATTGTGGGCACGCACAAGCGCATGCACACCGTGATCGAACGCTACTGCACCGGCTGCGATCTGTGCCTGCCGGTGTGCCCGGTGGACTGTATCCAGATGCTTGCTGTGGGGGCTGCGGATGGTGCGCAACCCGTGGCCACCGGCTGGTCCGCTTGGAGCCCTGCGCAAGCCGAGCAGGCGCGCCAGCGCTACACCCAGCGCCAGCAGCGGCTGGAGCGCGAAGCGCAGGCGCAGCAGCAGCGCCTGATCGCCAAGGCCGAGAGCAAACTGGCCGACTTGCCCAGCCACTCCAAACACACCGACCCGGCCGTGCTGGAGCGCAAGCGCGCGCTGATCGAGGCTGCGCTGGCGCGTGCTCGGGCGGCGCAGGCGGCGCGCAGCGACTCCAGCCCCCCGCAGCAACTGCCATGAGAGGGGCTGCCAGCGGGGCAGCTAGGGCTTAGGCGCTGGGTGCTGCGGCGGTGCCAAGCGCCCCAGCTTCTTGGCCCTGCGCACGCAGCCCCAAGCGCGCAAACAAGGCGCGGTCGCGCGCGGCCTGCGGGTTGGCGGTGGTGAGCAGCCGGTCGCCGTAAAAAATCGAGTTGGCCCCGGCGGCAAAGCACAGCGCCTGCAGCGCATCGTCCATCTGCTCGCGCCCGGCCGAGAGCCGCACCCAGGCGCTTGGCATGGTGATGCGCGCCACGGCGATGGTGCGCACGAACTCGAAGGGGTCGATCGGCTCCGCGTCGGCCAGCGGGGTGCCGGGCATGGGCACCAGGTTGTTGATTGGCACCGACTCCGGGTAGGGTTCGAGGTTGGCCAGTTGCGCGATCAGGCCAGCGCGTTGCGCGCGCGTTTCGCCCATGCCGACGATGCCACCGCTGCACACATTGATGCCGGCTTGGCGCACGTGCTCCAGCGTGTCGAGCCGGTCTTGGTAGCTGCGCGTGCTGATGATCTGGCCGTAAAAATCGGGCGCGCTGTCGAGGTTGTGGTTGTAGTAGTCCAGCCCGGCGCTTTTGAGCTGCTGCGCCTGTTCGGCATCGAGCATGCCCAGCGTCATGCAGGTTTCCAGCCCCAGCGCGCGCACGCCCTGCACCATGTCGGTGACGCGCTGCAGATCGCGCATTTTGGGGCTGCGCCAGGCTGCGCCCATGCAAAACCGGCTGGCCCCTTGGGCCTTGGCTTCGCGGGCGGCTTGCAACACGGCATCGAGCGGCATCAGCTTGCTGGCCTCGACGCCGGCATCAAAATGCGCCGACTGCGGGCAGTAGCCACAGTCTTCGGCGCAGCCGCCGGTCTTGATCGAGAGCAGGGTGGAGAGCTGCACCTCGTTGGGGTCGAAGTGCTGCCGGTGCACCTGCTGCGCTTGGTACAGCAAGTCCATCAGGGGCAACTCGAACAGGGCCTCGATGGTGGCTTGCGGCCAGCGCGGGGGGGTGGCTTGGGCGGCTGCGGCGGGCTGTGTGCTGCCAGCACCGGTTCCCTGTGCCCCGGCACGGCGCAGGGCGGAAAGGTCGATCGGGATTGCGCAAGTGCTCATCTTGTGGGGGCGGTGGTTGGGAGTTGTGGGTTTAGGGCTTGAGGGGCCGCTTGGGGCTTTGAATCAGGCTTGCGCCAAGGGCAAATCGAACAGGGTGCGCAGGGCTGCGTCGTCCAGGTGCGCAGCGGCGGCCTGGGCCATTTGCACCGCGCCAGCCGGGGCCAGCCGAGGCAAAACGCCCAGGCAGGGGGTTTGGTGGCGGCGCTGGAACTCGTGCCGCAGCGTGGCCAGATTTTCGGCCAAAAAGGGCATATCGGGGTCGAGCGTGTTGGCCACCCAGCCACCCAGGCGCAGGCCGCGGGCGCGGATGGCTTCGGCCGTGAGCAGCGCGTGGTTGATGCAGCCCAGCCGCAGCCCCACCACCAGCACCATGGGCAGGCCGAGGGCGCGCATCAGGTCGGAGCTGTCCCAGTCCGGCCCCAGGGGCACGCACAGGCCACCGGCGCCTTCGGCCACCAGCACGTCCACCTGCTGCGCCAGTTGCCGCGCCCCCTGCTGCAAGCGCTCGAAATCGATGGTCTGGCCTTCCAGCGCGGCTGCGATGTGCGGCGCGCAGGCGGTGCGCAGTTGCAGCGGCCCCACCTGCTCGGGGCGCACACCGGGCCAGCCCGCCGCCCACAGGGTTTGCACGTCTTCGTTGAGCCACTGCCCATCGACGGGCTCCATGCCGGAGGCCACCGGCTTGTAACCGGCGGCGCGCAGCCCTTGCGCGCCCAACCAGTGCAGCAAACCGGCGCTGACGCGGGTTTTGCCGACTTCGGTGTCGGTGCCGGTGACGAAGCAGCCCCGCAAGGCCGGGGCTGGGGCTGGGGCTGGGGCTGGGGCTGGGGCTGGGGCTGGGGCTGGGGCTGGGGCTGG
>NZ_BAWN01000033.1 GCF_000696225.1 Serpentinimonas barnesii | reverse complement strand
GCATCGAGTGGCTGCTGGCGGCGCCCCCGCCGCCCACCCGCCCCTGAGCACCCGTTCGGCAAGGGAACCTTTGGCGCGCTTTCGTGCCAAAATCGCAGGCAGTTGCCCAAGCGGATGGCCCATCCGGGCCGTTTTACCTTATTGCAGTTACAGGGCTATTATGAAAACCAAATTTCACTTAAACAAAAGGCCGCACCTGCGCCCCGCTTTTGGCTCCGGCGCCGGTGCCGAATTCGGCCAGGCGGTGGCCTTGATCGACGAGCGCTACCTGAGCTGGTTGGCCAAGCAGCAGCCCCATCCACCCGAGGATGGGCTGCACCGAGACCTCTTGCAGGCCGTGTTCTCGCACCTGGCGCGCCTGTGCGGCGCCGATGCGGCGCTGTTGCGCAGCTACCTCTACACCGACCAGCAGCCCAGCCAACTGCTCGACGACGTGGTGCTGCGCATGGTGCCGGCACACGCCAGCGACGGCGGGGCCGCGCTGGTGCGGACGCTGGGTTTGGAGCTGACGCAACTGGCGAGCCGGGGCGGCTGCGCCTTGGCGCTGCTGGCCAGCGACGACGAGCGCCTCATTCCCTACATCGACGAGGCGCAGTGGCGCGGCCTCAAGGTGGTGATGGTCACCGACGCCTCGGCGCAGGACTTTGGCCGCTTGATGGCCGAAGACCCGAGTTGGGCGCGGCTGCTGATGCAGGCCGATCGGCGCGTCAGCCTCAACGAGGCGGCTTGGGCGGCCCTGAACCACGGCCAAGCCGAGGGACTGGGCCACACGCCCACCCGGCTGCCGCAAGCAGAGCGGCGCGAATTTGAGTACGAGCACGAGCACGGCGCCGCGCTGGGCGAACCCGTTCACGCCGACCAGCAGCCCGATGGGGCGTGGCTGGAGCAGGTGCAACAGGTGATCGACGAGTGGTGGCGCGAGGAAACCCCGCACGCAAGGCTCGATCTGTACGAAGAAATGCAAAGCAGCCAAGGGGTTCCGCCCGAGACCGACCGCCATCTGCTGCTGCGGGTGCGGCGCGGTTTGGGCCGCACGCTGAGCTTTCCCGAGAAAAAAGCCATGCGCGAAATGATCCGTGCGGCGGTGCTGGCACAGTCGCCCGTGGCGGACGAAGCCCTTGACCACTGAACCGAACCCGCCGCCGGCCGCATCGGATGCGGGCGGGCAGCAGCTGGCAGCGTGGCTGGCCAGCGAGGCCGGGCGCTACCTGCTGGCTTGGGAGCAGGAGCGGTGCGACGAAGCGGTAGCCGACTGCTTTGGCTACCATGCCTTGCAGTTGGGCTTGCCACAGATCGATGCCTTGCGCGCCAACCGCATGCCCAAGCGCTGGCTGGCGCTGCCCGAGCCCTCATCGGCGCTGGAGCGCCACGCCGACTTGGGCGCCGCTGCGGCGCCGCTGCAGCCAGGCGGTGGGCGCGAGCTGGCCTTGGTGACGCACGCCGCCGCGCTGCCGTTTTCCGAAAACACCCTCGATCTGATCGTGCTGCCCCATACCCTCGAACTCAGTGCCGACCCGCACACGGTGCTGCGCGAGGTGCAGCGGGTCTTGTTGCCCGAAGGCCGCTTGGTGGTCTGCGGCCTCAACCCGTGGAGCCTGTGGGGTTTGCGCCAGCAGCGGGCGCGGCTCTTGGTTCGGCTGGGTTTGCAGCGCTCGCGCTGGGCGCGGCCGTTTTTGCCCGAGGCCGGCGAGTTCATTGCCCACCGGCGCCTGCGCGACTGGCTGCAGTTGCTGGGGCTGGAGGTCGAGTCGTGCCGCATGGGCTGTTACCGGCCGGCGCTGCAGTCTGAGTTGTGGTTGCAGCGCTTGGGCTGGATGGAGCGCGCCGGCGCGCGCTTCTGGCCCTTTTTCGGCAACGCCTACTGCATGGTGGCCGTCAAGCGGGTGCGTGGCTTGCGCTTGCTGGGCCCGGCCTGGAAGCCCAAACCCGCCGCCGCCGCGCCGGTGGCGGTGGCCCGTCAAGCCAGCCCCGCGCGGCCGAGCGACCAGCACCAATCACCCGCATGAAGACGGTTGTCATCTACACCGACGGCGCCTGCAAAGGCAACCCGGGCCCTGGGGGCTGGGGCGTGCTGTTGCGCACCGAAGGGGCTGAAAAAACGCTCTGCGGTGGCGCGGCGCAGACCACCAACAACCGCATGGAGCTCACCGCCGTCATCGAGGCCTTGCAGGCGCTCAAGCGCCCGTGCCGCGTCACCCTGTGGCTCGACAGCGAATACGTGCGCAAAGGCATCACCGAATGGCTGCCGGGCTGGAAAGCCAAGGGCTGGAAAACGGCGGCGCGCCAGCCGGTCAAAAACGTGGACCTGTGGCAGCAGCTCGACGCCTTGGTGCAGCAGGGCGGGCATGAAATCGACTGGCGTTGGGTCAGGGGCCACACCGGCGACCCGGGCAACGAGCGCGCCGATGCCTTGGCCAACCAAGGTGTGGCACAGGCGCGTGCGGCCCCGCCGCGCCCGATCTAGGGCCCTCTAGCCGGCCTTGCGCAGCGCGCTGGGTTCAAGCGGCAGCAGCACCGGCTTGCAGAGCATTTCGATCAGCACCAGCACCCGGCGCTCGCCTTCGGCGATCTGGAACACCCCCTCAAGGCCGGCAAACGGCCCTTGGGTGACGCGCACCCGCTGGCCGGGCTGGAACAGCGGCACCACCTGGCCGCGCAACTGGGCTTCGTGCAGGCGCAACTGGTCGATCAGGCCTTCGGGCACCTTGGCGGGTACAGCGCCAAAGGTGACCAAGCGGCTCACGCCCACGGTGGAGCGGATCGGGCCCCAGCTGCGGGCCTGCAGGTCCAAGCCCAGCTCGATGAACAAATAGCGCGGAAACAGCGGCTCGTCGCAGGTGTCTAAGCTGGCGCGGCGCAGCTTTTCGGTGCGCAGCAGGGGCAGGTAGCAGGAAAAGCCTTGGCGTTCCAAGTGCTCGAGCGCACACTGTTCCCGGCGCGGTTTGGTGTGGACGAGATACCAGTGCAATGCCTATCCTCCGAGAGCCGTTTTATGCGCCAGATTTTAGCGCGCCAGGCGCAGGCCGTGGCACAAGCTTAAAATGAGCGGCTTGCGCACCGGCTCGTGCCGCTGCTTTGGCCCGATGGGTTCCCTCGCCCCCATCTTGAAAAAAAAGGACCCACCATGACTTTGACGAGCGCGGCCCAACCCACGGCGGTGGTGCTGCTCAGCGGCGGCCTCGATTCGGCCACCGTGCTGGCCTTGGCGCGCGAGCGCGGCTTTGCCGTCTGCGCCCTGAGCTTCGATTACGGCCAGCGCCACGCCCACGAGCTGGATGCGGCGCGGGCGCAGGCGCAGGCCCAAGGCGCGCGGCGCCACATCACCGTGCCGGTCGATCTGCGCGCCTTTGGCGGATCAGCCCTGACCGAGCCTGCGCTGGCGGTACCCAAGCACCGCACGCTGGAGGGGATGGCGCAGGCGGGCATACCCCTGACCTACGTGCCGGCGCGCAACACGGTGTTTCTGAGTCTGGCGCTGGCCTGGGCCGAAACCCTGGGCAGTGTCGACATTTTCATCGGCGTCAACGCGCTCGACTACTCCGGCTACCCGGACTGCCGCCCGGCCTTCATCCAGGCTTTCGAGGCCATGGCCAACTTGGCCACCCGGGCGGGCGTCGAAGGCACGCAGCGGTTGCGCATCCACGCCCCCTTGCAGCACCTGAGCAAGGCCGAGATCGTGCGCGAGGCGCTGCGCCTGGGGGTCAATCTGGCGCACACCTGCAGTTGCTACGACCCGGGCCCGCAGGGCCAGCCCTGCGGCGCTTGCGATGCCTGCCTGCTGCGCGCCAAGGGCTTTGCCGAGGTGGGCTGCCCCGACCCCTTGCGGCAGCGTTTTGGTCTGCACCCATGAAGTGGCCTGCCCCATGCTGAACCTGCACCACTGCGCCCAGGCCGGCTTCGAAGCCGCGCGGCAACTGCAACGCCGCCCGCCCCAGCACCCGCAGGCGCGCCTGCATGGGCACAGCTTCGATGCAAGGCTGCGCGCGCGCTTGGCGCCCGGCTGGGCGGCGGTGGCCGGCACCGAGGTGGAGCAGTTGCAGCAGCATCTGGAGGGTGTGACGGCGGCGCTGGACCACCGCCTGCTCAACGACTGCCTGCCCGAACCCGACGACACCGCGCTGGCGCGCTGGCTGCAGCAGCGCTTGGCCAGCGCGGGCTTGCAGTTGGCCCAGATCGGGGTGCAAAGCACCCCGCGCAGCGGTTGCGAGCTCGACGCCAGCGGCCACGCCCACACGTGGCGGCGCTACCGCTTCGAGGCCGCGCACCAGTTGCCGCGCGTGCCGGCGGGCCACAAGTGCGGTCGCATGCACGGGCACGGCTTCGAGGTGCTGCTGCACGCCCGCCCAGACGGGTTGTTTGATGAGCTGGACGCCACCGACCGCCTCGACCGCGCCTGGGCGCCCTTGCACCAGCGCCTGCACCGGCACTGCCTGAACGACCTTGCGGGGCTGGAAAACCCCACCAGCGAGGTGCTGTCGGCGTGGCTGTGGCAGCAGCTTGTGCCCGCCCTGCCCGGTCTGAGCCGCGTCACGGTGTTCGAGACCGCCTCCTGCGGGGCCAGCTTCGACGGGCAGCGCTACCGCATCTGGAAAGACCTGACGCTCGACAGCGCGCGCCGGCTGCGCCAGGCCCCGCCTGACCACCCCCTGGCGGCCCTGTACGGGCACACCTACACGCTGCGCCTGGGGCTGGGCGGGGAGCTCGATGCGGTGCAGGGCTGGGTGCTCGACTTTGGCGACGTCAAGCGCTTGTTCGACCCGCTGTTCAAGGCCCTTGACCACCAGCCTTTGCACGAGCTGGCGGCCGCGGCGGGCCTGCCCGATTGCGATTGCGCCAGCCTGGCTGGGTGGATCTTGCAACAAGGGCGGCGCGAGCTGGCGGCTTTGGAGCGGGTCGATCTGTACCAGACGCCCGGCTGCGGGGCGCTGGTGATGGCCACCGACCTAGGCCCGGGCCTGATTTGAGCAAGGCAATGGCATGATGTTACCCCCACGCGCGCTGCGCTTGCTGCCCCCTGAGGGGGTGCTTCAGTGGCTTTGGGCGGCCGTGCGCCACTGACATGAACTACAGCGTCAAAGAAATTTTCTACACCCTGCAAGGCGAAGGCGCCCAGAGCGGGCGCGCCGCCGTGTTCTGCCGCTTTGCCGGCTGCAACCTCTGGAGCGGCCGCGAGGCCGACCGGGCCAGCGCCCAGTGCCGCTTTTGCGACACCGATTTTGTGGGCACCGACGGCAGCGGCGGCGGCAAGTTTTCCAGCGCGCTGGCGCTGGCGCAGGCGGTGCGCGCCTGCTGGGGCGGCGGCAGCGGTGCCGACGCGGGCCGGCCGCTGGTGGTGTGCACGGGCGGCGAGCCGCTGCTGCAGCTCGACGCCGCCCTGATCGAGGCGCTGCACGCCCAAGGCTTTGAGATCGCCGTCGAGACCAACGGCACGCTGGCGCTGCCCGACGGGTTGGACTGGGTTTGCGTCAGCCCCAAGGCCGACGCCGAGCTGCGCGTGCAGCGCGGCAACGAGCTCAAGCTGGTCTATCCGCAAACCGAGGCCCCGCCCGAGCGCTTTGCGGGGCTGGACTTTGCGCACTTTTTTTTGCAGCCACTGGATGGGCCGCTGCGCCAAGCGCACACCCAGCAGGCGATCGGCTACTGCATGGCGCATCCGCAATGGCGCCTGTCTGTGCAAACCCACAAATGGCTGGGCATTCCCTGACAGCGGGCGCCGAGATGGCGCGCGCCCCAAGGGCGCTGCCAGCGCAGCCGCAGCAAGGCCGTTAAACTCGGAGCCCGCCCAAGGCCGCACTGGTGCGGGCGCCGCCTCTGTGCGGCCCCCGCCGCCTCGCCATCCCTTGTTCACCCTGCCTTCGCCCAGAAAGCCCCATTTTGTACGCCCTGTTTGACGAAGCCGGTAAGTTGCTCACTGGTCGCATCCTGTCCGAATCCGATGCCGCGCTGCAAGTTGAGCTGGAGTCGGGCAAGCGCGTCAAGGTCAAGGTGGCCTTGGTGCTGCTGCGCTTTGCCCAGCCCGAGCCCAGCGCGCTGCTGCAAGCGGCCGAGGCCCTGCGGGCCCAGATCGAGCTCGAGCTGGCGTGGGAGTTTGCGCCCGAGGCCGAGTTTGGCTTTGCCGAATTGGCCGCCGTTTACTTCCAAGATCCGCCCACGCCGGCGCAGCAAGTCGGCGCCTTGTTGCGCCTGAGCGAGGCACCGCATTACTTTCGCCGCGCTGGCAAAGGGCGCTACAAAAAAGCCCCGGCGGACGTGCTGCAGCTAGCGCTGGCGGCGATCGAGAAAAAGCGTCAGATCCAGGCCCAGACCGAGGCCTGGGCGGCCGAGTTGGCTGCGGGCCAGTGCCCACCGGCGGTGGCCCAGCAGATCTACAAAATCCTGTTTCGGCCCGACAAAAACGCGCCCGAGTACAAGGCCGTGGTGCACGCCGCGCGCAGCAGCCACACCGCCCCGCTGCTGCTGCTGCAGCGCGCGGGCGCCATTCGCAACGCCTACGAGTTTCATTGGCAGCGCTTTTTGTTCGATCAGTTCCCCAAGGGGACGGGTTTTGCGGCGCTGCCGCCCCTGTCGCCACTGACCGAGGCCCTGCCGCTGGCCACGGTGCAGGCGTTTTCGATCGACGACTCAAGCACCACCGAAATCGACGACGCGCTCAGCCTGCAGGGCTTGGGCAGTGCCGAGGTCACGCTGGGTATCCACATCGCGGCGCCGGGGCTGGCCATAGCACCCGGCAGCCCGCTCGACCAGGTGGCGCGCCAGCGCCTGTCCACCGTGTACATGCCGGGGCACAAAATCACCATGCTGCCCGACGCGGTGGTGCAGGCCTACACGCTCGACGCCGGGGGCGCGCGCCCGGCGCTCTCGCTCTATCTGCGGCTGGACGCCGAGACGCTGGAGCTGCGCGGCAGCGAGACGCGCATCGAGCAGGTGCCGATCGCGCACAACCTGCGCCACGACCAGCTCGATCAGGCCCTCAGCGTCGACTGGCTGCAAAACCCCGCCGCTGCGCCCGGGGCCCCGCTGCCCGAAGCCATCGCCGCCCTGCGCCCGCAACTGGCTTTTTTGTACCGGCTGGCGCTGCACTGCAAGGCGCGGCGCGAGGCGGTGCGCGGCAAACCCGAGACCTTCACCCGGCCCGACTACACCTTTGCCCTGCAAGACGCACCGCCCGAGGGCCCGACGGGCGAGGAACGGGTGCAGATCGGCACCCGCAGCCGCGGCGCGCCGCTGGACCTGATGGTGGCCGAGGCCATGATTCTGGCCAACAGCACCTGGGGCCAGTGGCTGGCCGACTGCGGCGTGCCCGCCATCTACCGCAGCCAGGCCAGCTTGGCGCCGGGCATCAAGGTGCGCATGGGGGCCAGAGCGCTGCCGCACGCCGGCATCGGGGTGGCCTGCTACGCCTGGAGCAGCTCGCCGCTGCGCCGCTACACCGATCTGGTCAACCAGTGGCAACTGATCGCTTGCGTGCGCCACGGCAAGGCGGCCGCGCTGGCGGCGCCCTTCAAGCCGCGCGACACCGACCTGCTGGCCGTGATCGGCGCCTTCGACGCCGCCTACACCGCCTACGCCCAGTTCCAAAACGGCATGGAGCGCTACTGGACGCTGCGTTACCTGCAGCAAAACAGCGTGGGCGAGCTCAACGCCAGCGTCATCAAAGACGGGCTGGTGCGCGCCGACACCCTGCCGCTGGTGCTCAACGCCGCCGGCAGCGCGGGGCTGGCGCGCGGCACCCCGGTGCGGGTGCGGCTGGGCGACATCGACCTGATCGGGCTTGAGGTGTCGGCCAGCGTGATCGAGCAACTGGCGCGCACGGCCCCAAGTGGCGCCGAGGCCGCTGAAGCCGAGTCCGACGAGGAGGACGAAGCCGCGCTGGCCCCCGCGCTGGCGCTGGCGGTCGACCTCGATGACGACGCCGAGTCGGCGACGCTGCCGCCATCCGACAGCGCCCCTGACGTTGCAGAGGTGGCGGCACCCAACGAGGCGGCGCAGTGATTCCGCCCTTTGGGGCGGCGGCGCCTCAGGCGTAGCTGATCCAATCGGCTTGCTCGGGCTGCGCTAGGTGCGGCAGCGTGTTGAAGCTTTGCAGCGAGTGCCGCTTGGGGTTGAAATCGAACTCGGTGACGGCGGTGTTGCGCAGCCGCAGGTTGAGCTCGATCGTGGTCTCGGGCGTGGTGCCCAGCACCTGGCCCACGGCGGTGGCAATCGGGCCGCCGCTGCTGACGATCAGCACCCGGCCTTGGCCGAGCTGGCGCACATGGTCCAGCGCCGCCACCACGCCGGCCACGAAGCTTGGGTAATCGGGCATGCCCGCCGGCGTGAGCACACCCGCCATCCATTGGCGCAGCGCGTCGCGCAGCAGCCGAAAATGCTGCCGGTAGCCCTCGGGCGTGTGGGGCGACGGCAAGGGCGCGGCGTGCAGGGCCGCGATCAGGGCGGCGCTGTCGTACTCGTTCAGGCCCGGCCAGTGCAGTGGCTCGGGGGCCGCAGCGCCCAGCCCCTCGGCCAGCGCGCTCCAAGTCTGGGTGTGGCGGCGCAAGGTGCCGCACAGCACCGCATCGGGCTGCCAGCCGTGCGCGCGCAAATGCTCGCCCAAGCGCAGGCTCTGGCGCTGCCCGAGCGGGCTCAGGCGGTCGTAGTCGTCGGCGCCAAACGAGGCCTGGCCGTGGCGCACCAAGTAGAGCGTTCCCATGGGGCTGCGATTGTGCGGCCGCCCGATGACGCGCCGCGTCGCCCAGGCGACCGGGGGGCGTGCCACGACCGGCAGCCCCGCGGTGTGCGGCTATTTGCTGAATCGGCGCAAAATGCGCGGCGTGGACAAAACCAAAAGGAGGCGGCGGTCGGCGCTGCCGACTTCGGGCTTGACCAAACTTTCAACCAGGCTGGAGCCTCCGGTCATGGCATCGGAAAGGGCATCGATGCGGGCATTGGCAACGTTGCGAACGGCGCCGAGGGCATCGACCAACACACCAAAGCGCTGGGTTTGTCCGGGGACTTGCAGTACCACGATCTGGCGCTGTGTGGCAGGCCCACCCGCTTGCCTGCGCTCCTGTCCTGCGGGTGCAGCCACAAGGTCTGCAGCCAAGTCGTATACGCTGATGACCTGGTCTTGGTGCATCAGGCAGCCGCTGGCGCGGCCCAGCAAACCCGGCATGGGCATCAGTTGGGAGCCATCAAGGGCCTCAATCACGTGGCTCGACAGCACGCCGTACCAGTTGCGCCCAATCAAGAAACAAGCGATATCGGTGCTGTCGGTGTCAGCGCTGGTCCGGCGGGGGCCAGCGTCCACCGTTTCGGAGTCCAGTTGCGCTAGGCTGATGGGGTCGATGGTGCGATCTGAAAGCGGCCAAAACACCAGAGCCACCACATCGTTCCGGTGCACTTGGCCGTCGGATTTGTATTCCCGGTAGCCTGCGCTCATGGTCGATCCGACGGCGAAGTAGCGCCCCTCGTAGATGATTATGTCGCTGCAGCTCTCGCCCCGTTCAAGGCGAAAAAAGCGCTCGTCGATGGCCAAGTGGGCGCCGGCTTGCAGGCCCGGATGGGTGCTGGAAATGACGCGTCTTTCGCGTTCGGCAAACACGGCAAAGGCACCTGGAACCGGGTTGCCATCGGCTTGGCGCGGCAGCGCATCGTGCAGCATGGCCTGAAACTGCGGGGCAGAGTCAAACACAATGGCGATGCCGCCCACCGGCTCGTTGCCACCTGGCGTGCGCACGGCGGCGGAAAAAATGCAGGTGGGTTGCCCACCATACAGCGGGCTGGAGACAAAATCCGATACGCAGTAGTGCAGCGAATCGGGCAGGGCCAGCGCCGCGCGCACCCACGGCTCGCCGAGGGGCTTGCCCAACCAGTCGGAGTCCGCCGGATTGGAGAGCGCCAGCACCTGGCCGTTTTGATCAAACAACAGCAGGTTGCTGTAAACGGTGTAGAGGCTGTTGATGTGCCGCAAAATGGCACTCAGGCGCTGGCTTTGTTCTGGGCTGGGACTGGCGCCCGGTCGCAGAGCGGCTCGAAAGTCGGGCGTGAGCGCCCACCAGCGGCAATCGTTGGCGCGCTCGTACAGGTTGCGGTCCATGATCTCGATGGCCAATGCGGCTTGCTGGCTGCAGTCGAACAGCACCGACGAGAGCACGGTTTTGTAGAGGTTGTGGATCGATTCTGCAAAGACGCTGCGCGTGCGCTCGCCCGTGTCGCCAATCTCGTGCAACAAGACCTTGGCAAAAGAGCCGCTCTGTGCGGCATCGGGCAGGCGCAACAGCCAGACGTGGCCGTTCCATACCGCCCGGTTGAGCTCGCTTTGGATGCGCGCGGCGTTGCGGGGAATGGCCCGCAATTCTGGGCTGAACAGCGAAGTGCTTGCCAACACGCAATCGAGCAGTTCGGATCGGACCGACTCCAGCTCATGGGCGGCCGACATTTCGAAGGCGTGGTTGAGTGGTGCCAAGGCGTGCCCGCGCCAGCCCGGGACGGTATAGCCCTGATAGCCTTGGGCGGGGCGTGTGCTGGCGAGGTATTCGCGCCCCGCAAAGCGCACCACGCGGCAGTCTTCGCCGGGCACGGGTTCGAGCCGCACGCCCAAGGGAAACTGGTAGGAGTCGCTGCTGGCAATGACGCGCTGATTGGCATCGAGCAGCGTGATCACGTTCCAGTCGTCCTCGGCCACCAAGCTGTCAAAAATGCGCTGGCATTCGTCTTGAAAGCGAAAACACAGGCACAAGACGCCGGTGGCCCGTCGGCCATCATCTGACATGACACGGTAGGCGTAAACCAGCGGGCTGGCCTCGAGCGGCAGCAGGTCGGTCGGGTGAAAGGCCTCGACGTAGCCGGCTTCGGTGCGCAGCGCCTGCTCCAGCAGCGGGTCGGTGGTGCAGGTGGCGGGGTTGTGTTCATCGAGTTGCACCAGCACTTGGCCGTCTGGGGTGAGCAAAATGATGTTGTGGTAAACCGAATAATTCTGCACGTACTCGCCAAAGCGTGCCCTGAGCGCCGCAAGCCGTGACGCATCTTGGCGCAGGCTGGGGTCGTTGGCAACCGCTTGGGCAAAGGAGCAAATCTCGGCATCGGTGGCAAGAAAGCCGATGTCGGCGGTGCGTTCATAGAGGTTGCGGGTCAGGGTGTCAATGGCCACGCGCGCGCCATAGCCCAAATTGAGGACGGCCTTGCGGTGGTGCTCGCTCGCCATCTGTTCGATCAAGACGTCGGCCAAACGGTTGAAGTCGGCGCGCATGCGGGTGATATCGGTGCCGGCACCCAGCAATTGACCCAGCAGCGTGAGGTTGTCGTAGGTTGACTGGATGTCTTTGAGCCGCCTGCGGTCATCTTGCAGGCCATGCATGAAGCCCAAAAGGTAATCAAAACCCGATTTCAGGGGCGGGCGTGGGCGTTTTCTCATGTGAGTCGACCTTGATCCAGTGGTGTTGTAGGGCCATCTGGATGCAAGCACGTTTCATGCCTATGGGGCATGCGGCCTGAGCGGTCTGCGCGAGTTAGCTGGTGTGCCCCAGCGCCTCCCAGCGCTCCAGCGCCTGCATCAGCTCGTCTTCGAGCACGGCGTGGCGTGCCGTGAGTGCGCTGGCACGCTCTGGGTGGCGCGCATACAGGAGCCCGTCGCCCAATTCGGCGGCGATGGCTTTTTGCTCGGCTTCCAGCGCCTCGATGCGTTGCGGCAGCGCTTCCAGTTCGCGCTGCTCTTTGTAGCTGAGCTTGCGCTTTGCGGCGGCGGGTGTGGCCCCCGGTTGCGGCGCGCTGCTGGCGGGTGGGGGGGATGGGGCGGATGATGCAGCGGCGTTTGTGGCAGAGGGTGTGGCAGCGGGCGATGAGGCGTTTGCACTCGCGCCGGTGGGAGCCGCGCCCAAGCCGCCCTGGCTGCTCGATCCGCCCAGGCTCGCTGCGCCCGCGCCGCGCTTGCCCCACACCGGGGCGGCGCCGTGTACGCGCATCGATTGGGCGATCCAGTCTTCGACCCCGCCTTCGTACTCGCGCCACTGGCCTGCGCCCTCGAACACGATGGTGCTGGTGACGACGTTGTCGAGGAAGCGCCGGTCGTGGCTGACCAGGAACACGGTGCCGTCGAACTCGGCCAGCAACTGCTCCAGCAGCTCCAGCGTTTCGATGTCGAGGTCGTTGGTGGGCTCATCGAGCACCAGCACGTTGGCCGGGCGCGCAAACAGGCGCGCCAGCAGCAGCCGGTTGCGCTCGCCGCCCGAGAGCGCGCTGATGGGCGCACGCGCCCGCGCCGGGGCAAACAAAAAGTCGGCCAGGTAGCTGCGCACATGGATGCGGCGCGCGCCGATCTCGATCCACTCGCTGCCGGGGCTGATGAAGTCCTCCAGCGTGGCGTTGAGGTCCAGCGCGTCGCGCATCTGGTCGAAGTAGGCCACTTCGATGCGGCTGCCGCTGCGCACGCGGCCGCTGTCGGGGGCGAGTTGGCCCAAAATCAGCTTGAGCAGGGTGGTTTTGCCGGCGCCGTTGGGGCCGATCAGGCCGACCTTGTCGCCGCGCAAAATGGTGGCAGAAAAGTTGTCGATGATGCAACGGCGCTCGGGGCCCTCGCCAAAGCTCTTGCTCACGCCTTCGAGCTCGGCCACCAGGCGCCCGCTGCCCTGCCCGCTGTTCACGTCGAGCCGCACCTGCCCGACGGCGGCGCGGCGCTCGGCGCGTTCGGCGCGCAGGCTGTGCAAGCGCTCGATGCGCGCTTGGGCCCGGGTGCGCCGCGCCTCCACGCCCTTGCGTATCCACTGCTCCTCTTGGGCCAGCAGCTTGTCGGCGCGGGCGTTGAGCAGCGCCTCTTGCGCCAGCCGCTGCGCTTTCAGGCGCTCGAAGGCGCTGAAGGCACCGTCGTAGCTGTGCAGTTGGCCGCGGTCGAGTTCCACCGTGCGGGTGCAGACGCGGTCCAGAAAGTCGCGGTCGTGGCTGATCAGCAGCAGCGTGCCGCGAAAATCGCGCAGCAGCTCGGCCAGCCAGCCGATGGCGTCGAGGTCGAGGTGGTTGGTCGGCTCGTCGAGCAGCAGCAAATTGGGCAAGGCCACCAGCGCCTGCGCCAAGGCCACGCGCTTGCGCACCCCGCCCGAGAGGCTGCCCACGCGCTCATCGGCTTGCAGCCCGAGCCGGCTCAGGGTTTGCTCGACGCGCTGCTCCCAGTTCCAGCCGTCCAGGGTTTCGATCTCGCTTTGCAGCGCATCGAGGTCGCAGCCGGGCTCGTGCGCCAGGTAGCGCTGCACCAGTTCCTGCACCCGCTGCAAGCCCACGCTGACGGCCTCAAAAACGCTGGCCTCGGGGTCCAGATCGGGCTCTTGGGGCACATAGGCCAGCCGCAGCCCGTTTTGGCGCTGCACGGCGCCGTCGTCGGGCCGCTCCAGGCCAGCAATGATTTTGAGCAGCGACGATTTGCCGCTGCCGTTGCGCCCCACGAGGCCAACGCGTTCGCCCGCTTGCAGCGAAAAGTCGACCCGGTTGAGCAGGGGCAGGTGGCCGTAGGCGAGGCTAAGGCCGGTTAAGGTGATCCATGTCATGGGGGGGATTGTCCATCAGAGCGGCTGCGGCTCGCGCGCGTGCGCGGGCTGGCCAGCTCTGGCTGGGGCCGGATGTGCTCGATGACCCCGTTGCGGCTCACGACCAAGGCGGTGCCGGTTTGTGTGGCCAGTGCGCGTGCGCTCAGTGCGGCGCGTTGCATGGCCTGAAACGACAGACGCAGGTCGCAGTCGCGGGCGGTCTCGATGGGCTGCTTATTCATGGTTTTTCACTCCAGTCTGGTAGCACGGGCAGTGGGCCAAGCATGGGGTCAAGCCGGCAGCAATCAGATCAGTGGCGGTGCTGGTGGTGCGTGTCGGGGTAGTGCGGGTGGCGGTGCGTGAGGGGCTCGTGGCGGTGCCAGTGCCGGTGCCCCAGGGGGCTTTCGGGGCGCGCGCCGCCCTCGTGCGTGTGCTGGTGGTGGGCGTCGTGCTGGTGCCAGTGCTCGTGCTCTTGCGCCTCGTGCTGGTGCAGGTGGGCGTGGCGCTCGCCCAGGTGCAGCCAGACCCCCGCGGCCATGAGCAGGCCGGCGAGCCAGAATAGCCAGGTGGTGGCCTCGCCCAGCAGCAGCAGCGAGAGCGCCACGCCGATGAAGGGGGCGGTGGCAAAGTAGGCGCTGGCGCGCGCCGTGCCCAGCCCGCGCAGCGCCAGCACGAACAGCACCAAGCTCACGCCGTAGCCCAGCAAACCCACCAGCATGGCCGCCAGCGCAGGGCCAGCAGCGGGCCAGGCGGCACCCAAGGCCAGCGCCGCGCCGCTGCTCACCACGCCCGCCACCAAGCCGCGGCTGCCCGCGATGAACAGGGCGTCGGCGGCAGCGACCTTGCGCGTGAGGTTGTTGTCGATGGCCCAGCACAGGCAGGCCAGCGCCACCAGCAGCGGCCCCAACCAGGCGCTGGCCGCAGCCCAGGCGCTCGGGGCCACCAGGCCAGCCCCGGCAGCCCCGGCGGTGGCGGCAGCCGCAGCAGTGGCGGCCGGGTCGGTGGGCCAGGCCAGCAGCAGCCCCCCGGCCACGATGGCCAGCATGCCGGTGACCACGCGCCGGCTGGCGTGCTCGCGAAACACCAGCCAGGCCAGCAGCGCGGTGAACACCGCTTCGAGGTTGAGCAGCAGCGAGGCGCTGGCGGCGCTGCTGAGCTGCAGCCCAAACATGAGCGCGCCGGTGCCAAGCACGCCGCCGATGGCGATGGCCGCTCCCAGCCAGCCCCAGTCGCGCCCCTGCAAGCCGGGGTGGCGCCAGCCCCGGTCGCGCAGCAGCCGGTACAGCAGCAGCCCCAGCCCCGCCCCAAGGTAGAGCAGGCCGCCCAGCAGCAGCGGCGGCACCTGGTCGAGCAACTGCTTGGCCAGCGGGGTGCTGGCCCCAAACAGCAGCGCCGAAGCCAGGGCGTAGGCGATGGCGCGGTTCATGGGGCGGTGGGCAAATGGCGTGTGACCTGGGGGGTGTGAACCTTAGGGCCTCGCAGGCGCAGCAGGCGCTTCGTCGGCCAGCGGCAGCAAGCGCCCACTGTGGGTGAAAAACAGCGCCAGTTGCACCGGCAGGCCGTCGTCGAACAGGGCGCTGTAGCGCTGCAACTGGGCCTGCCAGGCGCTGGGGTCGGCGCTGTCGGGGTCGGCGGTTTTGTAGTCCACGATCCAGCGCCTGCCCTCGTGTATGAAAGTGCGGTCGAGCACGTGCAGCGTGGGGCTGCTGGTGTCGCTGGTGTCGCTGGCGCTGCCTTGGGCGGCGGCGCTGGCCAAGGCGCATTCGCTGGCCGCTTGCGGATGTGGGGCGAGCAGCCAGCGGCCCTCGGGGCTGCTCAGGGTGTTGTGCAGGTGCCGCTGCACCTCGGTGGCGGCGGCGCTGGCTTGGGTATCGGTCAGGCCCTGGGTGCGCAGGGCCTGCTGCATGGCGCCGTGCAGCGCGGGCAGGCGCGCCGTGGGCCAGGCGTCTAGGCCGTCGTGGGCGATCAGTTCCAGGTAGCGGTGTACCAGGGTGCCGATGGCGGCGGGCCGGGTGGGGCTGGGTGGGCGGCTTGATCTGCTTGGGGCGGCGCGCTCGGGCGTTGCAGCCGCAAGCGGGTGCTGGGGCCTTGGGGCGCAGGCGTCTGTGGGCGCAAAATCCGTGGCAGAGGCAGGCCCAGTGGTCGAATGGCTGGCGAGATCAAAGGCGGGGTACGCAGCGCTTGGGGCAGCGCGGGGCGCTGGCGTGGCAGGCTGCGTCGGGTGCATCAAGGCCGCAGGCCAGCCAGGTGCGATTAGCCGCTGCAGCCGGTGCGTGTACTCGGCCAAGCTGGGCCGGGTAGCACCAGCACCAGCACCAGCACCAGCACCAGCACCAGCACCAGCACCAGCACCAGCAGCGGCATCCGCATCCGCATCCGCATCGGCATCGGCATCGGCATCGGCATCGGCATCGGCATCGGCATCGGCATCGGCATCGGCATCGGCATCGGCATCGGCTGGCGGTGCTACGGCCTGCCAGGCGCGCACGAATTCGGCTTCGGCCAGCGGCCACAGCAGCCCCAGCAGGCTGTCGGAGGGCGGCTCGCGCAGGGCCTCGCCTTTGCTGTTGGGCGCGGCGCAGCCCAGCAGGTGCAACTGGCGGCGCGCGCGCGTGGCCCCGACGTAGAGCAGGCGGCGCGCTTCGTTGCGCTGGCGCTCGTTTTCTAGCGCCAGCAGGTAGTCGTAGATCGAGGGGCCGCCGTGCTCGGCCTCGGCTTGGGCGGCCACGAGCAGGCGTTCGTGGCCCGAGTCGTCGAGCACCTGGTCCCACAGCAGCAGGGCGCGGTCGGCTCCCTGGGCCTTGCGCTGCAGGCCGGGCAGGATCACGGTGTCGAACTCCAGCCCCTTGGCTTTGTGCAGGGTCATGAGTTGCAGCGCGCTGCCGTCGGGGTCGGGGGCGGCGTAGAGGCGCTCGAGCTCGCTGGCGATGCGCTCGGGCTGCAGCGCGCCGTGCTGGGTGCAGCGATCCAACACCTCGAAGTAGGCTTGGGTGTCGTGCAGGTCGGATTCCTGGGCCAGGGTGAGCGGGCCGCCCAGCGCCTGCCAAACCCCTTCTACCCAGCGCCGTGGCCGCTGCTGGCCTTGGTGCGCAAAGGCCAGGGTGAGCACTTCGCGCAGGTGCGCCAGCCGTTGCTGGCCGTCGGGGCTCAGGCGCTGGCAGCGCGCGGTGTCTTGGATGAGTGCCCAGACGCTGTGGCGCGGTGCGTCGGCGGCCAGCGCGTGCAGGTCGGCCAGCCTGAGGCCGCACCAGGGGGCACGCAGCAGCGCCAGCCAATGCACGCGGTCGGCCAGGTGGTGCAGCGCGTGCGTGAGGGTGAGCAAGTCTTGAATCGGCTGGCGCTCGGCCAAGGCTTCGATTTCAACGGCCTGAAAGGGCAGCGGCTGCGGTCGCGCTCGCAGCGCTTGCACCAGGGCTTGGAGGTGGGTGCGGGCGCGCACCAGCACCGCGATGCGGCCGGCCGGGTCGTCGGCGCGGGCTTGCTCGATGAGGGCCAGCACCTGCTGCGCCTCGCGTTCGGCACCGCTGGCGGGCTCGTCGGCCAGCAGCGGGTCGGGCTCCTCGTCTGCTGGGCTGGCGGGCGGGTTTTGGATGATGATCGGGTGCCACTGCACGCGCGCCAGCGGGTGCGCGGCGCGGGTGGCGCTGGCCGGGGCGAAGCGCACGGCACCGCGGCGGTGGTCGTCGTGCGCGCCAAACACGGTGGCAAAGCTTTGGTTCACCCACTGCACCAGCGGCGGGTGCGAGCGGTTGTTGCGGTACAGGTGCAGCGGCTGCGGCTTGAGCGCCCCCAGGCCATGCGCCCGCACCTGCAAAAACAGCCCGACTTCGGCTTTGCGAAAGCGGTAGATCGATTGCATCGGGTCGCCAACCAGAAACAGGGTGCGGCCGTCGCCCGCTTGCCAGCCAGCGGTGAGGCGGCGCAGCAGCTCGACTTGGAGCGGGCTGGTGTCTTGGAACTCGTCGATCAGCAGGTGGCTGAGGCGGTGGTCGAGCTGCAGTTGCAACTCGCTGGGCTCATCGGTGTGGCCCAGGGCGCGCAGAGCCTGTTGGGCGATTTCGGAAAAATCCACTTCCCGCGCCTGCTGGAACACCAGCCAGAGCTGCGCTGCCGCCACATTGAGCAGTTCCAGCAGGTCGGCGATGAAGGGGTGGTCGGCGCTGGGGTAGTGCGGATCGGGCAGGCGCCGAACCCGCGCCAGCGCCGCGGCCGCCGCCTCGGGCAGCGCCCCCAGGCTGTGCTTGAAAACCAGGGCCAGCGCCTTGCCTTCGGGGCCGCTCAGGCCGTATTCGGCCGGGATTTTTTGGCGCGGTTTGCCGGTCTGGGTGAGCAGCAGTTCGGCCAAGCCGCGCCACAGGGGCAGCTCGGCGCAGCAACCCTGCAGCGGCTGCTGCCAGTCGGCCACGGCTTGCAGCGGGTGAACCGGGATGGGCGTGGCGCTGCCGCGGCTTGTCGGCTGCGTCGGGTCGCTGGCCCGGGCCAGTTCCTCGGTCTGGGCTGGGTTTTCGGTGCAAGCCTGCTCGCTGCGTTTTTGCAGCGCGTGCGCGGCGGCCCAGCGGGCGGCGGCTTGCAGCGCCGTTTGCCAGCCAGGGGGCAGCAGCGCGGCCAGGCGGCGCAGCTCGTCGTCGATCAGGTCGCGCAGCGCGGCCTCGGCCTGCTCCAGATTGGCCCCTTGGTGGCTGCGCGTCAGCCAGGCTTCGCGGCGCGCCAGCATGGCTTGCAGCAGTTCAGAGAGGCGCGCCGGGTCGTGGTCAAAGCGCTCGAGCACGCGCTGCAGGCAGTCGGCCAGCGGGCTGTCGGTATCGAGCAGGCGCAGGGTTTCCTGGGCGGCGCGGCGGTAGTGGGCTTGGGCGTCGGGGGCGATGCCGGGCTGGCTGCCCAAGCGCGAGAGCAGCGGCATCTGGCGCGCCAATTGGCCGCAGAGCGCGTCTAAGGTGGTGATGCGCAGCCGCGCCGGGTGCTGCAGCAGGCCCCACTGGCGCTGGCGCTCGTGTTGCAACACCGCCTGCCCGAGGTGGTAGGTTTGCAGGCGGTGCGGCTCGGCCGGGGCGTGGCCCAGGGCGGCCAACTCCAGGCTGCCGACGATGCGCTCGCGCATTTCGGCCGCCGCCTTGTGGGTGAAGGTGAGGGCGACGATTTGCTCGGGTTCCTCGACGCGCTGCAACAGGGCCAGGAAGCGCTGCGTGAGCAGCTCGGTTTTGCCGGCCCCGGCCGGGGCTTCGACGATGAAGCTGCGCTCGGGGTCTATGGCTTGCAGGCGGTTGTGCGCGTCTTGGGCCAGCAGATCGGCGCTGGCGGCGGCTTGGGTGGCGGCGTGGTTCATGGGGTGTGCGGCGGCCGGGCGGGGTGCTGGGGCGCAAGGGCGGGCGGCTGCGCCAGCAAGGCCAGCCACTGGCTGCGCCGCTCGCTCAGGCGCAGCAGCGGCAGCACCTCGCAGTGGCGCAGCAGCGCCGGGTCGGCCAGGCGCACGGCGGCATCACCCGTGCGCACTTCGGTGGCCAGCGCCTGCAAGCGTTCGCGCCAGTGCTGCAGCACCGCGTCCCAGGTGGGAAAGCGCGCCAGCGGGTAGCGCTGGCGGCTGCGCGGCTCGTCGTAGCAGGCGGCGCCATGGGGTTTGGCAGCGGCGTCGGCAACCAGGCCGGCCCAGCCGGGTTCTTTGCGCCGCACCTTGGCAAACAGGGCACCGGCCACAGGGCCCTGGGGCAGCGTGGCGCAGGCGGCGTAGAGCGGCAGTTGCGGCTCGCTTGGGCGCTGGCTGGCCCAGTTGCCGGTGTCGATGCGCTGGCTGCTTTTGTAGTCGATCACCAGCAGCCGGCCGTCGTCGAGTTGGTCGATGCGGTCGATTTGCAGCTTCAGGCTCAGCCCGGCCAGTTCGATTTCCTGGTTCTGCTCGATGCCGAGCACGGTAAAGCCGCTGCTCCGGCGGCGCTCTAGCTCCAGCCAGCGCTGCAGCAGCAGGTGCAGGCGGCGCTGCTCCAGGGTGTGCCGCCGCTCTGGCAGGGGGTAGGCGGCGTGCGCGTCCAGCGCGCTGCGGCAGGCGCGCTCGATGGCGGCTGCGCAATCGGCCGCGCTTAGGGCGTGCAGGGTGGGTGCATCCTTCAACTCCAGCCACAGATGCGCCAGCGCGGCGTGCATCAGGCTGCCGCGCTGGCGCGGCTCCAGGCCCTCGCTGGCCTCGGGCAGGCCCAGCGCCGCGAGCCGGTATTGGAAATAGGCCCAGGCCGGGCACAGGGCTTGGGCGCGCAGCAGGGCGCTGCCGCCGCGCGCCGCTTCCTCGGCGCTCATGGGCGGAGCCCAGGCGTCGTCCAGGGTTTCGCGGGCCGCCAGCGCCTGCCCGCTGCGCAGCGCCAGCGCGCTCCAGTGCAGGTTGGGCGGCGCGGCGTGTTCGGTGGCGCCAGCAGCCTGTCGGACTGGGGCCGCTGCGGTCGATTTGCAGCCGACGATTCCCAAGTCCGACAGGCTGCCAGGCAAACCCGCCAGCAAGGGGCTGGGCTGGCAGGGGGCGGCCCCTTCGCTGCGCGGCCAGGATAGCCACAGCGCGGGCGCGGCGCGCAGCAGCCGCTGCTGCACCTGTTGCGCAAATTCGGCCTGCACGGCGGCGCAGGCGTTGGGGCTGGCGGCGCGGCGCTGGGCCGCATACGGCAGCAAGGGGTTGGGTTGCGGCGGTGGCGGCCAGACCGCGGCTTGCAAGCCCAGCACCCAGACCGCGTCGAAGCGCTGCCCACTGGCCTCCAGCGCGCCGAGCACCTGCAGGCGCGGCTGGCCCACGCTCTGCGGCTGAAAAATGCGCTCGCCACACAGGGCGCGCAGGCGCTGCAGCCAGCCGCGCAGGGGCAAGGGGCCGCTGCAGGCGTCGAGGCGGCCGAGTTCGTCCAGCGCCTCCAGCCAGGCCTGCTGCGCCTGGTATTCGGGGCTCGACAGGCTGCGCCCATGCAGCCAACCGGCTTGCTCCAGCCAGCTGGGCAGCAGCGCCGCCCACTGCGATGGCAGGCGCGAGGCGGCGTGGGCGCTGGCGGCCAGCTGGTGCAACTGCTGCACATGCTGCAGCCAGGCCGGTGTAGCGGGCTGGGCGCTGGCGGGCGATTCGGGTTTTGCCGCCGCCCAAGCCAGCCATTGCTCCAACGACAAGCGCGCGGGCAGTTCGCTGCGCATCTGCTGCTCCAGGTGCGCGCGCGCCAGCGCCTCTTCGGGGGCGGACCAGTAGGGGTGGCGCAGCAGCAGGCCGATGTCGCGCTGCTCGAGCGCATCGGCTTGGGCCAGGCATTGCAGCAGCGCCAGCGCAGCCCCTACCAGCGCCTGCTCGGCCAGTGGCGCGCCCAGGGTGAGGTTGAAAGGTGGCGGCACTTGGGCGCGCTGCGGGTGCAGCAGCTCCGGGGCCAGCGCATCTTGCAGCGCATCGTGCAGGGGCAGGCGCAGCGCACGCAGATCGGGCGCGACGATGGCGATGCGGCTGTGCGCATCGGCCGCCAGTTGCGCCTGCGCCCACTGCGCGGCGGCCAGGCATTCGGCGGCGGCGTCGGGGTAGCTGCGCAGCTCGATGCGCTCGGCCACAGGCTCATCGGCCAGATTCTGCACCTGCAGCCCCAGGCGCTGCAACTGCTGCAGCAGCGTGTTCAGCAAGGGGCTTAGGCGGTGAAAGCCCGCCAGCAGCAGGCGCTGTGGCCAACCTGGCCCCGCCGGGGCGTGCTCCAGCTCGGCCAGCGCGGCCACGGTGGCGGCGTCGAGTTGCTCCACGGTGGCCCAGCCTTGCGCCGCGCAATGGGCCAAAAAATCGCTGCGCCAGATCAGGTATTGCTGCGCCTCAGCCGCCAGCGGCGGCGCACCCACTTCGATGCGCCAAACGAACTGCAGCGCCAGCGCCTGCTGCGCCGACTGCGCCAGCGCGGGCAGATCGAACAGCAAGGGGGCTTCGGGGCCAAGCTGCTGCGCGATCAGGCGCTGCCAGAGCTCGCGCGCCTGCAGCTCGCTCAAAGGGGTGCGCGCCAGCTCCGGCAGCGGCACGGTGCCGCGCAGCAGCCACTGCTGGCGCAGCGCCGCCAGCCACTGGCCTAGGGTGCAGCAGTCCAGCGCCGCCCAGCTTTTTCGCCCCTGCGCGGCCTGCAAACGGCCGTGGCGCTGGCGCAGCTCCGCCGCCAGCCGCGTGGTGGCGCACAGCACCCGGGTGGCGGGGGTTGCGGATGCAGCGTCCAGTGGGCAGGGGTTCATGCGGCGGGGTAGGGACTGGTTGGGCTCGCCAGCCGGGGCGGCCTAGGCGATGGCAGCCACAGTGTATCTGCCGAGAGGGAGCCGTGCCCGATGCGAGGGAGGCTGCGAGCCCTTGGATCGCCCGTGGCGCAACCGGAAAGCATAATTCCAGTTCGGCGGTAATATTGGAATGAAAAATTCCGATCCTGCCGCCCACTGCAGCCTAGTCTCCCTGCACGGGCCAAAATTCACTCGCTTAATCAAGCCGCTGGCGGGTGGAATCAGGGTTTACACCAAGCGGCCCCAAGATGGCCCGTGAATTGCCTTGCTTAGAGGCACCGCCCTGCTAGGGGGCGCTACCGGCCTGTTTTTATTCCAACGGAGATACGCCCAGATGGAGACGTTTTACGAGATCATGCGCAAGCGCGGCATTTCGCGGCGCAGCTTCCTCAAATACTGCTCGCTCACCGCAACCTCGCTCGGTTTGGCCCCATCCTTCGTGCCACAGATCGCTCACGCCATGGAAACCAAGCCGCGCACCCCGGTGCTGTGGCTGCACGGCTTGGAGTGCACCTGTTGCTCCGAGAGCTTCATCCGTTCGGCCAACCCGCTGGCGACCGATGTGGTGCTGTCGATGATCTCGATGGACTACCACAACACCCTGATGGCCGCCGCCGGGCACCAGGCCATCAAGTCGCTCAACGACACCATCGAGAAATACAAGGGCAACTACATTCTGGCGGTGGAGGGCAACCCGCCGCTGAACGAAGACGGGATGTTCTGCATCCAAGCCGGCAAGCCTTTCATGGACAAGCTGCAACGCGCCGCCGAACACTGCAAGGCGGTGATCGCCTGGGGTTCCTGCGCCAGTTGGGGCTGCGTGCAAGCGGCCAAGCCCAACCCCACGCAGGCGGTGCCAATACACAAGGTCATCACCAACAAGCCCATCATCAAGGTGCCGGGCTGCCCGCCGATTGCCGAGGTCATGACCGGCGTCGTCACCTATATGCTGACATTCGACCGCCTGCCCGAGCTGGACCGGCAGGGGCGGCCGAAAATGTTCTACAGCCAGCGCATCCACGACAAATGCTACCGGCGTCCGCACTTCGACGCCGGGCAGTTCGTCGAGGCCTTCGACGACGAATTCGCGCGCATGGGCTACTGCCTGTACAAAATGGGTTGCAAAGGCCCCACCACCTACAACGCCTGCGCGACCATGGAGTGGAACGAGGGCACCAGCTTCCCGATCAAGGCCGGCCACGGCTGCATCGGCTGCTCCGAAGACGGCTTCTGGGACAAGGGCTCTTTCTACGACCGCCAAACCGACCTGCTGCAGTTTGGCGTCGAGGCCAATGCCGATTTGGTCGGCGGCACGGCGGCGGCGGTGGTCGGGGCGGCAGTGGCCGCGCACGCCGCCATCACGGTGGCCAAGCGCGGCGTCGAAGCGGCGCGCGAGAAAAAAGGCCCCGAACCCGCCAGCCAGAGCCCTGCTGCGACCGAGCAGGAAAAAACCTAAGCCGCCGCCACCGCTGGCATAGACGCATGAGAAGGACATAAAAATGGGCGCATACGAAACCCAGGGCTTCAAGCTCGACAACACGGGCCGCCGCGTGGTGGTCGATCCCGTTACCCGCATCGAAGGCCATATGCGCTGCGAGGTCAACCTCGACAGCGACAACGTGATCCGCAACGCCGTCTCGACCGGTTCGCTTTGGCGCGGGCTGGAGGTGATCGTCAAGGGCCGCGACCCACGCGATGTGTGGGCCTTTGTGGAGCGCATCTGCGGCGTTTGCACCGGCTGCCACGCCCTCGCCAGCGTGCTGGCGGTAGAAGACGCGCTCGGCATCAAGGTGCCGCCCAACGCCTACCTGATCCGCGAGATGATGGCCAAAACCCTGCAGGTGCACGACCACGCGGTGCATTTCTACCACCTGCACGCGCTGGATTGGGTCGATGTGATTTCGGCACTCAACGCCGACCCCAGAAAAACCAGCGAATTGCAAAAGCTGGTTTCACCCGCGCACCCCAAATCGGCGCCGGGTTACTTTCGCGATGTGCAAAACCGGCTCAAGCGCTTTGTCGAAAGCGGCCAGCTGGGCTTGTTTGCCAACGGCTACTGGGGCTCCAAGGCCTATGCGTTGCCGCCCGAAGCCAACCTGATGGCGGTCACGCACTACCTGGAGGCGCTCGATCTGCAAAAAGAGTGGGTCAAGGTGCACACGGTGTTTGGCGGCAAGAACCCGCACCCGAACTACATGGTCGGCGGGGTGCCTTGCGCCATCAACCTCGATGGTGACGGTGCGGTCGGTGCCCCCATCACCATGGAGCGGCTCAACTTCGTCGAAGAGCGCATCAAGGAGATGATAGATTTCAACAACAACGTCTATATCCCCGACGTCTTGGCCATAGGCACCATTTACAAGCAGGCCGGCTGGCTCTACGGTGGCGGGCTGGCCGCGCTCAATGTGGCCGACTACGGCACCTATGAAAAAGTGCAGTACGACCCGCGCACGCAGCAGTTGCCCGGCGGTGTCATCCTCAACGGCAACTGGAACGAAATCCACCCAATCGACGCGCGCGACCCGGAGCAGGTGCAAGAGTTCGTTACCCACAGCTGGTACAAATACGGCGACGAAACCAAGGGCCTGCACCCCTGGGACGGCGTCACCGAGCCAAACTACAAGCCCGAAGGGCCCAACTTCAAAGGCACCCGCACCAACCTGGAGCAGGTCGATGAGTCGGCCAAATACTCTTGGATCAAGGCCCCGCGCTGGCGCGGGCACGCGCTGGAGGTCGGGCCGCTGTCGCGCTACATTTTGGGCTACGTCCATGCCAGCCAGGGCAACAAGCATTGCCAGCGCGTCAAAGAGCAGGTCGATCACGCCGCCCAAGCCATCAACCGCGGCATTCCGGCGGCCCTCGGCCTGCCCCAGACCGAATACACGCTCAAGCAGTTGCTGCCCACCACCATCGGCCGCACGCTGGCGCGCGCGCTCGAAAGCCAGTATTGCGCCGAGATGATGATGGACGACTACCGCCAACTGGTGCAAAACATCAAAAACGGCGACAGCAGCACCGCCAACGTCGAGAAATGGGACCCGAGCACCTGGCCCAAGGAGGCCAAGGGCGTGGGTCTGGTGGCGGCCCCGCGCGGGATGCTCGGGCACTGGATCAAGATCAAGGACGGGCGGGTCGAGAACTACCAGTGCGTGGTGCCCACCACCTGGAACGGCTCGCCGCGCGACGCCAAGGGCCAGATTGGTGCCTTCGAAGCTTCCTTGCTCAACACGCCGATGGTCAACCCGGAGCAGCCGCTGGAAATTTTGCGCACTCTGCACAGTTTTGACCCCTGCTTGGCGTGCTCGACCCACGTCATGAGCCCCGACGGGCAAGAGATGGCGCGCGTCACCGTGCGCTGAATTGGCTCCACCAATCACCCCCCCCACCTTCACAGGAGATCACCATGCAATCCTCGTTCATCCGCTGCGCCGCCGCTGTCGGCCTGCTGCTGTTTACTGGCGCTGCCTTGGCCCACCCGGGCCACGGCACGCACACCCTGGCAGCCGGTTTGCTGCACCCCTTCGGGCTCGATCACCTGCTGGCACTGCTGGCGGTGGGGCTGTGGTCGGTGCTGGCCTTGCCGGCCCGCAAAGCTTGGCAGGGGCCGGCGCTGTTTGTGCTGGCGCTGCTGGCGGCCGGGGTGCTGGGTTGGATGGGCTTCATGTTGCCTTGGCAGGGGCAGGCGCTGGCCTTGTCGGTGCTGCTGTTTGGGGCCTTGTTGCTGCTGAGCACGCTGCGCCAGGTGCCGCTGGGCTGGGGCTTGGGGCTGGTGGCGCTGGCGGGTGTGGTGCATGGCTTGGCACACGGTTTTCAAGTGCCGGGCAGCGGGGCGGGCGTGTATGCGCTGGGTTTGGTGCTGAGCACGGCGCTGCTGCACGGCTTGGGGGTGCTGCTGGGTTTGGGCATTCGGCGCTGGCTGGCGGCGCGCCAAGGGCTGGTTTTCGCTGGCTTGGGTGCTGCGCTGGGTCTGGCCGGCTTGGCGCTGTTTGGCCAGTTGGCAGCCTGACGGCCGGCCTGCAAATACGGGAGCAGTGCCATGGCCGCCCATTCCGCAGAAATGCAAGACAAAAGGCGTTTGGCCTCGGTCACTGGCGTCGATGAAGACGCCATTGATAGCGGGCGCTCGCTCAAGTCGGTTTATGTCTATGAGGCACCGGTGCGCCTGTGGCACTGGGTCAACGCCCTGGCGATCACGGTGCTGTGCCTAACCGGCTACTTCATAGGCCGCCCACTGCCTACCATGCCGGGCGAGGCGAGCGAGCAGTTTCTCATGGGCTACATCCGCTTCGTCCATTTTGCCGCCGGCTATATCTTGGCCATAGGCCTGCTTGGGCGGGCCTATTGGGCGCTGGTGGGCAACCACTACTCGCGCGAGATTTTCTGGCTGCCGATCTGGTCCAGGGCCTACTGGAAAGAGGTGCTGCTGATGCTCAAGTGGTACGCCTTCCTGGCCCCGCGGCCGAGCCGCTACGTGGCGCACAACCCCATGGCGCGCTTTGCCATGTTCTTTGGCTACCTGCTGGTGACGCTGTTCATGATCCTGAGCGGCTTTGCGCTGTACTCGCTGGGCACCGGCATGGGCTCGTGGCAGGATGTGCTGTTTGGCTGGATGTTCCTGATCTTCGACAACCCGCTGACGCTGCAAACCTGGCACCGCATGGGCCTGTGGGCGATCGTGATTTTTGTCGTGCTGCACATCTACGCCGCCATACGCGAAGACATCCTGGGGCGCCAAGGCACGATTTCGACCATGTTCTCGGGCTACCGCACCTTCCGCGACTGATGCCACGCCGCCATGTTTGCTGATCCGACCGCACTCACCCAGACCGCCGCCCCCGTGGCGCCAGACGCCCCGGCGCGCATCGTGGTGCTGGGTATCGGCAACCTGCTCTGGGCCGACGAGGGCTTTGGGGTGCGCTGCATCGAAGCCTTGCAGCGCGGTTTTGAGTTTGCCGAGCACGTGCGGCTGGTCGATGGGGGCACCCAGGGCCTGTACCTGCTGCACCACGTGCAAGAGGCCGACGCGCTGCTGATTTTCGACGCCATCGACTACGGCCTGGAGCCCGGCACCCTCAAGGCGGTGCGCGACGCCGAGGTGCCGCTGTTCATGGGCGCCAAAAAAATGAGCTTGCACCAGACCGGTTTCCAGGAGGTGCTGGCGCTGGCGCAATTCACCGGGCGCTATCCAGCCCAGGTGCTGCTGCTGGGCTGCCAGCCACAAGAGCTCGACGACTATGGCGGCAGCCTGCGCCCAGTCGTCAAGGCGGCGCTGGAGCAGGCGCTGCACTTGGGCCTGCAAGAACTCGAGCGCTGGGGAGCGCGGCCGCAGCCGCGCCGGGCTGCGCTGCAGGTGCGCGAGGCCGTCACGCTCGACGAACTTGCCATGAGCGCCTACGAGGCGCAGCGCCCATCCCCAGAAATGGCTTGCCGCTTCGGCGACGAGCGGTTTTTCCCGGCGCCTGCCGCAGGCTGAAGCGATGTGCATCGGCATACCCATGCAGGTCGAGCAAGTCGAGCCGCGCCACGCCACGGTGCTCGGGCGCGGTGAGCGCCGCCGCGTCGGCACCGCGCTGGTGGGCACGGTGGCCCCCGGCGACTGGCTGCTGGTCTTTCTCGACGACGCGCGCGAGCGCATCGACGCACAGCGGGCGGCTGAAGTGAACGCGGTGCTCGACATGGTGAGCGCCGCCATGAACGGCCAAACGCCGCAGGCGCAGCCCGATTTCGAACTGCCTTCGCGCCTGAGTGCGCAACAATTGCGCGCCCTCACCGGCGCAGCAAAGCCCTGAATCCAACCCTATCCCCATGAACCCATCCACCACTGCCGCTCTGGCTCCACCCCTAGTGCAACGCCTAGCGCGCGACTTCGGCGCCGCTTGGGTGACCCCCGAGACCTTCGACCACTGGCTGGCCCAAGGCGGCGACCGGGTGCTGTTGCTGGCCGGCGAGCCGGTGCGCTTCCCCGAAGGCCAAGATGTGGCAGCGGTGCTGCCCGAGCTCATGAAGGCCTTCCCGGGCCGCTTCCAGATCGCGGTGGTAGCGCGCGAGCAAGAAGACGCCTTGGCGCGCCGCTACGGTTCGCAACGCTGGCCGGCGCTGCTGTTTTTCCGCGACGCGCAGTACGTGACCGCCCTCGTCGGGATGCAGGATTGGGAGGTCTATCTGCGCGCCATCGACGCCGCGCTGCGCCTGCCGCCCTCGCGCCCGCCTACCATCGGCATCCCGGTGCTGGGCCCGGGCCAATCTGGCAGCGCCTGCCACTGAACCATTGAGAGCCCCAGCCGCCATGAAACCCTTCCCGATTCCAGTCCTTGCCCTAGGCCCCGGTGCGCACAGCGAAGACGATGCCCTCGATTACCTGCCCATGCCCAAAGACATGGGCGGCTACCAGACCCCGATCCTGCCCGAGCCAGACGAAATCCAGCCCAACGCCGCGGTGCGCGAGCTGATGGCGCAGGTGTTGCAGCAGCTGCAGCGCTGCGCCCAGGGTCAGCCCGGAGCCCAGGTGCCCATGACCGGGCTGGCGCCCGAGGACCTGGGCCTGATCGACCAGTTGCTGGGCGAAGGCGAGGCCAGCGCCCTGATCGCCGCCGACGCCTCGGGCACCGAGGTGCGCATCCAGGAGTCGATTTTCACCGGCGTCTGGCGCGTGCTGCTGCGGCGCGAACAGCGGGTGTTGCAGGAATGGATTGAAGTGGCGGCTGTGCCCCAAGGGCTGCTGCAAGCGGCGCTAGACGACGCCCAGAGCCCGTGCCCGCCCTGGGTGGGCAGCCCGCCGCCCAATGTGCAAAACGCCCCCTTGCTGGTGCAGGAGGTGCGCGAGCGGGTGCAGCGCTGGCAGCCGGGCGACCCGGTGCACGTGATCAACCTCACGCTGCTGCCCGTGACGCCGGCCGACATTGGCTTTCTCGATCACCAGATCGGCACCGGGCGCGTGCTGCTGCTCTCGCGCGGCTACGGCAACTGCCGCATCACCAACACCCGCTTGCCCCACTGCTGGCGCGTGGTTTATTACAACTCCAACGACCGCGTGATCCTCAACACCGTTGAAATCGTGGGCATTCCCGAGGTGGCGCTGGCCGCCCCCGAAGACATGGCCAGTTCGCACGAGCGCTTGCTCGATGTGTTGCAGTACCTGGAGCTGGCATGAGCAGCCCGCACGACGGCGCGCAGTTTCAGGGCTTCGAGGGCGCCTACTTGGGTGACCGCTCCGTGCTGCGGCCCGCTTCGCGCCTGGAGTGCAAGATTTGCTGGTGGGTCTATGACCCGGCGCAGGGCGACGCGGTGTGGCAGATCGCGCCCGGCACCCCCTTTGCCGATCTGCCGCCGCACTGGCGTTGCCCCAATTGCGACTGCCACCCCGACCAGTTCCTGCTCTTGCCCGACACCGACCTGGCATGAACGCCCCCACCCATGGTGCAAACCCGGCAGCAGGCGCCTTGGCGCAGCGCACGGCGGCGCTGGAGCGCTGCTACCGCCGGGTGCAGCACGAGCGCATGGGCGGCTTGGGTTTGCTCAACCCGGCGCTGTCGGTGCAGGCGCTGGGCTTCGAGCCCGCTGCGCAGAACCCGACGCTGGCCGAAGGGGTCTTGCTCACCCCCTGGTTCATGAGCTTGCTGCGCCTGCCGCTGCGGGCGCAAGCGCCAGCCGGGGGGCGGATCGGGCAGCGCAGCAGCCACGCCTTTGGCAACGAGTGCTTCGATTTTCTGGGCGCTTTTGACGCCGAGATCGGCTATTACGAAAGCTGCGCCCTGTTTTCGCCCATGCACGGCTTCGACAGCCAGCCCCTGGCGCTGCAGACGGCGCAGGAGGTGTTGCGCCAGTTGCGCCAAACGCCTGCAGCCCTTGCCGATGCAGCCGCCGACCCTGGCGCCGAGCGCAGCAGCGCAGAGGCACGGGCGCTGGCTTCGCGCCGCGCTTTTTTCCGCTACCCGCTGGGCGGCACAGGGGCAGCATGAGCAGCATGAGCAAGGCGAGCGCCGGGCTGGACTGGGCTGGAGCGCTCAGCGTGCGCCTGGGTGCGCCGCCGGGGCAGGTTTTGCGCAGCAACCGGCCCATGCTGCTGCAGAACGGCAACGGAGCCGGGCTGCTGCAGCGCTTGGTACACGGGTTGCCGGCGCAGCGGCTGCCCGATAGGCTGGCCAGCCTGTTTGGCCTGTGTGCGCAGGCGCACCGGCTGTGCGCCCGCCTGGCCTTGCACGCGGCGGGCTTGGGTGAGGCCCCGCCGGCGGCCGAACTGGAGCGCGCCTTGCGACACGAATGCGCGGCCGAGCACGTGCGCCGCATCGCGCTCGACTGGCCGCGCCAGTTGGCTGGCCTGCTGCCCGATGCCGCTGCCGCTGCCCTGCCCAGCGCCGCCAGCACCGGCCTGGCCGACTGCCCTTGGCTGCGCGCCAGCACGGGCGCAGCCGGCGCCGAGCGGGCGGCAGCGCAGCGCTGGCTGGAGCGCACCTGGCTGGGCCTAAGCGCCGAGCAATGGCTGCTGCGCTGGGACGCCGACGCGCGCGGCTGGCTGCACGAATGGGCGGCGCAGCAGCCGCTCTGGCCGTCGCAACTGCTGCGCCAGGTGCTGCCCCTGGCGCTGGAACTGCCCGCCGTGCCACACCTGCCGCTGCCCAGTGCAGCGGGCGCTTGGGAACACTGGCGCCATACCCTAGAGACCTCCACCGCGGCCACACTGGCGGCCGCAGCAGCCCCAGGCCCGCGCTGGCAAGCCGGTGCGGCGCAGACCGGACTGGCCACCCGCGCCACAGGTTTTGGACCCGGCTGCCAGGCCCCGTGGCACAGCGCCGATTTTCTGGGTGCGCGCATCGCCGAACTGGCGCGCCTGAGCCTGCTGCCACTCGGCAGCGAGGCGGCCGGGCACGGGCCGGGCCCAGCCGACGCAGGCGAAACCGCACCCGAAACCGGTGCAGCGCCGCTGCTGGCCTGGGGTTGGCGCAGCAACGGGCCGGGGCAGGGCCTGGCCTGGGTCGAAACCGCGCGCGGCCTGCTGCTGCACCAACTCAGCCTCACCGGCAGTGCCAACACGGCCCAGGTCAAGCGCTTGCAGGTGCTGGCCCCGACCGACTGGAACTTTGCCCCAGACGGCGTTGCGGCGCAGGCGCTGGAGCGCCTCAACCCCGCCGACCCACGCAGCCGTGCGCAGGCCCAGTTGCTGCTGGCTGCGCTCGACCCCTGCGTGCCGTGGCAGATCGAAACCAAGCCCACCCCGATTTCCCTGGAGCACTGCCATGCATGAAGCCAGCCTCGCCGCCGGCGTGTTGCAACTGGTCGATGACACGGCGCAGCGTGAGGCTTTTAGCCGTGTGTTGCAATTGCGGCTCGAAGTCGGTCAGTTGGCCGGGGTCGAGGTGCAGGCGCTGCGCTTTGCGCTCGACTGCATCGCCCCCGGCACCCGGCTCGACGGGGCGCAGATCGAGATCATCGAAAGCCCCGGCCAAGGCTGGTGCCTAGGCTGCCACCAAAGCGTGACGATTGCCCAGCGCGGCCAGCCCTGCCCATTGTGTGCCAGCCATCAAATACAAGCCACGGGCGGCATGGAATTGCGCCTGCTCGACCTGCAAGTGAGCGATGATTGACGCCTTGAGACCACGCGCCACGCGGGCTTTCAGGCAAGACCCAGATTTGAACCCCGTGCGGGCACCCCAGCCGCCCAGAACCCAGGAGACTTGAACCATGTGCGTCGTATGCGGATGCAGCCAAACCAACCGAATGGCCGGCCCCGATCCGGCCCGTCCTGCCGCCGCCTCGTCTGACGGTGCCCAGCCTGTGCCGCAGACGGAGGACGGCCCGCAGATCGACCCGCACAGCGGCGATTTGCACTACGGCGCGGGGGCGGCCAAGGTGTCGGTGCCGGGCATGAGCCAGGCGCGCGCCATCAAGCTCGAACAAGACATTCTGGGGGCCAACCAGCGCATCGCAGAGCAGAACCGGGCCCATTTCGCGGCGCACGGGGTGTTGGCGCTCAACCTGGTCTCCAGCCCCGGATCGGGCAAGACCACTTTGCTATGCGCCACCATCGAAGCGCTGCGCCAGCGCCACCCGGCGCTGCCGGTAGCGGTGATCGAGGGCGACCAGCAGACCAGTTTCGATGCCGAGCGCATCCGCGCCTCCGGCGCCCCGGCGATCCAGGTCAACACCGGCAAGGGCTGCCACCTCGACGCCCCGATGGTGGCGGCGGCGTTTGCGCAACTGCACAGCCATGCGCCGTCGCATCCGCATCCACATGGGCACGACCACGACCACGCGCATGGCCACGTTCACAGCCATGGCGATCACAGCCATGACCACAGCCACGGCAGCAGCCTGCTGTTCATCGAAAACGTCGGCAACCTGGTCTGCCCCGCGATGTGGGATTTGGGCGAGCGCGCCAAGGTAGCCATCCTGTCCGTGACCGAAGGCGAGGACAAGCCGCTCAAGTACCCCGATATGTTTGCCGCCGCGCAACTGATGATCCTCAACAAGATCGACCTGCTGCCGCACGTGGCGTTCAACGTCGAGCGCTGCATCGAGCTGGCGCGGCGCGTCAACCCGGGCATCGAAATTGTGCAACTGTCGGCCAGCACCGGGCAGGGCATGGAAGACTGGCTGCACTGGATAGAGCACGCGCTGGGGCACGAGCACGATCATGGCGAGCATGGGCACGCACACGCTGCGGCCAGCCCCTCGGTAGCCGAACAGGCGCTGCGCGAGCGGGTGGCCGCGCTCGAAGCCGAGCTGGCGCGGCTGCGCGCCGGGGCGGCGGTCTGAACCAACTCCCATGAACCCACAGCTCGCCGCGCCCTGCCACCGCACCGCCCCCACCGTGCTGGCGCTGGGGGCGTGGCTGAAAAACCGCGCCTGCCTGGTACAGGGCGGCCGGGTGCAGTGGTCGGCCGCGCACGGCGACCTGAGCGACCCGGCGGCCTGCTCGGCGCTGCGCCAGTCGGCGCTGGAGCTGATCGAGCGCGCGCGCTTGGCCGGTGCGCCGGTGGCGGCGCTGGCGCACGACCTGCACCCCGACTTTTACAGCACGCAACTGGCGCTGGAACTGGCTAACGAGCTGGGCCTGCCCGCCGTGGCGGTGCAGCACCACCGCGCCCACATAGCTGCCGTGCTGGCGGCGCAGGCACTCGACGAGCCGGTGCTGGGTTTGGCGCTGGACGGCTTTGGCCTGGGGGACGACGCCAGCGCCTGGGGCGGCGAGCTGCTGTGGCTGCACGGCCCACACTGGCAGCGCTTGGGGCATCTGTTCCCGCTGGCCTTGCCCGGCGGCGACCGCGCCGCGCGCCAGCCTTGGCGCATGGCCGCCAGCGCCTTGCACGCCTGCGGCTTGGGGGAGCAGATCGGGCCGCGCTGGGGTGCGGCGGTGGGCGCGCCCCAAGCCGCGCTGCTGCAACAGATGCTGGCGCGCCAGTTCAACTGCCCGCCCAGCAGCAGCACCGGGCGCTGGTTCGACGCCGCCGCCGCCGCGCTCGGGCTGTGCCTGCAGCAAGACGACGAAGCCCAAGCCGCCATGGCGCTGGAACAGGCGGCGCAGCGGGCCTTGGATCGCGCCACCGAGCTGCCCGAGCTGCCCACGCCGCTGTCCGACGCTCAGGGGCGGCTGGACTTGCGCCCGCTCTGGCTGGCGCTGCACCAGTCCGCCCCGGCCCCGGCCGCTGCCACCGACGCCCGCACCGACGCCCTCGCCGCCGCCTTTCACCTGAGCTTGGCCGATGGGCTGGCCGACTGGGTGCTGCAAGCCCGGCGCCAGCGCCCGGTGCGCGGCGTGGCGCTGGCGGGCGGCTGCTTTTACAACGCCATCTTGCGCCAGCGGCTCAGCGCCCGGCTGCAGCAGGCGGGTTTGCCGGTCTGGCTACAAACCGAACACGGCTGCGGCGACGCCGGTCTGGCGCTGGGCCAGGCCTGGGTGGTGGCGCAAGAACTGACTGCCGCATCGGCGGCCCTTGCCACAACGAAGGAGAACGAACCATGTGTCTAGCCATACCGGCCCTGCTGCTGCAACGCCTGGAGCACGAGCAGGGCGTCATCGAGCTCGGCGGCATCCGCAAAACCATCTCGCTGGCGCTGGTGCCCGAGGCGGTGGAGGGCGACTACGTGATCGTCCACGTCGGCCACGCCATCGGCCTGCTCGACGCGGAAGAGGCGCAGCGCACGCTCGAGATTTTTGCTGAAATCGAGCGCTTTCAGGAGCTGGAGCCGCCGCCGCTGGCCGCCAAGCCGCCCCTGCGGGCCGCACCTCAGCTCGACGACTGCACCCCATGAAGCACATCGACGAATTCCGCGACGGCGCGCTGGCGCGCCAGATCGCCGAGCGCATCACCGCCGAGGTTGACCCCGGGCACGCCTACCGCTTCATGGAGTTTTGCGGCGGCCACACACACGCCATATCGCGCTACGGCGTGGTCGATCTGTTGCCGCCCAACCTGCGCCTGATCCACGGTCCCGGCTGCCCGGTCTGCGTGCTGCCCATTGGCCGGCTCGACATGGCCATCGATCTGGCCCTGAGCCAGCGCGTCATCCTGTGCACCTTCGGCGACACCTTGCGCGTGCCCGCCTCGGAGGGCGACTCCCTGACCCGGGCCAAGGCGCGCGGGGCCGACATCCGCATGGTCTATTCGCCCGCTGATGCGCTCGAGCTGGCGCGCCAGAACCCCGAGCGCGAGGTGGTGTTTTTTGCCATCGGCTTTGAGACCACCACCCCGCCCACCGCCTTGGTGATCGACGCCGCCGCACGCCAAGGCGTGGCCAACTTCAGCGTGATGTGCAACCACGTGCTCACGCCGCCGGCCATACGCGCCATTCTGGACGGTGCCAGCGCGGCCGAGCGGTCCACGGCCGAAATCGAAGGCTTCGTGGGCCCGGCCCATGTCAGCATCGTGATTGGCTCCGAGCCCTACGCCCGCTTTGCCCGTGAGTACCGCAAGCCGGTGGTGATCGCCGGCTTTGAACCGCTGGACGTGTTGCAAGCCATTTTGATGCTGGTGCGCCAGGTCAACGAAGGCCGGGCCGAGGTCGAAAACGAATTCACCCGCGCCGTCAACCCCACCGGCAACCTGCGCGCCCAGGCCCTGATGGAGCAGGTGTTTGAGCTGCGCGATTCCTTCGAATGGCGCGGCCTGGGCAGCCTGGCCCATTCGGCTTTGCAGATACGCCCCGCTTACCGCCTGTTTGACGCCGAACACCGCTTTGGCCTGCACTACCGCAGCGTGGCCGACAACAAAGCCTGCGAGTGCGGCGCCATTTTGCGCGGTGTCAAAGAGCCGCGCGAATGCAAAATCTTTGGCACCGTGTGCACCCCCGAAAACCCGATCGGCTCTTGCATGGTGTCGAGCGAGGGCGCTTGCGCCGCGCATTACACCTACGGGCGCTTTCGCGACATCCCCATTGTGGCCAGCGCGGCGGCGCCGCAACCCGAGGGGGCGCCGGCATGAGCGACTCCTCTGCAGCCGGGCAAACGGGCGAGCCGACCCGCAAAGCCTATTTGCGCCCACTCGATATCAAGCGCGGCCGCATCGACATGGGGCATGGGGCCGGCGGCAAGGCGGCCGCGCAGTTGATCGATGAGCTGTTTCTGGCCGAACTCGACAACCCCTTTCTGCGCCAAGGCGACGACGGCGCCAGCCTGCCGCTGCCGGGCCCGGGCTCCATCGCGGGCCGCTTGGTCATGGCCTGCGACGGCCACGTGGTCTCGCCCATCTTCTTTCCGGGTGGCGATCTGGGCAGCCTGGCGGTGCACGGCACCGTCAACGACGTGGCCATGCTGGGCGCGCAGCCGCTCTACCTGAGCGCCTGCTTCATCATCGAAGAGGGCTACCCGCTGGCCGATCTACAGCGCATCGTGCGCTCGATGGGCGCCGCGGCGCGCGCCGCTGGGGTGCCGGTGGTTTGCGGCGACACCAAGGTGGTCGAGCGCGGCAAGGGCGACGGGGTGTTCATTGCCACCACGGGCGTGGGGCTGCAGGCGGCGGGGGTCGATGTCAGCGGCCGCAACGCCCGCCCCGGCGATGCGGTGTTGCTGTCAGGCTCGATTGGCGAGCACGGCGTGGCGGTGCTGTCTCAGCGCGAGTCACTGGCCTTTGCCACCACCATCGAGAGCGACAGCGCCGCCTTGCACACCCTGGTGGCGGCCATGCTGGCAGCGGCCCCGGGGGCGGTGCGCGTGCTGCGCGACCCCACCCGTGGCGGCTTGGCCACCACGCTCAACGAAATTGCGCGCCAGTCGGGCGTGGGTATGCTGCTGCAAGAGGCGGCGATCCCGGTGCAGCCGCAAGTCGATGCCGCCTGCGAGCTGCTCGGGCTGGACCCGCTCTATGTGGCCAACGAGGGCAAGCTGGTGGCGATCTGCGCCCCCGAGGCCGCCGCCACGGTGCTGGCGGCGATGCGTGCGCACCCGCTGGGCGGCCAGGCCTGCCAGATTGGCACCGTGGCCGCCGACGCGCAGCACTTCGTGCAAATGCAAACCCGCTTTGGCGGGCGCCGCGTGGTGGACTGGCTCAGTGGTGAGCAGTTGCCGCGCATTTGTTGAAACCCGCGCCCCGGTCAGGGCGCGCCCGATCGCTTGGGCTTGGGCGGCGCAGCCGGCAACGCCGGCATGCGCCAGGCCACCAGCAGCCACAGCAGGGCCAGGGCGGCGCACGCCAGAAACAGGCCACTCGGCCCCCACAGCGCCAGCACCGCCCCACCGAGCGCCCCGCCAGTAAAAAATCCGAGCGATTGCAGCGTGTTGTAGACCCCCAGCGCGGCGCCGCGCTGTTCGGCGCTGGCCATTTTTGAGACCAGGCTGGGCTGGCTGGCTTCGAGCGTGTTAAAGCCAATGAAGAACACCAGCAAACACAAAAACAGCCACATCCAGTTCGGCGCGGCCGCGGCGCTGGCCCACCACAGGCCAAGTTGCGCCAGCACGATCAGGCCGATGGCGAACAAAAACACGGCGCGCAAAAACCCGCGCCGCTCCAGCCGAAACAGCAGCGCGCCCATGACCACAAAGGCCGCCAACACCGCCACCAAATACACCCAGCCATGCAGATGCGCCGCCAGGCCCGCTTGCAACAGCAGAGCCGGCAGCGCCACCCAGCAGGCCAGTTGCACCGCATGCAGCACGAACACGCCCACGTTCAGCCGCGCCAAGCGCGCATCGAGCAAGACCGAGCGCAAGCTGGCGCGCTGGGGCGGGCGCAGGCGCAGCGGCTCCGGCGGCACCACCCAAGCCACCACCGCCATGCCCAGCAGCGCCAGCGCGGCCGTGAGCCCAAACAGGCCATGCAGCCCGATTACCGTCACCAGCAGCGGCGCCGTGGCCAGCGAGAGGGCAAAGGTCAGGGCAATGCTGATGCCCACCATGGCCATGGCTTTGGTGCGCACCTCGTCGCGCGTGACATCGGCCAAAAAGGCGGTGATGGCGGCCGAAATTGCTCCCGCACCTTGCAGGGCGCGACCCACGGTGAGCCATTCCAGCGTCGGGGCCCAGGCGGCCACCAAACTGCCGACAGCGAACAGCAGCAGCCCGCCCTGGATGACGCGCTTGCGGCCCCAGCGGTCGGAAGCCATGCCGAGCGGGATTTGCAGCAGCGCCTGCGTCAGGCCATAAATGCCCAGCGCCAGCCCGACCCGCAGCGGATCGTCACCGCCGGGGTAGCGCGCCGCCTCCAGCGCAAACACCGGCAGCACCAAAAACAGGCCCAGCATGCGCAGCGCAAAAATGGCGGCCAAGGACGCGCTGGCGCGGCGTTCGCCAGCCGTCATCAGGTGCGGCGATGCAGTTTCGTTGATGGACAAAGAATGGAGCGACGGTTAGCTGGTTTTGAGCGCGCTGCGGTAGGCCCCGCAGCCGATCAGCAAGTCGGCGCTGAGCGGCAACACGAAAGAAGACTTGCCGCGCACCTCGCCGGTCAAGGGGTTGACGATATTGTATTCAAGCCAGCCGCCGCCGGCATCGGCCTGCTCCCACACATCGTGCATGAATTGCACGGCGTCGATGCCGGGTGCGTCTTGCACGCGGCTGCCGGTCTTGGCGCGGTTGGCTCCCATGACCCGGTACACCCCTTGCCGATCGAGCACAAAAATGTAGAGGTCGCGGTCAATGAAGGGCCCGTTTTGCTTGTAAAAATCTTCGCTGGCGCGCTCATAGCCGACCTTGCGCACATGCGCCAGCGCCTGCTCGGTGAGTTGGCGCGCCAAGTCGGCCGTGCCCTGCTTGAGGCGCAGGTGGTGCACGGCCGCGTCGAGGTCGGCCGTGTGGGCCAGCAGCTCATGGGTGTGGCGCGCGCTGCGCTCGACCATGGCGGCGTTGTCGTAGGTCACGCCGTCGAGCTGCGTCATGGCTTGCGAGACCTCCTTGAGGGCGGCGCTTTGCTGGTTGCTGGCCACCGCCATGGCGTCGATGCGCTGCGTGATGTCGCGGATGCCTTGCACCAGTTGCTCCATCACGGCATTGACGGCGCTGATCTCATCGACCGAGTTTTTTACCCGGCTGGTGGATTCGGCGATCAACTGGCGCACCTCTCCGGCGGCCGATTGGCTGCGTTGGGCCAGCGAACGCACCTCGGAGGCCACCACCGCAAAACCGCGCCCGGCCTCGCCCGCGCGCGCCGCCTCCACCGCCGCATTGAGGGCCAGGATGTTGGTCTGAAAAGCGATGCTGTCGATCACGCCGATGATCTCGTTCATGCGCTTGGAGGTGCTTTGCAGCGTGCCCATGCCGCTCATGGTCTGCTGCATCAGGCCGCTGGCGTGTTCGGTCTGGCGGTGCAGCCCGGCGCTGACGCGGCTGACTTCGAGCACGCCCTCGCTGTTGCGCGTCACGGTATCGGCGGCTTCGCGGATGTTGGCGCTGGCTTGCTCCAGGCTGGCGGCCTGCGACTGCGTGCGCTCAGACAAAAGCTGGCTGTCTTGCACCAGTTGTCCGCCCATGTGGGTGAGCACGGCGGCCACGCTGCGCACATCGGCAACAATGGCCGACAGGGTGTTGAGCATGAGCCGAAATTGCTGCGCCATCTGCGCCACTTCGTCTTGGCCGGCAATCTGCACCTCGCCGGTCAAGTCGCCCTGGGTGGCGTTTTTGAACACGGTACCGAGTTGGCGCAGGCCATCGAGCGTGGCGTGGTAGAGCGCGACCATGCCATAGACCAGCGCCAGCAGCACCAGCAACGCCCCCAAGCCCATGCCGAGCAAGAGCCACTGCAGGCGGCTGTGCTGTTGGTCCAGCAGTTGTTGCGCCTGTGCGACCAGTTGTTGGTTGAGATCCAGTTGCAGGGCCAGCACCTGGCTGCCTTGCTGGAAATGCGCTGGCGCCTCGGTGGCCAGCACGCCCGCCCCGATGCCGTCGCGCACCGCCGCCGCGTATTGCTGGCTGCTGGCCTGCGCTTGCGGCCAAGCCGCCGGAGCGGCGGCGCCGATGCGGACCAAGGCCTCGATGCGCTCTTGCATCTGGCGCAGCTGTTCATCGACCACGGTCGTGTAGCTGCCCAGCCGCACCGCCTGGGTGATGAGCTCGGGGCTGATGCCGCCGCCTTGGGCTTGCAGCAGCAGCACGGCGCCCTCGTTGCGCAGGTGCGCGCTGGCTTGCAGCAAGGGCAATTGGCGCTGCACCAGCGCATCGACGAGGTAGAACAGGGTGCGGTCGGGGTCGAGCAGCAGGGTAGAGGTTTCGTCGTTGAGCAGCGCCAGACGCTGCAGCCGCAGCAGCAGATCGGTGTGGCGGGCGTACCAGTCGGCGGCGTTGTGGCTGGCCGGGGCGGTGTTGAGCAGCAGGCGCAGTTCGTCGCGCAGCGGTGCCCATTTGGCGCTCAGTTCGGCTTGCCCCGTGGTGGCAATGGCCCCATCCAGCGCGGCGACGGCGGGGCGCAATTGCGTGCGCGCGGCCTCCAGCGCTGGGGCGGCATCGGCGCGCCCGGCCAGCAAGCCGTGCACCTGGCCCTGGTGCTCCAGCAGCGGGGCCGCCACGGCCACGACCTGCTGCTGCACCTGCAAGCCGCTGAGCTGGCCCTGCACCCCGGCGCGATCGCTCCAGAGGTTGTGAACGATCCACACCGCCGCCAGCGAGAGCGGCAGCAGCACCACGGCGGCCAGCGCCAACAGCTTGAAGCCCATGGGCAGGCGCTGCATCAGCCAGACACCGGGGCGGATCAGGGGGTGAAAGCGCAATGGTGAAGTCATGTGGTAAGCGCCCAAGTGGGGTCAATAAAAGATACTATTTGATCATAGTCACATTGCGGCAAGCGTGGTTATCAATTGGACCGGGGTTTACCCTTAATGGTGCGGGCTTGGGCGCTGCCCCGGTGTGGGGTTGCATGCGCTCGGTTCAGGCCTTGGCGGCCAGTTCGGCGCGCATCTGCGCGATCACGGCGGCGTAGCTGGGCTGGCCAAAAATCGCGCTGCCGGCCACGAAGGTGTCGGCCCCGGCGGCGGCGACGCGGCGGATGTTGCCGACCTTGATCCCGCCATCGACTTCAAGCCGGATGTCGCGCCCGCAGGACTCGATGCGCTTGCGCGCCTGCTCGACCTTGCGCAGCGCCGAGTCGATGAAGCCCTGGCCGCCAAAGCCGGGGTTGACGCTCATGATCAGGATCAGGTCCAGCTCGTCGATCACCCAGTCCAGCACATCGAGCGGGGTGGCGGGGTTGAACACCAGCCCGGCCTGGCAGCCGCGCGCCTTGATGGCCTGGATGCTGCGGTGCACGTGCGCGCTGGCCTCGGGGTGAAAGCTCACCAGATTGGCCCCGGCGTCGATAAAGGCCCCGGCCAGCGCATCGACCGGCTGCACCATCAGGTGCACGTCGATCGGCACCGGCGTGCCGTCGGGCTTTTTGGCGTGCGGCTTGAGCGCCTGGCAGACCATCGGCCCAAAGGTGAGGTTGGGCACGTAGTGGTTGTCCATCACGTCAAAATGGATCCAGTCGGCCCCGGCGGCGATGACCTCGCTCACCTCCTGCCCAAGGCGGGCAAAGTCGGCCGACAAGATGGAGGGGGCAATGCGGTAGGTGGGCATGGGATGGGCTCTGTGAGGGGGTTGAACCAAGGGTCGGGCAGCTTACACAGTGCGATTGTGTACCGATGGCGGCGCCCAAGACGCACCGCAACGCTTTAGATTTCCTTAGGCCGGGCTTCAGATTGGCGCATGCGCGCCCGCCCTTTGCAGGGTTGCCGCAGCCAAGGCGTGCAGCGCGGCGCCGCGTGCTTCACAATGCGGCCCATGTCACGTTACCAATTCACTTGCGAAGCCGAGCCCCAGTACGTGCCGGAGCAGTCCGACCCGCAGGCGCCGCTGTACCTGTTTGCCTACACCATCACCATCCGCAACAGCGGCGAGGTGGCGGCGCAATTGGTGGCGCGGCACTGGGAGATCGAAGACGCGCGCGGCCAGACGCAGCAGGTCGATGGGCTGGGCGTGGTCGGGCACCAGCCCCTGCTGCAGCCGGGGCAGTCGTTTCGCTACAGCAGCAGCGTGCCGCTGCGCACCCCGATGGGGCTGATGAGCGGGCATTTTTTCTGTGTCGCCGTCGATGGGCAGCGCTTCGAGGCCCCGGTGGCGGCTTTCGTGCTGCGCGCCGACGGGGAAGCAGGCCGCTCGGCGCTGCACTGAGCGCGGTGTATGGCCTTGGGCGAATTCGATCTGATCCGGCGATATTTCCAGCACCCCTTGGCGCAAGCCGGGGCGCGTGCCGGAGTGCGCTTAGGCAATGGCGACGACTGCGCGCTGCTGCAAGCCGGGCCGGGGCAGGTGCTGGCGGTTTCGACCGACATGCTGGTGCAGGGGCGGCATTTCTTCCCCGATGTGGCCCCGCGCGCGCTCGGCCACAAGGCGCTGGCGGTGAACCTGAGCGACTTGGCGGCCATGGGCGCGCGGCCACTGGCCTTTACGCTGGCGCTGGCGCTGCCGCAGATCGATGAAGCCTGGGTGCAGGAATTCGCCACCGGCCTGCTGGCGCTGGCCGACGCGCACGGCTGCGCGCTGGTGGGGGGCGACACCTGCGCCGGGCCGCTCAATCTGTGCCTGACGGTGTTTGGCGAACTGCCGCCCGAGCAGGCGCTGCGCCGCGACGCTGCCCGCGCTGGCGATGATCTGTACGTGAGCGGCCACTTGGGCCAGGCGCGGCTGGCGCTGGAGGCCCTGCGCGGGCACTGGCCGCTGCCTGCGGCCGCGCTGGCGCGCTGCCGGCAGCGGCTGGAGTGGCCCGAGCCACGGGTGGCGCTCGGGCTGGCCTTGCGCGGGCAGGCGCACGCGGCGATCGACTTGAGCGACGGCCTGCTGGCCGACCTTGGGCATGTGTTGCGCGCCTCGGGGGTGGCGGCGCAGTTGGAGGTGCCGGCGCTGCTGGCCAGCGCCGCTGTGGGGCCAGAGCTGTGCGCGCTGGCGCAGTCGCAGCCCGGTCGGGCGCTGACCTGCTTGCTGGCCGGTGGCGACGACTACGAGCTTTTGTTCACGGCCCCGCTGGCGGCGCGCTCTGCCATCGAGCGCGCCGGGCAGGAGGCGGGGGTGGCCTTGAGCCGCATCGGGCGCATCGTGGCCTTGGCCGATGCGGGGCCGCCGTGCCGCCTGGTGGATGCCCGGGGGCAGCCCTACACCCTGCCGCCGGGGGTGGAGTTGGCGGGCTTTGATCACTTTGCTTGAGACCGGCCGCATAGCGTGCGCTCCAGCTTGGGTGCCCAGCGCGGGTGTTGCACCAGGCTTGCGTGGCCGCTGACGGTGCCACAATCGCGCCATGAACCCGTCCGCAAACTGCCCCAAGGCCGAACCGAGCGCAACCCGTGCTCCGGGCGCCACTGATGCCACTGGCTGCGAGGCCGACCGGCCGCCGCGTGCCTCGGCCTCTGTGTTGCTGCTGCGCGACGGCAGCGCTGGGCTGGAGGTGCTGCTGCTGCGCCGCCACCCTGGCACCGAGGTGCTGGGCGGGGTCTATGTGTTTCCGGGTGGCAAGCTCGATGCGGCCGACTGCGACGCCGCTTGGTTGGCGGCGCTGGACCAGCCCGAGGCCGATTTTGCGCACCAACTCAACGAACCGCAGACGAGCGGCGAGCAGGCGCGCGGGCTGCATCTGGCGGCTTTGCGCGAGTTGTACGAAGAGGCCGGGGTCTTGCTGGCGGCGCCTGCGGGCGGCGGGGCGTGGCCGTCTGGGCTTGGGCCAAGCCCGGCCTTCAGTCAGGGCTTGCTCCAGGCTTTGCAGCAAGGCCGGCCTTGGCCCGAGGTGCTGGGCCTACATGGGGTGCAGGCCCGGACGGCGGCCCTGCGCCCGTGGTCGCGCTGGATCACGCCGCGCAACCCGGTGGTGGGCACGGCGCGCTTTGACACCCGGTTTTTTCTGGCCCTGCTGCCGCCGGGGCAGCAGGCCGTGCCAGACCAGCGCGAGGCCGTGGAGGCGCTCTGGCTGAGCCCGCGCGCGGCCCTGCAGCGCCACTGGGCGCAGGAGCTGGAGCTGATTGCGCCGCAACTGATGGCGCTGGCCGAACTGGCGCGTTTTGAGAGCGCGGCGGCGGCGTGGCAGCAGGCACTGGGGCGGCGCGCCCCGTGCATCGAGCCCACGCCCTTTGCCGAAGGCGCGCTGCGCGGCCTGTGCTACCCCGGCGACCCCTGCCACGCGCAGCCCACGCGCCTGCTGCCCGGCCCGACGCGGCTGCGCGTGCTGGGCCGCCGCTTCGAGCCGGTGGATGGTTTTGAGGGCTGGTTTGCGTGAGCCCGGAATCGACATCGGCATCGGCCTCGGCCTCGGCACCCAAAGCCATGCGCCAGCCGGGGCTGCGCTTTCTGCTGGCACATCCGGCGCACACGCTGGCGCTGGGTTTTGGGTCTGGTTTGAGTCCGGGCGCGCCCGGTACCGTCGGCACGCTGTGGGCTTGGGCGGTGTTTGTGTGGGTCAGCCTGTTGTGGCAGCCCCCCGATTGGGTGTGGGGGCTAATCATCGCTGTCACGCTGCTGCTGGGTTGGTGGGCCACGGCGATCACGCTGCGCCACAGCGGCGCCAGCGACCCAGGCTTTATCGTGATCGACGAAGTCGTTGCCTTCTGGCTGGTGCTGTGGCTGATCGCACCGGCGGGCTGGCTGGGGCAGTTGCTGGCTTTTGCGCTGTTTCGCTACTTTGACGCCGCCAAGCCCGGGCCGGTGGCATGGGCCGACCGCGTCTTCAAGGGCCAGGGTTGGCGCGGGGCTTGGGGGGTGATGTTCGACGACTTGGTGGCGGCTTTTTGCGTGCTGCTGTTGTTCGCCCTGTGGCGGTTTTTGTTCTGATTATTGAGGGGCTGCGCATGAACACGCTGGAGCCGCAACTGCTCGATCTGTGTCAGCCCCTAGCGGCTGCGCTGCGCGCGCGCGGCTGGCGCATGGCCAGCGCCGAGAGCTGCACCGGCGGCCTGATCGCCGCCACCTGCACCGGCCTGAGTGGCTCCAGCGAGTGGTTTGAATGCGGCTTTGTTTGCTATTCCAATGCGGCCAAGAGCGCGCATCTGGGGGTGAGCGCGGCCTTGATCGAGCAGCACGGGGCGGTGAGCGAGCCGGTGGTGCGCGCCTTGGCCGAGGGGGCGCTGTGGCATTCTGTGGCGCAGGTGAGCGTGGCGGTGAGCGGCGTGGCTGGGCCGCTGGGTGGCAGCCCCGGCAAGCCGGTGGGCACGGTGTGTTTTGCTTGGGCCACGCCGGCCGGGGTAACGAGCCAGACGCAGCACTTCGAGGGCGATCGCGACGCCGTGCGCTGGGCGGCGGTGCGGCACGCGCTGCAGGGGCTGTTGCGGCAGGTTGAGGCGGGTTGAGGCCGAACCTGCGGCTCGCTCCGGCGGGGCGCTGCGGCCGGCGGGCGCGGGCCTCATGCCGTCCGCTGCGCGGCCAGAAATCGGCCCACACCCGCCGGCCACAGCGCCCCGCCTTCGGGCACTTGTTGGGCACTGGTGGTGGGCTTCAAGCCCCGTGGCACTTCTTGAATTTTTTGCCACTGCCGCAGTGGCAGGGGTCGTTGCGGCCGGGTTGTTCGGTTTTGCGCTGCGGCACCACGCGCGGGCCTAGGGTGCGCGCGATTTCGCGCAGGTCGTAGGCGGCCCACAGGGCCGTGCCGTAGTCGTCTAGGCGCTGCTGGCTGACGCTGGGCGGGTCGTTGTCGGCCTGGGTGCTCAGGCTGGGCGGATCCAGATCGTCTTCGGTGAGGGCTTCGATGTCATCGAGCGCTTCCTGCAGCCACTGGGCCAGTTCGCGGTCGCGCGGCGGCTGCCATTCTTCGGGCCAGGTCTGCACCACGGCCATGAAGCCGATGGCCCACAACTGGGCGAAGGCGGGCACGTGGGGCATGCCGTCGGCATCGACGCCCTCTTGGGCCGCCGCTTCGGCGGCCATTTCGGCGAGCATCTTGGCGCGCTCTTCTTCGCTGAGCGACCACAGCAGGGCGCGCAGATCGAACAGCTCGGGGGCATAGGCGCGCTCGTCGTCCAGCGCATCGACCGGGGCGTCGAGCGCGGTTTGCACCTGCAGCCAGCGGCGCTGCCACAGGTCCATGAAGCGCTGGTGCTGCTCGGGGCTTGGGAACAGATGCGGCCCGAAGCGCCCGCTATTCGGGTCGGCCAGCACAGCGGCAAAGTATTCATCGGCTTCGATGGCGCGGCGGCAGCACAGCAGCCCGGCCATGAAGCCTTCCAAAAATTCCCACGAGGGCGCCTCGACGCCGCGCTGCCCCAGATCGAGCAGGATGTCTTCGAGCTCGTCGAGCTCTTGCGGGCTCAAGTGGGTGGCGGCGGCTGGCGGGTGGGCTGGGGTGGCGTCGTCTTCGTTGGCTTGGGCCGCTTCGATCGGGGCGCTGGGCTCGGACGGATCGGGCGGCGCGTCTGCTGCGGCGGTTTGGGCGGGCGCGATGGCTTCGGTGGGGCGGGGGGTGTTCATGGAGCGGGCCTTTGCGGGTCGAGGTGCCCAGTGTAGCCGCTGGGCTGGGTCGCCCAAGGGCTGAACCAGGGCTGGCGCTGCTGGGCCGATATTGCGCCTGCTGTGCGCATCAGTCGCGCCTCAGCCGCGCATCAGCGCCTCGATTTCATCGGGCTCTACGGGCACGGCGCGCGTGATGAGCTCGCAGCCCTCGGGCGTGAGCACGGCGTCGTCTTCGATGCGGATGCCGAGGTTCCAGAATGCCTCGGGCACGTCGTCGGCGGGGCGCACGTACAGGCCGGGTTCGAGCGTGAGCACCATGCCGGGGCGCAGGATGCGGCTGGGCCGGTCTTTGATGGTCTCGCCGCTGAGCGGGTCGGTGCGCTCGCTGGCCTGCCCGATTTCGCTCGGTTCCACGTAGCTGCCCACGTCGTGCACGTCGAGCCCGAGCCAGTGGCCGGTGCGGTGCATGTAAAAGCGAAAGTAGTGGCGCTGCTCGATCACATCGTCGAGCGTTCCCACTTTGGCGGCATCGAGCAGGCCCAGATCGAGCATGCCTTGCGCCAGCACGCGCACGCTGGCCTGGTGCGGGTCGGTGAAGCGCTGGCCGGGCCGGGTGGCGGCCACGGCGGCCTGTTGCGCCGCCAGCACCAGTTGGTAGGCGTCGCGCTGCGGCCCGCTGAAGCGGCCGTTGGCGGGGAAGGTGCGGGTGATGTCGCTGGCGTAGCCGTCAAGCTCGCAGCCGGCGTCGATCAGCACCAGCTCGCCGCTGCGCACCGGGGCGGCGTCGGCGCGGTAGTGCAGCACGCAGGCGTTGGAGCCGGCGGCAACGATGCTGCCGTAGGCCGGGCTTTGGGCGCCGTGGCGGCGAAACTCGTGCAGCAGCTCGGCCTCTAGGTGGTACTCGCGCAGCTCGCGGCCGCCGCGCAGCCAGTGGGCGCAGCGCTGCATGGTGCGCACATGCGCCCCGGCGCTGATCTGCGCGGCGCGGCGCATCAGGCCCAGCTCGTGCGCGTCTTTGAACAGGCGCATGTCGTCGAGCAGGGCGCACAGGTCGCGCTGGGTGTCGGGGCACAGGGCACCGTAGCGGGTGCGGGCGCGCACCTTTTGCAGCCAGCCGTCGATGCGGCCCTCCAGTCCGGCGTGGATGGCGAAGGGGTAGCTCAGGCTGGCGCGGTTTTCCAGCAGCGCGGGCAGGCGGGCGTCGAGCTCCTCGATCGGGTAGGCGGCGCTGACGCCGAGCGCGGCCGGGGCCGCTGCGGGGCCGAGGCGGATGCCGTCCCAGATTTCGCGTTGCAAGTCTTTGGGCTGGCAAAACAGGGTGCTGTGGCCCTGATCGTCGAGCAGCAGCCAGGCATTGGGTTCGGTGAAGCCGGTGAGGTAGTAAAAGTAGCTGTCGAAGCGGTACGGGTATTCGTTGTCGCGGTTGCGCTTGCGCTCGGGCGCGGTGGGAACAAGGGCGATGCCGCCCGGGCCCAGTTGCGCTGCCAGCCGGGCGCGGCGCGCGGCATAGACCTCGGCGTGGGCGATTGGGGGGCAGGCCGGTGTGGGCGCGACAGGGGCAGAGGCGGCAATGGGGTCTGGGGCGTTCATAGGGGGATTCGTGCTTCGAGGGCGGTCAAGCGTTCCGGGGTGCCGACGTCGGCCCAAGGGCCGGGGTAGAGCTCGGCGCTTACCATTTGATTGTCCATCGCGTGGCGCAGCAGCGGCGCCAGCGCGGCGCGGATGCCCTGTGGGTTGCCGGGGGCAATGTCCAGCCAGGGCGGGGCAAACAACTCGCGCCGGTACAGCGCCAAGCCGCTGAAGGTGTAACGCGGTCCGGGGTGGGTGGGGGGCAGGTTGAGCGCCAGTGTGCAGCCTTGGTGGCTGGGGCCGGGGTTGAGGTCTAGGCCGAAATCACCGCCCGGGTGCTGCGCCGGGTTGGGCACCAGCCACAGGTGCGCCAGCAGGCCGCTGGCGGCAAAGCGCTGCAAGGCGGCGGGGTCGAAGGCGAAGCCGGGCACATAGGCGTCGGCAGCCACAGCCCAAAAGCACTCGGCCAGCGCGGGCAGGGCGCGCGCAATGCCGCCAGCGGTTTCGAGTGCGCCGCCAAAGTCGCGCCCTTCGTGCGAGTAGCTCAGGGCCAAGGGCGTGGCAGAGGCGCTGGCGGCATCCACCGGCCAGCTCGACCCTAGGCGCTCGGGCAACTGCTCGCCCAGCCAGGCGGTGTTGATGAGCGCGTGGCGCACGCCGGCGCGCGCCAGTGCGTCCAGGTGCCAAGCGATCAGCGGCTGGCCGTGCAGCGCCAGCAGCGGTTTGGGGGTGCGGTCGGTGAGCGGGCGCATGCGCTCGCCGCGGCCAGCGGCCAGCAGCAGGGCGCTGGCAGGCAAAACGGGGTCGGTAGGGGGCTTCATGGGGGCGTCTCCCCGTTGTGGGGCAGCGCCGGGGCCCGGGTGGCGGCACCGGCGGCGGCCTCGGCGCGCTCCTGCTTCGAGGCGGATGGGTTGTACGTGACGCAGCGGTTGCGGCCAGCGCTCTTGGCCTGGTACATGGCTTGGTCGGCTTCTTGCAGCAGTTGCTCGACGCTGGCGTTGTCGGCGCGCAGCCGCGACAACCCAACGCTGGCCCCCACCCGCAGACTCAAGCCGTTGACCCAAATCGGCTCCTGCACCGTTTGCAGCACGCGTTCCAGCGGCAGCGGACCGTGGTTTTCTCTAAACAGCAGCACGAACTCGTCGCCGCCCAAACGCGCCACCGTTTCGTCGGCGCGCACCACCTCGCGCAGGCGCAGCGCCACTTCGGCCAGAAGCTTGTCGCCCACCGCGTGGCCGTGCGCGTCATTGACCGGCTTGAAGCCGTCGAGGTCCAGCACGGCCACCGCCAGACCGCTGCCGTTGCGCTGGCTGTAGGCGATGGCCTGCTGCAGCCGGTCGCGCAGCAGGCGCCGGTTGGGCAAGCCGGTGAGCATGTCGTGGTTGGCCAGGTGGTCCAGTTGTTGTTCGTGCGCCTTGAGGCCAGAGATGTCGGTGAAAACCGCCAGATAGTGCGTGATCTCGCTGCTTTCATTGCGGATGCACGAGGCCGCCAGCCACTGCGCGTACAGCTCGCCCGAGCGGCGCCGGTTCCAGACCTCGCCTTGCCAGCGCCCGTGTTGGGCCAGGGTGTCGAGCATGCGCGTAAAAAACTGCGGGTCGTGCTGCCCCGACCCAAGCACCTTGGGTGAGCGGCCCAGCACCTCATCGGGTGGGTAGCCCGTGATTTCGGTAAACGCGGGGTTGACCTTGACCAAGCGGCGGCGCGCGTCGGTGACGAAAATGCCGCTCTGGCTGGCCTCGAACACCTTGTCAGACAGGCGCAGCCATTCTTGGTCGGTGTGGGCGCGTGTAACGTCTTGGGCATAGCCGTGCCACAGCACGCCGCCACCGGGCTGGTGGTGCGGTTGCGCCGAAATTTCGATCCAGCGCAAGCCCCGCTCGGGGTGGGGCAGCCTGAAGGTGGTGTGCACAGGGCCGCCCAAGAGCTCGGCCTCGGCCATGGTACGCATCAGGCGCAACCGGTCGCGGGTGCGCAGGCGCGCGATCAGGGCGCTGACGTCGACTTGAAGCAGGCTGCGCGCCACGCCGCAGACGGCCTCGGCGCGTTGGCTCAGGTAGAGGCAGCGGGGCTGGCCATCGGGGTCGTGGCGGTAGCTAAACAGCACCCCAGGCACGTTGGCGGCCAGGTCGCCCAGCTGCTGCCAAAGCGCCTCGCGCTCGGCTTGGGCCTGCTTGCGCTCGGCGATCTCGGTCTGGGAGGCATCAAGGGCGGTTTGCAGCCGCTCTTGTTCGCGCGCCAGATTCGAGCGCGCCTGCTCGAGTTCGAGGGTGCGCGCTTGCAGGGCCTGGTGCGGGGCCAACAGCGTTTCGGTGAACAGGGCGCGGTAGAGGAACAGATACGGCAAGATGTTGAACAGGTGGTCGCGCACATAAAACAGATCGTTGGCGCCGGCGTATTGGGCAAACAGCGCCACCCCCATGGCCATGGCCACTGCGGCGCCAAACAGGCCGCTGAGGTTGAATGTGCGCGCTTGCCGCCACAGCCAGAGCAGGCGCAGCAGCAGCAGCAGGTACAGGCCGATCAGCAGCGCCTCGACGGCCTGCTTGAAAGGCGTGGCGCCAACGCCCTCAATATGGGTGCGCGGCACGGTGTGCGGCGCCCACAAAAACCAGGCATAAAAGCTGGCGGTCAGTGCCAGCACCGCCAGCAGCGGCAGCCAGCGCGGGCTCGATGCAGCCTGCCGCCAAGGCAGCCACAGCGCTGCCAGCAAGCCCAGCACCGCCAGCAAACGCCCCGCCAGCCAAAAGTTGATGGCTTTCTCGGTGCCACTGGGGGTGACAAAAGCCGGCATTCCGGGGTGCGCGAGCAAGTGGCCCAAATTGAGCAGGGCCACGCCGAGGAAGGTGGTCGCCAAGAGGCGGGCGTTGCGCGAGATGCTGGTGCGTGGAGCCGACCAGACCACGGCAAAAATCAGCCCGGCCAGCACGATGCCCAGCGTTTCCAGCCCGACGTGCAGCAGCAGGTTGGGTTGCGGAAAAATGGGTGGCAGCGCCAGCAGGACCAGCCACAACAAGGCCAGCAGCAGCAGTTCAAGCAGCGTGCGCCGGGCTTCGGGCTGGTGCGAGGGGTGTATGAGGGTGGGCATTAAGGGCAGGATTGCAACACGCGCGGCGGCACGATGGCCATGGCCTCGATCTGGCGCAACTGCGCCGCGCTGACGGCGCTGAGCACCAGCGTGTGGGTGACCGACTCGGGCCGCTCTTGCAGCACGCGGGCGTCGCGCACGCCTTGGCGGCGCACTTGAGTCAGGGCGGTTTCGGCGCGCTCGCGGCTGGAGAAGGTGCCCAGCGCCAGCCCGGGCGCGAGCGGGGCGGCCACGCTGCGGTGTTCGATCTCGGCCAAGCTCAGCTCCGAGCGGCGCTGCTGCAAGGCGCGCTCGCTGGCCAAGGGCCCGATGTAGACCAGCCAGCGTGGCGGCAGCCGGGTTTCGGTCAGGCTCCAGCGCCCTTGCAGCTCGGCCTTGGGCTCCAGTGCGGCGCGCACCAGCGCCGCCTGCGGCCCCGATAAGCCTCGGGCCTGCCAGCAGGCCGTGGCGGGGCCGGGGGCGGTGCCTAGGCCAGTGCCGGGGGCGGCAGCGATGGCCGGGTTGGGGCGCGGCGCTTCCGGGGCCGCTGCCGGGGTGGGTGCGGCGGGCTCGGTTTCTGGGCGTGGTGCCGGGGTGGGTGCGGCAGCGGGGGTGGCCTCGGCTGCCAGCGGCCCGAGCCCGGCTGCAACCGCTTCGGCAGGCTCCGGCAGGGCGGGTGCGGCGGCAGCAGCTTCGGCAGGCGCAGGCGCATTGAGCACGCGCAGCGTGTGCGGCGCCACCTGCTGCGCCAGCCGCTCGGGTTCGCGCGCTTCAAAAGGGGCCAAGCCCAGCGGGGCCAAATGGCCTTGGGTGTAGGTCCACAGGCCCAGGTTGGCCAGCAGCAACAGCAGTGCCAAGCCCCTCAGCACGGGCGCACACTCACTTCGGCTTGCCACACCGGCGTGCGCCCGCTGGCCGTGGCCAGCCACAGCGCCCCATCGGCGCGCACCCCATCGGCCACGCCCTCGCGGCCGTCGGACAGGCGCACCGCGCGCCCGGCCAAGGCATCAAGGGCGGCGTAGCGCGCCATCATGGGGGCAAAGCCTTGGGCCTCGAAGTCCAGCACCTGGCGCAGCAGCGGGGCCGCCACGCGCCGCAGCCAATGGCCCGCACCCCGGGGCGCATCCGGCACCAAGTCCAGCAGGCCGGCAGCGGGCAGCGGCTGCAGCCCCGTGTTGGGTGCCGCACCGGGCAGCAGATCGGGGGTTTGCAGGTTGATGCCGACCCCGATCACCGCGTAGCGCTGCGCGCCCAGCGAGGCGGTCTCGACCAGCACCCCGCCGAGCTTGCGGCCTTGCCAGCACAGGTCATTGGGCCATTTGAGTTGCACCTGCGGGTGCAGGGCCTCGGCCAGGGCCACGCCCACCGCCAGCGACAGCCCCGACCAATCGGCCGGTTGCAGCGGCAAGCCCAGCGAAAAAGTGAGCGAGGCCCCGGGCTGGCTGATCCACTGCCGACCCTGGCGGCCCCGGCCCGCGCTTTGCTCGGCCGCCACCAGCAGCAGCGGGTGCAGCGCGCCGTCGCGGGCGCGGCGCATCAGCTCGGAGTTGGTGGAGTCGATGCGCGGCAGCACCTCGACCGCAAAACCGGGGCACAGAGGCACCACGTCTTGCCACACCGATTCGGCGGCAGCGTGCAAATCGGCCAGAAGGCGGGCGTCGGTCATGGGCAGCTCAGGCGCGGTGGGCAGGGTGCGGGGAGAAAACGGGTGGGGCTGCTTGGGCGCATTTCATGGAAACGGGCCAAAACTTTGCTAAGGTTAACTCATGCATGGGCGCGCGTGCGCGCATGGGAGCGGATTGTAGAGATGATGAGCATGAACAACAGCAACAAAACCCTGGTCATTGCCGAAAAACCTTCGGTCGCCCTCGACCTGGTGCGCGCCCTGACGCCACTGGCGGGCAAGTTCGAGAAACACGACGAGTACCACGAGAGTGAACGCTACATCGTGACCTCGGCGGTCGGGCATTTGGTGGAGATCGCCGCCCCCGAGGCCTACGAGGTCAAGCGCGGCAAGTGGAGCTTTGCCCGCCTGCCAGTGATCCCGCCGCAGTTCGACTTGAGGCCGATCGAAAAATCCAAAGGCCGATTGAACGCCGTGGTCAAGCTGGCCAAGCGCAAAGACGTGGGCGCGCTGATCAACGCCTGCGACGCCGGGCGCGAGGGCGAGCTGATCTTTCGCCTGATCGAGCAGTACGCCGGTGGCAGCAAGGGGCTGGGCAAGCCGGTCGAGCGGCTCTGGCTGCAGTCCATGACGCCGCAGGCGATACGCGACGGCTTTGCGCACCTGCGCAGCGACGCGCAGATGCGCCCGCTGGCCGACGCCGCGCGCAGCCGCTCCGAGGCCGATTGGCTGGTGGGCATCAACGGCACCCGGGCGCTGACGGCCTTTAACAGCCGCGACGGCGGCTTCTTCCTCACCACCGTGGGCCGGGTGCAAACGCCCACGCTGGCGGTGGTGGTCGAGCGCGAAGAAAAAATCCGCGCCTTCAAAAGCCGCGACTACTGGGAAATCCACGCCACTTTCGCGGCCCAGGCGGGCAGCTACGCGGGCAAGTGGTTCGACCCGGCCTTTAAAAAACCCAGCGGCGAGGCGGCCGATGCCGAACTCAAGGCGGATCGGCTCTGGAACGCGGCGGCGGCCGAGGCCATTGCCGCCGCCGTGCGCGGCCAGCCGGCGCAGGTGAGCGAAGAATCCAAACCCAGCACCCAGGCCAGCGGCCTGCTGTACGACCTCACCAGCTTGCAGCGCGAGGCCAATGGCCGCTTTGGCTTTAGCGCCAAAACCACGCTGGCGCTGGCGCAGAGCCTGTACGAGCGGCACAAGGCCCTGACCTACCCGCGCACCGACAGCCGCGCCCTGCCCGAAGACTACCTGCCCACGGTGCAGCAAACCGTGGCCATGCTGGCCGCCAGCGGCTTGGCGCACCTGGCCCCGCACGCGCGCACCGCAATCGAGCACGGCTACATCCGGCCCAGCAAGCGCGTGTTCGACAACGCCAAGGTGAGCGACCACTTCGCCATCATCCCCACCCTGCAAGCCCCCAGCGGCTTGAGCGAGGCCGAGCAAAAACTCTACGACCTGGTGGCGCGCCGTTTTCTGGCGGTGTTTTTTCCGCCGGCCGAGTTTTTGCTCACCACCCGCATCAGCACCGTGCGGCTGCCCACGGCCAGCCACGCCTTCAAGACCGAAGGCAAGGTGCTGGTCAAGCCGGGCTGGATGGCGGTCTATGGCAAGGAAGCGGCCGACGAAGCCGAGGGCGCGCAGGCCGGCGACAAAGGCCAGCGCCTGGTGCCGGTGCAACCAGACGAAACCGTGCGCAACACCGAGGCCGCCGCAAAGGCCCTGCAAACCCGGCCCCCGGCGCGCTACAACGAAGCCACGCTGCTGGGCGCGATGGAGGGCGCGGGCAAGCTAATCGACGACGAAGAGCTGCGCAGCGCCATGGCCGACAAGGGGCTGGGCACGCCCGCCACGCGCGCCGCCATCATCGAAGGCTTGCTGAGCGAAAACTACCTGCTGCGCGAGGGGCGCGAGATCATTCCCACGGCCAAGGCCTTCCAGCTCATGACGCTGCTGCGCGGCCTGCAGGTGCCAGAGCTGTGCAAGCCCGAGCTGACGGGTGAGTGGGAGCACAAGCTGGCGCTGATGGAGCGCGGGCAGTTGAGCCGCGCCGACTTTATGCGCCAGATCGCCGATCTGACCGAGCGCATGGTGCGCCAGGCCAAGGAATACGACCGCGACAGCGTGCCGGGCGACTACGCCACCTTGGGCGCCCCCTGCCCGCACTGCGGCGGCGTGGTGCGCGAAAACTACCGCCGCTACGCCTGCACCGGGGCCGCAGGGGTTGCAGGGGCCGATGGTGCCGAGGGGGCCACGGCCGGGTCTGGCCAGGGCTGCGGCTTTTCCTTTGGCAAGTCGCCCGCCGGGCGCACCTTCGAGTTGCCCGAGGCCGAGGCCTTTTTGCGCGACAAGCGCATCGGCCCGCTGCAGGGCTTTCGCTCCAAGGCCGGCTGGCCCTTCGTGGCCGAGCTGGCGCTGGCCTTTAACGCCGAGGAGCAAAACTGGAAGCTGGAGTTCGACTTTGGCGACGACAAAAAGGGCGAGGCCAGCGGCGAGCTGGCCGACTTCAGCGCCGCCACGCCACTCGGGCCTTGCCCCAAGTGCGCCAGCCCGGTGTATGCGCACGGCAGCCAGTACGTGTGCAGCCACGCCGTGCCCAGTTCGGTGCAGGCCGAGACTAGCTGCGACTTCAAGAGCGGGGCCGTGATTTTGCAGCAGGTGATCGAACCCGAGCAGATGGGCAAGCTGCTGCACGGCGGCAAAACCGATTTGCTGCAGCGCTTTGTTTCCAACAAAACCCGGCGCACCTTCAAAGCCTACCTGGTGTGGGACGCGGCGGCAGGCAAGGTGGGTTTCGAGTTCGAGCCGCGTGCGGGCAAGGCGGGGGTGGGCAAGCCAGCCGCACGCAAAACCGCAGCCAAACCGGCTGCCGCCCAAACTGAAACCCAGGCCAGCGCCACGGTTGCCGCCAAGCCCGCCGCCGCGCGCAAAACCCCAGCGCGCAAGCCCACCAAGGCTGGCGCAGCAGAGCCAGCGGCCAAGCCCGTGGCCGTGCGCAAAACCGCCGTGCGCAAAACCGCTGCGCGCAAAAGCGCGGTCTGAGCCAAAGCGCGGCACCCCAGCGGGCGCACCAAGCTGCAAAATTGGTCGGATTTTCAAATGCCGGCCGTTTAAGCTCAATATACTCGGGGCAGTTGGTGTGCGGCTGGGTGCTGTGCGTCGAAATCGAACTGCCGCCCAAGGTCACCGTGGCGGCCACGAACAGGAGTTTGCGCCTTGGACATCGCTACCCTCATAGGCTTGGTCGGCGCCATGGTGATCGTCATGGCGGCCATTTTTGTCGGCGGCGACCCGGGCGGTTTTTTGGATCCGGCCTCGGTGCTGATCGTGATTGGCGGCAGCGTCTTCGTGGTGCTGTCCAAGTTCAGCCTGCAGCAGTTTCTGGGCGCGTTCAAGGTGGCGATCAAGGCCTTCAAGTTCAAGCTGCCCGCCACCGACGCCCTGATTGAAGAGATCATGGAGGTCTCGCGCATTGCCCGTAAAGAGGGCTTTTTGGCGCTCGACGGCCACGACACCGAGGTGGCTTTGTTTAAAACGGGCATCCAGATGATGGTCGATGGCCACGCCCCCGAGGTGGTGCGCTCCAAGCTGGAAAAAGAGCGCCTGCTGACGCTGGAGCGGCACCGCTGGGGCGCCAAGGTGTTCTCTGCCATGGGCGATGTGGCCCCGGCCATGGGCATGATCGGCACCCTGATCGGGCTGGTGCAGATGCTGGCCAATATGGAGGACCCGGCTTCCATCGGCCCGGCCATGGCGGTGGCGCTGCTCACCACGCTCTATGGGGCGGTGATGGCGACCATGATCTTTTTGCCCCTGGCCGATAAGCTCAACCTGCGCATGACCGAAGAGGCGCGCATGAACGCCATGCTGATCGACGCCGTGACCGCCATTCAGAGTGGCAGCAACCCGCGCGTGGTCGAGCAGCTCGTGAGCAGCTACCTGCCGCCCAAGCAGCGCAAAGCCGAGGCCTGAAGCCATGGCCATGGAAGACCCGCCCGAAGAGCCGCGCAGCATGCCGGCTTGGGTGATGACCTTTGCCGACCTGATGTCGCTCTTGATGTGCTTTTTTGTGCTGCTGCTCTCGTTTGCCGAGATCGACGCCACCAAATTCAAGCAGATTGCCGAATCGCTGGAAAAGGCCTTTGGCGTGCAGCGCGAGGTGCCGGCGATGGAAATCCCCATGGGCACCAGCCCGGTGTTCGACCATTTTTCCCCCGGCCGCCCCGAGCCGACCCTGCTCGACGAGGTGCGCCAGCAAACCCAGCAAGACGACCCGCGCTTGCGCACCCACACCGCGCAGGTGCTGGCGCAGGTGGAGCAGCAAACGCAGCAGCAGGTCGAGCGCACCGCCGCCCAGGTGGCGCAGCAACTGGCGGCCGAAATCCAGGCCGGCAAGTTGCAACTGCAACAGGAAGAAGACCGCATCATCATCCGCATCGAGGAGCGCGGCTCCTTTGGTTCGGGCGCATCGCAACTCTCACCGGAGTTCACCGAGATTTTGGGCCGCATCGGCGACACGCTGGCGCAGGTGCCGGGCAAGATTGCCATCGAGGGTCACACCGACAACATCCCGATGCGCAGCGCGCGCTACGCCTCCAACTGGGATTTGTCGGCGGCGCGCGCGGCTGCCGTGGCCAACGCGCTGCTGGCCAAGGGCGCGGTGCAACAAGAGCGGCTGCGCATCAGCGGCCTGGCCGAAACCCGGCCCGTGCTCGACAACGCCACGCCCGAGCACCGGGCGCAGAACCGGCGCGTGGAGATCGTGGTGGATCTGGAGCAGCCCATCGCCGCCTACCAGGCCAAGGTGCTGAGCCTGCTGGAGCAGGGGCGCGCGCAGGAAGCGTTTCAGCTTGGCTGGCAGTGATGCCTCTGGGGCAGCAGGGTTTTGCAGAGCCGCTTTAAAGGCGGCTGGAATCGGCGAACACGGTCTGGCTCTTTTGCACCCGCATCAGGCGCGTGAGCTCATCGCCAAAGTGGCGCACCAGCAGCTTGAAGCCGGCGTACTGCACCGGGTCGAGGTCGCCACCCTCAGGGCCGCAGTCGGCCCACAACACCCCGACCGAGCGCTGGTTCACACTGACCGCGCCCCACACGGCCCCGCTGGGCAGCAGCTCGGGGCGCAGCTTCTCGGGCAGCAGGGCGCGCAGCCCGGCTGCGCGGGCGCGCTCGGCCATGAAGAACCCATTGGGTTGCGCAAAGACCTTGGCGATCAGGTTGTGCCCATCCAGCGCCAGGCTGTAGCGGCGCGGCTCGATGTCGGGCCCAAAACCGCGTGCCAAAAAACACACCAGTTGCTCGGCCTGCGACATCTTCAAAAACAGCGCGTAGCGCTCCAGGCCCAGCCCATCGGCCAAGCTGAGCTTGAAAGCGCGAAAGAAGGTGCTCAGGTCGGCATGGCGGCCATCGCGGCAGTCGTTGACGAACAGGTCGATGAGCAGGCGGGCGCGGCTGCCCGGCTCCACCGAACTCGGGTGCTCGGGTGCTGGCTTGGGGCGCGGTGCGGGTGCGGCCGGGCTGGGGGCGTTGCGCGTTGCCGCCGCTTGGGCGGCAGGTGGAGCAGCTTGGGCTGCGGGCCTTGCTGGCTGGGCGGGTTCCAGCGCAGCCGGCTCGGCGGCGTGACCGCGGCGCAGGCGGCGCAGGCGTGGCTGGGGTGGCCACAGCAGCCGCGCCGCCGGGGCGGCGCAAAAGGCCCACAGATGCGGCTCTTGGCTGGCCAAGATGGCGGCGCGCCGGGTGGCGGCCAGCACCTCGTCGAGCTTGAGGCGGCGGTGCGTGGCGATGGCTTTGAGCAGCACGCTGCTGCGGCGGCTGTGCCAGTCGTGCATCAGCTCGTGCGCCAGCATTTGCAGCAGCGAAGGCAGGGTGCTGGGCCGGTACAGCCAGCGTCCGAGTTCGGTCGGGATTTCGGGCGGGTTGGTGCCCACCCAAGCCAGTCGGGCGGCGCGCCCCAGCCGCGCCGGTTCGAGGGCGTGCAGCAAGCTGGCGCTTTCGGCCTCAAACAGGCCCATGTCCACCGCCACGGCGGCGCTGAGCTGCTGCAGGGTGCAGCCCAGCAGCTCTTGCTCCACCCGCGCCGGGCGCTCGTTGTCCTGCACCCGTTGCGCCAGCGCTTCGGCCAAGGCGGGCGCGGCCACCGGCAGCAACCATTCGGCCACGTTTTGCGCCTGCACCGCGCCCATGCGCGCCAGGCCGTCGTTGCCGGGCTCGATCTGGGCGAATTGCAGCGCCAGATGCCCCGCTAGGCGGCTGGTTTGCAGCGCCTCGGCCAGGTGCAGATGGCCCGGCTGCTCTGGGTCGAGCCGCTGCTGGCCTAGGGTGTCGATCAATTTATAAAGGCGGGTCAGGCCCAGCACGCCCAGCGCGTGCGCCAGGTTGCTGACGCGCTGCCCTTTGGGCAGCACGCGCTGGGCTTCGCGCATCACCGCCAGCCCGAGCGGCAGGTCGCGGTTCAGGGCTTCGAGCAGGCGCGGGCTGGGCAGGTCGGGGTCTTGCAGGGCTTGCAGCACATCGGGCGGACTGACCAAGGGCAAGCGCACCGCCGCCAAGCGTTTGCGCCAAGCGGCCAAGCCCAGCGGGGCCGAGCGGACAACAGAGGGGGTGGGGCTGCTCATCTTGGGGTGGCATGGGGCATGGCTGCTACTGTAAGCCATTGCGCGCGGCGGTTTATGATGCGCAGCCGCTGGCACCTTATTTTTTGGAGACGCGCATGAGTCTGAAACTGTATTTTGCACCCGGGACCTGTTCTTTTGTGGCGCACGCTGCGTTGGAGCTGGCCGGCGCAACCTTCGAGCCGGTGTTGCTTAAATTGCAACGCGGCGAGCAGCGCAGTGCCGAGTTTCTGGCCCTGAATCCGCATGGCCAGGTGCCGGTGCTGGTCGACGGGTCGGACGCCATCAGCCAAATCGTGGCCATTGTGCTGCACCTGGATCAGCGCTTTCCAGAGGCCGGCTTGTTGCCGCCAGCGGGCTTGGCGCGCACCCGGGCGCTGGAGAAGCTGCTGTGGATGAACAACACCGCGCACCCGACTTTCTCGCACTTTTTTGCCCCGCAAAAGTTCAGCGACGACGCTGCCGCCCAGGCGTCCATCAAGGCGCAGGCCTTGGTGCAATACCGCAAGGAACTGGCCGAAATCGAACAGTGGGTGGCGCACAAGGACACGCCGTGGCTCAGCGGCGAGCAGCCTGGTGCCCTCGATGGCTACGCACTCACGCTGCTGCGCTGGGGCGGGCTGGCCGGGATCGACCCCCATACCTTGCCCGCCACATGGGCGCTGTCGCAGCAGTTTGCTGCCCTGCCAGCGGTGGCGCGGGCGATCGAGCGCGAGCGCCTCACGCTCAACCTGTATCGACCTCAGTCGTAACGGCGCGCGTCCTCGATCACCTTGCCGTCGTTGGGCAGTGCCTCGGCGGCAAGGAACTCCACCTGGCCGTTTAACTTGGTGACATCGCGCAGGGTCTGGGTCAGCGCTTTCGCTAAGTCGGCATCGGCTGGGGTGCTGGGGGTGTGGAGCTCGACTTGCAGCTTCATGTGGTCGTCGGCCATGGCCCCGCTCACCACCAGCCGCGCCTTGCGCACCTCGGGGTGGCGGCGGGCGATTTCGGCCACTTGGGCCGGGTGTACGAACATGCCCTTGATCTTGGTGGTCTGGTCGGCGCGCCCAAGCCAGCCTTTGATGCGGGTGTTGCTGCGCCCGGTCGGGCAAGGGCCGGGCAAGGTGGCCGACAGGTCGCCAGTACCAAAGCGCAGCAGCGGGTAGTCCGGGTTGAACACGGTGACGCAGACCTCGCCCACTTCGCCATCCGGTACCGGGTCGCCGGTGCCGGGGCGCACGATTTCGAGCAGCACCTGCTCGTCCAGCACCAGCCCTTGGCGCGCCGCCGTTTCGTAGGCGATCACGCCAGCGTCGGCGGTGGCGTAGCACTGGTAGGCGGCAATGCCGCGCTCTAGCAGCCAGTCGCGCAGCGAAGGCGGAAAGGCCTCGCCCGAGACCAGCGCCTTGCGGATCGAGAGCCGCTGCCCGGTCTGCTCGGCCTTCTCGACCAGAATGCGCAAAAAGCTCGGGGTGCCGGTGTAGGCGCTGGGGCGCAGGTCGGCGATCGCCGCCAGTTGCTGTTCGGTGTTGCCCACGCCGCCCGGAATCACGGTGCAGCCCAGGGCTTGGGCACCGCTTTCCATCATCCAGGCGCCGGGCGTGAGGTGGTAGCTGAAGCAGTTGTGCACCAACTCGCCGGGCTCAAACCCGGCCGCCACCAGCGCCCGCGCCACGCGCCAGTAGTCGGGTTGCAGCCCTTCGGGTTCGTAGATGGGGCCGGGCGACTGATACACCCGCCGGGCTCCGCCCACGTGGCGCTGGCCCAGCCAGCCGATGGTGGAAAAACCGCCAAAGGGGTCGCCACCGGCGGCGCGGCTGGCTTGCTGGCGCGCCAGCAGATCGCCCTTGCGCAGCAGCGGCAGTTGGGCCAGGGCGTGGCGGCTGGTGATGTCATCGGGACTCACGCCTGCCAGCAGCTCGGCGTAGGCGGCGCTGTGCGTTTGCGCATGGCGCACGTGCGCGGGCAGGGCCGCCAGCAGGGCGGCTTCGCGTTCGGCCGGGGCGCGGGTTTCCAAGGCGTCGAAGTGGGCGGGCATGGTGTGGCTTCGGTGTGTGGGGTGGGGTGGCGCGCCTCAAGCCAGCCAGCGCTTGCGCCGTTTGTAGCTCTTCACGTCCTTGAAGCTCTTGCGCTCGTCGCCACCCATGCCGAGGTAGAACTCTTTCACGTCTTCGTTGTTGCGCAGGTCGTCGGCCTTGCCGTCCATCACGATGCGGCCGCTCTCCATGATGTAGCCGTAGTCGGCGTAGCGCAGCGCCATGTTGGTGTTTTGCTCGGCGATCAGGAAGGTCACGCGCTCTTTCTGGTTCAGGTCTTTGACGATCTCGAACACCTCTTCCACGATTTGCGGCGCCAGCCCCATCGAGGGCTCGTCGAGCAGCAGCACGCTTGGGTTGGCCATCAGGGCGCGGCCGATGGCGCACATTTGCTGCTCACCGCCCGAGGTGTAGGCGGCCTGGCTGGTGCGCCGGGTTTTGAGGCGCGGGAAGTAGTTGTAGACCTTTTCTAGGCTGGCGGCGATTTCGGCCTTGCCGCTGCGCGTGTAGGCCCCGGTGAGCAGGTTTTCTTCGATGGTGAGGTGGGCAAAGCAGTGCCGCCCTTCCATCACCTGCACCACGCCGCGCTTGACCAGATCGGAGGTGCTGAGGTGGTCGATGCGCTCGCCGCGCATTTCCACGCTGCCCTTGGTGACTTCGCCGCGCTCGGCCTTGAGCAGGTTGGAGATGGAGCGCAAGGTGGTGGTTTTGCCAGCGCCGTTGCCACCCAAGAGGGCGGCGATCTGGCCATCGGCCACTTGCAGCGAGACGCCCTTGAGCACCAAGATGACGTGGTTGTAAATGACCTCGATGCCGTTGACGTTGATGACGATGGAGGGGGTGCTCATGGTTGAACCTCGGACGAAAAAACGGGGGCGGGTGGGGCAGTCGGCTGCCCGCGTCCAGCGCAGGGCGCTGGGCACAGGGCATGCGACTGCGGGCTGTGGCTGCGCTCCAACACGGTGCGCAGGCAACCCGGCAGTTCCCGCGCACCCCTTGCGTAGGGGTGCGCGGGCAGGGGCTGCATCAAACCATCAGCAGCCGGCCTCGGTGCGGCGGGTGATGTTGTTGTCGCGCGCAAACGACTCGGCCGAGGCCGTGATCATGCGCGTAATCACGTTCATGTCGGCTTGCAGCCAGTCGGAGGTCCAGTCGAAACCGCTGCCGTTCCAAGTGTGGATGCGCATCAGCGCGGTGCCCACGTGGTTGCGGCACGAGGTGGCGATGGGCCCGCGCAACACGCCCGCAAAGCCCAGCGCATCGAGCCGCGCTTGCGTGATGTTGAGGTTCTCGTAGCCCCAGCGCGCTTGCTCGCCGGTCATGTGGCGGCCACGGCCAAAGCGCTCTTGCGCCCGCAGCACGCCTTCGGTGGCCAGCATGGCACCCACCACACCGCGCATATAGAGCACGTCGCCCACTTCGGTGCGCGGGCCGGTGCCTTGGCCACGGTCGTGAACCTGGGCCAGAATCTGGCGCACCACCTCGGAGTTGCGCGCTTGGCCGTGCTGCATCATGACGGCGCTGTAGCCGCGGGCGTCGGCGCCGATGTCGCGCAGATCGGGCTCGGCCCCGCTCCACCAGGTGCCAAACATGCGGTCACGCGGAAAGCCGGTGGCGATCGCTTGCCGGATGGCGGTGGCGGTCATCACGCCCCAAGTTTGCATGATCACGTAGTCGGGCCGCTGCTGGCGGATTTGCAGCCAGATCGCGCGCTGCTCCACGCCGGGGGGCGGCACCGGCAGCGCCAGCACTTGGAAGCCGTGCATTTCGGCACGCCGGTTGATGATCGGCAACACCTCACGCCCGAAGGGGCTGTCGTGATAGACCACGGCAATGGTTTTGCCGCGCAGGCGCTCGAATCCGCCGGCCTTGGCGGCGATGTGCTGGATCAGCACGTCGCCCGCGATCCAGTAGTGGCCCAGCAGCGGGAACACCCACGGGAAGATGGCCCCGTCGGCGGTGTCGCTGCGGCCATAGCCGGAGGTGATCATGGGGATTTTGTCAACAGCCAGACGCGGCATCAGGGCGAAGGTGATGCCAGTCGAGAGCGGCTGGAACACCGTGGCGCCACCGTGGCGGCCTTTCAGGCGCTCGTAGCACTCCACGCCGCGGTCGGTGGCGTAGGCGGTTTCGCACTCCTCCACCAGCGTCTGCACGCCGTTGAGGCCGCCACGCGCATTGACCAGCTTCATGTAGTCGGCATAGCCGTTGGCAAAGGGGGCGGCGTTGGGGGCCACGGCGCCGGTGCGCCCGGTTAGGCTGGGGAAGAATTGCACCGTGGCCGTGGCCGAGGCCGGGGCAGCGGCCGGGGCCTGGGCCATGACCAAGCTGGTGCTCAGGGCAGTGGCCGCTGCAGCCATGGCCAGGGCTGCGGACAGCGCGAGTTTTCGCAGTCTCATCAAATGTCTCCTAAAATCAAACACCTGGCACAAGGAAAAGGGCGGGCAGCGAGGTGTCGGGCGCTGCCTGCCAACGGAAAAAAATCAGTGCGGGAAGGGCCACAGGCGCAGCTTGTGGCGCGCCATGCTCCAGTACTTGGCCAAGCCGTGCGGTTCCTTGATCAGGAACCAGACGATCAAGGCGCCAAAGATCATGAATTCGGCGTGGCCCACCATGGCGGTCGAGATTTCGACCCCGAACAGGCTGCCAAACCAAGGCAGCAACTGGTTCAGCGCAATCGGGATGATGACGATGAAGGCGGCACCAAAGAAGCAGCCCATGATCGAGCCTAGGCCGCCGATGATGACGATGAACAGCAGCTGGAACGAGCGGTTGATGTCAAAAGACAGCGGCTCCCACGAGCCCAAGTGGATGAAGGCCCACAGCGCCCCGGCCACGCCGATGATGAAGGAGCTGACGGCAAAGGCGGTGAGCTTGGCGTACATGGGGCGGATGCCGATCACCGAGGCGGCCACGTCCATGTCGCGGATCGCCATCCACTCGCGCCCTATGGGGCCGCGCACCAGGTTTTTGGCCAGCAGCGCAAACACCACCACAAAGCCGAGCACGAACAGGTATTTGTCCAGCGGGGAGGCGATCTGCCAGCCGAACACGCTCAGGTTGCTCACTTCGGCGGTTCCGGCGGGGCTGTCGAGGGTGAACCATTTCACGCGCACAAACAGCCAATCGAAAAAGAACTGCGCCGCCAGCGTGGCCACCGCCAAATACAGGCCCTTAACGCGCAGGCTCGGAATGCCAAAGATGATGCCCGCCACCATGGCAAAGAAGCCGCCCGAGAGCAGGGCCACAATCAGCGGCACGTCTTCAACGCGCATGAAGACGTTGTAGGCCATGTAGGCCCCAACCGCCATGAAGGCACCCGATCCGAGCGAGATCTGACCGCAGTAACCCACCAGGATGTTGACCCCGATGGCGGCCAGCGACAAGATCAAAAAGGGCACCAGAATGGCACGAAACAGGTACTCATCGGCCAGCAGCGGCACCCCGATGAAGGCAAAGGCGATCAGCGCGATGATGGCGATGCGGTCTTGCTTGACGCCAAAGATCTGCTGGTCGGATTGGTAGGTGGTCTTGAACTGACCGTTTTCGCGGTAAAACATGATGATTCCGTTCGTCCTGAGCGAGGTTTACACGCGGTCGATGATTTTTTCGCCAAACAGGCCCTGCGGTCGGAACAGCAGCACCACCATCGCCAGCACGTAGGCAAACCAGATCTGGATGCCGCCGCCGACCAGCGGCCCGATATAGACCTCGGCCAACTGCTCGCTCACGCCGATGATCAGGCCGGCCACGATGGCCCCAGGCACCGAGGTCAGGCCGCCCAGAATGATCACGGGCAGCGCCTTGAGGGCGACGAAGGTGAGCGCAAACTGCACCCCCATCTTCTCGCCCCAGATCATGCCGGCCACCAGCGCGGTCAGGCCGGCCATGAACCAGACGATCACCCACATGCGCCCCAGCGGAATGCCCACCGACTGAGCCGCCTGGTGGTCGTCGGCCACGGCACGCAGGGCGCGCCCGGTGCCGGTTTTCTGGAAGAACAGCGTGAGCAGGGCCACCATGGCAATGGCCATCAGGGCGGTGACGAGGTCGTCGGAGTTGATCAGCAGGCCGCCCGGGAATACACCCTCTAGGATGAAGATCGGCTCGGCCGGCAGGCCCAGGTCGATGGCGTAAATGTCGCTGCCAAAAATGGTCTGGCCAAAGCCGTCGATGAAGAAGGTGATGCCCAGCGTGGCCATGAGCAGCACCACACCCTCTTGGTTCACCAAGTGGCGCAGCACCAAGCGCTCGACCGCCCAAGCAAACAGAAACATGAGGAAGGCGGCTATGGCAAAGGCCAGGATGTTGGCCAGCAGCAGGCTCTCAAAGCCCAGCCACTCGGGCAGCCATTCGGCAAAGCGCGCCATGGCCAGCGCGGCAAACAGCACCATCGCGCCTTGGGCGAAGTTGAACACCCCCGAGGCTTTAAAGATCAGCACGAAGCCCAAGGCCACCAGCGCATAAAGCACGCCGTTCATCAGCCCGGCGATCACGGTTTCAATTAAAAATCCCATTTGCCGTCTCCTTTAGTGGCTGGTGCCAAGATAGGCGCTGATCACGTCCGGGTTGGCGCGCACTTCGCCCGGTGAGCCATCGCCAATTTTTTTGCCGTAGTCGAGCACCACCACGCGGTCGGAAATGTCCATCACCACGCTCATATCGTGCTCGATCAGCACGATGGTGGTGCCGAACTCGTCGTTCACGTCGAGCACGAAGCGGCACATGTCCTGCTTTTCTTCCACGTTCATGCCCGCCATGGGCTCGTCGAGCAGCAGCACCTGCGGCTCCATGGCCAGCGCGCGGCCCAAGTCCACGCGCTTTTGCAGGCCGTAGGGCAACTGGCCCACCGGCGTTTTGCGGTGCGCCTGGATTTCGAGGAAGTCGATGATGCGTTCGACCTTCTCGCGGTGCTCGGTTTCTTCGCGCTCGGCCGGACCCCAGCGCAGCGCCTGCAGCAGCAGGTTGCTTTTGATGCGCAGGTTGCGCCCGGTCATGAGGTTGTCGATCACGCTCATGCCCTTGAACAGCGCCAGGTTCTGGAAGGTGCGCGCCACGCCCAGCTCGGCCACCTGGCGGCTGTTCATGTGCTTGAAGGTCTGGCCGCGGAAGGTGATGGAGCCCTCTTGCGGCTTGTAGACGCCGTTGATGCAGTTGAGCATCGAGCTCTTGCCAGCGCCGTTGGGGCCGATGATGGCGCGAATCTCGTGCTCGCGCACATCGAAGGAAATGTCGCTCAGCGCTTTCACGCCGCCAAAGCGCAGGCTGATGTTTTGCACATCGAGGATGACCTCGCCGATCTTTTTCTTGCTCATGCCTTGCTCCGTTGACCCTGTGCGCGGTGGATGGGTGAATGCTTCATGCGGCGGCCTTGACGGGGGAGTAGGTTTGCGCGTCGAGCAGCTTGAGCGTGGCGCTCACTTTGCCGGTGCGCCCGTCCTCGAACTTGACCTGGGTTTCGATGAACTGCTCGGCCTTGCCGCCGTAGAGCGCATCGACCAGCACCGCGTATTTCTCGCCGATGAAGCCGCGGCGCACCTTGTTGGTGCGGGTGAGCTCGCCGTCGTCCGGGTCGAGCTCTTTGTGCAGCACCAGGAAGCGGGCGATCTGGCTGCCTGCCAGCAACTCGTCGCGGCTGAGGTCGGCGTTGACTTGCTCCACGCAGCCCTTGATGAGTTGCAGCACCTCGGGCTTGCCGGCCAGATCGGTGTAGCCGGCATAGGGCAGGTTGCGCCGCTCGGCCCAGTTGCCCACGGCTTCGAGGTCGATGTTGATGAACACGCAAACGCGCTCGCGCCCGTCGCCGTAGGCCACCACCTCTTTGATGTAGGGGAAGAACTTGAGTTTGTTCTCGACGTATTTGGGGGCGAACAAGGCGCCGTCGTTGGCGCCGCCCTTGATGCGGCCCACGTCTTTGACGCGGTCGATGATTTTCAGGTGCCCGCTGGCGTCGATGAAGCCGGCGTCGCTGGTGTGGTACCAGCCGTCGTCGGTGAGCACCTCGCGCGTGGCTTTTTCGTTTTTGTAGTATTCCTTGAGCAGGCCCGGTGACTTGACCAGGATTTCGCCGTTCGGGGCCAGCTTGATTTCTACGCCCTCGATCGGCACCCCGACGGTGTCGGCGCGCACCTCGTGGTCGGGTTGCAGGCAGACGAACACGGCGGTCTCGGTGGAGCCGTAGAGCTGCTTTAAGTTGATGCCGATGGAGCGGTAGAAGGTAAACAAATCCGGCCCGATGGCCTCACCGGCGGTGTAGGCCACGCGCACGCGCGAAAAACCCAGCGTGTTGCGCAGCGGCCCATAGACCATCAGGTTGCCCAGCGCATACAGCAGGCGGTCGATGCCGCCTATGGATTTGCCGTCCATGAGCGCGGGGCCAACCTTTTTGGCGTGCTCCATGAAGTAGCCGTAGAGCTTGCGCTTGAGTGCGCCGGCGTCTTCCATGCGGATGGTGACGTTGGTGACGGCGCATGTCAAGATAGTTGTCGCCTGAATCATGCAGCCGCCGCCTGAATATGTGCGCCCGCCACAGCCGCTTTGATGACCGAGTCGCGCTCCGGGTTGAGCGTGACCGCATCGACCGGTGT
>NZ_BAWN01000034.1 GCF_000696225.1 Serpentinimonas barnesii | reverse complement strand
GCTCGGCTGCTGCGCCAGCCGCTGCGGCAGGTGCCGCCAGCGCCGCCCCGGCCGCCGCCGATGCCACCGCCGCCGCCCCGGTTGGCCCCTGCGGCCAGCCTTGTGCGGCGGCCTGTCAAGCCTAGGCCGCTGTTGCTGAGCAAGCCTTCATAGGCCGCCGCCCTGTGCGCCCTGTGCGGCGGCTGCGCCCAGCGCGGGTGCCGCAGCGTCTGGCTTGGTGGCTTGTTATCCTTGGGCCCGGTTTGGGTTCCGTTTTGTGTGTTTTGTGCTCCGATGCGCGCCCCCTTGCCGCCTGAGCCCCGTTACTGAAAGCCCTCCTTATGTCGATGCGCAGCCACTATTGCGGTCTGGTCACCGAAGCCCTGCTGGGCCAAACCCTGAGCCTGTGCGGTTGGGTGAATCGCCGCCGCGACCACGGCGGCGTGATCTTCATCGACCTGCGCGACCGCGAGGGTTCGCTGCAAGTGGTCTGCGACCCAGACCGGCCCGAGATGTTTCAGATCGCCGAAGGCCTGCGCAACGAGTTTTGCGTGCAGATCAAGGGTGTGCTGCGCGCGCGCCCGGCCGGCACCGCCAACGAGGCGCTCAAGAGCGGCCAGGTGGAGCTGCTGTGCCACGAGATCGTGGTGCTCAACCCCTCGGTCACACCGCCGTTCCCGCTCGACGACGAAAACCTGAGCGAAACCACGCGCCTGACGCACCGCGTGCTGGACCTGCGCCGCCCCGCCATGCAGCGCAACCTGATGCTGCGCTACCGCGTGGCCATGCAGGTGCGCCAGTTCCTCGACGCGCACGGCTTCATCGACATCGAAACCCCGATGCTCACCAAGAGCACCCCCGAAGGCGCGCGCGACTACCTCGTGCCCAGCCGCGTACACGACGGCCACTTTTTTGCGCTGCCGCAGTCGCCGCAGTTGTTCAAGCAGTTGCTGATGGTGGCCGGCTTTGATCGCTACTACCAGATCACCAAGTGCTTTCGCGACGAAGACCTGCGCGCCGACCGCCAGCCCGAGTTCACCCAGATCGATATCGAAACCTCGTTTCTGGGCGAGCAGGAAATCCGCGACCTGTTCCAAGGCATGATCACGGCCGTGTTCCAGCAAGCCTTGGGCGTCGAGCTGGGCGCCTTTCCGGTCATGGCCTATGCCGACGCCATGCACCGCTTCGGCTCCGACAAACCCGATCTGCGCGTCAAGCTCGAATTCACCGAGCTCACCGACCTCATGGCCGGGGTCGATTTCAAGGTCTTTAGCAGCGCGGCGCAAATGCCGGGCGGGCGCGTGGTGGCGCTGCGCGTGCCGGGCGGGGCCGAGCTCAGCCGCAGCGAGATCGACGCCTACACCGAGTTCGTCAAAATCTACGGCGCCAAGGGCCTGGCCTGGATCAAGGTCAACGACGTGGCGGCAGGGCGCGAGGGCCTGCAAAGCCCGATCGTCAAAAACCTGCACGACGCCGCGCTGGCTGAGGTGTTGCGGCGCAGCGGGGCGCAAAACGGCGACCTGCTGTTCTTCGGGGCCGACAAAGCCAAAGTCGTCAACGACGCCATCGGGGCCCTGCGCCTGAAAATCGGCCACAGCGAATTTGCCAAGGCGCGCGGACTGTTCCAGCCCGGCTGGGCCCCGCTGTGGGTGGTCGATTTCCCGATGTTCGAATACGACGACGAAGCCGCACGCTGGAACGCCGTGCACCACCCCTTCACCGCGCCCAAAGACGGGCACGAGGCGCTGATGCAAAGCGACCCCGGCCGCTGCATCGCCAAAGCCTACGACATGGTGCTCAACGGCTGGGAGCTGGGCGGCGGCTCGGTGCGCATCCACCGCGCCGAGGTGCAAAGCCAGGTGTTTGCCGCGCTCGGCATCGGGGCCGAGGAAGCGCGCGCCAAGTTTGGCTTCCTGCTCGATGCGCTGCAATACGGCGCACCGCCGCACGGCGGGCTGGCTTTTGGGCTCGATCGGCTGGTGACGCTCATGACCGGGGCCGAATCCATCCGCGATGTGATCGCCTTCCCCAAAACCCAGCGCGCCCAGTGCCTGCTCACCCAGGCCCCGAGCTTGGTCGATGAAAAACAACTGCGCGAGCTGCATATCCGACTGCGCAACCCGGATGCCGTGCGGGCCTGATATTATGTTCTTTCCATCCACCCGGGAGTCCACCATGACCGATCACGTAAGCCCATCCAAAGACAAACTCGTCGCCGACCTGCGGCTCGTCATCGCCGACGCCGAGGAACTGCTCGCCGCCACCGCGCACCAGACCGGCGACGCCTTGGCGGCGCTGCGCGAGCGGGCACAGGAAAACCTGCGCAACGCCCGCCACAAGCTGGTTGGCCTCGAAGACGACGTGCGCATCAAGGCGCGCGAAGCCTGCCACGCCACCAACCACTACGTGCACGAGCACCCGTGGACCGCGATCGGCGTCGCCGCCGGCGTCGGCTTGCTGTTGGGCATGCTGATCAGCCGCCGCTAAAGCCGCTGCTGCCATGCCGTTGCTGCGCCCCGAAAACGGGTCTGATTCGGCGCGGCCGACTTGGACATCCGCCCTGAGCGGCGTCGTGCGCGATGCCGTGGCCTTGGCCCGTGTGCGGCTGGAGTTGCTGGCGCTCGAAGGCCGCAGCCACGCCCAAGCGGTGGTGCTGCTTTTGTTGCTGGGCTGGGCGGCGCTATGCCTGTTCCTGCTCGGGCTGGCGTTTTTGGCCGTGTTGCTCACGGTGCTGTGGTGGGATACCCCCTACCGCGTGTTGGCGCTGGCCGCCTTTGCCTTTGTGTTCCTCACCTTGGGGGCGGTGGGCGCCGCTTGGGCATGGCGCAACTGGGCCGAGCAGCGCGACTGGTTCGAGGCCACCCGCCAAGAACTGGCGGCCGACGCGCGAAAGCTGCGCCCATGATGGCTTCAGGCCCTGGCTACTGGCAGCGCCGGGCGGCCCTGCAGCAGCAGTCCGCCCAGTTGCGGGACCGGCTCGAAGGGCAGGTGCAGGCGCTGCAACCGGTGTGGCATGCGCTCGATGGCACGCAACGCGGTGTGGGTTGGGTGCGCCAGCGGCCTTGGGTGCTGGCGCTCGGTTTGCTGGTGCTGGCGCGCAAGCCGCGCACGGCGTTGCGCTGGGGCTGGCGTGCGTGGCGGGGCTGGCGCTGGGCCAGCCAGTGGCTGGGCCGTTAAGATTTTCCCCTATACCCTCCCTAGGACTGCGCGCTCATGAAGCTCATCGGCGGTTACCTCTTTGCCCTGTTTTGCATTTTCGGCGGTTTCATGCTCGCCGGCGGCAAGATGGGCCCGATCTTGGCCGCCTTGCCGATCGAGATGATGATCATCTTTGGCGGGGCCATGGGAGCCTTTTTCGTCAACAACCAGCCCAAGGTGATTAAAGGTGCGCTGGCCGGCATTGGCAAGGCCATGAAGTCCTCCAAGTACACCAAGGCGCGCGCCATGGAGCTGCTGGCGCTGCTGTACGAGATCTTGCAAAAGGCGCGCAAAGAAGGGTTGATGGCGATCGAGTCCGACGTCGAAAAGCCCGAAGAATCGCCCCTGTTCCAGAAGTACCCCGCCATTGCCGCCGACCACCACGCGGTTGAGTTCATCACCGACTACCTGCGCATGATGGTTTCGGGCAACCTGAATGCGCATGAGATCGAGTCCCTGATGGACAGCGAAATCGACACCCACCACCACGAGGGTCACGCTGTGGTGGCGGCCTACACCCGGCTGGCCGGGGCCTTGCCGGCCTTTGGCATCGTGGCGGCGGTGCTGGGAGTGATCAAAACCATGAGTTCGGTCGGCGAGCCGCCCGAGGTGCTGGGGGCCAAGATCGGCGCCGCGCTGGTTGGCACCTTCTTGGGTATTTTCATGGGCTATGCGATTTTTGAGCCGCTGGCCGGCTCGCTCGACCAAAAGCTCGAAGAAGACACCAAAGAGCTGCAGTGCATCAAAACCACCCTGCTGGCCAGCATGCAAGGCTATGCCCCCATGACGGCGATTGAGTTCGGCCGCAAGGTGCTGTATTCGACTGAGCGGCCCAGTTTCAGCGAACTCGAAGGCCACGTCAAGCAAAAGAAGTAAGCCAGGCAACGATTGCGCAACCCCCACACCCCTAGATTCCCGCCATGAGCGCCACCGGCAAGCCGCTGCAGCCCATCATCATCAAGCGCATCAAGAAGGCGGGGCATGGTGCGCACGGCGGCGCCTGGAAGATTGCCTACGCCGACTTCGTCACGGCCATGATGGCCTTCTTTTTGCTGCTGTGGCTGCTGGGCTCCACCACCGATGACGAAAAGCGTGGCATTGCCGATCACTTCAGTGCCCCGGTCATGATTTCCCTGTTTGGCGAGCCCGGTGCCCGAGCCACGATCACTCCGCTGCCCGGGGGTGGGGTGGATTTGTTGCGGCCCGACGCACCGCTCGAAACCCGGCCCGAGCAGGCGCGCCAACAAGACGATGAAGAGGCGCTGCGCCAAGTGCAAATGCAGTTTGATCGCCTGCGCATCGAGGCCCTGAGAAACCAGCTCCAGCAAGCCATTCAAGCGCGCCCAGAGCTGGCCGAATACAGCAACCAGATCCGGCTCGAAATGGTGCAAGACGGGCTCTACATCCAGATTGTCGATGAGCAAAACCGAGCCATGTTCGATGTCGGCAGCCCACTGGTGCAACCGCACCTGCGCAACATCTTGCGTGAAATCGCCGCTGCGCTGGGTGGGGTGGAGAACCGCATCTCGATCGCCGGTCACACCGATGCCGCGCCTTTTGGGCGCGGGGCGCTGGGCTACAGCAACTGGGAGCTGTCCGCCGATCGGGCCAACGCCACGCGTCGCGAGCTCATGGCCGGTGGGCTGCCAGAGCAAAAAATTGCCCGTGTGGTGGGCATGGGCCCGAGTCAGCCGCTGCTGACCGAAGCCCCATTGGACCCGCGCAACCGCCGCATCAGCATCTTGGTGCTGACCCAAGAGGCTGAAGAGCGCATGACACGCTCGATCGCCGGCACCGAAGCAGCGCCTGCCCCCACCCCAGTGCCGACCCAAGCCCCGCCCCCGGCAGCGCCAGCAGCGGCCCCCGCACAGCCCGCAGGCGCCACCTTGGGCGCGGTCGCCTTGCCGCCCTTGCCCAACTTGGCACCCTCCCCGCCAGCGGGCCGATGAGCGCGCCAACCCGAGGCGCTGCGGCTCCAGTTACACTCAATGCCATTTGCACCCTGATTTGGAATCCGTCATGCCAGACTTGCGCTTTTTGATCGTTGACGACTTCTCCACCATGCGCCGCATTGTGCGCAACTTGCTCAAGGAAATCGGCCACACCGACGCCGACGAGGCCGAGGACGGCGTGGTGGCCCTGCACAAGCTGCGCAACGGCAAGTTCGACTTTGTCGTCTCCGACATCAACATGCCCAATATGAACGGCTTCGAGCTGCTGACGCAGGTCAAGGCCGATGACAAGCTCAAGCACATCCCGGTGCTGATGGTCACGGCCGAGGCGCGCAAAGAAGACATCATCGCGGCGGCCCAAGGCGGGGCAGCGGGCTACATCGTCAAGCCCTTTACCAAGGCCACGCTGGAAGAAAAGTTAGCCAATATCTTCAAAAAAATGGGCTGGTGAGCGCCCGCAAGCCAGCGCCCGAATAGCATGACAGGCAGGGATATGGATCAAAGCACGCACGAGCATCAAACCGAAATGTTTCAGCGGCTGGGGCACATCACGCGCCAGTTGCACGATGCCCTGAACCAACTGGGCTACACCCCGGTGCTCAAGGGCGCCGTCGATGAACTTCCCGATGCCCGCAGCCGCTTGCAGTACATCGCCCGCCTGACCGGCGATGCGGCCGAAAAGGTGCTGAATCGGGTCGATGAGGCCAAAGCCGAGCAAGACGCGGTGCGCCAGCACAGCCAGCAACTGCTCGACACCATCGGGGCCGTACCGGGCCTCAAATGGGCCATGCCCGAGCTGCTGGAGTGGTCGCAAAAAATCCAGCACAGCACCGAGCGCACCGACGCGCACCTGACCGAAATCATGATGGCGCAAGACTTTCATGACCTCACAGGGCAAGTGATCAAAAAGGTGGTCACGCTGGCAGCCACCATTGAAGCGCAGTTGGTGCAGCTGCTGCTCGAATCGGCCCATCACACGCCACCGCACGCCCACCCGCGCGAATCCGCAGGCGCGGCGCCGCCGACCGACGCCCCCTTGGCTGCCCCCCCTGCGCGCGAACGCGAGGCCCTGGCGGGCCCGGTGGTCAATCCCGAAGGGCGCACCGACGTCGTCACCGATCAATCGCAAGTGGACGATTTGCTCGCCAGCCTCGGGTTTTGAGATCAAGCCGGTGTAGCAGGCCTTAATCGGGCTTTAGAAAACTGGCGCTCGCCAGACAATGCGGTCAACCCAGCGTTGACCGCCCATGGAATCCTCCCAAGACAAAAACCTACCCGCCACCCCGCGCCGCCTGCAAAAAGCGCGCGAGGACGGCCAGGTGCCGCGCGCCAAGGATTTGAGCAATCTGGTGGTGGTGGCCGGCGGCATGGTGCTGCTGTGGTTCAGCGCCGCTTGGGCTTTTGAGCGCATGAGCCAAATCATGCGCATCAGCTACGGTTTTAACGCCGAGATGCTGCGCCACCCCGAAGTCATGCTCGAAGTGCTGGCGCGCGCCGTGGTCGAGGGCCTGTGGTACTACCTGCCGCTGGCATTGGTGGTGGCCGTGCTGGCAGCCCTCTCGCTGCTGGCGGCGGGCTCCTTTGCCTGGAGCTTCAAGCCCATTACGCCCAAATTGTCCGACATCGGCCTGATCAGCGGCTTCAAGCGGGTGTTTTCGATGCAGCAGTTCTTTGAGCTGCTCAAGCTGATCGGGGTCTCGCTCTTGTTGGCGCTGGTGGGGTGGTGGTTCGTGAGCAGCCACTTGCCCGCCTTTGGCTCGCTGCTGCTGCGCCCGCTGGAAAGCTCGATCGTGCAACTGGGGCAGTGGTTCATGCTGGGCGTGGGCGGTCTGCTGCTGGTGCTGCTGCTGGTGGCGCTGATCGACGTGCCGCTGCAGCAGCACCTGCACCGGCGCAACCTCAAAATGTCGCACCAAGAGGTGGTCGAGGAGCACAAGGAAACCGAGGGCAACCCGTGGCTGCGGGCCAAGCGCTTGCAGCGCCAGCGCGAACTGGCGCAGGGCAGCAGCGTGGGCAGCGTGCCCTCGGCCGACTTGGTGCTGATGAACCCGACCCACTATGCGGTGGCGCTCAAGTACGACGAGAAAACCATGGCCGCTCCGCACGTGATCGCCAAGGGGGCGGACCTGATCGCGCTGCGCATCCGCGACATGGCCAAACAGCATCAGGTTCCGGTGCTGCAGTCGCCCATGCTGGCGCGTGCCCTGTACGCCCACACCGAAATCAACCAGCAGGTGCCGGCGCCGCTGTTCACGGCGGTGGCGCAGGTGCTGGCCTATGTGTACCGTTTGCGCGCCGCGCTGCGCGGGCAAGGCCCAATGCCGGGCCAGCCGCCCCAGCCCGAGGTGCCGCCCGAGCTCGACCCGCACCATGACCTGGCTGCCGCACCGGCGCAAGCCTAAGCCCGCCGACCCCATGCATCCGCGCCCATGAACGCCTTTTTACAAACCGCCCAAAACCTGCTGCGCTCGCGCAACGGCTTGGCTGCCACGGTGGCGGTGCCGATCTTGGTGCTGTTGCTGTTGGCGATGCTGGTGCTGCCGCTGCCGCCGTGGCTGCTGGACCTGCTCTTTACCCTCAACATCGCGGTGGCGCTGATGGTGATGATGGTGGCCGCCTACATGCGGCGGGCGATGGACTTCATCGTCTTTCCGACCGTGCTGCTGCTCACCACCCTGATGCGGCTGGCGCTCAACGTGGCCTCGACCCGCGTGGTGCTGATGGAAGGGCACCAGGGCACGGGGGCCGCCGGCAACGTGATCGAGGCCTTTGGCACCTTTGTGGTGGGTGGCAACTTTGCCGTCGGCGTGATCGTGTTCCTGATTTTGGTGGTGATCAACTTCGTGGTGGTCACCAAGGGGGCCGAGCGCATCGCCGAAGTCGGGGCGCGCTTTACGCTCGACGCCATGCCGGGCAAGCAGATGGCGATCGACGCCGACCTCAACGCCGGCATCATCGACGACAAAGAGGCCAAGCAAAGGCGCGCCGAGGTGGCCGAAGAAGCCGACTTTTTCGGCAACATGGACGGTGCTGCCAAGTTTGTGCGCGGCGACGCCATCGCCGGCATTTTGATCTTGCTCATCACCATGATCGGCGGCTTTGCCATCGGCATGTTGCAGCACAGCATGAGCGCCGGCGACGCCTCGGCCACCTACATCACGCTGGCCATCGGCGACGCGCTGGCGGCCCAGATTCCGGCGCTGCTGATCTCGGTCGCCGCCGCGATGGTGGTTTCGCGCGTCGGCAAAGAAGAAGATTTGGGCCAGCAGATCGTCGGCCAGGTGTTCGATTCGCCCAAGGTGTTGGGCGTCACCGCGCTGGTGATGTTTTTGCTGGGGGTGATCCCCGGCATGCCCAACGTGGTGTTTCTGGGCTTTGCCTGTTTGCTGGGCGGCATGGCGTTCTGGATCGGGTGGCAACAGCGCCAGACCGAGGCGGCCAAGGTGCAGGCGCAGCAGATCGCCAATGCCCCGCCCGCGACCGATGGCGAGGCCTCGTGGAACGACATGCAGCCGGTCGATCTGCTCGGGCTGGAACTGGGCTACCGCCTGATTCCGCTGGTGGACAAAACGCGCCAAGGTGATTTGCTCACCCGCATCAAGGGCGTGCGCAAAAAATTTGCGCAAGATGTGGGCTTCTTGCCGCCGCCGGTGCATGTGCGCGACAACCTGGAGCTGCGCCCGAGCAGCTACCGCATTGCCTTGCGCGGCGTGGTGGTGGGCGAGGGCGAGGTGTTTCCGGGCCAGTTTCTGGCCATCAACCCAGGCCACATCCGCACCCCGCTCATTGGCACCCCGACCACCGACCCGGCCTTTGGCCTGCCCGCGCACTGGATCGAGGAGCGGCAAAAAGAAAACGCCCAAATGGCCGGCTACACCGTGGTCGATTCTGAAACCGTGCTGGCCACCCACTTGTCGCACCTGATGCTGGTGCATGCGGCCAAGCTGCTCAGCCGCACCGAGGTGCAGGAGCTGGTGGCGCACGTGGCCAAGCTGGCGCCCAAGCTGATCGAGGAAGTGGTGCCAGCCATGGTGCCCATCGGCGTGTTCCACAAGGTGCTGCAACTGCTGCTCGAAGAGTCGGTGCACATCCGCGACATCCGCACCATCGTCGAGGTGCTGGCCGAGCACGCCGGCCAGACGCAAGATGCGGCCGAACTGGCGCGCCGCATCCGGCAGGCGCTGGCACCGGCCATCGTGCAGCACATCTACGGCCCCGTGAGCGAACTGGAAGTGATCGCCATCGAGCCCGGGCTGGAGCGGCTGCTGACCCAGGCCCTGAGCGGGCAGGGCGCACTCGACCCCGGCGTGGCCGAGATGCTCACCCAGTCGGCGGCCAAGGTCGCGAACCGCCAAGAAGAAAAAGGCATCCCGGCCTGCTTGCTGGTGCCCGACGCCATCCGCAGCGCCATGGCGCGCCTGCTCAAGCGCGCCGCGCCGCGCCTGCAGGTGCTGGCGCACAGTGAAATTCCTGATACCCATTTGATCCGCATCGGCCCAATACTCGGAGAGCCCGCATGAACGCCCAACGCTTTATTGCCCCCAACTCGCGCGAAGCCATGGCGCTGGCCAAGGCCACTTTTGGCAACAGCGCCGTGATTTTGTCGAGCCGCTCGATCGACCAAGGTTTTGAAGTGGTGGCCACCAGCGAGGACGACCTGGGGCAGTTGCGCACCCAGGTCGCGGCAGCGCCGAATCCGCCGCAGCGGCCCGCCGAACGGGCGCAGCGTTCCAACCTGCAGCAACGCGCCGAAAGCCAGTTGCCGCGCCAGTCGGAGAGCAGCAGCGTGGCACAAGACACCGAAGCCATGGCCATGAGCACCTTGTCCTTCCAGGACTACGTGCGCGAGCGCATGCTGCGCAAGCGCCGCGAAGTCCTGCAGGCCCCACAGGCCCCACAGGCCGCACAAGCGCCGCAGCGCCCACCGGTGCCACAAGAGCCGCTGCGCGCCCAAGGCGGGGTGCCGGCGCGCAGCGCCACGCCCGAGCGCGACGCAGCGCGGCTGCAGCCCGAGGAGTTCGACGTCCGGCTGCGTTTTGCCCAGCCCCAACAAGAGCCGCCCAAGCCCAAAGCGCGCCCGGCGCCCGCACCCGCACAGCCCGAGCCCAGCGTGGCGGCGGCAGCCACCCCCACGGCGGCGGCGCGCCTGACTGAGCAAATCGACAAACTCCAGGCCCTGATGGAGGAGCGACTCAACACCCTGGCCTGGTTGGGGCAGGCCAAGCAAAACCCGATCGAAGCCGGCTTGCTGCTCAAACTCATCCGCGCCGGCTACTCGCCCACGGTGGCGCGCGCCGTGATGGAGCGCCTGCCGCAGAGCTACGCCCCCGCCGAGGCCTTTCGCTGGACGCAAGAGGTGCTGGCGCGCAACCTGCGCACCCACCGCGAGGCCGGCCACCTCTGCGACGAAGGCGGGGTGTTTGCCCTCGTGGGGGCCACCGGGGTGGGCAAAACCACCACCGCAGCCAAGCTGGCGGCGCAATGCGTGCAGGCCTATGGATCGAGCAGCATTGGCCTGATCACACTCGACAGCTACCGCGTCGCCGGCTACGAGCAACTGCGCTCCTACGCGCGCATGCTGGGTGTGGTGGCGCACCTGGCGCACGACTGCGCCGCCCTGAAAGACTTGCTGGAACTGCTGGCCAACAAGCGCATGGTGATCATCGACACCGCAGGCTTGGGCCAAAAAGACCCACGCATTGCCGAAATGATGGAGCTGCTGGCCGCGCCCAGCATCAAAAAAATCCTCGTGCTCAACGCCGGCGCGCATGGCGACACCCTCGAAGAGGTGGTGCATGCCTACCAGGGGCCCAGCCTGCACGGCGTGGTGTTGTCCAAGCTCGACGAGGCCGCCAAGCTCGGCCCGGCGCTCGACACCCTAATCCGGCACCAGCTGGTGCTGCGTGGCCTGAGCACCGGCCAGCGCGTGCCCGAAGACTGGCAGCGCCCCGACGCCCCCACGCTGGTGCGGCTCTCGATGGCCACCAGCGGCAAATCGGCCTTTGATCCGCAGTCGGCCGAGTTGCCCCTGTACTTTGCCGAATCGGGTCAAGAGCGGGTGGCCTTGGATGGGCGTCATGCGTGAGTTGGGCTTCGACCAAGCCGCCGGCCTGGCGGCCCTGGGCTTGCGGCCACCCAGGCGCTTGCTGCCGGTGGTGCAAAGCCCCGACCGCGCGCTCACCGAGGCGCTGCTGACGCAGCTCGAGTGCGGCTTGCACGGGCTCGGCCTGAGCGTGCTGCGCTTCGAGGGTTTGCCCGCTGCGGGTGGGCCGCTTGCGCTCAGCGGCGCATGGACGGGCGATTGGGACGAGTTGCTGCCGCCCTCTGGGGTGCTGCTCTGGCAGGCCCCGCTGGAGGCGTGGGCGGTGCTGTTGGCCGACAGCCAGGCGCGCCCCCTGGTGGTGCTCAACCCCACTCCAGCCAGTTTGGTCTACGCCTACAACGCGCTCAAGGTGCTGTGGCAGGTGGCGGCCTTGCGGCCCTTGGTGCTGTGGCTGCCCGATGCCGAAGCGGCCTCTGGCGGGTCAAGGCCTTGGGCCCCAAGCAGTGAGCCCGCCCAGGTGCAGACGCTGCGCCAGCAGGCGTGGTTGCGTCTGGGCCTGCGGCCGACGGTGTGGCCGCTCGGGTATGATCGTCAGCGGGGTGTCTTGCACCCAGCGGCCGATGAGTCCTGTGCGCAACGGGTTTTGGAAACGGCGTTGGTGCTGCAAGATAGCGTGAGACATCCCCATGTTCATTCCATATCAAACGATTTTTTCGCGCTTTCAGCTGATCAGACCAGCGGAGTTCCTGATGTACACCGCCAAAGGTACGCTTGACCGCGATGCCCAACTCCAACGATACAGCCCCCTGGTGGTCCGCTTGGCGCATCATCTGATGGCCCGGCTGCCCGCCAGCGTCCAAATCGACGACCTGATCCAAGTCGGCATGATCGGCCTCAATGAAGCCTTGTCGCGCTTCGAGCCCACGCAGGGGGTGCAGTTCGAGACCTTTGCCAGCCAGCGCATACGCGGGGCCATGCTCGATGAGCTGCGCGACGGCGACTGGCTCTCGCGCAGCTCGCGCAAGCAGCAAAAAGACATCGAGGCGGCGGTGCAGCGGCTGGAGCAGCGGCTGCAGCGGGTGCCGCGCGAATCCGAAATCGCGCACGAGTTGGGCCTCTCGCTGGCCGAGTACCAAGAGAGCCTGACGCGGGTGCGCGGCACCCAACTGGTGTACCTCGAAGACCTGGCCGGCTCCAGCGAGGACGACCAGTTTTTAGACCGTTACCTGCCCGCCGACGACAGCGCCAACCCACAAACCATGCTGAGCGACCAGCGCATGCGCACGGCGCTGATCGAGGGCATCAACAAGCTGCCCGAGCGCGAGCAATACGTGATGAGCATGTACTACGAGCACGACATGAACCTCAAAGAGATTGCGGCCGTGCTGGGGGTGACCGAATCGCGCGTGAGCCAGTTGCACAGCCAGTCGATTGCTCGGCTGCGGGCGCGGCTGCGCGAACACTAAAGCCTGGGGTCGGTGCGGTGCCTTGCGCCGCCAGGGGTCTAGGCTTTGAGGTAGCCGCCGCCGTTGCCGCTGGCGAGCGGGCCAGAAAATGGGTTGGCGCGGCCAGCCAAGCGGCTGTAGGCCTTGACGTGGTCGGCCGGGAACAGGGCGTCGAGTGCGCGCTGCGTGCGCGCCGACAGCTTGGTGTTGAGCGCCAGCAGGGCTTGCAACTCGTGAGCCACTTGCTGCAGCAGCGCCGCCGCTGCGGGGGGCATGGGGCCGCTTAGCGCAGCCGCTTGCAAAGTGGGGAGGTTGCGTTCTAACGCACGGGACAGATCGGCCACGAGGCCGATGAAGGGCTCGGCGTCATCGCGCCCGATGGAGTCGAGGCCGCTTTGGTGGGCGGCCGCAATGGCTGCATGCAAACCCAGCAGCGCCTGCTGTGCGGCCTGCCAAGGCGGCGGCACGGCGGCGGCAGCGCTCATCGGCCCGGCTGGGCGGGCTGCTCGTTGCGCGGGGCGGCAGCCGCCACACTCAGCATGTCGCGCGCGCTGGCGATCAGGCGGTCGGCGATGGCTTCGGCATTGACCGAAAACGAACCGTTTTGAATGGCGCTGCGCATGGCCTGCACTTTTTCGGCATTGAACACATCGGTGCCCGAGCGCGCGACGTTGTTGGTCATGCTTAGCGTCACCGGCGACAGCCGAACCTCGACGCTGGCCGGGGCGTCTGGGGCGGCTGTGCTGGTGGCAGCCTGCGCAGGCACGGCCGCACGCTCCAGCGACCGCGACTGGGCGAGGGAGGCAGGGGTGACGGGCTTGTCGGAAAGGCTGTTGATGTTCATGACACGCTCCAAACCCCACTTGAGTGGGGCGGTTGAGAGCTTTATCGGCCAAAGATGGGCAGACTTTAACCCTATTTTGGCTTTTTGGGTGTCTTTTTTAAGTCACATCCGGACTTCAACCGTTTGCCCGTCGCGCACCACGCCGCTGACCACTTTGCGGTTCGGCAGGCGCACCCGCACCGTTTGCCCGAGTATGCCGTGTTGCAGCGCCGTGCCTGCAGCATACAGGCTAAAGCCCGGTCCCTGCATAGCCAGGCGCACCTGGGTGCCTGAGGCAAACACCTGCGGTGCGCGCACCATGCCCGGGCGCAGCACCTGGCCGGGTTGCAGGGTTTGGCTGGCTGCCAAGCCCAGCCATTGCGCGGACTGCGTCAGGGGCAGGGCCGTGCTGGCGGCCCAATCGGACTCGATGGGCTCCACGTCTTCCGGGCGCAGCGGCGTGCCAGCGGCTACCGGCTGGCGCAGCGCCCAAGACGGGCCCCACACGCGCACCTGAATTGGCAGAAACACGCTCCACGCCACCGGGCCTTGGGTGCAGCGCAGCCCAATGCGGGTGCGCCCCCAGAGTCGGGTGCCCGCGGGCAGAAACGGTTCCACACGCTGGCACGGGGCCAGCCGCAAGCGGCTGTCGAAACGCCCCACCTCCACCTCGGGGCGCAGCGGCAGGCTGGGGTCGAGCTGGGCCAGCAGTTGCTGGTTGATCCATTGTTCGGTTTGTTGCGACCACTGCGCTGGCCCGCTGACGCTGCCTGCAGCGCTGAAGCCACTGGCCGCTAGGCCCAACACCCACGGCAACGCCCACCGCAGCCAGCCCCGGGTGGGCAAGGCCGGTCGGGTGGGGATTGAGCGGGGTGGTGACATGGGGCAAGGAGAGGTTGCGCCAACTGTAGTCAGTCGCCGGATCGGCTAAAGCGGAATAAGCGCGGCCTTGGTTCAGTTATTCCGCGCTTGGATTGGGCTCAAGTTTTCCACAATCGCTGCATCGGGGGCCATTGGTTTCGTGCCCCTGGCCCTTCAACACCAGGAGCGCAGCGTGTTCGAGCACCTGACCCGTCGCATGGAGTTTTTCTCCGACGTCTTGCAACTGCGGGCGCACCGCCAGCAGGTGCTGGCCAGCAACATCGCCAACGCCGACACGCCCGGCTTCGTGGCGCGCGACTTCGACTTTAAGCAGGCGTTGGGCAATGTGCAGGCGCGCGGGTCGGAGCTGCGCGCCGGCGCCATGCCGGTGCTTGGGGGGGGCGATGCGCGCCATTTGCGCACCAGTGCCGCCTTGGGCGATGTGGCCGACCGCAACCGCGTGCAGTACAGCGTGCAGACCCAGCCCAGCCTAGACGGCAACAGCGTCGACATGGACCAGCAGCGCGCCAACTTCATGCACAACGCGGTGCAGTACGAATCGACCCTGCGTTTCATCAACGGCCATGTGCGCACCATGCTCAGCGCCATCCAGGGTCAGTGAAGGAGCAACCTCATGTCGATGTTCACCATTTTCAATGTCTCGGGCAGCGCCATCAGCGCCCAGGCGCAGCGCCTCAACGCCGTGGCCAGCAACTTGGCCAACGCCGACGCCGTGGCCGGCCCCGACGGGCAGGCCTTTCGCGCGCGCCAGGTGGTGTTTCAGACCGTGCCCATGGGCAACAACCCGGCCTCGGCCGGGGTGCGGGTGCAAAACATCATCGAGAGCGATGCGCCCAACCGGCGCGTCTTCAACCCGCAGCACCCCAGCGCCGACGGCGAGGGCTACGTGACGCACTCCAACGTGAATCCGGTGGAGGAGATGGTCAACATGATCTCGGCCTCGCGCGCCTACCAAAACAACGTCGAGGTGATGAACACCGCCCGCACCCTGTTGCTGCGCACGCTGCAAATGGGCCAATGACCGCCCCCTTTTTGGAGCCCTCCCCATGTTCATGACACCGCTCAACCGCAGCCAGATCGACGCCTACAACGCCAGTGGTGGCACGCAAGCGCAGGCCACCGACCCGCAGGCCGCGCAAGACCGTTTTCTCAAGCTCTTTTTGGCCCAGTTGAGCAACCAAGACCCGCTCAACCCGATGGACAACGCGCAGATGACGACCCAGATGGCGCAGATCAACACCGTCACCGGCATCCAGCAGCTCAACCAGACCGTCAACAGCCTGGCCGAGCAGTTTCACATGGCGCAAGGGGTGCAGGCGGCGGCGCTGGTCGGGCGCCAGGTGGTGGCGCAGGGCAATGCGCTGGCCGTCAGCAACGGGGTGGCGCAGGGCAGTTTCAGCTTGCCGCAGGCGGTCGATCAGGTGCGCATCGACGTGCTGGGGCGGGCCGGCGAGGTGCTGGGCAGCGTCGATCTGGGGGCCCGCGGCGCGGGAATGCAGCATTTCGAGTGGCCGCTGGGCAGCATCGATCCGGCGCGCGTGGGGAGCATGCAAATCCAAGCCAGCAGCGCTGGGCAGGCGGTGACCGCGCTGCCGCTGGCGCGCCAGCGCATCGATTCCGTCGGTGTGGTCGATGGGGCCTTGCGGCTGCGCGGCGCCGACGGCAGCACCATCACCCAGCAGCAAATTCTGGCCTTTCTCTGAGGCCGCATCCCTCTCAATCAGGAGCTTTCCATGAGTTTTCAGACCGGCCTGTCGGGCCTCAACGCATCGTCTCGCAACCTAGAGGTGATCGGGCACAACATTGCCAACGCCAACACCACCGGCATGAAGGCCTCGCGGGTTGAGTTTGCCGAGGTCTATGCCTCTTCGCTGGGTGCCGCAGGGGGTGACAACGCCGGCATTGGGGTGCAGGTGGCCACGGTGGCGCAGCTCTTTACCCAAGGCAACCTAAAGATCACCGGCAACCAGCTCGATCTGGCCATCAACGGCAGCGGGTTTTTCCAGGTTGCCGCGCCCGACGGCTCCACCCTCTACACCCGCAACGGCGAGTTCAAGCTCGACCGCGAGGGCTTCATCGTCACCAACAACGGCTCGCGCCTGCAGGGCTTCCCGACCGACGAAGCGGGGCGGCGCACCAGTGTGGTGACAGCCGACCTGACGCTGCCCACCGGAGCCGCCATTGCCCCGCGCCGCACCGGCAGCAACCCAGACGTGGCCATGCAGGGCTTGTTCCTGAGCGCCAACCTCGACGCACGGGCGGCGCCGCAGGTGGTGTCGCCGGCCACCAGCGCCAGTTTCCCCCTGAGCGAGGGGCAAAAAACCTTTGGCACCGCCGCCAATGTGTTTGATTCGCAAGGCAATCCCATCCCCTTGCAGATGTATTTCGTGCGCCTGCCAGCCGCCAACACGTGGCAGGTCATAGCCAGCGCCGACAATGGCGTCTCGGGCATGTCGCTGGGCAACGTGGTGTTCGATGCCGCCGGCCAGGTATCCAGTGCCGCGCTGGCACCCATCAGCGTCACGGCGGGCCCGGTGCCGACTCCCGCCCCAACCGGCACCTTGCACACCGGCAACGCCTCGTTTCCGAGCGATGGCACGTTCAGCTTTGGGCTGCGTCTGGGCGACCCCACCGCCGGTTTCACCCTGACCCAGTACGGCAGCAAGTTTGGCGTCTTCGATTTGCGCCAAGACGGCTACAGCTCGGGCGAGCTGACCTCGATCGACATCGGCGAAAACGGTGTCATCTTGGCGCGCTACTCGAACGGGGTGTCGATCGCCGAGGGCCAAGTGGCGCTGGGCAATTTTCGCAACCTGCAGGGCCTGCAGCCGATCAACGGCGGCTATTGGTCTGAGACCATCGCCTCGGGCGCGGTGGTGTTGGGCGGGCCGCTGGAGGGCCGCTTGGGGCTGGTGCGCCAAAGCTCGCTGGAAGAATCGAACGTCGATCTGACGCAGGAGCTGGTCAACATGATCGTGGCGCAGCGCTCCTACCAAGCCAACGCGCAGACCATCCGCACCCAAGACCAGATGATGCAGACGCTGGTGAACTTGCGCTGATGGGCGCCCAATCCACCGCCTGACCCAGGAGCACCCCCATGGACCGCATGATCTACCTCGCGCTCTCGGGCGCCAATGCGGCCATGCACCGCAAGCAGGCGCTCACGCACAACCTGGCCAACGTGAGCACCAACGGCTTTCGGGCCGAACTGTCTACCTTTCGCGCGGTGCCCTTGCGCGGCGAAGGGGCCAGCACGCGCGCCTTTGCGCTGGAGGCCACGGCCGGCCACCTCGACACGCCGGGCACGATGAACCAGACCGGGCGCAACCTCGACGTGGCCGCCCTTGGGCGCTCCTTTTTTGCCGTGCAAGCGCTCGATGGCACCGAGGCCTACACCCGCGCCGGCGCCTTGCAGGTGTCGGCGCAGGGGCAGTTGGTGGGCGTCAACGGCCTGCCCATGCTCGACGACGGTGCGGCCCCGATCGATGTGCCCGCCAACGCCCAGGTGATGATCGCCAGCGACGGCACCGTGAGCGCGCGCGTGGGCAACGAGCCGCCGCAAGCCATCGGGCGCCTCAAGTTGGTCACGCCCGACGACGCCGCGCAGCGGCTGGTGCGCGGCAACGACGGCCTGTTTCGCAGCGCCAATGGCGCCCCCTTGGCCGCCGACCCAACCGCCACCTTGGCCGACGGCACGCTGGAGGGTTCCAACGTGAACCCGATCGAGGCCATGGTCGGCATGATCAGCGTGGCGCGCCAGTACGAGTTGCAACTGCGCATGCTGCAAAACGCCGAGCGCAACGACCAAACCGCCAGCCGCCTGCTGAGCCTGCAGGGCTAATTCCGCCCCCCATTCGCCACCGAGAGGTTCATCATGATCAACTCCTTGAACATTGCCAGCACCGGCATGCGCGCCCAGCAAACCCAGTTGGACGTGATTTCGCACAACCTGGCCAACGTCTCGACCACCGGCTTCAAGCGCAGCACCGCCTTGTTCGAAGATCTGATCTACCAAAACCTGCGCCAGGTCGGGGGCCAGACCGCCGAGCAGTCCGAGCTGCCCACCGGCTTGCAGCTCGGGCTCGGGGTGCGCACCGTGGCCACCGCGCGCACCTACACCCAAGGCGCGCTGCAGCAGAGCAACAACCAGCTCGATGTGGCCATCAACGGCGACGGCTTTTTCCAGGTCGAAATGCCCGACGGCAGCACCGCCTACACCCGCGACGGCAGCTTCAAGATCACCGCCGAAGGGCGGCTGGTCACCAACAGCGGCATGCCAGTGCTGGGTGGCGTGACCATTCCGGCCGACACGCGCAGCATCACCATTGGCACCGATGGCACGGTTTCGGTGCTGGTGGGCAACAACCCGCAGCCGCAGCAGGCCGGCACCATCACGCTGGCCACCTTCATCAACCCGGCCGGGCTGGAGCCGCGTGGGCAAAACCTGTTCACCGAGACCGCTGCCTCCGGCGAAGCCGCCGCCGGCGCGCCCGGCAGCGAAGGCCGTGGCCCGGTGATGCAAGGCTTTTTGGAAAGCTCCAACGTGAACGTGGTGCAAGAGCTGGTGGCCATGATCCAAACCCAGCGCGCCTACGAGCTCAACTCGCGTGCCGTGCAAACCTCGGACCAGATGCTGCAGCGGCTGGCGCAAATCTGATGTCCTGCTGCCCCTGCGAGGCCTTGCCATGAAAACCACCCCCTCCTTGCGTTGGTCGGCGCTGCTGGCGCTGCCCTTTGCCGCGTTGGCCCTCAGCGGCTGCACCGCCTTGTCGCAAATCCCCGAGGTCGATTTGGTGCCGGCCCCGCGCACGCTCGAAATCGCCTCGGCGCAGCCAGCCGCCGCCGCGCCGCTCAACGGCAGCCTGTTCAACGCCGCCACCTTTCGCCCCGGCTTCGAAGACCACCGCGCCCGCTTGGTGGGCGACGTTCTGAACATCCAGATCAGCGAGCGCCTAAGCGCCACCCAAGAGTCGTCCACCACGGTCAACCGCAACTCCGAAATCAGCGCCAGCATCAGCGCCTTGCCTTTCACGGGGGCGCGCATGCTGGGGCGGCTGAACACCGGGGCCGAGACCGAAAACACCTTCAACGGCGATGGCAGCACCGAGGCCACCAACACCTTCACGGGCAGCATTGTGGCGGTGGTAACGCAGGTGCTGCCCAACGGGCACCTGATCGTGGTGGGTGAGAAGCAAATCGGCGTGAATCAAAACGTGGACGTGTTGCAGTTTTCGGGCACGGTCGACCCGCGCACCATCCGGCCCGGCAACACGGTGCAATCGACCCAGGTCGCCAACGTGCGCGTGCTCTCGCGTGGGCGCGGGGCGCAGGCCGATGCGCAGACATTTGGCTGGCTTTCGCGCTTCTTTTTAACGCTTATGCCGTTCTAAAGTTTTCCACAATCGAACCGAAGGCCTGCACCGATGGCCGCACCTTACCGCTTCGGAGTTTGCATGTTGTTTCGCCTCACCACCGCCACCGCCTCCGGCCTACCCGGCTGGGCCACGCTGTGGCTTGCGTGCCTAGCCCTTTGGCTGGCCGTGGCGGCGCCGCTGCAGGCCAGCACCCGCATCAAAGATGTGGCGGTGGTGCAAGGCGTGCGCAGCAACCCGCTCACCGGCTATGGGCTGGTGGTGGGCTTGGATGGCACCGGCGACCAGGCCGCGCAGATGCCTTTTACCGCGCAGTCGCTGCGCAACTACCTCGAACAACATGGCCTGAGCCTGCCACCGGGGGCCAACTTCCAGCCGCGCAACGTGGCGGCGGTGCTGGTGACGGCGCAACTGCCCGCCTTTGCCCAGCCCGGGCAAGCGCTTGATGTCACGGTTTCGTCGGTGGGCAATGCGCGCTCGCTGCGCGGCGGCACCCTTATCACCACGCCGCTGCGCGGTGTCGATGGGCAGATTTACGCGCTCGCACAAGGCAATTTGCTGGTCGGTGGGGCGGGCGCGGGGGCAGCCGGAACGCAGGTGGTGATCAACCACCTCAGCGTGGGCCGCATTCCAAACGGCGGTCAGGTGGAGCGCGCCGTGGCCACCTCGTTTTTGCTCGGGCCAAGCATCGACCTCAACCTCAATGCGGCCGATTTCCAGACTGCGCGCCGGGTCGCGCTGTCAATCAACCTCGCCAAAGGCGAGGGCACGGCGCAGGCGCTCGATGGCCGCTTGGTGCGTTTGCGCGCGCCAGCCGATCCCCATGCGCGGGTGGCCTTCATGGCCGACATCGAAGACTTGCCGCTGCAGCTCGCCCCCCCAACGGCGCGCGTGGTGGTCAACTCGCGCACCGGCTCGGTGGTCATGAACCAGAGCGTTACGCTGGCGCCGGCCGCAGTGGCACATGGCAACCTGACCGTGACCATTCGCGCCACGCCCCAAGTGGCCATGCCAGCGCCTTTTTCTCCGCCGGGTACGCGGCCGGTGGTGGTCGAACAGGCCGAAGTGCAGATCGGGCAAGAGGGTGGGGCGCTCATCCAAATGCCCGCCAGCACCCAGCTCAGCGAGGTGGTGCGCGCCCTCAACGCCATGGGCGCCACCCCGATGGATTTGGTCTCGATCTTGCAAGCGCTGCGCGCCGCCGGTTCGCTGCGCGCCGAGCTGGAGGTGATCTGAATGACCCCGACCGCTAGCCTGAGCCTGCCGGCCGCCTCGGCCATGCCGCTGGCCATGCAGCGCGGCTTGGCGGTGGACTCGACCTCGCTCGACCAGCTCAACCATTTGGCGGGCCGCGACAGCCGCGCCGCCATCCGCGAAACCGCGCGCCAGTTCGAGGCCCTGTTCATGCGCGAGCTGCTCAAGAGCATGCGCGAAGCCACCGAAAGCAGCGGCCTGATGGGCGACGAGTCGGCCGGCCTGGGCACCCAGATGCTGGACGAGCAATGGGCGCTCAAGATGACTGGGCTGCCGCGCGGTTTGGGCGAAATGATCGAGCGCCAGTTGCTGCTGCAAACCCAGCCCGGTGCGGCGGGTGCTGCCGGCGCGGCGGATGCCGCCCCTGCGGCTGCGCTGGCCCTGCCCCCCGCCACGGCCACCGTGCGCGGCCCGGTGGCCCAGCCCAGTGCCAGCCAAGCCGCCTTTGTGTCGCAGCACCGCCAGGCGGCGCAGCAGGTCGAGCGCGAGAGCGGCATCCCGGCCAGCTTCATGATCGGCAAGGCCGCCCACGAAACCGGCTGGGGCCGCAGCCCGATCCGCAACGCCGACGGCTCCGACAGCTTCAACCTGTTTGGCATCAAAGCCACACCCGGTTGGCGCGGCCGCGTGGCCGAGATCACCACCACCGAATACGTCAACGGCGCGCCGCAGCGCATGGTGCAGCGCTTTCGCGCCTACGACAACCCGGTCGAGGCCTTTCGCGACTACGCCCGCCTGATCGGGCGCAGCCCGCGCTACGCCGAAGTCATGCAAAACCTGCACTCGCCACGCGCATTTGCGCAAGAGGTGCAGCAGGCCGGTTACGCCACCGATCCGCGCTACGCCAGCAAGCTCGAGCGCGTGATCAATGCCACCATCAACGTCAAACGGGCACTGGGGTAAGCGGCCATGGGATTCAACGTCGGCGTCACGGCGCTCCAAGCCAATATGGCGGCCCTGCAGGTGATCGGGCACAACATTGCCAACGTCAACACGCCCGGCTTTTCGCGCCAGAACGTCGATCTGCAGCAGGTGCCGGGGCAAAAGTTTGGCGCCGGCTATTTTGGCAAGGGCGTGCAGGTGGCGTCGGTCGAGCGCGCCTTCAACCAGTTCCTGACCCGCGAAGCCAACCTCAGCGCGGCGGCCGCCGAATCGGCCAACATTCGCTTCCAGCGCCTGCAAACGCTGGAGCAGTTGTTTCCCATGGGCGAGGCCGGCATCGGGAACCAGCTCAATGGGTTTTTGAATGCCTGGGCCGACACCGTGGCCTCTCCCACCAACCAAACCGCGCGCGGGGTGGTGCTATCACGGGCCGAGGAATTTAGCAACCGACTCAATCAAACCGCCAACCAGCTCGAAGAACTGCGCGCCACCACCCGGGTCCAGATCGAGGCCGGCATCGAGCAGGCCAACCGGCTTGGGGCCAGCATTGCGCAGCTCAATCAGCGCATTGTCGATGCCTACGCCGGCGGCACCGCACCCAACGACCTGCTCGACCAGCGCGACCGGCTGGTGGCCGACCTGAACAAGATCGTCCAGGTCAATACGCTGGAGGCCGACGACCGCTCGCTCACGGTGTTCGTGGGGGGCAGCGTGCCGCTGGTGTTGGGGGTGCGCGCCACGCCCTTGGTGGGCTCTGAGACGGTCAGTGCCGAGGGCTTGTACACCATCGGCTTTGGCAGCGCCGGGGCCATCATCAACGAAGACTTGCTGGTGGGTGGGCAACTGCGTGGCGTATTGGCCTTCTACAACGACGACGTGGCCGCCGTGGCCACCCAGCTCGGGCGCTTGGCGCTCTCCACGCTGGAGCTGACGAACCGCCAGCACCGGGCCGGCTTGGACCTCAATGGCAACCCGGGCGTTGATTTCTTTCGCCCCTTGCCGGCCTCGTACTTTACGGCCTCGGTTGCGGTGGTGAACGGCTCGGTGACGCCACCCGGGGTGAGCTGGAGCATCGACAGCGCCGCTGCCGCACCCGCTAGCTTTCAAGCCTCCGACTATCGGATTTCATTCACTGCGGCCGGCACCGGGTCCATCACCCGCGTCAGCGACGGCCACAGCGTGGCTTTCACCGCTCCAACCGCCGATCTCACGCTTGATGGGCTGCGCTTTTCCGGCCTAAACACCGGCGCGCCCAACACCGACGTGCTGGTGCGGCCATTTCGCGCTGCCGCCGCGGCAATGGCGGTCAACCTCAGCTCGCCCTCGCAATTGGCCTTGGCCAGCCCGGTGGTGGTGGCCGCCACGGCGGGCAACTCGGGCAATGTGCAGGTTGAGGCGCTGCATCGGCCGGCTGGGCAGAGCCCCCCCTTCACCTTGCCCGCCACGATCGCCTTTGTGGCCGGTGGCTACACCATCAACGGTGGGGCGGTGCAGCCCTTTGCGTCGGGGCAGCCGATTGTGGCCAACGGCTTTAGCCTGACCCTGCGCGGCTCACCGGCGGTGGGCGACAGCTTCACCTTGAGCGCCGCCACCGGTCTGGACATGCGCCAAAACGCCGGCAACGCGCAAGCCCTGCTGGCCCTGCGCGACCTCGATGCCCTCGACGGCTACACCCTGTCGGACGGCTACATTCCGGTATTTGCTTCGGTTTCAAGCAGCATTCAGGTGGCCCAAGCCGAGTCCGACTTTGCCACCCGCGTGGCGGCGCAGGCCGAGGCGGCGCGCGCCAACCAGGCCGGTGTCAACCTTGACGAAGAAGCTGCCCGTTTGCTGCAGTTTCAGCAAGCCTACCAGGCTTCGGCGCGCTACCTGCAAAGCATCCAGTCGATTTTTGAAACCTTGCTGGCCACCTTCGGCCGCTAAGGAGCCACGCCATGAGCCTGATCCGCGTCGCCACCGCGCACAGCTACGAAGCCACCATGGCTCGCATCACCCAGCGCGGCGCTGAAATGAACGACCTGCAAGAAAAGCTTGCAGCCGGCAAGCGGGTGCTGCGCGCCAGTGACGACCCGGTGGCAGCCACGCTGGCCGAGCGCGAAAGCAACCGACTGCAACGCACCGAAGCCGATTTGCGTGCGCTCGAACGTTCACGCTCCAGTTTGCAGTTGGCCGAGAGTGCCATTGGACAGATGGGGGATGTCTTGGGCCGCTTCCATGAGTTGTTGGTGCAGGGCGGAAACTCCTCGCTGAGCAACAGCGATAGACGAACCCTCAGCACAGAAATGCGCGGCCTGCGCGAGCAACTGCTCAACTTGGCCAACACCCAAGACACGGAGGGCAACGCCCTGCTCGGCGGTTTGGGCGTGACGAATTCCAACGGGCGCCCGTTCCAAGAAACCGGACCGCCTGCTGCCGTGCTGTCGCACCTGTTGCCCGGCCAGGCGGCGGCCACCGAAGTGGGCTTGCCCAACCGCGTCGATGGCGATTTTGCGCTGCGCAACTTGGCGTCGGTGGATCCGGCGGTGGTGGGCGGCACCGACCTGTTTGCCATCATGCAGCGCGCCATCGAGGCACTCGAAAGCCCCACCCTGAGCGTGGCTGCACGCACGCAAGCGCTCGCACACGCCAACGCCGACCTGCAAACCGGCCAAGACCGGCTGCTGCTGGTGCGCGGGCGCTTGGGCGAGCTGCTGAATCGCGCCGACAGCCTCAACAGCCTGCTAGAAGACCGCTCGGTGGCGGGCCAGCAGGCGCTCTCGGATCTCACCGACCTCGACATGGTGCGCGCCATCTCCGATTTTCAAAACCGCCAGCTCGGGCTGCAAGCGGCGCTGCAGTCTTATGGGCAGGTGCAGCGTTTGTCGCTGTTTCAGTTTATTGCCTGAGTCGGCCACGCCCACACAAGGCGCAAAAAAGCCGGGAGGCTTGCACCCCAGGCGGCATCCCATATCCATGCCGCCCATACCGCCCAAGCCTTCCTAAGCGGGGGCCGCCTATGTGCAAAAAATTTGGGTATGATGTTCGTTAAATCGAACTCAAGCCAAGTAATCCTCTATTTTTCGAACATGAAAATCAGGCAATCCGGCATGCTCTCGCCCCTGCAGCAAGAGGAGTGCGCGCGCTTGGGTCTGCTGGTGGCGCGCCTTCGTTTGGCGCGTCAAGTCAAGCAATCCGACGCCGCCTTGCGTGCCGGGCTGTCTCGCAACACAGCCTATCGCCTTGAAAAGGGAGACCCTGGGCTCGCAATGGGGCAAGTCTTGCGCTACCTAGAAGCCATTTCCCCCGGCAGCACCCTGCTGGACGTGTTGTCTGAAACAGACCCGGCCCTGCTGGCGCTGGCTGCGCGTGAAAAGACCCAGCGTGTGCGCGACCTGAGCGCGGCAGAACGCGAAGCGCTGGATTTTTGAGGAGGGGCAACGCCGATGGCCGCTACCGAGTTGAAACTGATGGTGTTTGCCCACCTAGGCGAAGGCTGGAAGCCCTGTGGGCAGTTGCTCATGACAGAAGCCGGCACCGAAGTGCTGGCCTCGAACTTTGCCTATGGCTTGAACTATGCGCGCCGGCCAGACGCCCTAGAAGTAGACCCCGTGAGCCTGAGTCTGCGCAACCGGGACGAGGTGCTGGGCAAACGGCTTTATCCGGCCAAGCAGTTGCCGCTGTTCGGTGGCATCCGCGACGCCGCGCCGGACGCGTGGGGGCGCCGGGTTATCGAAAGCAAACTCAAGGTGCCGGCAAACAGCCTGCCCGAGTCGCAGTATTTGTTGCATGCGGGCAGCGACCGTGTGGGCGCCCTGGACATCCGAGCCCGCATACAGGACGGCCCGAGCCACGGCCCCAACGTCTCGCACGACTTGGCGCACCTGCTGGAGGCGGCCGACCGCATCGAGGCAGGGCTGCCGGTGCCCGCACACCTCGAAGCCATTTTTGTGGATGGCACCGCGCTGGGGGGCGCGCGACCCAAAGCCTCGGTGCGCGATGAGCAGGGCGTGCTGTGGCTGGCCAAATTTTCCAGTCGAAAAGACCGCTTCGATGTGCCGGGTGTTGAATGCGCGACCCTGCGGCTGGCCGGACAGGCCGGCATGCACGTGCCAGCACTCGATGTGCGCACCCTCGGCGGGCGCAAGGTCATGCTCATACGCCGCTTCGACCGCTACTGGCTGGCGCCCGACGGTGTGCTCGCTGAGGCTGACAGGTTGTTTTTAACGCAACCGGGTGGCGGCCGGGTGGAGCACCGTCTTGGCTTTGTCAGCGGACTGACCTTGGTGGCTTGCGACGAAACCGAATCGCGCACCAAGGCTTACACCGACCTCGCCCAGGCCGTGCGTGAGCACTGCCACCCGAGCGTCATCCGCGCAGACAACGCGGAGCTTTTCAGGCGCATGGTTTACAACATCTTGGTCAGCAACGACGACGACCACCTGCGCAACCAGGGCTTTTTGTGGGACCCCCGGCTGCCTGGCTGGCGCCTGAGCCCCTTGTACGATGTCTTGCCCCGCGCCAGCCTAGCCAGCGAACGCTTCCTGCATCTGGGTGTGGGGCCGCAAGGCAGACTGGCCACCCTAGACAACGCGCTCGCCGCGCATGCCCGGTTCACCTTGTCGAAGGCGCAAGCCGCTCGGACGATTGCTGAAGTCTGGCAGACAGTGCGCGAATGGAGGGTTTGTTTTGAGCAATTCGGGGTGGCGGACGACGAAATCGACAAGATTGCAACGGCGTTCCGACACCTCGACGCCGTGTCCACACCTGAACTGCGCAAGTTGCTGCCGTAGCCCAGCAATGGATGGCTGATGGGCGGCCCGATGGTCTGCCAAGGGCGGTGCCGAAAAAAGCTTCCGGCATAAAAAATGCCCTTTGAAACACGAAGTCTCAAAGGGCGGATTAGACGCCTACGGGAGAGGCATCAGCGAGTGCGGCATCACATATCCATGCCGCCCATGCCGCCCATACCACCCATGCCGCCGCCCGGCATGGCCGGTGCGTCGTCTTTGGGGGCTTCGGCCACCATGGCTTCGGTGGTCAGCATCAGCGCGGCCACCGAGGCGGCGTTTTGCAGCGCAGTGCGCGTGACCTTGGTGGGGTCCAGAATGCCCATCTCGATCATGTCGCCGTAGGTGTCGTTGGCGGCGTTGAAGCCGTAGTTGCCCTTGCCAGCCAGCACGGCGTTGACCACCACGCTCGGCTCGCCACCGGCGTTGGCCACGATGATGCGCAGCGGCTCTTCCACGGCGCGCAGCACCAGCTTGATGCCCGCATCTTGGTCGGCGTTGTCGCCCTTGACCGAGCCAATGGCTTGGCGCGCACGCAGCAGCGCCACGCCGCCGCCAGCCACAATGCCTTCTTCCACGGCGGCACGGGTGGCGTGCAGCGCGTCTTCGACACGGGCTTTCTTCTCTTTCATCTCGACTTCGGTCGCGGCGCCAACCTTGATCACCGCCACGCCGCCGGCCAGCTTGGCCACGCGCTCTTGCAGCTTCTCTTTGTCGTAGTCCGAGGTGGCTTCCTCGATCTGGATGCGGATTTGCTTAACGCGCGCTTGGATGTCGTCTTCGGAGCCGGCACCGTCGATGATGGTGGTGTTTTCCTTGGCCACTTCGATGCGCTTGGCTTGGCCCAGATCGGCCAGCGTCACTTTTTCGAGCGTCAGGCCCACTTCTTCGGCGATCACCTTGCCGCCGGTCAGGATGGCGATGTCTTCCAGCATGGCTTTGCGGCGGTCGCCAAAGCCTGGGGCTTTCACGGCCACCACTTTCAGGATGCCGCGAATGGTGTTGACCACCAGCGTGGCCAGCGCCTCGCCTTCCACGTCTTCGGCAATGATCAGCAGCGGACGGCCGGCCTTGGCCACCGCTTCGAGCGTGGGCAGCAGGTCGCGGATGTTGCTGATTTTCTTGTCAAACAGCAGCACAAACGGGTTGTCCAGCAGGGCTGCTTGTTTTTCGGGGTTGTTGATGAAGTAGGGCGACAGGTAGCCGCGGTCAAACTGCATGCCTTCGACGATGTCGAGCTCGTTGTCCAGGCTCTTGCCGTCTTCAACCGTGATCACGCCTTCTTTGCCCACTTTGTCCATGGCTTTGGCGATGATGTCGCCAATGCTGGCGTCGGCGTTGGCCGAAATCGCGCCCACTTGGGCCACTTCTTTGCTGGTGGTGGTGGGCTTGGAGGAGCGTTTCAGCTCTTCAACTAGGGCGGTCACGGCGCGGTCGATGCCGCGCTTGAGGTCCATCGGGTTCATGCCGGCGGCCACGTACTTCATGCCTTCGCGCACAATGGCTTGGGCCAGCACGGTGGCGGTGGTGGTGCCGTCACCGGCGTTGTCGCTGGTCTTGGAAGCCACTTCCTTGACCATCTGCGCGCCCATGTTTTGCAGCTTGTCTTTGAGCTCAATCTCTTTGGCCACCGACACGCCGTCTTTGGTCACGGTGGGGGCGCCGAAGCTGCGCTCGAGCACCACGTTGCGGCCTTTGGGGCCCAGCGTCACTTTCACAGCGTTGGCCAGGATGTTCACACCCTCAACCATGCGGGCGCGGGCTTCGCCGCCGAAAACTACGTCTTTTGCTGCCATTTTTTAAATTCCTAAGGTGGATTTGAATCGAATCGAAGCGGATGCAGGCGCTGGTTCAGCGCACCACGACGGCGAACAGGTCGTCTTCTTTCATGACCAGCAGCTCGTCGCCATCGACCTTGACGGTCTGGCCGCTGTACTTGCCAAACAGCACGCGGTCGCCGACTTGCACGCTCAGGGCTTTGGTTTCGCCCTTGTCGTTCGTCTTGCCTGGGCCGACGGCCAGCACTTCACCCTGGTCGGGCTTTTCGGCGGCGTTGTCGGGGATCACGATGCCCGAAGCGGTTTTGGTTTCTTGTTCCAAGCGCTTGACGATCACGCGATCGGCGAGGGGACGAAGTTTCATGGGTTCTCCTGTGAAAAAAGCGGTGGGTTGCTACAACGTGGGGCAGCCAGCGCTTGCTAGCACTCAACCCCAACGAGTGCTAATGATAAGGGCGCTTGGCCCGCTTTTCAAGGGGGGAGGGTGCGAAATGTGTGGGCGGGCAGCGTCGCCGGTGCGGCTGCTGGCCCCAGCCATGCGTATGCGGAGAATGCAGTTCATAATCTCCGCATGAATAGCGGCGATTACGCATACATCTGGCAGTCCAACGACTGGCCGAACTGGCGCTTCGACTTGGCGGCACTGGTCGGGCCCATGGCAGAGGTCAGTCGCGCCCAAGGGCTTCTAGTAGGCCGTCTGGCCGACGTAGGCTTGGCTCTGCGCGATCAGGCCAGCTTGGCGGCGCTAACCGAAGATGTGGTCAAGACCAGCGAGATCGAGGGCGAGCAGCTCAATGTGGAATCGGTGCGCTCGTCCATCGCCCGCAGGTTGGGCGTGGCTATTGGAGCGCTGGCCCCGGTCGATCGACACGTCGAAGGCGTGGTGGAGATGGTGCTCGACGCCACGGCCAACTGCCATGCGCTGGTCTCGCGTGAGCGCTTGTTCGGCTGGCATGCTGCGCTGTTTCCCACCGGATACTCGGGGCTCTCCAAGATCACGGTGGGCGGCTGGCGCGACGATGCCAGCGGGCCGATGCAGGTGGTGTCTGGCCCCACGGGCCGGCAGCGGGTGCATTTCGAGGCGCCGCCCGCGCACCGTCTGGAAGCTGAAACCAGCCGCTTCCTAGGCTGGCTCAATGGAGCGTCGAGCGAACCGCCGCTGCTCAAGGCCGGCCTTGGCCACCTTTGGTTTGTCACCTTGCACCCGTTTGACGACGGCAACGGTCGCATCGCTCGCGCCATCGGTGATTTGCTGCTAGCGCGTGCCGATGGCAGCCCACAGCGCTTCTACAGTTTGTCGGCGCAGATCCAGCGCGAACGCAGGGCCTACTACGAGATTCTGGAGCGCACGCAAAAGCGGTCGATGGACGTCACCGAGTGGCTGTCCTGGTTTCTGCACGCGCTCCATTGTGCCCTCGATCAGGCGCAGCAGACACTCGACGCCGTGTTGACCAAAGCGCGGTTCTGGCAGCGCTGGGCGAGCACACCGCTCAACCAGCGGCAACTGAAGTTGCTCAACCAGTTGCTCGACGGCTTTGAAGGCAAGCTCACCAGCAGCAAGTGGGCGGCCATTGCCCACTGCTCGCCAGACACGGCCCTGCGCGACATCAGCGACCTGCTTGCCAGGGGCGTGCTGAAGAAAGCCGATGCGGGCGGGCGCAGCACATGCTATGCCTTGAAAGACACCCCAATTGGGGGCTCGTAAAGCGAGACGTTATCGACTAGGGGACGGCGCAGCACCTAGGCCCACAACCCCACCAAGCGCTCGCTGGGCCAGCCGGTCAGGCGCTGCAGCAGCGCCCAGTCGAAGCCGGGGCCGTGGTGCGGTGCCGCGCCGGCCAAGAAATTAGCGTGGTGGCCGAGCGCCAGCGCCGGACGCCGTGGCGCTGTGTGTGGCGGCTCCAGTTGGTGCCGTTTCCCATCGGGCCTGAATGGTATCTGCAGACAGATCTGCTCCGCAGGCCCATTCAATAAAGTACTGGCCGTTGTGAACTCGTTCGAATTCGGTTCTGTCTTTCAGGGGTGCGAACACTTCCGATTCGAGGTATGGTTTTACATCAAATAAGCCAATTTTACCGTCTGTGGCTTTTATCTGCAGTATGTAATTATCGTGCGGAACAATTTCTTCAATTTTCATTGTTTCCTATTGCGCTTGGGTAGGCAAGGGCCGGGCAAAGGCAAGGCGCGCAGACTCGGCCAGCGAGGCCAGCTCGCGGCGACGTTTTTCGGTCAGGCTAACGCTGCCGAGGGCCTCCAACAAGGCTCGGCTGGCTTGCACGCCCAACTTTGGCGTTGCTTTGAAGGCTGCGGGTTTCATCCGTTCGCTCCGGGTCTAACGCCACCCCGTGCCGGGTGGCAAGTGGAATTATCAGTCAATTCACCTGACCGGGCAAGCGCTGTTGCCGCTGACGCTTATGGCACCTCGCTCCACAACCCCACCAAGCGCTCGCTCGGCCAGCCGGTTAGGCGCTGCAGCAGCGCCCAGTCGAAGCCGGGGCCGGGGTCGGCCTTGCGGCCGGGGGCAATGTGCTCGTGCCCGGCCACGTGCTGCAGCGGGTAACGCGCCGCCAGCTCGTGGCACAGCGCGGTCAGGGTCTGGTACTGCGCCGCTTCGAAAGGGCCACCCTCCAGCCCTTCGAGCTCGATGCCGATGGAGTAATCGTTGCAATTGGGCTGGCCCTGCCACTGCGAGGCCCCGGCGTGCCAGGCGCGGCGCTCGCAATCCACAAACTGCAGCAGCTCGCCGCAGCGGCGAATAAAGTAGTGCGCCGACACCTGCAGCCCGCGGATGCTCTGAAAGTAGGGGTGCGCCTCCCAATCCAGCGTGCCGGCAAACAACTGCTCCACCTGCGCGCCGCCATACTGCCCCGGCGGCAGGCTGATAGAGTGCAGCACCAGCAGCGTAATGCGCGCCCCCGGTGGGCGCGGGCCGTGGTGCGGGCTGGGGCAGAGGCGGGGCGTGGGCATGGGCGCTAGTGTGGCGCAAAAAAGCCCGCGCCGTGGGAGTGGGGCGGACTTTTCGGCTGGCAAGGATCCGGGTCAGTGCTTGTCAGGCTTGTCAGGCTCGGGGCGCTGCGCTACGATCAGCAAAGAGTCAAACCTTGGGGGCTTTGCATGAGCACAATCGATTCCGCTACCGAAGCCGCCGTGCGCCGCTTCTTGGCCCTGATTGCAGGCCGATACGACATGGCAGGGGCCATCGTTTACGGCAGCCGCGCACGCGGCACGCACCGCCCCGACAGCGACGCCGACGTGGCGGTGCTTCTGCGCGGCCCGCATCAGCGGCCCATGAGCGCCAAACTCGATATGGCCGACTCCGCCTTCGATGTCATGCTCGAAACCGGCATCCTAGTTTCGCCCTTACCGGTCTGGATTGAGGAATGGGAAAACCCCCTGCTGCACCCCAACCCCACTTTGCTGCAGCGCATTAGCCAAGAAGGTGTGCGGCTGTGAACCACACGCCGCTGTCGCCCGATGCCCTGATGAGCAAGGCCGAAGTGGCTTGCGGGACGCGCGCTTGAGAGCAGGCCGCTACCTTCCTTGCTGCCATCCGAGGTCAGGTGCTGCGGGGAAGGTAGCTTGCTGCAGCGGCCACGTTGCAGCAGCTCACCGCAGCGGCGCGGGCTGAGGGACTGGCTTGCGTGCGGCACGGCGGGCTGGGTGGCTGGCTGATTGTGGGCCGTCGTTTACGCCAAGCACGCACAGACAGATGCCAAAAAGCTCGCGGCCGCCGGGCCGAAGGCGCGTCCGAGTTGAACCGCAGGTTAGGCGTCAACGCGCAAGACTGAGAAGGATTTTCGGGTGCGAGGCTGCAACCCTGAGTAGGGTCTTGGCTGCTCCAGTTGGCTCACGGCGCCCTTGCTCCCAGTCTTGGAGCGTGCGAGCCGATATACCCAAAAGGTTTGCAAATTCTTGCTGTGACAGACCAGTCTTGGCTCGCACCTCAACTGCGGTAGGTAACTCAACCTTCGTAACCCGCGCCGCTTGCCCGAGCCTCATCTGTTTTGCCGACTGAAGAAGATCAGCTTGGAATTTTTCAATTTCAGATGGCATCTTGTACCGCCTTGCGTAGTTGTGCGATGAATGAAGTTGACAGCTTGTCGAACTTCGCCTTCTTGTAGACGATAAGCAGCCAGACCATGCCGTCCGAGTGTAAGAAGTAGATGATTCAGGCACCGCCCTTCTTGCCTTGGCCAGTGGTTGCCCAACGTACCTTGCGACAGCCTCCACTGCCCGTGATGATCGCACCCGATTCCGGGTTTGCGGCGATCCAAGTGATGAACTGCTCGCGCTCTCCATCTTTCCAGACTTCGGCAGCGTAACGCTGGAAGATCTCTCTGTTTCGGCTACTGTTCGCACCCCCCACATTCTACGTCTTTGCCGTAGAGATTGCAAGGATTTTGATGCAGGTAACCAAGCAGCAGGCCAGCAACCCGGCAGCGCCGCCGGAGCGCGAGGGAGTGGAGCGGCAAAAGCCAGAGCGAGGCCTAACTAGGTGATGACCGCCAACTGGAAAACGCTCTGGCGGTGGGTGAACTTGATGCCCTGTGCCATCTTGGCGTCCACGAGTTGGTGCCGCAGCAAATCAGCGCGCTGCGCGAACAAGCGCACCTGAGCCAGTCGGTGTTTGCCGCGGTGCTCAACACCAGTGTGTCCACGGTGCAAAAGTGGGAGGCAGGTGACAAGAAGCCGAGTGGCACATCCCTCAAACTCCTCAACCTCATCGAATGCAAGGGCCTGGAAGCGGTGCTGTGACGCCAAGCGTGAGTCCATCAAGCGGGGCAGCACCGGCTCGTCTATGAAGTGTTCCAGCCGGAGCGCACCGTGCGTGTGCTGCGCTTGTGGTCGCACTACGAATGATGCACAGGGGGCTGCGTCAGGGGCTGGGTTCGATCATGCCGTGGCTCCAAAAGCGCGGGAAGGGCGATAGCCCGAGCCCGATGGGGCGCCAGCCGCTGTGCTCGGGCCAGTGCAGATAGGGCAGTTGTTGCGCCACGCTCCAGACTAGGTAGAGGCTGGCGAGCAAAAATGGCAGCGCCAGCCACAGCCGTGCGCGCCAGCTTGCCGGCTGCAGGGGGGGCAGCGCGCTCGCACAGCGCCCACGCCCAGCCCGCCAGCACGCACAGCCAGACTAGGGTGGTGGGCATGACCAGCACCCCATCGACCAGGCTTTGCGTGGCCGCCCCGGTGAGGCTGGCCAGCAGCGCCATGCGCAGGGCAGGGTGGGTGTCACCGGGCAGCGGCAGGGCGGCGCGGTGGCAGCGGCGCAACAACTGCCAGTAGGCGCGGCCCAGCCAAGCCAGCAAGAGCAGGGCCGCCGGCAGGCCCCATTCGGCCGCCCCTTGCAGCAGCGCGTTGTGCGGGTGCGCCGCAATGGGGTTGGGGTGGGCGGCAAAGTGCATCGGCCCCACACCCAGCAGCGGCTGCTGGCGGATCATGTCCCAGGCCAGCGACCAGATCACCTCGCGCCCCGACAGCGAGAGGGTCAGGCGGCTGGCCGGGTGGTGGAACGTGGTCGGGTCGGCCAACAGCAGCAGGGGCAGCACGGTGAACAGCAGCCAGCTAAGCAAGGCCCCAAGCAGGCCGCTGAGCAGCAGGCCCAGCGCCACGCGGCGGCCCAGCGGCCCAAGGCAGGCCAGCAGCACGGCGCTGGTGCCCAGCGCCAGCACCGTGCCCCGGGTTCCGGTGCTGAGCACCACCGCCCACGTGAGCACCGCCAGCGCACCCAGCAGCCACGCGCAGCGGCGCGGCCACTGCGCCGGGGCAAAGGCCCAGCCTAGCAGCAACAGCGGCAGCAGCAGCGTGGCCACCTGGCCAAAAAAGCGCGGGTTGGAAAAACCGCCCAGCATGGCCAGCACGTGCAGGCCCAACTCGGGCTGCGCCATGGCGCTGGCGTAGGACACCAAAAACTGCAAGCCTATGCCAGCGCAGAGCATGAAGGCAGCCAGCAGCAGCGCCCCATCGAGCCCCGGCGCCCGCAGGCGCAGCCCGCGCACGGCCAGCGCCAGCCCCAGGCAGCCCAGCAGCAGGCTGACTTCCAGCAGCGCCCAAGCCGGGTGCGCTGCCGCCCAGGCCGAGGCCAGGCCCAGCCCCAGCACCGCCGCCAGCAGGCCCACGCTGCCCGGGCGTGCCGCCCACGGCGCGGTGCAGGGGCTGAGCAGCAGCAGCGGCGCCAGCGCCAGCAGGGCCACCTGCACCAGGCGCTGCTGGTCGTGCCAGGCCAGCGGGGGCTGCAGTTGCAGCAAAGGCATGCTGGCCGCCAGCCCCAGCAGCAGCCAGGCCGCAAACAGGGTGAACGGGTGCGGGCGGATGAGGCTCGGGTGGGGCATGGGTGGCTTGGGGTGGTGTGCAGGCCCGGGGGCTGCAAGGAAAAGGCTGCTGCCGTGCAGCGGTTTAGCTGCCCAAAACGCAACCCACAGGCAGCAGTGGGGCGGCCACGCTGCTTTCGCACAACCACTGGCCGCTACCGTGGCGCGTGAAGCGCACAAAACGGTCCTCCACCTGCGGGTGGCCGTTCAAGGTGCAGGCAATCTGCTGCCCGCTGGCATCGGACCAGGCACCGCTGACGGCGATGGTGCTGCAGCGCAAGGTGCTGGCCGGCAGGCCCAAGGCGACAGCGTCTGGGCTGCCGGTGCGCTCGGAATGGATGCCGCTCTCAAAAGCCGTGACCCCGCCGCGTATATCGGCCAAGCCGGCCGCCACTTGGGAGCGGGCAGCGAAATTTTGATACAGGGGCAGCGCGATGGCTGCCAAAATGCCGATGATGGCCACCACGATCATCAGCTCGATCAGGGTAAAGCCTTGTTGCGAGCGGTTCATGGGGGCACCTTCGGTACGTACAGTCTGTAGGGGGTGTGGCTGGGGTGCAGCTTTAGGTGTCGCCAAGCCGGGCGCTGGCAAATTGGAGAGCCGAAAACGTGTTGATAAAAAAGCCCGCTCGATGAGGAGCGGGCTTGATCACCATGCAAATTTAGAGCTGTTGCGAGGTTGCCGTTGCAAACAGGCCCGCCACAGCAGTTGGCGAATTAGGATGCGGCGCAGCCGACTGGGCGATGTTCTGGCAGCACGTCGGTGGTGCACGCCCATTGGCCTGCAGCGTTCCGTGTGAGGCGAATGAAGTCACCGTTAACAGCTGGGTTGCCACGGATGGTGCATTCGATCTGCTGGCCAGAAAGAACAGTCCATGCGTTTGCAGCAGGAGTGATGGTGATTGCACTGCAGCGAGTGTTTGCGTTAGGGGTATACAAACCGATATCTACCAAATTAACTGCACCAGCTCCGCGGTCTCCTCTTTGAATCCCTTCCTCAAAAGCCGTCACGCCACCACGAATGTCGGCCAAGGCTGCCGTGGCCTGCGAGCGCGCGGTGTAGTTCTGGAAAGCCGGCAGCGCAATCGCCGCCAAAATGCCGATGATGGCCACCACGATCATCAGTTCGATCAGGGTGAAGCCTTGTTGAACGCGTTTCATAAAAACTCTCCAAGAGCGGTTGATAAAGGGCCGCAAAGGTTTTGCGGTCGCTGCACTACAAGCAATCCCCGTGCCAGGTGTTGGCGGGTGCTGGCTCGCACGGGCCTGCCCTAGGCGGCGCAGGGGCCGCGCAGCAGCGGCTGGGGGCGGCGGGGTGCTGCAGGCGGGCCGGCACATCAAAATTTCACCTCAAAATTTGATGTGCGGTGGATCAAATTTGGGCTTGCATGGGGCCAGAGCAAACCGCCGCTCCGCCCCGCTGCACCTGCGCCCCCTACCGCCAGGGAGCGGGGGATGGGCGCTTTGAATGGATCGCGGGTCTGCCCCAGGCCATGGCACCGGCACCGGAAACGTGCGGCAGCTTAGGCATGCACTGGAACGCTGAACGTGGTGACGAGCGGATGCCCGGGCTCAATCCGAGCGCCTGTGGTAGGCCCAGATGGCCGAGCAGCAGGCCAGCAACCGGGCAGCGCCGCCGGAGCGCGAGGGCGAGAAGCGCCGAAAGGCCATGCGATCGTCCAGGATGTGGCAGTTAGGCTGCGGCCAGATTGAGTTTGCCTACGCGCTGCAAGTCGATGCGCTGACGGGCGGACCAAAGATCGTGCGCGTCTTGCATGGCCAGCCAACTTTCCGCAGAACGGCCTACCGCCTTGGACAGGCGCAGCGCCATCTCCGGTGTGACCCGGCTGGTGCCTCTGAGCAGGCGGTTCAGGGTGGAGGGGGCTACGTCCAGATTTTGCGCCAGTTCGCGGCCACTGATCCCGTTGGGCTCAAGGTAGATTTCGGTGATGAATTCACCCGGGTGGGGCGGGTTGTGCATTGCCATTAGTGATAGTCCTCATAGTCCAAGACGTAAGCGTTTCCATCATGAAACTCAAACGTCAGCCGCCAACTGCCGTTGACTGTGATGGACCAGCGTCCGCGCATCTGGCCCTAGAGCGGGTGCAGTCGAAAGCCCGGGATGTCCATGTCCTCTATAGTTTGCGCAGTGTCCAAGGCAGTCAATTGCATCCGAAGACGTTTGGTGTGGCTAGCCATGATCCCCGAAGTGGAGCCGGTCTCAAAGAGCTTGCGCAGACCTTTGTGCCGGAATGACTTGATCATGGCCCGAGTGTACCGTGTTGCGCATCACGGTGCAGCTTGCATGGCAGCGCTTGCCAAGGCTAGAATGGCCCGAGCGCAGCCCAGCCCCTGCGCCACGCATCCGAAAGCCACCCATGGGATCCGAGCAACTCGCTGCCCCGCTACACCTACGCCCACTACCGCCAGTGGGCAGGGGATGAGCGCTTTGAATCGATCGAGGGGGTCCCCACGCCATGGCACCGGCCCCGGGGCGCAGGCACCACGATAGTTGCAAGACGGCGATGAACTCGTCGGACGAAACCTCAGCTTGGCGCAAGACGCCAGCCAAAGTGCCCACTTTGACCTCGCTGTGCATCGGGACGACGCAACCCTTGGAGCCACGACGCATGATGACGTGGCTTCTCGATTGGCGAAGCTTCTCGAAACCCAAGCGCTCCAGCGCCCGAACGATGGCGGCACCGGAAACGTGCGGCAGCTTAGGCATGAACTGGAACGCTGAACGTGGTGACGAGCGGATGACCGGGCGCGAGGATGGGAAACTCCGACAGGTAGAGCGCCGTGGCCTCTTGCAGGTTGGCGATGGCGTCTTCAACCGTTTCGCCCTGCGACGTGGTGCCAGTCTCAGGGTTGAGGGCAATGTAGCCGCCCTCTTCGGCGGGAGAGAGAACCGCTGTCAGTTCCATGGCTTGACTCCGGCTGGGAAAACCTGATTGTCACTCATTCCGATCGCCTGTGGCAGGCCCAGATGGCCGAGCAGCAGGCCAGCAAGCCGGGCAGCGCTGCCATAGCGCGCGGGGGTGGAACGGCAGAAGCCAGAGCGAGGCCTAAGGTTGAGGTTAACCGGCGGGCTGCAACGCTCGTCCGAGTTGAACCGCAGGTTAGCGGAGTAATCGGCCCGTCCGCGCCGCAAATCGTCCCGA
>NZ_BAWN01000035.1 GCF_000696225.1 Serpentinimonas barnesii | reverse complement strand
TGCACCTGCACCTGCACCTGCACCTGCACCTGCACCTGCACCTGCACCTGCACCTGCACCTGACGCGCCGCGCTGCTATGCCCTCATCACCAGCGCGGGTAGCGGTAGCCGGGCGCTGCGCTCCTCAGAGCCGGCCGCGCCCAAGCAATACCAATTGCTGGCGGGCCAGCGCGTGATCGACCACACGCTGGCGGCTTTTCTGGCGCTGCCGCACTGGGCCGGGGTGGCGGTGGTGGTGGCGCCCGGCGACGATTCCTACCAAAGCCGCGACGCACGGGTGCGCGTTTGGCCTGTAGGCGGTGCCGTGCGCGCCCAGACCGTGCTCAACGGCTTGCAGCAACTGGCCGCCGCCGGGGCCCGCGACGCCGATTGGGTGCTGGTGCACGATGCCGCGCGCTGCCTGATTGAGCCGCAGCAGATCGAGCGCCTGCTCGCGGCCTGCTGGCACGACCCGGTGGGCGGCCTGCTGGCGCTGCCGCTGCCGGACACGCTCAAGGCCGCCACATCAGCCACATCAGCTACCCCCATGGCTCGGGTGGCTGCCACGCTGGAGCGCGCCGACAAATGGCTGGCGCAAACGCCGCAGATGTTCAAGCTCGGGGCCTTGCGCGCGGCGCTGGCGGCGCACCAGGGCAGCGGTTTTGACGGCATCACCGACGAGGCCAGCGCCATCGAGCGCAGCGGCGCCCAGCCGTTGCTGGTGCCAGGCAGTGCCAGCAACTTCAAAATCACCTACCCGGCCGACTTCGCGCTGGCCGAGGCGCTGCTGGCGCAGCGGCAGGCGCAGCAGCATAGACAGCAGCCCCAGCAGCAGCCCCAGCAGCAGCCTTTCAGCCACGCCCATCCCTTGGAAGGGGCGAAGTCCATCCATCCCACCACCTCCTGCGCCCCGCCTGCACACTGCATCGCGGCCCCTGCCGATCCAGCCGCCACCCTCAAAGCCCCTATGCACCCAGCAGCCAGCCTCGCCCTATCCCCTCCCAGCCCAACGGCCCCCGCCTCCAACCCCCTGACCGGCCTGCGCATCGGCGAAGGCTGGGACATTCACGCCCTGGTGCCGGGGCGGCCACTGATTTTGGGCGGCATCCACATCCCGCACCCCAGTGGCCTGCTCGGGCACTCGGATGCCGACGCGCTGCTGCACGCCATCACCGACGCGCTGCTGGGCGCGGCCGCGCTGGGCGATATTGGCACCCTGTTCCCCGACACCGACGCGCGCTTTGCCGGGGCCGACTCGGCCCAGTTGCTGGCGCAGGCCATGCAGCGCGTGGCCGAGCAAGGCTATGCGCTCGTCAACCTCGACACCACCGTGATCGCCCAAGCCCCCAAGCTGGCCCCCTACAAAGCGGCCATGCAGGCGCGCATCGCCGCCGTGCTGGGCCTGCAACCGGGCCAGGTCAATGTAAAAGCCAAAACCGCCGAAAAACTCGGGCCGGTTGGGCAGGGTTTGGCCATCGAATGCCGCGCGGTGGCGCTGTTGCAGCGGGTGGCTTGAGGCTTCGGGGCAGGTGTTGCGCACCAGACGGCGCCTGCCGCGCTTGTGCGCCATTGACCAAGACTACGCCGTGAGCAACCTTCGGGCCAGCAGCGTCTGCATATTGCGCCAACCATCGGCAATCAGCGCGACGATGACCTGATTGCCGCTGACGCGGTAAATCACCCGGTAGGGCTTGAAGGCGGTCTGGCGGTACTCTTTGATTCCCAGCGCGAGCAACTCCTTGGGGTAGCTGCCGCGTTGCGGAAAAATCGACAGGCTTTGCAGGGTTTCCAGCAAGCGCTCCAGCACGTAATCGGCATTGGCCGGGCAGTCGAATTCGGCGATGTGGTCGCAGATCGATTCCAAGTCCCGCTGCGCGCCCTCGGTGAGCAAGACCTCGAATTCGGGGGCCGCGTTGGCCATCAGGCCGCAGAGCGCCGGGCGCGCAGACGGGCCTCGACTTCGGCCAGCGGCTTGAGCTTGCCAGCGGCCGCATCTTGGTGGCCGAGGGCCAAGATTTTTAGCAGCGCCAGGGTTTCCTGGGTTTCTTCATACGAGGCCACGTCTTGCAGCACCGCCTTGGCTTGCCCATTTTGGGTGATAAGCAAGGGCTCGCGCTGCTCAGACAAGCGCGCCAGCACGGCGGCCGCGTTGGCCTTGAGGTAGCTGATGGGCTGGACCTGCGTGGCGTATTGCATGGTTTGGATCCTAATTGTGTGAAGCCCGAATGTAGCCCTTTTACAGTCTTGTTGCAAGCCAATGCTGCCACTGCGCAATTCATGCGCTCAGGGCTCAGCCGCTGCCTCCGGCAAACGCAGCCGCGCCAGCAGGCCGCCGGCCACCCCGTTGCGCAGTTCCAGCGCGCCACCCATGAGCTGCAGGGTTTTGTCGGCGATGGCCAGCCCCAGGCCGCTGCCGTTGGCGGCGGTGCGGGCGCTGTCGGCGCGAAAAAAGGGCTCGGTCAGGCGCGGCAGCAGTGGCGGCGGCACGCCCGGGCCTTGGTCGGCCAGTTGCAGCGTCAGCGTGCCGGCTGGGCTGGGTGGGGCGCTGATCTGCAGCCGCAATTGCCCGTCGGGGCCGCGGCCGTAGCGCGAGGCGTTTTGCAGCAGGTTGTCGAGCACGCGGCGCAGTTCCACCGGGTCGGCCAGCACGCGCAGGCCAGGTGGCACATCCAGGGTCACCGCGCAGTCGGGGGCGCCCTGGTAGGGCAGCAGCGCGGTGGCCGTCAGTTCGGCCAGATCGACGGCTTGCAGTTGCTGCACCTGGTCGACGCGGGCGTAATCGAGAAACTTGTCGATGATGGCCGCCACCTGGTCGATGTCGGCGGCCATGAGTTGGCGCGTGGGCTCGTCGGGCACGCTGAGCTCGATTTCCAGCCGCAGCCGCGCCAGCGGGGTGCGCAAGTCGTGCGAAATACCGGCCAGCATCAGCGTGCGGTCGGCCTCGGCCTTGGCCAGTTGCTCGGCCATGCGGTTAAAGCCGACGTTGACGGCGCGAATCTCGTGCGTGGCCTCGGTTTCATCGAGCCGCGGCCCGGAGAAGTCGCCCGAGCGCACGCGCGCCGTGGCCGCGCTGAGCCGCAGCAGCGGCTGGTTGATCAGGCGCGCAAACAGGGCCGCGCCGAGCACCGACAAGGCCGCCGCAATGCCGAGCCAAACCAACCAGGTGGTGCCGCCGACTTGCCCCACCCGGGCCGGGTCGGCCAGCAGCCAGAAGCGGTCGCCATCGATTTCAAAGCCGATCCACAGGCCGTCAAAGCCGTTCACTTGGCGCGCCACCACCGTCTGCGGCCCGAGCATGAGCGCCAGTTCGGCGCTGATGCGCCGACTTAAGGGGTCGTAGTCATAGCTCAGGTGGTTGTCGGCGTCTTCGCGCACCGCGATGCGCAGGTTTTCTTGCTGTAGCAAGGTGGTGACCAGCGAAATGCGGGCAATCGGGTCGGCGTGCGCCAGCGCGGCGCGCGTGAGGTTGACCAATGAGGCCAGTTGCTGCGCGCTTTGCACCGCACGCGGCTCCTCTTCGAGTGTGCGCAGGGTTTGAAACCAGGCCAGCACCGAGCCCAGCAGCAAGGCACCGAGCAACAAAAAGGTGCGGCTAAACAGGCTGATGCCCTTGCCGCCCGTTTGGCGGCTGGACTCTGCACCGGGCTGTGGCTCAGTTGGCGCCATCGGGAATAAACACATAGCCCACGCCCCACACCGTTTGCAGGTAGCGCGGCGCGCCGGGGTCGGCTTCGATGAGTTTGCGCAGGCGCGAGACTTGCACGTCGAGGCTGCGGTCAAAGGGCTCGAACTCGCGCCCCCGTGCCAGTTGCGCCAGCTTGTCGCGCGACAGCGGCTGGCGCGGGTGCCGCACCAAGGCCTTGAGCATAGAAAACTCGCCACTGGTCAGGCCGATGTCGATGCCGTCTTTTTGCAGGGTGCGCTGCCCAAGGTCGAGCACAAAGGGGCCAAACCGCACCACCTCGTTTTCGGTCGAAGGGGCCCCCGGCACTTCGGGGGCCGGGCGGCGGCGCAGCACGGCGTGGATGCGCGCCAGCAACTCGCGCGGGTTGAAGGGTTTGCCCAAGTAATCGTCGGCCCCGATTTCCAGCCCGACGATGCGGTCCACGTCTTCGCCTTTGGCGGTTAGCATGATGATGGGGGTGCGCAGCCGCCCGGCGCGCAGGCGGCGGCAGATGCTCAGGCCATCCTCGCCCGGCAGCATCAGGTCGAGCACGATCAGATCGAAGGTCTCGCGCTGCAGCAGCTTGTCGAGCGCGCGCGCGTCGGCCGCCAGCAACACCTCGAAGCCCTGCTGGCTCAGGTAGCGGTTGAGCAATTCGCGGATGCGGGCGTCGTCGTCCACGACCACGATGCGGTCGGTGCGGTGCGGCGGCGGTTCCGGGGTGGGGTGGGGCATGGGTTGGGCATTCGAGCTAATACAGTGACAACGATTGTGACACCGGGCGGCCCCTAGGGGTTGGGCAATCGACGCTTGGGAAACGCGCCGTTACAGTTGTTGCGCGTGCTCGCCGCCCAAAGCGGGGTTTGCCGGGGCTGCGGATGGCACACTGGCAGGGCACCGCGCAAGGCAACACGCGCCACGCACGTTGCATGGGTCTGGTTTTACAGGAGCAATCCAATGATTTATCGAACTATTTCTTTCTCCACGCGCTTGGGCCATGGGCTGGCGGGCTTGGCGCTGGGCTTGGGCCTGCTGGGCGCAGGTTCTGCCTTGGCGCAAGTTTCGGCCAACCCGGCTGCTTTGCAGCCTTTGCCCCACAACGTGGTGCAGTTGAGCGCCACCGCGCAGCAGACGGTGCGCCAAGACTGGCTCACCCTGACGCTGGTGCAGCGCGTGCAGGGTGCCGAGCCGGCGGCCTTGCAGCGCCAGCTCAGCCAGGGCGTGGAGGCGGCGTTGCGCCAGTTGCGGCCCCAGGTGCGCGCGGGCGAATTCGAGCTGGGCACGGGGCATTTCAGCCTGCAGCCGCGCCACAATGCAGAAGGCCAGATCGTGGGCTGGATCGGCAGCGCCGAGCTGCTGCTGCAGGGGCGCGACGTGGCGGCGCTGGCCTCGGCGGCGGCGCAGGTGCGCGGCCTGAACGTGGCGCAGATGGCGTTTTCGCTCAGCCCGCAGGCGCGCCAGCAGGTCGAGGCCAGCGTGCGCAGCGCCGCCATCGAGCGCTTTCGCGCCAGCGCGCAGCAGGTGGCGCGCGACTTTGGCTTTGCCAGCTACAGCTTGCGCGAAATCGCCATTTCAGACGGCGAGCAGGATTTTTCGCCACGGCCGCGCCTGATGCTGGCCGCGCAAGCCCGCCTAGACGGTGCCGAGGCCGCCCTGCCCGCCGAACCCGGCACGGCGCAGGTGCAGGTCACGGTGGCCGGCACGGTGCAGTTGCAATAGGTTTATTGCGCCGCCCAGCCGCCGTCCATATTCCAGGCCGCGCCGCGCACATTGGCGGCTGCGGCCGAGCAGAAAAACACCGCCAGCGCGCCCAGTTCCTCGGGCGTGGTGAACTGCAGCGAAGGCTCTTTCTCGCACAGCAGGTGCTTGGTGGCTTCGGCATTGCTCAAGCCCAGTGCGGCGGCGCGCTCATCGACCTGCTTTTGCACCAGCGGCGTGAGCACCCAGCCGGGGCAGATGGCGTTGCAGGTCACGCCGGTGGTGGCGGTTTCCAGCGCCACCACTTTGGTCAGGCCCACCAGTGCGTGCTTGGAAGCCACGTAGGCCGATTTGTTGGCCGAGGCCACCAGCCCGTGCACCGAGGCCACGTTGATGATGCGGCCCCAGTTGGCCGCTTTCATGGCCGGCAGCGCCAGCCGCGTGGTGTGAAAGGCGCTGCTGAGGTTGATCGCCAGCACCGCGTCCCAGCGCTCGGGCGCAAAATCCTCAATCGGCGCCACGTGCTGGATGCCGGCGTTGTTGACCAAAATATCGATGCGGTCAAACTCCGCTGCCGCAGCGCGCAGCATGGCCTCGATCTGCTGCGGCTGGCTCATGTCGGCGCCCTGGTAGCTCACCCGAGCCCCCGGCGCAGCCACGGCCGCCACTTCGGCGCAAGCGGCTTGCGCGTCGCCAAAACCGTTCAGCACCAGGTGCGCGCCTTGTTGCGCCAGCGCCTTGGCAATCCCGAGGCCTATGCCACTGGTCGAGCCCGTTACCAGCGCCGTCTTGTTTGCGAGCATGAAAACATCTCCTTTTGATTTACGATAGGTGCCATTATCTAGGACGCTACAAGGCGATCAGCGCGCGGTAAGCCGGCGCGCGGGAGACGAGAGACCGATATGGAACCCACCTTGCATCATCTGGCCGTACCCGGCCCGCTGGCCACGCACGGCGAACCGCGCCGCATCGCTTGGTGGGAGTGGGGGCCAACCGGTGCGCCCGTCGCCCCGGCGCAGGTGGTGGTTTGCGTCCACGGCCTGACGCGCCAGGCGCGCGATTTCGACGCGCTGGCGCAGGCGCTGCTGCAGCGGGCTCAGGGTCGGGTGCAGGTGGTGTGCGTCGATGTGGCCGGGCGCGGCCACAGCGACTGGCTGGCCGACCCATCGGCTTATGCGGTGCCCACATACGCCGCCGACTTGGCGCTGTTGCTGGCGCACCTGCGCGCGCGCTGCGCGGCGGCCACCGGCAGCGCCGAACCCTCCGAACTGTGCATCGACTGGGTGGGCACCAGCATGGGCGGCCTGATCGGCATGGCGCTGGCAGCGCAACCCGGGCTGGGTTTGCGCCGCTTGGTGCTTAACGACGTGGGGCCGGTGATCGAGGCCGCGGCGCTGCGCCGCATAGCCACTTATGTCGGCCTGCAGCCCGTCTATGCCAGCGAGCAAGAGGCGGTGCAGGCGCTGGCTCAACTGCACCGGGGTTTTGGCCCACACAGCCCCGAGCAGTGGCTGGCCCTGTCGCGCCCGATGCTGCGCCCGGTGCAAGGCGGCTGGACGCTGCATTACGATCCGGCCATTGCACAGCCGCTGCGCGCCATGCAGGCGGCAGGGCAGGCGGTGGGCGCAGACCCCGGCGCAGCCATCCACGCCGGCGAGGCCTTGCTGTGGCAAATGTACGAGGCCATCACGGCCGAGGTGCTGTTGCTGCGCGGGGCCGAATCCGACCTGCTCAGCCATGTCACCGCCTTGGCCATGACGCAGCGCGGGCCGCGTGCGCGCCTGCACGAGTTTGCGGGTGTGGGCCATGCGCCCACGCTGGTGGCGCCCGAGCAGGTGGCGCCGGTGTGCGATTTTCTGTTGGCTCCATGAGATCGGCCCCACCGCCACCCGATTTTCCCGCCAGCGCAGCAGCCCCAACAGCCGGGGCGGCCGGTGCAGCCGGGGGGCGGCCGTCGCAGGCCCACGCCGCCGACGAGCAGGCCGCGGTGCTGCGCGCGCGCGCTTTTGCCGAGCCGCTGCTGGCCGCCGAAACGCTCGATACCGGCGAAAACACGCTGGCGCACGCCGACGGCGTGGTTGCCGTGCTGGATCTGATCGGTGGCGGGGCCGAACTCAAGGTCTGCACCTACCTGGTCTATGCCTGCGAGCACCTGAACCGCCCGCGCGAGCTCATCACCAAAGCCTTTGGCGGCGACTTGGCCGCCGTGGCGCTGGAAACCACCAAGCTGGTGCAGTTGCAGCGCCAGACCCGTGTCAAGGCAGCCCAGGTGCGCTTGGAGCGCGCCAGCGTGGCCGAGCCGGGCAGCACCAACCGGGCCGCCCCGAGCGAGCTCGAAGCCAGCCAGCACGAAAACATCCGCAAAATGTTGCTGGCCTTCTCGCGCGATTTGCGTGTGGTGCTGCTGCGGTTGGCCTCGCGGCTGCAAACGCTGCGCTTCATCGCGGCGGCCAAAATTGCACCCGACCCGGCGCTGGCCAGCGAATCGCTGCACGTGTTTGCGCCGCTTGCCAATCGCTTAGGGATCTGGCCGATCAAGTGGGAGCTCGAAGACCTCGCCTTTCGCTTCCTCGAGCCGCAGACCTACAAAGACATCGCGCGCCAGCTCGACGAAAAACGCATCGAGCGCGAGAGCCACGTGGAGCAGGTGCGCCAGCAGTTGCAGCAGGCGTTGCACGCGCAAGGCATTCAGGCCGAGGTGCAGGGGCGGCCCAAGCACATCTACAGCATCGTCAAAAAAATGCGCGGCAAGGCGCTCGACTTTGACCAGGTGTTCGACCTGCGGGCGCTGCGCGTGGTGGTGCCCCAGATCGAAGACTGCTACCGCGTGCTGGCCCACGCGCACGCCCACTACAGCCCGCTGCCCGAAGAGTTCGACGACTACATCGGCAAGCCCAAGCCCAACGGCTACCAGTCGCTGCACACCGTGATCCGCGACGCGCAGGGGCGCGCCTTCGAATTGCAGATCCGCACCCGAGCCATGCACGAGCACGCCGAGCATGGCGTGGCGGCGCACTGGGCCTACAAAGAAGCCGGCAGCAAGGGCTACCAGGGGGTGAGCGCCAGTTCCGACTACGACGCCAAAATCGCCGTGCTGCGCCAGTTGCTGGCCTGGCAGCGCGACGTGGCCAGCGAGCGCCGCCAAGAGGCAGCGCAGCCGCTGTTTGACGACGCCATCTATGTGCTGACACCGCACGCGGCCATCGTCGAGCTGCCCAAGGGGGCCACCGCGCTCGATTTTGCCTACACCGTGCACACCGATCTGGGGCACCGCTGCCGTGGTGCCCGCGTCGATGGGGCCATGGTTGCGCTCAACACGCCGCTGCAAAACGGCCAGACAGTCGAAATCATTGCCAGCAAAGACGGCGGCCCCTCGCGCGACTGGCTCAACCCCGAGCAGGGCTACCTGGTGAGCCACCGCGCCAAGAGCAAGGTGCGGGCCTGGTTCAACGCCCAGGCGGTGCACAGCACCATCCAGCGCGGCCGCGAGCAGCTCGACAAGTGGTTGCAGCGCGAAGGCAAGACCGCCCTCAACCTCGACGATCTGGCCAGCCGCATCGGCTACGACGACGCCGCCAGCCTGTGCGAGGCGCTGGGCAAAGACGAAATCACGCTGCGCACGGTCGAGCAACTGCTCAACCCGGCCCCGGCGCTGCAAGCCCCGGACGAGGTGCAGTTGCGCAAAGCGCGCCACAGCCCGGCCCGCGCCCCGCAAGGCAGCGTGCTGGTGGTGGGCATGGATTCGCTGTTGACGCAACTGGCGCGCTGCTGCAAACCGGCCCCGCCGGACGACATCCGTGGCTACATCACGCGCGGCAAGGGGGTGGGCGTGCACCGCGCCGACTGCCCCGACTACGCCATGCTGGCGCAGCGGCATCCGGGTCGGGTGATCGAGGTGCAGTGGAACGGCGCCGGCACCAAAGGCGATGCGGCCACCCACTACGCCGTCGATGTGGCGATCGAGGCGCAGGACCGCCAAGGCCTGTTGCGCGACATCTCCGACGCCTTTGCCAGCCAAAAAATCAACGTCATCGGGGTGCAGACGCAAAGCGTGAAAGGGGTGGCTTGGATGACCTTCACGGTCGAAGTCACCGACGCCAGCCGGGTGCAACGCGTCATGGCGGCCATGCAAGACGTGGCCGGGGTGCGAAGCGTGCGCCGGCGCTAAAGCCTGCTACAATAGCAGGCTTGCAACCGACCTTAGGCGCGTAGCTCAGCTGGTTAGAGCACCACCTTGACATGGTGGGGGTCGTTGGTTCGAGTCCAATCGCGCCTACCAATCGCACGTTGAAAAAGCCCCAAGGCCTCCAGTCTGTGGGGCTTTTTTGTTGCCCGAGCCTGCATCCTCTCGACATCAAGTCCGTGTTTTTCCAGCTTGATTGGGCATGCAAGGCCAGCAAACGGAGCCGACCGGCCTTGCACGGCCATTAAACTCCCGCCCATGACCGGACTCCAACCCCTTGACGCGCAAGCCGCGCCAGGCCTGCCTGCATCCGCTGCCTCGGCCCAAGTCGAGGGCCTGCGCTTTCCCGGCTCGCCCTTTGAGCTGCACCAGCCCTTCGAGCCGGCCGGGGACCAGCCGGCGGCGATCGAGCTGCTGGTGCAAGGGGTGCAAAACGGCGAGCTCTACCAGACCCTGCTGGGCGTGACCGGCTCGGGCAAGACCTACACCATGGCGCACGTGATCGCCCGGCTGGGCCGACCGGCGATCGTGTTCGCGCCCAACAAAACGCTGGCGGCGCAGTTGTACAGCGAGTTTCGCGAGTTTTTCCCCAACAACGCGGTCGAATACTTTGTCAGCTACTACGACTACTACCAGCCCGAGGCCTATGTGCCGCAGCGCGATCTGTTCATCGAAAAAGACAGCGCCATCAACGAGCACATCGAGCAGATGCGGCTCTCGTGTACCAAAAGCCTGCTGGAGCGGCGCGATGTGCTGATCGTGGCCAGCGTCTCGGCCATCTACGGCATTGGCCAGCCCGAGAGCTACCACCGCATGATCATGACGCTGCGCGTGGGCGACCGGCTCGGCCAGCGCGAGGCCATCGCGCAACTGGTGCGCATGCAGTACCAGCGCAACGAGCAGGATTTTTCGCGCGGCCTGTTTCGGGTGCGCGGCGACACCATCGACGTTTTTCCGGCCGAGCACTCCGAGCTGGCGCTGCGCATCGAGCTGTTCGACGACGCGGTCGAGTCGCTGCAACTGTTCGACCCGCTCACCGGGCGCATCCGCTCGCGCATCCCGCGCTTCACCGTTTATCCCAGCAGCCACTACGTGACGCCGCGCGAGCAGGTGCTGGCCGCCGTGGAGGGCATCAAGCTCGAACTGGCGCAGCGCCTGCAAGAGCTGGTGGGCGCGGGCAAGCTGGTGGAGGCGCAGCGGCTGGAGCAGCGCACCCGCTTCGACCTCGAAATGCTGGTCGAAGTGGGGCACTGCAAGGGCATTGAGAACTACTCGCGCCACCTCTCGGGTGCGGCCCCGGGCGAGCCGCCGGCCACCCTGTGCGACTACCTGCCGCCCGATGCGCTCATGTTCTTGGATGAGAGCCACGTCATGATCGGCCAGCTCGGCGGCATGTACCACGGCGACCGCTCGCGCAAGGCCACGCTGGTCGAGTACGGCTTTCGGCTGCCGAGCGCGCTCGACAACCGGCCGCTCAAGTTCGAGGAGTTCCAGGCGCGCATGCGCCAGTGCATTTTCGTCTCGGCCACCCCGGCCGAGTTCGAGCGCCAGCACGCCGGCCAGGTGGTGGAGCAGGTGGTGCGCCCGACCGGGCTGGTGGACCCGCTGCTCGAAGTGCGCCCGGCCACGCACCAGGTCGATGACGCGCTGCAAGAAATCCGCCTGCGCGTGCAGCGCAGCGAGCGCGTGCTCATCACCGTGCTGACCAAGCGCATGGCCGAGCAGTTGACCGAGTACCTGAACGAAAACGGCGTGCGCGTGCGCTACCTGCACTCCGACATCGACACCGTGGAGCGGGTCGAGATCATCCGCGACCTGCGCCTGGGTGTTTTTGATGTGCTGGTGGGCATCAACTTGCTGCGCGAAGGGCTGGATATACCCGAAGTCAGCTTGGTGGCGATTTTGGACGCCGACAAAGAAGGCTTTTTGCGCTCCGAGCGCAGCCTGATCCAGACCATCGGCCGCGCGGCGCGCCACCTCAACGGCATGGCCATTTTGTACGCCGACCGCGTCACCGACTCGATGCAGCGCGCCATCGGCGAGACCGAGCGCCGCCGCACCAAGCAACTGGCCTTCAACGCCGAGCACGGCATCACGCCCATCGGGGTGGTCAAGCGCATCAAAGATTTGATCGACGGTGTGCAAAGCGACAAAGCCAGCGAGCAGGCGCAGCGCCAAGAGCTGGCCCGGGTGCAGCAGGCCGAAATCCAGGACATGAGCGAGAAAGACCTCTCCAAAGAGATTAAGCGGCTGGAAAAGCTGATGTTCGAGCACGCGCGCAAGCTCGAATTCGAGCAGGCGGCCCAGGCGCGCGACCGCCTGACCCAGCTCAAAGACCGGGTGCTGGGGGCGCACACGGCCTTGTAACCTGTTTTGGGGAGCCCGACCGAGGCTGGCGTGGCCCACAATCGCAGCATGCCCAGCATCACGCGCCTCTACCTGATCGAAGACGACCGCACCGTGTTGCACTTTGTGCAGCACGCGCTGGCGCTGCGGCCCGATTGGCGCCTGGTCGGGCATTCCGAGACCTTTGCCCATGCCCGCATCATGGCCCCCAACAGCCTGGCCGATGTGTATTTGGTCGATCTGGGCCTGCCCGATGGCCGCGGCGAAGACATGCTGCGCCTGCTGGCCCTGACCAAGCCCGAGGCCGAGCTGCTGGTGTTCACCGTCTTTGGCGACGAGTCGCGCCTCATCAACGCCCTGCAATCCGGGGCCACCGGCTATGTGCTCAAGGGCTGCAACGCCACCGAGCTGATCGAGGCCATCGAACAAATCCGCGAGGGTGGGGCCCCCATTTCGCCCCTGCTGGCGCGCTTGTTGCTCAAGCAATTGCGCAACAACGCCCCGGCGCAGTGGGCGGAGAACGGGGCCGCCATACCGGCGCTGTCGGAGCGCGAAACCGAGGTGCTCAAGCTGGTGGCGCAAGGCTATGTGAACAAAGAAATCGCCGCCCGACTCGGCATCGGCATCGCCACCGTCAGCACGCACATCAAAAACCTGTACCGCAAGCTGGCGGTGCACACCCGGGTGCAGGTGGTGCGCGCGGCGCAGGAGCGGGGGCTGTTGTGAGGGGCTTGCCACCGGTGCCGCCACTGCCCGAGCACAGCGCTGGGCGGGTTCCGCACTACGTCTGGGTGGCGCTGTTGCTGCTGGGTTTGCTGTGGGCGCTGCACAGCGTCTCGCGGCCAACCGCCCCCGAAGGCGCCGTGACCCTGCGCCAGGCGCTGGCCAGCCTGCCGCAGCAGCCGCACGAGCCGCCGCAGCCGGTGGTTTTGCCGCACATTCTGGACGACCAACCCGCGGCTTGGTGGGGCCAGGTGGACTACCGGCTCGACTGGCCCCCTGAACTGCACTACGACGACCCCGCCCAAACCCGGCTGGCGCTGCTGCTGCCGCGCGTGGGCACGCGCTTTCGGGTGCTGCTCAATGGCCAAGAAATCTACCAGGTCGGCTGGTACGCCGCGCCCGAGCGCAACATCTTGAGCGCCTGGTTTCCCTACCTGGTGAGCCTGCCACCGGCCCTGCTGCAGCCCAATCCGCAACACAACACGATACACATCCAGGTGCAGGGCCAGTTGCTGGAGCGCAGCGGTTTGTGGCCCTTGCAAATCGGCTACCACGGCACCTTGTTCGAGCGCCACCAGGTGCTCGAAGTCTGGCAGGTCAAGGGCACTTGGATGATGCTCATCAGCTCGCTGCTGATGGGCCTGCTCTCGCTGCACCTGTGGCGCATCTTGCATGAGCGCCTGTTTTTGCTGATGGCGCTGGCGGCGCTGGCGCACACCGTGCGGCTGGCCCTGTCGGTTTCGCTCGAACCGGTGCTGAGCTATGGCTGGTACTTTTATTTGCACCGGCTCGCCTTTACCTGGTACGTGGGGTTTTTCCTGCTGTTCGTGGCCGAGCTGATGGCCTTTCGCGACCGCCTCGTGCGCGGACTGGCCTGGTTTTTGATTGCCTTTGGTCCGCTCTGGCTGGCTTGGACGCTGCATACGCAAAATTACGATTTTTACCGCCTCTGGGCCGGTGCCTTGGCCGCTTGCGGAGCCATTGCGCTGCTGTGGCTGCTGCTCAAGGCGCGCCGGCGCGGTGCCTTCGACGCCGATCAAATCCTGGTGCTGTTGGTGGCGGCGTTTACGCTGGCCACCGGCGTGCGCGATTTTTTGGTGGTGCAGCTCAACTTCCCCGGTGACGCCGACCTGCGCTGGACTTCGCTGGGCAGCCTGGCCTTGCTCTTTACCTTGAGCTGGGTGCTGGCGCAGCGCGCCACCGCCTCCACGCGCGAGGTGTACCGCCTCAACCAGTCGCTGGCCGGCACGGTGGCCAAACGCGAGGCCGAGTTGCGCCAGGCCTTCGAGCAACTGCGCGCCTCCGAGCAGCAGCGCGCCATCGAGGGCGAGCGCCGGCGCCTGATGCGCGACATGCACGACGGCCTGGGCAGCCAACTGGTGCAGACCCTCAACATGGTGCGCAGCCAAGGGGGCAGGCTGGACGCGCAATCGGTCGAATCCATGATTCACCACGCGCTCGATGAACTGCGCCTGATGCTCGATTCGCTGGAGCCGATGGAGGGCGACTTGGCCACCATCTTGGGCACCTTCCGCCAGCGCGTCGAGCCCGCCCTGGTGGCGGCCGGGATCGAACTCGACTGGCAGGTGCAAGACGTGCCCACGCTGGCGTCTTTGGATGCCCAGGGCGTGATGCACCTGTTTCGCTGCATGCAAGAGATTTTTGCCAATGTGGTCAAACACGCCCAGGCGCGCCGCGTGTGCGTGCGCACGCGCCACGACGAGGCGCACGTCTACCTGAGCGTGACCGACGACGGCGTGGGCTTGCAGCGCCAACAGGCCAGACAGGTGCAGCAGCGCGGATTGGGCAATTTGCGGGCCCGCGCCGGCAAGCTCGGGGCCGAGCTGCGGTTTTTCAACGCCAAGCCCGGAACCGGGGTCGAATTTATCTTTCCAATCTTTCGCACCCTCACACCCGAGGCGCTGGACACGGCGCCGCCCGGCTGAGCAATGGCCCAATACCCTTGGGTGCTTTAAGACCAAGCAAAAGAGTCGGATATTGGGTATACTCGGTGCAAACAAAGGCTGTCGGCAAAAAAGCCCGCCCGTGTGGTTCGCCACACAGCGAGTCAGCCAGCCACGAGAGGGTGTACTCAACAACATCTCAAGGATTGCACCATGCGCCTCACCACCAAAGGACGGTTCGCCGTCACCGCCATGATCGACTTGGCGCTGCGCCAGGCCGGCGGGCCTGTCACGCTGGCGGCCATCAGCCAGCGTCAGCAGATTTCGCTCTCCTACTTGGAGCAGTTGTTTGGCAAGCTGCGCCGCCACAACCTGGTCGAATCCACCCGCGGCCCCGGCGGCGGCTACACCTTGGGGCGCAAGGCCAGCGACATCACGGTGGCCGACATCATCGTCTCGGTCGATGAGCCGATCGACGCCACCCAGTGCGCCGGCAAAGAGAACTGCCACGGTGAGGGTGAGCGCTGCATGACGCACGAGTTGTGGACCGCTCTGAATGCGAAAATGGTCGATTTCCTCGATTCCGTGACCTTGCAAAAACTGGTTGACGAACAACTCGCAAAAGGCATGGTGATCGAGGCCGCGCCTTCGCTCAAGCGCGCGATTTCGAGCGCGCCGGTGCTCAAACCCATCCGTGTCAACGCGCCCAACTCGGTTTTTGCCCTGGGCATCGCAGCAGGAAAATAAGCATGACCCCGCACTTTCCCATCTACCTCGACTACAGCGCCACCAACCCCTGCGACCCGCGCGTGGTCGACTTGATGGTGCCGTGGCTCTACGAGCACTTTGGCAACCCGGCCTCGCGCAGCCACGCTTGGGGCTGGGAGGCCGAACGCGCGGTTGAGCAAGCGCGTGAGCAGGTGGCGGCGCTGATAGGGGCCGACCCACGCGAAATCGTCTGGACCAGCGGCGCCACCGAGTCCAACAACCTGGCGCTCAAGGGCGCGGCGCATTTTTACCGCGACAAGGGCCGGCACCTGGTCACGCTCAAGACCGAGCACAAGGCGGTGCTCGACACCTGCCGCCAGTTGGAGCGCGAGGGTTTTGAAGTCACCTACCTCGATGTGCAGCCCGACGGCCTGCTCGACCTCGAGGCCTTCGCCGCCGCGCTGCGGCCCGACACCATTTTGGCCTCGGTGATGTTCGTCAACAACGAAATCGGCGTCATTCAAGACATCGCCGCCATCGGTGCCATCTGCCGCGAGCGCGGCGTGCTGCTGCACGTGGACGCGGCGCAGGCCACCGGCCGGGTGGAGGTGAACCTGCAGCAGTTGCCGGTTGACCTGATGAGCCTGACCGCCCACAAAACCTACGGCCCCAAGGGCGTCGGGGCGCTCTACGTGCGGCGCAAACCGCGTGTGCGCATCGAAGCCCAGATGCACGGCGGCGGCCACGAGCGCGGCATGCGCTCGGGCACCTTGCCCACGCACCAGATCGTCGGCATGGGCGCGGCCTACGCCATCGCGCAGGCCGAAATGGCCACCGAACTGCCGCGCATCCGCGCCTTGCACCAGCGCCTGTTCAATGGCCTATCGGGCATCGAGCAGGTGTTCGTGAACGGGCACCCGACCCGGCGCGTGCCGCACAACCTGAACATGAGCTTCAACTACGTCGAGGGCGAATCGCTCATCATGGGCATCAAGGGGCTGGCGGTTTCCAGCGGTTCGGCTTGCACCTCGGCCAGCCTCGAGCCCAGCTACGTGCTGCGCGCCTTGGGCCGCAGCGACGAACTGGCCCACAGCAGCCTGCGCATGACGATCGGGCGCTGGACCACCGAGGCCGAGATCGACTATGCCGTGCAGTCGATCCGCGATAACGTGGCCAAGCTGCGCGAACTCTCCCCGCTGTGGGAGATGTACCAAGAGGGCATCGATTTGTCCACCATCCAGTGGGCCGCGCACTGACAGCGCCCGCGGCAATTTGACAGGAGAACCCCATGGCATACAGCGACAAGGTCATCGACCACTACGAACACCCGCGCAACGTGGGCGGCTTTGACAAGGGTGACGACACCGTCGGCACCGGCATGGTCGGCGCCCCGGCCTGCGGCGACGTGATGAAGCTGCAGATCAAGGTCAACCCGGCCACCGGCCTGATCGAGGACGCGCGCTTCAAAACCTACGGCTGTGGCTCGGCCATTGCCTCGAGCTCGCTCATCACCGAATGGGTCAAGGGCAAGTCGCTCGAGCAAGCGACGCAGATCAAAAACAGCCAGATCGCCGAAGAACTGGCGCTGCCGCCGGTGAAAATCCACTGCTCCATTTTGGCCGAAGACGCCATCAAGGCGGCGGTCGATGACTACCGGCAAAAGCACGCCAAAGCTGCCCCATCTGCCGCTGCCGCCCCATCCGCCCAACTGGCCCACTAAAACGGTGCCGATTTTGAAGGTTTGAGTCCATGAGCGTCACGGTAACCGAAGCCGCCGCCAAGCACGTGCACAAATACCTGGCCCGACGCGGCAAGGGCGTGGGGGTGCGGCTGGGTGTCAAAACCACCGGCTGCTCCGGCCTGGCCTACAAGCTGGAATACGCCGACGCCGTCGCCCCCGACGACGTGGTGTTCGAGAGCCAAGGCGTGCAGGTGCTGATCGAGCCCAAAAGCCTGCCCTACCTCAACGGCACCGTGCTCGATTTCGTGCGCGAGGGCCTCAATGAAGGCTTCAAGTTCAGCAACCCCAACGAGCGCGACCGCTGCGGCTGTGGTGAATCGTTCCGGGTCTGAGGCGCCGCACGCCGTAGGCAATGCCGCGCCGGGCTCCGCCCCGGTTGGGCCGCCCGACCTGCGCGCCAACGACTTTGCCCTGTTTGGCCTGCCGCCCGGCTTTGCGCTCGATCGCGCCGAGCTGGAGCAGCGCTGGAAGCAGTTGCAGCGCCAGGCGCACCCAGACCGCCACGCGGCCCAAGGGGCGGCGGCGCAGCGGGTGGCGCTGCAGTGGTCGGTGCGCATCAACGAAGGCTACCAGCGCCTCAAAGACCCACTCAAGCGCGGCGCCTACTGGTGCGAGCTGCAGGGCCAGAGCGTGGAGGCGCACGTCAACACCGCCATGCCGGCCGAATTTTTGATGCAGCAAATGCAATGGCGCGAGGCGCTGGCCGAGGCCGCCGGCGCGCCCGATCTGCTGCCGCTGCAAGCCGAACTCGACGCCGAGCGGGCGCAGCGGCTGGCCGCACTCGAAGCCGCCATCGACTCGCAGCGCGACGCCCGCGCCGCCGCACAGCAGGTGCGTGCGCTCTTGTTCATCGAGCGCTTCGAGCAGCAACTGCACGAACGCCTAGACCGTTTTTGACCCTCCCCTAGATATGGCCTTGTTGCAAATTTCCGAGCCCGGCCAAGCGCCGGATCCGCACCAGCGGCGCATCGCCGTGGGCATCGACCTGGGCACCACCCACTCGCTGGTGGCGGCGCTGCGCCACGGCCACAACGAATGCCTGCCCGACGAGCAAGGCCGGGTGCTGCTGCCCAGCGTGGTGCGCTACCTGCCTGCTACCCACCCAGGCGCAGGCCGCCAGATCGGCTGGGAGGCGCTGCAGGCGCAAACGCAGGACCCGGCCAACACCATCAGCTCGGTCAAGCGCCTGATGGGGCGCACCCGCGCCGACCTGGCCGCCAGCGGCGTGCTGGGCCGCTTGCCCTACACCGTGGTCGATGGCGTGGGCATGGCCGCGCTGCGCACCGTGGCCGGCGACAAAAGCCCGGTGGAAGTGAGCGCCGAGATCTTGGCCGCCTTGCGCCAGCGCGCCGAAGACAGCTTCGACGCCGACCTGTACGGCGCCGTGATCACCGTGCCAGCCTATTTTGACGACGCCCAGCGCCAGGCCACCAAAGACGCGGCGCAACTGGCCGGCCTCAAGGTGCTGCGCCTGCTCAACGAACCCACCGCTGCGGCGCTGGCCTACGGGCTCGACCAAGCGGCCGAAGGGCTGTATCTGGTGTTCGACCTCGGCGGTGGCACCTTCGATGTGTCCTTGCTGCGCCTGAGCCGCGGCGTGTTCGAGGTGCTGGCCACCGGTGGCGATTCGGCCTTGGGCGGCGACGACTACGACCGTGCCCTGGCCGACGCGCTGCTGGCGCGCTCCGGGCTGGCTTGCCACGCCAGCGATCTGCCGCTGGCCGAGCGCGCCACTTTGCTGGCCGAGGCGCGGCGCGTCAAAGAGGCGCTCTCGGGGCTGGACGATGCGGCGCAGACCCTGCCTTTGGCCGCCACGCTGCAGGGGCGGGCGCAGCAGTGGCAGATCAGCCGCGCCGATTTCGACGCCGCCACCGCTGCCCTGACCAGCCAGACCTTGGCCACCGTGCGGCGCGTGCTGCGCGACGCGCGCGTTTCGGTGACCGAGGTGCAGGGCGTGGTGCTGGTCGGTGGTGCCACCCGCATGCCGGCGCTGCGCCAAGCGGTGGCCGAATTTTTCGGACGCCCCCCGCTCACCGACCTGAACCCAGACGAAGTGGTGGCTCTGGGTGCGGCGCTGCAGGCGCAGCAACTGGCCGGCCACCCCGCCAACGGCGAAGACTGGCTGCTGCTCGACGTCACGCCGCTCTCGCTCGGCCTAGAGACCATGGGCGGGTTGGTCGAGCGCATCGTGCCGCGCAACACCCCGCTGCCGGCCGCGCTGGCGCAAGACTTCACCACCTACCAAGACGGCCAGACCGCGCTGGCGCTGCACGTGCTGCAAGGTGAGCGCGACCTGGTGCCCGACTGCCGCAGCCTGGCGCGCTTCGAGCTGCGCGGCATCCCACCCATGGTGGCCGGGGCGGCGCGCATCCGCGTCACCTTCCACATCGACGCCGACGGGCTGCTGAGCGTGAGCGCGCGCGAGCAAAGCAGCGGGGTCGAGGCGCACATCGAGGTCAAGCCCTCTTATGGCCTGAGCGACGAGCAGATCGCCGCCATGCTGCAAGAGGGCAACGCCAGCGCCGAGCAAGACATGCGCGCGCGCGCCTTGCGCGAAGCCCAGGTCGAGGCCGAGCGCATGGCCGCCGCCACCCGCAGCGCCCTGGCCGCCGACGGCGAGCTGCTGCGCCCCGAGGAGCGCGCCGCAATCGAAGCGCTGCTGCAGGCGCAGGCGCAGGCCAAGCTGCAAGACGACGCCGCCGCGCTCGACGCCGCCACCGAGGCGCTGGCCGAAGGCTGTGAAGAATTTGCCGCCCGGCGCATGAACCGCAGCATCGCCACCGCCCTGGCCGGGCAAAATATCGACCAGTTCTAAACCGCAGCGCCCCCTATGCCGACCCTTACCGTATTGCCCCACCCCGAACTCTGCCCCGACGGGCGCACGCTCGAGGGCCTGAGCGGCAGCACCCTGTGCGAGGCCTTGCTCGACCACGGCGTGGCCATCGAGCACGCTTGCGACATGAGCTGCGCTTGCACCACCTGCCACGTGATCGTGCGCCAGGGCTTTGCCACCCTAGAGCCCGCCAGCGAAGAAGAAGAAGACCTGCTCGACAAAGCCTGGGGCGTCAAGCCGCAGTCGCGCCTGAGCTGCCAGGTGCGGCTAGCTCGGCAGGATTTGACGGTGGAAATTCCGCGCTACACCATCAACCACGCGCGCGAAAACCACTGAAAGCCCTAGGGCCGCCAGCACCACCATGCGCCAAATCGTCCTCGACACCGAAACCACCGGCCTGTCGCCCGCCAACGGCGACCGCATCATCGAAATCGGCTGCATCGAGCTGCTCGGCCGCAAGCCCAGCGGCAACAACCGCCACTACTACCTCAACCCCGAGCGCGAAATCCACGCCGAGGCGCAGCGCGTACACGGCATCTCGCTCGAATTTTTGGCCGACAAACCCAAGTTTTCCGAAGTGGCCGCCGATTTGCTCGACTACCTGGCCGGCGCCGAACTCATCATCCACAACGCCCCCTTCGATATCGGCTTTTTGGACGCCGAATGGCAGCGCCTGGGCCACGGCCCCACGCGCCAACTGGCCGGCGGCGTGATCGACACCCTGCTCATGGCCAAGGAAATGTACCCGGGCAAGCGCAACGGGCTCGACGCCCTGTGCGAGCGGCTCGGGGTGGACAACTCCAGCCGCAACCTGCACGGTGCGTTGCTCGACGCCGAGCTGCTGGCCGAGGTCTATATCTGCCTCACACGCGGACAAGATTCGCTGCTGATGGAGCTCGACCTTGGCCCGGCTGGCAGCGGTGGCCAATCCAACGGCCAACCGTCCGGTCCAGCTCATGGCCCCTCCCCAACCCATGCCGCATCGGCCAGCGACTGGTCGCACCTGGCACTGCCGCTGCTGTGCGCCAACGTGCAAGAGCGGCAAGCCCATGAGGCGCTGCTGCTCGATCTGGACCAGGCCAGCAAGGGCAAAACCGTGTGGCGCAAGCTGCAGCCCATGCCCGCCTAAGGGTGCAAATTTTTGCAGCCCAGGGCGTGTGTCTTGCGCCGGATTGCAAAAATCGGGCTATAATTTCCGGCTTGATGGGTGATTAGCTCAGCGGTAGAGCACTGCCTTCACACGGCAGGGGTCGCAGGTTCAAACCCTGCATCACCCACCATCGGTCCTTGCGCACAACCCCCGGCAGAGTTTCTGTGCGGGGGTTTTGTTTTGAGCGCAAGCTGCTCTGGCATTCCGTCGTTCACGCTCAATGGTTCCGTAATTTACGTCCTGTGATTCCGAAATTTACGATACCATGGCCGCATGAACATGGCCGCCTTTTACCAACGTCGGATCGAACCCCGCATTGCTGAAGCGCTGCTGGACACGCCGGTCGTGTTGTTGGCAGGCCCTCGGCAGGCTGGCAAGACAACGCTGGTGTGCGCGACCAGTTGCCGCGATTCCTGCGTGCCTTGGCGCAGACGGCAGGCCAGATGTGCAATTACTCCCAGCTCGGCGGCCAAGTTGGGTTGGACGGCAAGACCGCTGCGCGTTACGTCGGCGTATTCGAGCAGATGTACCTGCTCAAGCGGATCGAGGTCTGGGCACGCAACCGCCTGAGCCGTGTGGTCAAGACCTCCAAGCTGCAGTTCCTCGATTCCGGCTTGCTGGCGGCCTTGCTTGATCTGAGCGCCGAGGAGGTGCACCGGGACCGCACGCGCTTTGGCAACGCGCTGGAGACCTTTGTTTTTGGAGAGCTGCTCAAGCACACGAGCACGGCAGATGGCGACTATCGCCTGCTGTACTACCGGGACGCGGACAAGTTCGAGGTCGATTTCGTGATCGAAAATGCCGCTGGGCAGTTGGTAGGGGTGGAGGTCAAGGCTGCAGCCACCGTCAAGGAAGGCGATCTTCGTGGACTCAAGAAGCTGGCGGGCCTTGCAGGTGGCCAACTGAAGATGGGCGTCTTGCTGTACGATGGGATCGAGACGATGCCCTTGGGGGATGGACTCTGGGCGGCCCCGCTATCGAGCTTGTGGGGCAGCTAGGGCCGCTGCGCTGGCTGATGGGCTGGCACAGGGTGTGAAATGAAATGGTCGGAGCGGCGGGATTCGAACTCGCGACCCTCTGCTCCCAAAGCAGATGCGCTACCAGGCTGCGCTACGCTCCGACTAAGCTGCGTATTGTATGCGCCGCCGGCACCGCTTCGAGGTGCCTGAGCAAAAAAATTTGCTCAGCAGCCTACGGGGTGCTACAATGCAAGGCTTCACGACCAATTGGGCGGGTTTTTACCGGCCCTTTTTTTTTGGTTCGGCACCAAACGCATCAGGGCCCAACACCACACACATGAGCTGGCAGCAAAGCATAGAACAAACCGTCACCGGGATGGGATTCGATCTGGTGGATCTGGAACGATCCGCCGGGGGCTTGCTGCGCGTCACCATCGACTGGCCGTGGGTGGGGGCCGATGGCGCACCCGAGCGCTCCATCACCGTAGAAGACTGCGAGCGCGTCACGCGCCAGTTGCAGCTGCTGCTCGAAGTCGAGGCGGTGGACTACAAGCGGCTCGAAGTGGGCTCGCCCGGCATCGACCGGCCGCTGCGCCACGCCGCCGATTTTGAGCGCTTTATCGGTTCGGTGATCGATGTCACGCTCAAGCAGCCCATTGGGGCTGCAGCGGCGCAGGGTGGGGTGGCGGTGGCGGCCAGCCGCAAAAAATTTCGCGGCACGCTCGAGCGCGCCGCAGCACCCGAGGCGGTGGCCGAGGGTGCACCAACCACCGCCGCCAGCCACTGGCAGATCGTTTGGCGCGATGAGCCGGTGCGCAAACCGGGTCAGCCCGTGAGCAAAAAAGCCCAGCCTGCGCCCTTGCAGGTGCTCGGTTTTGCGCTCGATGAGCTGCGCGAGGCACGGCTGGCGCCGATCGTCAACTTCAAGGGTCGCAGCGCTAGCGCGCCGGCCGCACCCTCCGCCGCCCAAGGTGGAAACCAAATTGCAAAGGCAGACTGAAATATGAACCGCGAAATGTTGATGCTGATTGACGCCATTTCACGCGAAAAAAACGTTGAGCGCAGCGTGGTGCTGAGCGCGGTCGAATCCGCCTTGGCCTCGGCCACCAAGAAGTTGTACAAGGGCGAGGTGGACATCCGCGTCAGCGTCAACCCCGACACCGGCGCCTACGACACCTTCCGCCGCTGGCTGGTGGTGCCCGATGAGGCCGGCCTGCAAAACCCCGACGCCGAAGAGCTCTATTCCGACGTGGCCGAAGAGCGGCCCGGCATTGCGGTGGGTGAATACATTGAGCAGCAGATCGAGTCCTTGCCCGTGGGGCGCATCGGCGCCATGGCGGCCAAGCAAGTGATTTTGCAGCGCATCCGCGACGCCGAGCGTGAAATGCTGCTCAACGACTTCATGAGCCGGGGCGACAAGATTTTTGTCGGCACTGTCAAGCGCCTCGACAAGGGCGATGTGATCGTGGAGAGCGGGCGCGTGGAAGGCCGACTCAAGCGCTCCGAAATGATCCCCAAGGAAAACCTGCGCAGCGCCGACCGCGTGCGCGCCATGATCATGGAAGTGGACCTGACGCTGCGCGGGGCCCCAATTTTGCTCTCGCGTTCCGCGCCCGAGTTCATGATCGAGCTGTTTCGCCAAGAGGTGCCCGAGATCGAGCAGGGGCTGCTGGAGATCAAATCCTGCGCCCGCGACCCCGGTTCGCGCGCCAAGATTGCCGTCAAGTCCTACGACAAGCGCATCGACCCGATCGGCACCTGCGTCGGCATGCGCGGCTCGCGCGTCAATGCCGTGACCAACGAGCTCGCTGGCGAGCGGGTCGATATCGTGCTGTGGAGCGAAGACCCGGCGCAGTTTGTGATCGGTGCGCTGGCGCCAGCCAATGTGCAGTCGATCGTGGTGGACGAAGAGCGCCACGCCATGGATGTGGTGGTCGACGAAGAAAACCTGGCGATTGCGATTGGCCGCGGCGGCCAGAACGTGCGCCTGGCGGCCGACCTGACCGGCTGGAAGATCAACATCATGACGGCCGAGGAATCCTCGGCCAAGCAGGCGCAGGAGTCCGACGCCATCCGCGCCCTGTTCATGGCCAAGCTCGACGTCGACCAAGAGATGGCCGACATCCTGATCGCCGAGGGCTTTGCCAGCCTCGAAGAAGTGGCCTACGTGCCGCTGCAAGAGATGCTGGAAATCGAGGCCTTCGACGAGGACACCGTGCACGAACTGCGCGCACGGGCCAAAAACGCCTTGCTGACGCTGGAAATCGCCAAAGAAGAGCGGGTAGAAGACGCCGTGCGCGATTTGCGCGACCTTGAGGGCCTCAACCCCGAGCTGATGGCCCAACTGGCCGCCGCCGGCGTGCACAACCTCGACGACTTGGCCGACTTGGCCACCGATGAGCTAATCGAAATCACCGGACTGGGTGCCGAAGAGGCGACCGCATTGATCATGCGCGCGCGCCAGCACTGGTTCACCACCGATCAGGACCCAGCGCCAAGTTCGCAGTCCTAAGACGGCCAGCGACACGGAGAACCGAACACATGACCAGTAAAACCGTCGCAGACTTTGCTGCCGAACTCAACCAGCCCACGGCCTTGCTGTTGGAGCAACTCGGGAGTGCCGGGGTGTTGAAGCAGTCCGGCGCCGACCCGATTTCGGACTCTGACAAGCAGCGCTTGCTCGGTTTCCTGCAGGCCAGCCACGGCACCGCCAGCGCCGAGCGCAAAAAAATCACCCTGACCAAAAAATCGACCAGCGAGATCAAGCAGGCCGACGCATCGGGGCGGGCGCGCACGATCCAGGTTGAGGTGCGCAAGAAGCGCACTTTTGTGCGCCGCGACGACGAGCCGGTTGGCAGCCCGAGCGCGGCAGAGCTGCCGGCCCCCGAGGTGGACGAGGAGGCCGCCGAGGCGATCTCGCACCAGGCACAGCAGGCCGAGCTGGAGCGGCTTGAAGAGCAGGCGCGCCATCAGGCCGAGCAAATTCGGCTCCAAGAAGAAGAGCTGGCGCGCCAGCGCTTGGAGCGACAGCAGCAACAGGAGCGCGAAGCCCAAGAGCAGCAGGCTGCCCTTGAGTTGGAACGCCAGCGCCAATTGGCGTTGCAGCGGGCGCGTGCCGAGCAAGAGGTGCAACAGAGCCGCCAACGCGGTGCCAAGCCTGCCACGGCGCCGCTGCCCGAGTCGGCCGCTGCGCCGGCCGCCGAGCTGGCCGCCAAACAAGCTGCAGAGCAGGCGGCCGCTAAGCAAGCCGCCGAATTGGCGAGCAAGCAAGCCGCCGAGTTGGCCACTGAGAAGGCCGCTGCGCAGCGGCTGGTGGACGAACAACGCGCCCTCGACCTCGATCAGCGCCGCCAAAAAGCGCTGGCCGAGGCGCAGGCGATCCGCGACATGATGGCTGCCCCCAAGAAGGTGCTGCTGGCCAAAAAACCCGAAGAACCCAAGCCAGCCCCGGCTGCCGAGGCCAAGCCCGGTCTGAAAGGCACGCTGCACAAGCCTGCTGGCACGCCGGCACCGGCCAAACCGGGCGCGGCCAAACCCGCCACGCCAGGTGCAGCGGCTGCGGGGGCGGGCAAAAAAGAAGTCAAATCCGAAGCCCTGTCCTCCACCTGGAAGGACGAGGCGGCCAAGAAAAAAGAAATCAAAGGCCGTGGTGGCAACACCAGCGCGGTGCGTTCGAGCGGCACCGCCTGGCGTGGCGGCAACAAGGGCAGTGGACGGCGCGGGGCCGGTGGCCGCGACGAGCGTTCACACGGCTTTGATTCGGCCCAGTCCGAGGCCAAGGTGATCGAGGTGCACGTGCCCGAGACCATCACCGTGGCCGAATTGGCGCACAAGATGGCGCTCAAGTCGTCCGAGGTCATCAAGCAGTTGATGAAGCTGGGCCAGATGGTCACCATCAACCAGTCGCTGGACCAAGACACGGCCATGATTGTGGTCGAAGAACTGGGGCACCAGGCGGTGGCCGCAGCGCTCGACGACCCAGAGGCCTTCACCGAAGAAGAAACCGCGCAACAGCAGGCCGAAAGCCGGCCGCGTGCGCCCGTGGTCACGGTCATGGGTCACGTGGACCACGGCAAGACCTCGCTGCTCGACTACATTCGGCGCACCAAGGTGGCGGCGGGCGAAGCGGGTGGCATCACGCAGCACATCGGGGCCTACCACGTAGAAACCCCGCGCGGCATGGTGACCTTCCTCGACACCCCCGGCCACGAGGCCTTCACGGCCATGCGTGCCCGCGGTGCCCAGGCCACCGACGTGGTGATCTTGGTCTGCGCCGCCGACGACGGCGTGATGCCGCAGACCAAAGAGGCCATCAAGCACGCCAAAGCGGCCAATGTGCCGATCGTGGTGGCCCTGACCAAGGCCGACAAGCCCGAGGCCAACCTGGAGCGCGTCAAGGCCGGGCTGGTGGCCGAGCAGGTGGTGCCCGAAGAATTCGGCGGCGATTCGCCCTTTGTGGCGGTGTCGTCCAAAACCGGCATGGGCATCGACGCGCTGCTGGAGCAGGTGCTGCTGCAAGCCGAGGTGCTGGAGCTCAAGGCCCCGGTGGAAGCCAACGCCAAGGGCCTGGTGATCGAAGCCCGGCTCGACAAAGGCCGCGGTGCCGTGGCCACGGTGCTGGTGCAGTCGGGCACGCTCAAGGTGGGTGATGTGGTGCTGGCTGGCCAGACCTCGGGCCGGGTGCGCGCCATGCTGGACGAAAACGGCCGCTCCACCAAGGAGGCCGGGCCTTCAATACCGGTTGAAATTCAGGGCTTGTCCGAGGTGCCGCGCGCTGGCGACGAGTTTTTGGTGCTGGCCGACGAGCGCCGTGCGCGCGAGATCGCTACCTACCGCGCCGGCAAGTTCCGCTCCACCAAGCTGGCCAAACAGCAGGCGGCCAAGCTGGAAAACATGTTTGCCGACATGCAGGCGGGCGAGGTGCAGACCCTGCCCATCATCATCAAGTCCGACGTGCAGGGCTCGCAAGAGGCGCTGGCCACCTCGCTGCTCAAGCTCTCGACCGACGAGGTGCGGGTGCAACTGGTCTATGCCGGCGTGGGCGCGATCAGCGAGTCCGACGTCAACTTAGCGATTGCCTCCAAGGCGATCGTGATCGGCTTCAACGTGCGCGCCGACGTGGGTGCGCGCAAGCAAGCCGAGGCCACTGGCGTCGATCTGCACTACTACAACATCATCTACGACGCGGTCGATGAGCTCAAGGCCGCCATGTCGGGCATGCTGGCACCGGAAAAACGCGAGGAAATCATCGGCACCGCCGAAATTCGCACCGTGTTCGTGGCCTCCAAGATCGGCACCGTGGCCGGCTCCATGGTCACCAGCGGCCACATCACGCGCAGCGCGCATTTCCGCCTGCTGCGCGACAACGTGGTGATCTACACCGGCGAGATCGAATCCTTGAAGCGCATGAAGGACGATGTGCGCGAGGTCAAGGAAGGCTTCGAGTGCGGCATCAAGCTCAAAAACTACAACGACATCAAAGAAGGCGACACGCTGGAAGTGTTTGAAATCAAGGAAGTGGCGCGTACACTCTGATTGCCACGCAGCAAGCCATGCCAAGCAAAAAAGCCCCTTCCAACCGCAGCTTCAAGGTCGCCGACCAAATTCAGCGCGACCTAAGCGAGCTGATCGCGCGCGAGTTGAAAGACCCGCGCGTGGGCTTGGTCACGCTGCAAGCAATCGAGCTCACGCCCGATTACGCGCACGCCAACGTGTATTTCAGCCTGCTCACGGGCAATGCGCAGCAGACGCTGGAGGCACTCAACCAGGCGGCCGGGTTTTTGCGCAACGGCTTGTTCAAGCGGCTGCACATCCACACCGTGCCCACGCTGCATTTCTTGTTCGACCGCACGCCCGAGCGCGCCGCCGACATGAACGCGCTGATCGCGCAGGCCGTGGCCTCGCGTTCCAAAGAAAGCGACTGAATTGAGCGCCGTCTGGTCCCCCCAAGGTGCCGACGCTGCCTTGGAGGGCGGCGGCGCCCCTGCTGCACGCGGCCAAGGGCCCCGCACGCGGGTGCAGCGTCGCCCCGTACACGGGCTGCTGCTGCTGGACAAGGCGCTGGGCCTGTCCAGCAACCAGGCGCTGCAGCGCGCCAAGTGGCTGCTGCGCGCCGACAAAGCCGGCCACACCGGCACCCTGGACCCGCTCGCCAGCGGACTGCTGCCGCTGTGCTTTGGCGCCGCCACCAAGTTCAGCCAATTGCAGCTCGATGCCGACAAGGTCTATGCGGCCACGCTGCGCTTAGGGCAGCGCACGAGCAGCGGCGACGCCGAAGGTGAGGTGCTGGAGCGCCGGCCCGTGGCCTGCACACCCGAGCAGGTGCAGCAGGTGCTGGCGCGCTTTCTGGGCCCCATCAGCCAGGTGCCGCCCATGCACAGCGCGCTCAAGCACCAGGGCAGGGCCCTGTACGAATACGCCCGCGCCGGGCAGGAAGTGGAGCGCGCGCCGCGCAGCGTCACCATTTTCGCGCTGGAGCTGTTGGCGCTCGACCTACACAGCCCCGAGCCCACGCTGGGCCTGCGCGTGCGCTGCAGCAAAGGCACCTACATCCGCACCCTGGCCGAGGACATCGGGGCCGCGCTGGGCTGCGGCGCGCACTTGGCGGCCTTGCGGCGCGAGCGCAGTGGCGGCCTGGGGCTGGAGCGCAGCCTGACGCTGGAGCAGCTCGAAGCCTTGCCCGAGGAGGCGCGTCTGCACGCGCTGCTGCCCGTGGAGGCGCTGTTGGACGGACACGAGCGCGTCACGCTCGATGGCGATAATGCAGCCCGCTTCCTCACCGGTTTGCGCCGCCGTGGCCCGTGGCCCGATACCGAGCGCGTGGCCGTGTATGCCGACCAAGAGGCCGCAGCGTCCGATGCCAACCCCCAAGCCGCCGCCTTGCTGGGCAGTGCCCACATCCAGGGCGGCGAACTCATACCCGGGCGCTTGTTGAGCCCGATCGAAATCCAACAAATCCAACTGCAAAACCAGCCATGAGCACTCCGATCCGCAACATCGCCATCATCGCCCACGTTGACCACGGCAAAACCACCATGGTCGATCAACTGCTGCGCCAAAGCGGCACCTTCGCCGAACACGAAAAAGTGGTCGATACGGTGATGGACAGCAACGCCATCGAGCGCGAGCGCGGCATCACCATCTTGGCCAAAAACTGCGCTGTGAGCTGGAAAGGCACCCACATCAACATCGTGGACACCCCCGGCCACGCCGACTTTGGCGGCGAAGTCGAGCGCGCGCTCTCGATGGTCGATGGCGTGCTGCTGCTCATCGACGCCCAAGAAGGCCCGATGCCGCAAACCCGCTTCGTCACCAAAAAGGCGCTGGCGCTGGGCCTGCGCCCGATCGTGGTCGTCAACAAGGTCGATAAACCCGGCGCCAACCCCGACAAGGTCGTCAACGCCGCCTTCGACCTGTTCGACAAGCTCGGCGCCAACGACGAGCAGCTCGATTTCCCTGTGGTCTATGCCTCGGGCATCAACGGCTGGTCTTCGCTCACCGAAGGCGAAGCGGGGCAGCAGTGGGGGGCGGATATGTCCGCGCTGTTCGACACCGTGCTGCAACACGTGCCGGCGCACCAAGGCGACCCCGAGGCCCCGCTGCAGTTGCAGATTTCGGCGCTCGATTACTCATCTTTCGTCGGCCGCATTGGCGTCGGGCGCATCAGCGCGGGCCGCATCCGCCCCGGCATGGACGTGCTGGTCTATGAAGGCCCCGAGGGCAAGCCGGCCAAGGGCCGCGTGAATCAGGTGCTCACCTTTCAGGGGCTGGACCGGGTGCAGACCGCCGAGGCCGGGCCGGGCCACATCGTGCTCATCAACGGGCTCGATAGCCTAGGCATCGGCGTGACCGTGACCGACCCCGCCGACCCGCGCCCGCTGCCCATGCTGCGCGTCGATGAGCCCACCTTGACCATGAACTTTTGCGTCAACACCAGCCCGCTGGCCGGGCGCGAGGGCAAGTTTGTGACCAGCCGCCAGATTTGGGATCGGCTGCAAAAAGAGCTGCAAAGCAACGTGGCGCTGCGCGTGCGCGAGACCAGCGAAGACGGGATTTTTGAAGTCTCGGGCCGTGGCGAGCTGCACCTGACCATTTTGCTGGAAAACATGCGCCGCGAAGGCTACGAGCTGGCGGTGAGCAAGCCGCGTGTGGTGTTTCGCGACGTGGGCGGCGAGCGCCACGAGCCGATCGAGCTGGTCACAGCCGACATCGAGGAACAGCACCAGGGCGGCGTGATGCAGGCGCTGGGCGAGCGCAAGGGCGATCTGGTGAACATGGAGCCCGATGGCCGTGGCCGTGTGCGGCTCGAATACCGCATTCCGGCGCGTGGCCTGATTGGCTTTAGCAACGAATTTTTGAACCTCACGCGCGGCTCGGGCCTGATCAGCAACATTTTTGACGGCTACGAGCCGCACAAGGGCGAGATCGCCAGCCGCAAAAACGGCGTGCTCATCAGCATGGACGACGGCGAGATCTTCACCTACGCGCTGGGCAAGCTCGACGACCGCGGCCGCATGTTCGTGCGCCCCAACGATCCGGTCTATGAGGGCATGATCGTGGGCATCCACAGCCGCGACAACGACCTGATCGTCAACGCCACGCGCACCAAGCAGCTCACCAACTTCCGCGTCAGCGGCAAGGAAGACGCAATCAAGATCACACCCCCGATCGAGCTCACGCTCGAGTACGGGGTCGAGTTCATCGAAGACGACGAGCTGGTCGAGATCACCCCCAAGAGCATCCGCCTGCGCAAGCGCTTCCTGAAAGAGCACGAGCGCAAACGCGCCAGCCGCGAGGGCTGAGGCGGCTGAGCAGGGGCTGCGGGCAGGCCTTGAGGCTTCCTACAATCGGGGCACCCTTACACACTTGGTGCCCCATGCTTCAAATGCCTGTTTTCCCCGCCAGCGCCTTCAAGGCCTACGACATTCGCGGCGTCGTCCCCGAGGCCCTCAACCCAGCGTTTGCGCGCGCACTCGGGCGCGCATTTGGCGCGCGCGCGCTGGCGCTGGGCGAGGGCACGGTGGCGGTCGGGCGCGATGGCCGGCGCAGCAGCCCCGAGCTGGCGGCGGCGCTGACCGAGGGCCTGCGCCAGGCCGGGGTGGCGGTGCTCGACATCGGCTTGTCCACCACGCCCATGCTCTACTACGCCGCGCACACGCGCTGCCGCAGCGGCATCCAGGTCACGGGCAGCCACAACCCCAAGCAGCACAACGGCTTCAAGATGGTGCTGGCCGGGCGCGCGATTTACGGCGAGGACATCCAAACGCTGCGGCGGGCGATGGAGGATGCGGCGGTGGCCAGCCCTAGCACCCTTGATTCAGCCCCCATGGCCGCGCTGCAGCGCATCGACGTGCTGCCCGACTACGTGGCGCGCATCGTCGCCGACGTGAAGCTGCAGCGGCCGCTCAAAATCGTGATCGACAGCGGCAACGGCGTGGCCGGGGCCAGCGCGCCGGGCCTGTTTCGCGCCCTCGGTTGCGAGGTGATCGAGCTCTACAGCGAAGTCGATGGGGATTTTCCCAACCACCACCCAGACCCCTCCAAGCCCGAAAACCTGCGCGACCTGATCGCGGCGGTGCAGCGCAGCGGGGCCGAACTCGGGCTCGCCTTCGACGGCGACGGCGACCGGCTCGGCATCGTCACCCCGAGCGGGCAAAACATCTACCCAGACCGGCAGATGCTGCTCTTTGCCCAAGACGTGCTGGCGCGCGTGCCCGGCGGCACCATTGTCTACGATGTGAAATGCAGCCAGCGCCTGGCCCCCGCCATAAGCGCCGCGGGCGGCTTGCCGCTGATGTACAAGACCGGCCACTCGCTCATCAAGGCCAAGATGAAGGAAGTGGCCTCGCCCTTGGGCGGCGAGATGAGCGGCCACATTTTTTTCCAGGAGCGCTGGTTTGGCTTCGACGACGGCAGCTACGCCGGGGCGCGGCTGCTCGAAATCCTGAGCCGCTCGCCCAACGCCGGGGCGGTGCTGGAGGCATTGCCGAGCAGCCACTCCACACCCGAGCTCAACGTGGCCTGCGCCGAGGGCGAGCCGCACCGCCTGGTGGCCGAATTGCAGGCGCTGGCCAGCTTTGCCGCACCGGCCCAGGTGAATACCATCGACGGCCTGCGCGTCGATTGGCCCGACGGCTTTGGCCTGATTCGCGCCTCCAACACCACCCCGGTGCTGGTGCTGCGCTTCGAGGGCCAGACGGCGGCGGCGCTGGCGCGCATTGAAGCCGAGATGCTGGCGCTGCTGCGGCGCGTCAAACCCGATGCCGCCGTGGGTGCGGCGGCGCATTGAAGGCGCCTTTGGCCTGCTTGGCACCCATCTTCCCAGTTTGCGCCCGGTCTGCCACCGCCCCCAACCGCCTCACAGCATGAGCACACCCAGCCCAAACCCCGAAATCATCGTCTTCAACCTCAAGCAGCGCTACACCGGGGTCTCGGCGACCGTGAACGCGCTGGTGCCGCTGCAGTTGCAGCAGTGGCCGCTGGCCTACTGCGGCACCCCGCTCTCCAACGGCGTGCCGGGGCTCACGCTCAAGCAGGCGATCGCGCTCTCGCGCCAAGCCGCGCCGGGGCGGCGCTTTCGCATCTGGCACGTGCGGCGCGACCCCGAAATGCTGGCCGGCCTGTGGGCGCGCGACGTGCTGCGGCTGCCGATCAAGCTGGTCTTTACCTCGGCGGCGCAGCACCGGCACGGCTGGTTTCCGCGCTGGCTGATCTCACGCATGGACGCGGTCATTTCCACCACGCCCAAGGCGGCCAGTTTCGTGCCCAACACCAGCGCCGTGGTGCCACATGGCATCGACTTGCAGCGCTTTGCGCCGCCGCCCGACAAGCTCACCGCCTGGGCCGACTCCGGCCTGCCGGGGCGCTACGGCGTCGGGGTGTTTGGCCGCGTGCGGCCCGACAAGGGCACCGACGTGTATGTGCAGGCGATGATCGCGGCGCTGCCGCACCTGCCCGAAGTCACGGCGGTGATTGCCGGGCTGGCGCAACCGCAGCACCAGGCCTACCAGCGCGCGCTGCAAGCCCAGATCGACGCCGCCGGCCTGAGCCAGCGCATTGTGTTCTTGGGCGAGGTGCCCGCGGGCGAGGTGCACCGCTGGTACCAGCGCTGCCTGCTGTGCGTGGCCTGCCCGCGCTACGAGCCTTTTGGCCTCACCCCCTTCGAGGCCGCCGCCACCGGCTGCGCGCTGGTGTGCTCGCGCACCGGCGCCTTCGAGGAACTGGTGCAGCCGGGCGTAAACGGCTACCTGGTGGACACCGGCGACGCCGCTGGCTTGGCGCAGGCGGTGCAGCAGGTGCTGCGCGACCCGCAGGCGGCGCTGCGGCTGGGGCAGGCGGCGCGCGAGCGCGTACACAGCACCTTCACGCTGGCGCAAGAGGCGGCCGGGATCGGGCGCGTCTATCAGAGCCTGTTCGATGCGGGCTGAGGGCGTGCCGCCCATGAGCCTGCTTGAGCGCATGGCGCTGGCCGTTTATGGCCTGCTGATGCGGCTGCTGCAACCCTGGGTGCGTCGGCGGCACCGGCGCCGGGGCCGCGCCGAGCCGGGCTATTTGGAGCACATGGAACAGCGCTTTGGCCACTACCCAGGCCTGGAGCCCTCCAGCGGCTGGGTCTGGATTCATGCCGTGTCGCTGGGCGAAACCCGCGCCGCCGCCTTGCTGCTGGCCGCCCTGCGCGAGCAGGTGCCGGGCATGCGCCTGCTGCTCACCCACGGCACCGCCACCGGCCGCGCCGAAGGGGCTAGGCTGCTGCGCCCGGGCGACTTGCAAGTCTGGCAGCCGTGGGACACACCGGCGGCGGTGCAGCGCTTTTTGCAGCAGTTCCGGCCCGCGCTGGGGGTGTTGCTCGAAACCGAAGTCTGGCCGCACTGGGTGCAGGGCTGCCGCGCCCACGGCGTGCCGCTGTACCTGGTGAATGCGCGCCTGAACCCAAAATCGCTGCGCGCCGCGCAGCGCCTGCGCTGCCTGATGCGCCCGGCCTACGCCGGTTTGAGCGCCGTGCTGGCCCAAACCGAGGCCGACGCAGCGCGCCTGCGCCAGCTCGGGGCCGTAGCGGTGCAGGTGCTGGGCAACCTCAAGTTCGACCTCACCCCGGATGCGGCGCAGATCGAGCGCGGGCGGCGCTGGCGCGCGGCGCTGGGCGGGCGGCGCGTGGTGATGCTCGCCAGCAGCCGCGAGGGCGAGGAGGCGCTGTGGCTGCAGGCGCTGCGCCAGGCGCCCAGCCAGGTTCAGGCTGGCTGGCTGGGCACAGCCCAAGACCACCGCAGCGCTGCCGGGCCAGCAGCCCCCGCCAGCCACCACCAAGACCCGCTGTGGCTGCTGGTGCCGCGCCACCCGCAGCGCTTCGACGCCGTGGCCGCGCTGCTGCAGCAAGCAGGCCTGAGCGTGTTTCGGCGCAGCCAGTGGCCCGAGGGCCTTGAAACCGCGCAGGAGCTTGAGGCCTCCGCCGCCGCCCGCAGCGCCCAGGTCTGGCTGGGCGATTCGCTGGGCGAGATGCAGGCCTACTACGCCATGGCTGACTTGGCCTGGCTTGGCGGCAGCTTTTTGCCGCTGGGCGGCCAAAACCTGATCGAGGCCGCGGCCTGCGGCTGCCCGGTGCTCATGGGGCCGCACACCTACAACTTCCACGACGCCGCCGAGCAGGCGCTGCACTGCGGCGCGGCGCTGCGCGTGCCCGATATGGCCGCCGCCTTGCCCGCCACCCGGCACTGGCTCGACGACGCAGCCGCCCTGCAGCGCGCACGCCAAGGCTGCGCCGCCTTGCTGCAGCAGGGCCAAGGCGCCGCGCAGCGCAGCGCCGCCGAGTTGCGTGCAGCGCTGGCATCCGCCACACCGAGTGCTTAGGCCTTGGCCGGGTGTGGGCAGTCCACCCCTCGCGCTGCGGCAACGCTGCAGCGTTCCAAGGCCGCAGCATCCTTCGCACCAGCACCCAAGCTGCGGTTCAACTTGGTTGAGCGTTGCAGCTCGCCGGAACACCTCGTGAGTTGGGCGTCATGAGTAAGCGTCCCGCCAACCCATCTTGCAGACAGCCGATCATCCTGAGACCATCGTGTCCACTT
>NZ_BAWN01000036.1 GCF_000696225.1 Serpentinimonas barnesii | reverse complement strand
GCCACAGCCGCTTTGATGACCGAGTCGCGCTCCGGGTTGAGCGTGACCGCATCGACCGGTGTCCAGTTGCGCGTCTGGCCCGACCAGCGCGCCGGGTTCTTCTGCCGGGCTTGCTGGTACAGCGCATGGCGCGCATCGAGAATGTCGTGATCTTGGCCACTGTGGCGCTGGGCCGGGCTGACGTACTGGATGCCGCTGTGGCGGTGATCGTGGTTGTACCAATGCACGAACTGCGCCGCCCAAGCTCTGGCCTCATCGAGGCTGGCAAAGCCCTTGGCCGGGAACTCGGGCCGGTACTTGGCGGTGCGAAACAGCGCCTCGGCATAGGCGTTGTCGTCGCTCACACGCGGTCGCGAGTACGAGGGCTTCACACCCAGCCAGTTGAGCATGGCCAGCACCGTAGTCGCCTTCAGGGTCGATCCATTGTCACCGTGCAATACCGGTTTATCAGTGAAAGCAGCAATGCCCTCGGCCAGTGCGGTGCGGCGCACCAGGTGCGCGGCATGGTTGGCGTCGTCGCTCTCGTGTACCTCGGCGCCCACGATCTTGCGGCTGTACAGATCCAGAATCAGGTACAGATGAAACCAGCGCCCGGTCACCACGGCGGGCAAGTAGCTCATGTCCCAGCACCAGACTTGGCCGGGCGCGGTAGCGATGTGGGTGCTGGGCGGGCGCACCGCTCTGGGAGCCTTGGCACGGCCACGGCGGTTGTTTTGCCCATGCGCCCTGAGCACACGCGCCATGCTGGATTCGCTGCCCAGATAGATCCCTTCGTCGGCCAGCATGGGCACGATGCGTGCCGGCGGCACCGAGGCAAAGCGGGTCTGGTTGGCCACTTCCAGCAGCGCGGCACGCTCCGCCGGGCTCAGGGCATGGCTGGGCACGGGCCGCAGCGCCTGCGGCCTGCCATCGCCGGTTTCGAGCCCCTGCTGGGCCTTCCAGCGTTGCAGGGTGCGCACGTCGATGCCGACGATCTCGCAGGCTGGGCGCAGGCGTGCGCCGGCGGTGTGCGCAGCATAGATGTCTCGGGACAGAGCTTGGCGATCTTCGAGGCCGATCATTCGTCCTCTCCCTTTTGGAAGATCGCCGCGACTTTTTTTGATAGCACCAGCAGCGCGGCGGTCTCGGCCAGTGCCCGGTCTTTGCGCAGCAGATCGCGTTCGAGCTCCTTGATGCGCTTGGCTGAGGCGCGCGTGGCCTGCGGGCTGGCGCGTGCCTCTTCGGGGTTGGACAAGGCCGTGGTGCAACTGCTGCGCCACTGGTCAAGCTCGCTCGGGTACACGCCGTGCTCGCGGCACCAGGCGCTCTTGGCCGCCTCGTTGAGGGCCGCCGTGGTGATGACGGCTTCGAGCCGACTGCC
>NZ_BAWN01000037.1 GCF_000696225.1 Serpentinimonas barnesii | reverse complement strand
ACACCGGTCGATGCGGTCACGCTCAACCCGGAGCGCGACTCGGTCATCAAAGCGGCTGTGGCTGGCGCACATATTCAGGCGAAAGCTGCATGATTCAGGCGACAACTATCTTGACATGCGCCGGTGGACAAGACCACGGGCGAATTAAAGATCGTTCGGGTAGATGTGCCAAATATTCAAAAACCCTGACTGGAGTTATCATGTATTTGAAAGACTACAACGAGAGCAGAATTCAAGGACTGATGCGCCTTAGTAAATGGATGGAGCCAGATATGCACGTCCTTAGTGAACGTCGCATTGAGATGCTTGCCACCGGCAAAGGATCACGTTCCGGATGTTTGGGGAATCTCTTTGATGACTGCAATGTCCGCGCCATGCTCGCCTACTTCCGTGACGGCAACCTGCACG
>NZ_BAWN01000038.1 GCF_000696225.1 Serpentinimonas barnesii | reverse complement strand
TGATCGAATGGCTGCGCCACCGCAGCGGCCACACCTTGCCCCAACTGTCCGAACTGGCCCAAACCGACAACCTGCTGGAGATCACCCACATGCTCGAAACCAATATTAAACGCCTGATCAAGCGCGCCGCCGCTGAAGCGGCCGCCGAAGCGGCTGCGCAAGCCGCCGCGCAGGCCATGGCCGAGGGTAGGCTCGAAGGCAAGCTCGAAGGCAAGCTCGAAGGCGAAGCCGCGCTTCTTGAGCGCTTGATCGCCCGGCGCTTTGGCCCTATCACACCGAGCACCCGCCTGCGGCTAGACAGCGCAACGGCCGTGCAGTTGGAGGCGTGGGCCGACCGCATACTCGATGCGCGCACGCTGGCCGAGGTTTTTGTTGATCATTGATGATCGGCGCAAGATAACCGCGGCCTGCTTGATCTGAAGCCGCAAAGCATGTCTGAAATCGCCCCCAAACCCTCTGCCGCCAAGCCATCTGCCATCGCAGCCTTGCGGCGCCGCCCCCTGCTGCAAGGCGCTGCGGCGCTGGGTGCGCTTGGCTTGTGGGGCAGCTTGGCCGCCTGCAGCCCGCGCTCGCCTTTTGCCGGCATCGACATCACCGGGGCCAACTACGCCACCGGTTTCGACCTCACCGACCACAACGGGCATCGGCGCACGCTGGCCGATTTTCGGGGCCAGGTGGTGGTGATGTTCTTTGGCTTCGTGCATTGCCCCGATGTGTGCCCGACCAGCATGGGCAATTTGGCGCAGGCCCGGCGCCTGCTGGGCGAGCAGGCCGATCGCCTGCAGGTGCTGTTTGTGAGCTTGGACCCGGCGCGCGACACGCCCGAGGTCATGCGCGCCTACATGGCGGCGTTCGACCCCACTTTTTTGGCGCTCTACACCCCAGAAGCCGAGCTGCCCGCGCTGGCTCGTTCGTTTCGGGTCTATTTCAAAAAGGTCGAGGGCCGCACCCCCGGCAGCTACACCATTGATCATTCAGCGGGCAAATACCTGTTTGACCCCCAGGGCCGGGTGCGCCTGCACCACGCGTTTGGCAGCCCGGCCGAGGCCATCGCCGCCGACGTGCGGCTGCTGCTGGCCGAAACGCCGCCACGCTGAACGGTGCAACCGGCAGCGCGGCAGCGCTTCAAGCCCCGAGCTTGTCCAGCGCCGAGGTAAAGGCGTCGGCGTAGAACTCGTCGGCAGGCAAACCGGCGGCCGCAAAATCGCGCTGCGCGGCCTGCACCATCACCGGGGCCCCGCAGGCGTAGACTTGGTGCCCGCTCAAATCCGGGAAGTCTTGCAGCACCGCCCGGTGCACGAAGCCGCTGCGCCCGCTCCAGCCGTCTTCGGGCAGCGCGTCCGACACCACCGGCACGTAGCGCAGCATGGGCATGTCGGCGCACTGGGCGGCGATCCAGTCGTTCAGATACAGGTCGCTCGGGCGGCGCACGCCCCAGTAGAGGGTGGTGGGGCGCTCGATGTTTTTGAAGCGCAGGTGTTCGATCAGCGCCTTGATGGGCGCCATGCCGGTGCCCGAGGCCAGCAAAATCATGGGCTTGTTGCTGCCTTCGCGCAGGTAAAAACCGCCGTGCGGGCCTTCGATACGCAAAATTTCTTTCTCTTTCATGGCCCCGAACACGTGGTCGGTGAACAGGCCGCCGGGCAGGTGGCGGATGTGCAGCTCCAGCCCCGGCGCCAGGGCCTGGAAGTGCGGCGCATTGGCCATCGAGTAGCTGCGCCGGCTGCCGTCGCGCAGCAGCACATCGACGTACTGGCCGGCGTGGTAGCCCAAGGCGTCGCTGGCGGGCAGTTGCAGGTGCAGGATCATCACGTCGGGCGTGGCGCGCTGCAAGCGGCTGACGCGCACCGGCAGGCGCTTGACAGGGAAGGCGTCGGCGGCGCCAACCTGGCGCGACTCCAGCCGCAGGTCGCTTTGCGCATGGGCGCGGCAGGCCAGGATCAGCCCGGCACTGGCCTCTTGCTCCGACAAAGCCTTGGCCTGATAGGGGTCGTGCAGCACCTCGCCTTGCAGTTTTTTGCATTTGCAACTGCCGCAGGCGCCGTCTTGGCAGCCGTAGGGCAGGGGCACGCCTTGGCGGATGGCGGCGGCGAGCAGGGTTTCGTCGGGCTGAGCGCTAAACTGGCGTCCGCTGGGATCGATGGTGATGGTGTAAGTCATGCGGGCACGGTTCCTGTGGTGTGGCCGGTGGCAGCCTAAACCCTGCATTTTCTCAAATTGGAATTCGCTCATGGCTTTTTTGGGGGCATTGCCCGCGCGCTTTCGGCGCGAACGGATGTTGATCGTGGGCTGCGGCGACGTGGGCTTGCGCTGCGCCGCGCTGCTGGGGGGTGGGCAAGGGCATGGGCTAAGCCAAGGGCCCGGGCAAGGGCGGGTGCGCCTGCTGGCGCTCACCTCTTCGCCGCAGCGCCTGCCCGAGCTGCGACTGGCCGGCCTCACCCCCTTGCTGGGCGACCTGGACCGCCTCGAAACCTTGGCGCGGCTGGCTGGCCTGGCTACGCGGGTGCTGCACCTGGCCCCACCACCGGGTGCAATGGACGGCCCGGGGGCCGTGGGTGGGTCGGGTGGCCTAGACCCGCGCAGCCGCGCCTTGGCGCAAGCGCTTGGGCGGCGCAGCGCACCGCGCAAGCTGGTCTATGGCTCCACCTCCGGGGTCTATGGCGACTGCGCCGGGGCTGGCGTGAGCGAGACCCGCGTGCCACAGCCCAGCACGGCGCGGGCGCAGCGGCGGCTCGACGCCGAGCGCACCTGGCGCGACTGGGGTCGCTGGCGCGGGGTGGATGTGTCGCTGCTGCGCATTCCGGGCATCTACGGCGGCGGCCGCCCCGGCGGTGTCCAGGCGCGCTTGCTGCGCCGCACTCCGGTGCTGTGCCCCGAAGACGATGTGTACACCAACCACATCCACGCCGACGACTTGGCCCGGGCCTGCCTGCGCGCCCTTTGGTGCCGCGCCCCGCAGCGCGCCTTCAACGTCAGCGACGACACCGATCTGCGCATGGGCGATTACTTCGACCTTGCCGCCGATCTGTACGGGCTGGAGCGCCCGCCGCGCCTGACGCGGCAGCAGGCCGAGCAGCAGTTGTCGCCTGTGCTGCTCTCATTTATGAGCGAATCGCGCCGCCTGCACAACCAGCGCCTGCAGCGCGAGTTGCGCCTGGTGCTGCGCTACCCGACGGTGCGGCAGGGGCTGCAAAGCCAAGCAGGCTAAGCAGGGTAGGGCGGCCCGGGCTGTGGCTGGTGCTTAACTCGGCCCTGGCGCCAAGCTGGTGCTGAGCAAAAACAGCGTATAGCCCACGAACGTGAGCAGCAGCGCGGCCCCGCTCCAGCGCGAAATCTGCCCCGGCTGGCCCCGGCGCTGGCGCGCCAGCACGAACAGGGCCAGCGTGAGCGCGCCCATCACCAGCAAATCGCGGCTGAGCACCTCGGGTTCGGCGGCTAGCGGGTGGATGGCGCCCGCCAGCCCCACCACCGCCAGCGTGTTGAACAGGTTCGAGCCCAAGATGTTGCCTATGGCCAGATCGTGCTCTTTTTTGCGCGCCGCCGCAATGCACGAGGCCAGTTCCGGCAGCGAGGTGCCCACCGCCACCACCGTGAGCCCGATCACCAGCTCACTCACCCCCAGCCCTTGCGCCGCCAGCACCGCCCCCCAGACCAGCAGGCGCGAGCTGGCAATGAGCAGCAACAGACCCGCGGCCAGCCAGATCCAAGCCAAGCGCACCGTGGCCAAGGTATGGGCGCCCAGCTCGGCCTGCGTCTCTGTGCCCAGCGTGTCGTTGCCCGAGCGCAGGCTGTGCCAGACCGACCAGCCCATGATTGCGGCAAAGGTGAGCAGCAGCACGGCGGCGTCGAGCCGGCTGATGTGCAAGTCCCACAGCAGCGCCACCGACAACAGCGTCACGCCCGCCAGCAGCGGCAGCTCTTTGCGCAATATGCCCGACTGCACCACGATCGGGCTGATCAGGGCCGTGATGCCCAAGATGAGGGCGATGTTGGCGATGTTGGAGCCGTAGGCGTTGCCCAGCGCGATGCCGGGGCTGCCTTCGAGCGCCGAAATGGCCGAGACCGTCAGCTCTGGGGCCGAGGTGCCAAAGCCGATGATCACCACCCCGATCAGCAGCGGCGGCAGCGCATAGTGGCGCGCCACGGTGGCGGCGGCGTCGATGAACTTGTCGGCCGACCAGACCAAAACCACGAGGCCGACGACGATGGCCAGCATGGGCATCAGCAAAGGCAATGCGGCGGACATGCGACAACTCCCCAAGATGAAAAATCAAAAGAAAAGGCAACATCTTGTGGATGCTGCCTTTGCATTTTGGTGCCGGGGGCCGGACTCGAACCGGCACGGAGGGTTACTCCGGCAGATTTTGAATCTGCTGCGTCTACCAATTTCGCCACTCCGGCACTGGAGTAGCCTCGAATTATGGCACAGTATGGGCCATTGAGCGGCCCACATTCCCGGAAAAATCTTGCCATGCCCCGTGCCACCCCCTCCCCATCCGGCCCCAAGGCCGACGCCCCACAGCGCAGCCCCAAGCCACGCAGCCCAAAGCCGCGCAGCGCCAAACAGCCCAGTGCGCCCAGCGCCCCACGCCACTACCCCGGCATTGAGGCCACGGTGGGCAACACCCCGCTGGTGGCGTTGCAGCGCATCGAGGCCGAGGCCAACCGCGCGCGCGGCAACGTGGTGCTGGGCAAGCTCGAAGGCAACAACCCGGCCGGTTCGGTGAAAGACCGCCCCGCGCTGTCCATGATCCAGCGCGCCCAGGAGCGCGGTGAAATCCGCCCCGGCGACACGCTGATCGAGGCCACCTCGGGCAACACCGGCATTGCGCTGGCCATGGCAGCGGCGATCAAGGGCTACCGCATGCTGCTGATCATGCCCGAAGACCTCTCGATCGAGCGCGCCCAGACCATGAAGGCCTTTGGCGCCGAGCTCATCCTCACGCCCAAGAGCGGCGGCATGGAGTACGCGCGCGATCTGGCCGAAAAAATGCAGCGCGAAGGCAAGGGCCGGGTGCTGGACCAGTTCGCCAACCCCGACAACCCGCGCATCCACTACGAGAGCACCGGCCCCGAGCTGTGGCAGCAAACCGGCGGGCAGATCACCCACTTTGTGAGCGCCATGGGCACCACCGGCACCATCACCGGCGTGTCGCGCTACCTCAAGGAGCGCAACCCCAAGGTGCGCATCATCGGGGCGCAGCCCAGCGAGGGCTCGCGCATTCCGGGCATCCGCAAGTGGCCAACGGAGTATCTGCCCAAGATCTACGACCCGGCGCAGGTCGATGAGCTGGTGTACGTGAGTCAGGCCGAGGCCGAGCAGATGTGCCGCCGGCTGGCGCGCGAGGAGGGCATTTTTGCCGGCATCTCGGCTGCCGGGGCCTGCTGGGTGGCGCTGCAACTGGCGGCCACGGTGCAAAACGCCACCATCGCCTTCGTGGTCTGCGACCGCGGCGACCGCTACCTCTCGACCGGGGTGTTTCCGGCTTGAGCGGCACGCGTGGCAGTGGCCGGGCGGCTTTTCTTGGCGCTGTCAGCAGCGCTTAAGCTGCCGGCATACAATTGCACCAAAGGCGAAAATACCCCCATGAATGTTGACCGAGAACTCGATGTGCGCGGCCTGAACTGCCCGCTGCCCATACTCAAAGCCAAGAAGGCGCTGGCCGAAATGAGCAGTGGCCAAACGCTGAAGGTGGTCGCCACCGACTCTGGCTCGGTGCGCGATTTTCAGGCCTTTGCCAAGCAGACCGGCAACGAGCTGGTCGAGCAGCAGGGCGCCGGCCCGGAATACATTTCGGTGCTGCGGCGGCGCTGAGGGCCGGCCGGCGTGCGGGCGTTCGCCCTCACTCGATCTTGATGTAAGCAAAGCCCTGCTCGTTTTGCAGCTCGGCAATGCGCACCACCCCAGAAGGCACCCGTTCCACGCCCGCGTAGAGCCGGCTTGGGTCGAGGTTGACTTGGGCGCGCGTGATCTCGCACAACTCCAGCTTGACCCGGTGCACCTGGTGCAGCGCCAGCAGGCGGCCGCGCAGGTTTTCGCGCTGCTGCGCCAAGGCGGCGTCTTGGGCAAAGGGGGTGCCGGTGAGCGGGTCGTCGGTCAAAAAACGAATGCCATGCGAGTGAAAGACGATGCGCACGTCGAAGTCGATCATTTCGTTGGTGTAGTGGGTGACCATGAAATTGATGCTGGTGAGCATGGAGCTGAAGCGGCGCGGGTCGGAAAAATCGGCGTGATAGACCACTTTGGCCTGGCGCTCGCTGGCTTGGGCTGGCTGAGGTGCGAGCAGGGCGGTGCCCAGTGCCAGCAGCAGCAGAGTCCAAAGGCGAAAGCGGGCAGCGGCCCAAGGCAGTGAGTTCCGGTTCATAGGGGCTTTCTGGTGGGGGCGTGGCACCGCAGCGTGCGGCTTGGGCAGAGTGGGTGACAGGCTTGGGCTTGCAGGCTGCGGCGGCCGCCGCTTAAGGGGGCTGCTTGCACTGTACGCCAAGGCCTGGCTGCCTGCAAGTTGGGGCTTATACGGGCATGCAGGGGCTCAACCCAAGCGCTGCAACTGCGTGCGCAGCTTATCGAGCGTGGCGGCAAAATCGGCCAGCCGCTTGTGCTCTTGCTCCAGCACCGCCGCTGGGGCCTTGGCGACGAAGGCCGGGTTGTCGAGCTTGGCGCGTGCCTTGGCGCGCTCGCCCTCCAGCCGCGCCACTTCTTTTTCCAGCCGCGCTTTTTCGGCCGCCACATCGACCGCCATGAACAAGCACAGCCGCACCGCGCCCCGCACCGCCACTGGCGCGGCCCCGGCCGCCTGGCCCCAAGCGGCTTCGTCGGCAAACAGCCGCACCTCGCTGAGCTTGGCCAGCGCTTGCAACACCGGGGCCAGTTGCTGCAACTGCGCGGCCGCGCCACCGGTATCTGTGGCATCGGCCAGCGCGTACAAGGGCAGGCGCTGAGCGGGTGAGACGCCCATTTCGCCGCGCAGGGTGCGGCAGGCATCGACCCAGGCCTTGAGCTGCGCCACTTGGGCTTCGGCTTGGGCATCGATGCGCTCGGGCTGCGCCAGCGGGTAGGGCGCCACGCTGATGGAGGCGCTGGCGGCAGGTGCGCCGCTGGAGTCGAGCGGCCAGCGCCCGGCCACCGGGGCCACTTTTTGCCACAGCTCTTCGGTGATGAAGGGGATGATGGGGTGCGCCAGCCGCAGCAGCGTCTCTAGGCTGCGGATGAGGGTGCGGCGGGTGGCGCGCTGCTGCGCCGGG
>NZ_BAWN01000039.1 GCF_000696225.1 Serpentinimonas barnesii | reverse complement strand
TTGCCGAACGGGTGCTCAGGGGCGGGTGGGCGGCGGGGGCGCCGCCAGCAGCCACTCGATGCGCCGCAGCGCTTCGGCCGCTTGCTCGGCCTGCCCGCGCTGCTGCGCCAGCGTCGCCTGCAGGTGCAGCCACGCCAGCAGGGGCCGGCGCCAGCCTTGGTCGGAGGCGGTCTGCACCGCCAGCGCCAGCGCCTCGGGGTCGAGCCGCTGCGCGCGCAGCCAGACGCTGGCCGCCACCAGGCGCGCCAGCGGGTCGTCGATGGCCCGCAGCAGCGCCGCCGTCTCCCCTGTCGCGGCCGTGGCCGGCTCCAGCAAGCGCCGCGCCGTGGGCCGGTGCGCCGGCGGCAGCCACTCGATGTCGGCAGCCTGCGCTTGCCCGAGCAGGTAGCGGGCGTAAGCCTGTTCAGCCAAACCGGCATGGGGCAGCAGCGGTTGCGCTGCCTGACAGGCGTCGGCCAAGTCAAGTGCGGCTTGCGCCACCGCGCATCGGCTCAGCGCCAGCCGCGCCATCGGGTCGGCACGCGCCGTGCGCTGGGCGGCCGCGCGCGCGCGCTGCCACTCCAGCTCGGCCACCCGCTGGCGGCCTTCCAGGTCGGCACGGATGGCGCGCTGCTGCGCCCCGTGGGCCTCGATTTGCCAATCGGGCACGCGCGGCCCGGCGGCGCAACCCGCCAGCAGCGCCACCCCCAAGCCGAGGGCACACCACAGCCCCCAGTTCCCACGGGGCTGCACAGGTGGGACAGATCCAGCCCGTTGGTTTTGTGCAGGCATCAGGGCGCCCTCAGTTCGGTGTCGCGCGCCAAGGGCCAGCGTCGGCTGAGGTCGCTGAGCAGGCCGTCGATGCGGCGCAAATTGGCCTCCACCTCAACCCGCAACTGGTCTAAATCGACCGTGGCAGCGCGCGTATTTTGCGCAATGCCCTGGGCCTCAACCAGCACCGCATCGACCTTTTGCAGCGACTGGCGCGCGTCGGCCAGCAAGCCCTCGATTTGGCGCACCGCCGCCTGGGTGTCGGTGATCAGGCCGTCGGCCCCAAACACGCGCTGGTCGGCATTGCCCACCAGCGACTCGGCCCGCCCGGCCACCGCCTCCAAGCGCCGCAGCAAGGCGTTGGTCTCGTCGACCACTTGCATGAAGCGGGCGCGGTCGTCGGGGTTGCCCACCAGCACCCCCAGCGCACCTTGCGGCCCCACCAGCGTTTCGCTGGCGCGCTGCACGTTGCGCAAGCTGGCATTGAGCGGCGCCTGCTCGGCGGTCATGGTGCTGAGGTTTTGCAGCAAATCGCGCACCTGAATCACCAAGCGCGGCAGGTCGGCCATGGCATCGCCCTTGAGCACGGTGCGCTCGGCGCCGCCGGGCAAGGGCGGGTCTTCCAACACCCCCGTGAAGGCGCGCAAGCGCGTCGCCCCCACCAGGCTGCGTTCGAGCGTAAACACGCTGCTCTCGCGCAACCAATGGGCCTCGCTGCTGCGCACGTCAACCCAAATCCGTACGCTGCCATCGTCACCCAGCCCGACGCGGCGCACGCGCCCGATCGGAAAACCTGAGAAGGTCAGGTCCATGCCAATCGCCACCCCTTCGGAGTCGTCGGTGATCAGCACCAGCTCTTGGGTGGGCTCGAAGGCGCCGCGTGCGTAGAGCAAAAACAGCGCCGCCCCCAGCAGCAGCGCCAGCATCAGCGCCAGCAAGGCCGCGGCCTTGAATTCGACGTGCTGGACGCGCGCCTGGCGGATGGTGCGTTCGACGGTGTCTTCGGTGCTCATGAGATCAGGAGTAGTTGCCCAGCAGTGAAACCATCTGGATCAGCAACAGGGCCAGAAACAGACGCAACAGCAGTTGCAATTCGGTGCTGGCCCGCTGACCCGGGTCTACCGGATCGTACAGACTGGAGGCCAGCGGCACCAGCGCCACGATGAGGGCAAAGAAAAAAGTCTTGAAAACAAAGATCAGCGTCACCTCGGGGCTGAAAACCCGCCCCACCAAGTGGGTGTAGGCGTCGATGGCCCAAGGGCTAAAGCCGTAGATGTTGATGTAGCCCAGCAGCAGCGCCACCAGCGAACTGACTGCCACCAGCGTGAGCACCGAAAAAATGCCCGCCAAGGCGCGCGGCAGCACCAGCCAGTGCAGCGCGTCTTTGCCCTCGGCTTGCAGTTGCTCGAACGCCCCCTGGCGGCGCAGCGTCAAAATCTCTCCGGCTTGGCCGATGCAGCAGCGCAGCGCCACGAACAGCGCCGCCGCCAGCGGAATGAGCTCGAGCACCAACACCCGCACCACCATCTCGACCGCGTACTGCGACAACCCCAAGCCGGTGGCCGTCACCACCACGATGCGGATCAGCACCACGCCAAACAAGGCCGACAAGGCCGTAAACCACAACAGCACCGGCGCCGTGGCCTGGTAAATGTGCAAGGCCAGCATCGGCCAGCGCTCGCGGCGGTAGCTTGAGGGCGAGACCGCCAGCACCAAAATCACCGCCCCCAGGTGCACGATGCGCCACCAGTTGAGGCACCAATGCAGCAGCCCGCGCCCCATGCCCGATCCCAGCGCGAAAAATTGCTTGAGCCACACCATAGGGCCGATCTTAGCGTGCGGCGCTGCGCAGCGCCATGGCTTTAAAGCGGGTCGTCTTGCTCGTCGAGCAGGCGCAGCCGGCGGCTGAGGGTGGCGCGGGTCTGGCGGCGCGACAACAGCTTGGCTTGCGCGGCGGGCGGGAAGTCGGTGAACTGGATCACCCCGCGCAGGATGAGGATGTCGATCAGGTCTTCGGTGACGCGCGCCAAACCGCTGTCCGACAAGGCCAACTCGCGCTGACCTGGCTGCTCGGCCGATGGCGTCGGCCCGCGTTCCTCGTCGGGCAGCAGGGGCGGTGGCGGGCTCATGGGCGCACCCCCGGCAGGTCGGAGTGCACATTGCTTTGCAGCCGGAGCACCAGTTGCACCCGGTCGCGCACCCCCAGCTTGTCAAAAATGGCCCCCAAATGGGCCTTGACCGTGCGCTCGGAGATAAACAATTGCTCGGCCACTTCCTTGTTGCTTTTGCCCAAGGCCACGGCCCGCGCCACCTGCGCCTCACGCTCCGACAGGCCCGACAAATCGCAGCCCGCTGCGCCGGCCGAAGCGGGGCTGCGCTGCACCAACTCGCGGGTGGCCGCCACCAGCCGCTGCACCAGGCTGGGGCCCACCCACAGCCCGCCGTGCACCACCACCTGCTCCACTTCGCGCAGCAGCTCCGGCACCGCCTGCAAATGGCAGTAGCCGCGCGCACCGGCATCGAGCGCGCGCAGGCCTTCGGCGTCTTCGGGCACGCTGCTGAGCACCACCACCAGACACCCCGGGCGCTGCGCCAGCAACTCGGCGATGCGGGCCGGCCACTGCGGCTGGCTCACAGGCATCCAGACCGTATCGCCCGGACGCACCCGCGCCAACAGATTGTTCCAGGTGGCCCACTGCCCATCGGCAAAGGCTTGCACCCAGCGCTCTGAGGGCGTGGGCAAGGCGGCGCTGCTGGCCGTTGAATGCACCAAAAAGTAGGCTAGGCTCATGCGGTTCCTCGGCGTCTGGGGTCAGCGTTCGGAAAGGGCGTTTTCTTTGGCCCGCAACACCGGCTTGAGCAAATAGCTCAAAATGGTGCGCTTGCCCGTCAGGATGTCGACTTGGGCCACCATCCCGGGGATGATGGGCAGGCCCTCACCCAGTGATGCCTGGCGGGTGCGCAGGCGCACGATGAAAAAGGCGTTGCCTTGCTCGTCGACCACGGTGTCGGCGCCGATGAGCTCGACATCGGCGGTCAGGCCGCCGTAGATGGCAAAGTCGTAGGCGGTGAACTTGACCACCGCCTCCAAGCCCGGGCGCAGAAAGCCGATGTCACGCGGTGCAATGCGCGCCTCCAGTATCAGGGCGTCGTCGAGCGGCACGATCTCCACCACCTCGCGCCCGGGTTGCACCACCGCCCCCATGGTCGTGACGTGCAAGCGGCTGACGGTGCCGCGCAGGGGCGCGCGGATGTCGGCCCGCACCACCCGGTCTTCTAGGGCGCGCCCGCCTTCGACCAAGGCCGACAGGCGGCTCATGGTGTCGGAGAGTTCGGCGCTCATTTGATTGCGCGCCGTGAGCTGCACTTCTTCAATGCGGCGCTGGGCTTCGGTAATGGCGGCCTGCACGCGCGCAATCTGTGCCGCCGCCTGATCGCGCTCACCCACGAGGCGCGAGACCTGTTGATCCAGCCGCAGCACCTCGACTTCGGAGACCGCCCCACTGGCCACCAGCGGACGGGTGGCGGTCAGCTCCCGCTGCACCAGGCTCAGGCTGCTGGCGGCCGAGTCGCGCCGCGATTGGGCCTCGGTCAGCTCTTGCCGGCGCTGCAGCAACTGGCTCTGGGTGATGGAGATCTGGGCGCTGATTTCGGCCCGGCGCGACTCGAACAGGCTGCGCTCCTGGGCCACGATGGCCGGCGCCTCGCGCTCAAGCGCCACGGCCGGATTGAAGCTGCGGCCTTGGATGAGGGCGCGCAGCCGCTCGGCACGCGCTTCCAGCGCCGCTTGCGAGACGCGGGTCTCGCCCAAGTTGGCCGCAAAGCGCGTGGGGTCGACGCGCAGCAGCACCTGATCGGCCTCTACCACTTGGCCTTCGCGCACCAAAATTTCGCTCACCACCCCGCCATCCACGCTCTGCACGATCTGCACCTGCTGGCTGGGCACCACGCGGGCCTCGCCGCGCGTGACCTGATCGACCTTGGCCACCGACGCCCACAGCAGCAGCAACAGCACCAGCACGGCGCTCCAGCGCAGCAAGCGGCGTGCGCGCAGGGGTTCTTGCTGCAATTGAGCCCAGTCGGCGTCGGCCGCCCAGTCGAGCGTCTCGCCCTCGGGGGCGTCGTCGCGCGCCAGGCGCTGCGCCAGCTTGCCAAACACAGGGTTGCCCACGCGCGCGCCGGCTTCGGTGGCTTGGCCGATGCGCTCGAAGGTTTTTTTCTCGAGGTCGCTCATCACGCAGCCTTTCCGATACGGCCTTGGCGCAGCGCCTGGATGACCTGCTCTTTGGGGCCATCGGCCACGATGCGGCCAGCGTCCATGACGATGATGCGCTCCACCAGATCGAGCAAGGAGGTTCGGTGGCTCACCAACACCACGGTCTTGCCCGGCACAAACTGCCGCAAGCGCTTTTTGATGTCTTCTTCGCTCGAATGGTCCATCGACGAAGTGGGCTCATCGAGCAACAAGATCGAGGGGTCGTTGATCACCGCGCGGGCGATCGCCACCCCCTGGCGCTGGCCGCCCGAGAGCGACTCGCCGCGCTCGCCCACCAGCATGTCAAAGCCCTGCGGGTGCTGGTTGACCAACTCCACGATGCCGCTCAGGGTGGCGGCCCTGAGCACGTCGGCGTCGTCGGCCAAGGGCGCGCCCAGGGTGATGTTTTCGCGCAGGCTGCCATAAAACAGCATCACGTCTTGCTGCACGTAGCCGATGTGACGGCGCAATTCGGCCGGGTCGAGCTGGCGCTGGTCGATGCCGTCGATCAGCACCGCGCCGCTGCTGGGCCGGTACAGGCCGAGGATGAGTTTTTCCAGCGTCGTTTTGCCCGACCCGATGCGCCCCAAGATGGCCACGCGCTCGCCGGCTTGGATGCGAAAGCTGACGTTGCGCAGCGAGGCGTTGCTCTGGCCGGGGTAGCTAAACGACACGTCTTTGAATTCGATCGCCCCCTGTATGTGGCCGCGTGTGATGAACTGGGCGCCTTCGGGGCGCTCGACTTCGCGCTGCATCATCTCTTCGAGCGAGCTCAGGGCGGTGGAGGCGGTGTGGTACTGCACCAACAGGCCGGCCACCTGGCCGATGGGGGCCATGGCGCGCGAGGCCAGCATCGAGCAGGCGATCAGGCCGCCCATGGTGAGCTCGCGCGCACCGATCAGGTAGACCCCCAAAATGACAATCGCCACCGTGACCGCGCCCTGCACAAAGGCCGCCGTGTGGCTGGCGCTGGCCGAGAGCAAGCGCAACTGCGCCCCCACCCGCGCCAGCAGGGCGGCGCTTTGTTCCCACTTGCGCTGGATCGGGGCTTCGGCGGCCAGTGCTTTGAGGGTCTCGAACCCGACCAGGCCCTCGATCAGGGTGGCGTTGCGCTGCGCGCTGGCGCGGTAGGTGGTTTCGGTCAGGGTGTGCATGCGCCCTTGCACCGCCAGCGCGTAGAGCAGCAACACCGCTGCACCGATGAACAGGGGGATCAGCATCATGGGTGCGATCCAGCCGATCACCAGGAAAAAGATCAGCGCAAAGGGCAGGTCGATGAAGGCCACCACGGTGGCCGAGCCGATGAAGTCGCGCACCGACTCGAAAGCGCGCAGGTTGGCGGCAAAAGAGCCGGCCGAGGCCGGGCGCTGCTCCATGCGCATGCCCAGCACGCGCTCCATGATGTAGGCCGAGAGCTTGACGTCGGCGCGGCTGCTGGCCAGATCGACGAAGCGGCTGCGCATGACCTTGAGCAGCAAATCGCCCAGCACGATAATGAAAATCCCGGCCGAGAGCACCCACAGGGTGTCGAAGGCCTGGTTGGGCACCACGCGGTCGTAGACGTTCATCATGAACAGCGGCATCGCCACCGCGAACAGATTGGTCAGGAACGCCGCCAACAACACATCGCGGTACAGGCGCCGGTTGTCGGCGATCACGCCCCAAAACCAGTGTTCGCCGCGCACCTGCTTGACCGCCGGGCTGCGCGCGTCGTAGCGCGTGCGCGGCCGGGCATAAATTGCGCGGCCGCTGTAGCGCGCCTCAATCTGGGCCGTGGGCAGATCCAGCGCAGCCTCGCCGAGGTCGGGGAATATCACGCGCACGCTGGAGCCGTCGGCGCTGCGTTCGAGCAGCACACAGGCAGACTGCTCGTCGAGCAGCAGCACCGCGGGCAGCAACTCGGCTTGCAACTTGGCAATGGGCTGGCGCACCAACTTGCTGCTCAGGCCAGCCCGGTGCGCGGCGCGCTCAAACAGCGACGGCGTCAGGCGCCCGTCGGGCGTGGGCAGGCCGGCCAAGGCGCCGTCGCGCGTCAGCGCCAAACCGTGCAGGCGCGCCAGCACGATCAGGCAGTGCAACAGGTCGTCGCGCTCAGGCGCTGCCGGCTGAGCGGGCAGCGGCAGGGCGGTATCTGGGGTCATTGCTACTCCGTGATGGGCTCGGCGCCACGGCATCCCTGACACCGCGCGCAACGAAACCGACAGTCCTTGACTTCAATCAAGGTGCAGTGTAGCGGAAATTCATGCCGATTGATAAAAACGCAATCTCGTCCGCCTTGGGACGCCCGCCCCCTCGGCGCTCAGTTGGCCATCAGGGCCGCCGGGTCCTCGCTCTCGATCACCTGCTGCGCCCAAGCGCGCAGCTTGCGTGTGTCGGCGCGCAAAATCTGCTGCTTGACCGCCAAAATCTGGCTCGGGTGCATGGAAAAGCTGCGCAGCCCCAGGCCCAGCAGCAGCCGCGTCATGCTCGGGTCACCGGCCATTTCGCCGCACACGCTCACCGCTTTGCCCTGTGCCCGGCAGTCGGCAATCGTGGTGGCCACCAATTGCAGCACCGCCGGGTGCAAGGGGTCGTACAGGTGCGTCACGCTTTCGTCGACGCGGTCGATCGCCAGCGTGTACTGGATCAGGTCGTTGGTGCCGATCGAGAAAAAATCAAAGTGCTTCAAAAACAAGCGCAGCGCCAGGGCGGCGGCGGGTATTTCGATCATCGCGCCCAAGCGCAGCGGGCCATAGACGGCAGCCCGGGCGTCGAGCTGTTCGCGCGCCTTGGCCAACAAGGCCTTGACTTGCTGCACCTCGCGCAGGTGCGCCAGCATCGGGATCAGCAGATTGACCTTGCCATGCGCGGCGGCACGCAGCACCGCGCGCAACTGGGTCAGGAACATGGCCGGCTCCGACAGGCTCCAGCGGATCGCGCGCAGCCCCAGCGCCGGGTTCAGGTGTTCGTCGCGGCTGCTGCGGTTAAGGGGCTTGTCGGCCCCGATGTCGACGCTGCGGATCGTCACCGGCAAGCCGTGCATGCCCTCCACGGCGGCGCAGTAGGCGGCGTATTGCTCGTCCTCGTCGGGCAGCTTGCCGCTGGGGCGGCCCATGAACAAAAATTCGGTGCGAAACAAGCCCACGCCGACCGCGCTCACCGCCAGCGCGGGCAGGGTGTCCGAGGGCTGTTCGATGTTGGCCAGCAGCTCAATGCGCTCGCCGTCGAGCGTGACGGCCGGGGTGTTTTTGATGCGCGCCAGCCGCTGGCGCTCGACTTCGCCTTGGCGCTGCTTGAAGCCGTATTCGGCCAGCACGATGTCGGAGGGGTTGACGATCAGCACCCCGGCGTCGCCGTCGATCACCACCCAATCGTCTTGGCGCACCAATTGGCTGGCACCGCGCGCGCCCACCACGGCCGGTATGTCCATGCTGCGCGCCACGATGGCGGTGTGGCTGGTCTTGCCACCCACGTCGGTGGCAAAGCCGACGAACACGCTGCGCTTGAACTGCAAGGTGTCGGCCGGCGAGAGGTCGTGCGCCACCAGCACCAGCGGGTCTTCCGTTCCATGACTCCCTTTGGCGCGTTCGCCTTCTTGGCTACTGGTCGGAGCCATTATCGCTGGCGCAGCCCCGCTCATGCTGCGCAACAAGCGCTCGGTGATCTGCTCCAAATCGGCCTTGCGCTCGCGCAGGTAGGGGTCCTCCATCTCGTCGAACTGCTTGGCCACCAGTTCGAGCTGCGAGGTGAGCGCCCATTCAGCGTTGTAGTGCCGCTCTTGCACGAAATGCGTCACGCCCTCTTGCAACTGCACATCTTGCAGCAGCATCAGGTGCACGTCGAGCAGGGCCGTCAGCTCCGGGTGCGCCTCCATGCTGGCGGTTTCTTGCAGGCCGCGCTGCACCTGCTCGATTTCGGCGATCACCGCATCGCGCGCTTGGCGCAGGCGGCGCAGCTCCTCGCGCACCTGCTCGGGCCCAATAAAGTAGTGGGCTACATCGATGCGGCTGGAAGCCACCAGCACCGCCCGCCCAATGGCGATGCCGCGCGAAACCGCCTGCCCGTGTATGCTGAAGGTCATTGCCCCTCTCCAAACTTGTCGGCTATCAGTGCCAGCAGCGCCTGCATGGCGGCTTGCTCATCCGGCCCGTCGGTTTCGATTTCGACCTGCGATCCCATGCCCGCCGCCAGCATCATCACGCCCATGATGCTCTTGGCGTTGATGCGCCGCCCGCCCCGGCTCATCCACACCTCGCAAGGGTACTGGCCTGCCAGCTTGGTCAGCTTGGCCGAGGCGCGGGCGTGCAATCCGAGTTTATTGCTGATGGTCGCGGTGGTTTTGAGCATGGGAAGCGTTTGGTGTCGGGCGCTGCAGCGCCTGCGCGGGAATGCTGGGCAGCGCCATCACGCCCAAGGTGCCGCCCTGCAGCGCGCGCGCGCACAGGGCCTCGAGGGGTTCGTGGCGGTACGAGACGGCGCGCAGCAGCATCGGCAGATTGACCCCGGCCAGCAGCCGCGTGCGCACCCCGTCGGCCACTTGGCTGGCCACGTTGCAGGGGGTCGCGCCCACGATATCGGTCAACAGCAGATGCGGCCGGGCCCCGTGGCGACGCAGCAGCTGCTGCAGTTGCGCCAGGCTTTCCTCGGGTGCTTGCTGCGCCGCCACGTCGAGCGCCTGCAGACAATCATCGGCATCGGGGAACACATGCAGCACGCACTGGCGCAGCGCCGAGGCCAGCGGCGCGTGTGCGATGACGATGATGCCGTTCATGGGCTCGATTATGCGTTGGCATGGGGCGTCTTTTGCCCCTGGATGCCGGTGCGGGCCCTGAACTTGGTTCTGCACAAGCGGTCCAACCGCGCTACAGTACGCTTTTGACCATGAGCAACTTGGCCACCTCCCCAGCCGCCCAACCGCACCCGAGCCTGCCGGTGCCCGCTTCTTTGCGCGCGGCGGGCTTGGAGGCGCGCGCGCTGCGCCGCCCCTTGGTGCTGATGGTGACCATCCACAACTGCGCCTTTTGCGATCTGGTGCGCACCAATTATCTGGGCCCGCTGCACCGCCAGGGTGCCTTGCATGCGGTGCAGATCGATATGCTCGATCGGCGCAGCGCCCTGCTGGATTTTCAGGGTCAAAGCAGCAGTGCCCGCGCACTGACGCGCCAGTGGGGGGTGCGCATTGCACCCACCTTGCTGTTTTTCGACGCCGAGGGCCGCGAAGTGGCGCCGCGGCTGGAAGGCATTGCAGTGCCCGAGTTTTATGGGGCTTTTTTGGAGCAGCGGCTGGATCAGGCCCGCGCTGCCATGACGGGCCGTTGATTGAAGGAGATTTTGACCATGCAACCCATGCTTGCGGCGCTGAACCGGCGCCAATTTCAGTTGGGCCTCGTGGCGGCGGCTTCTGTGGGGCTGAGCGCCTGTGCCGGTGGCAACGCGGTGCCGCCCTCACGCTTTTTGCTGCTCGACGGCAGCACGCTGAGCGAAGCCGACCTGCGCGGCCAAGTCACGCTGGTCAATTTCTGGGCCACCTCCTGCGTCTCGTGCGTGCGCAAAATGCCCGATCTGGTGGCCACCTACCTCAAGTACCGCGAGCGCGGCTTCGAGACCATCGCGGTGGCCATGAGCTACGACCCGCCCGCCATGGTGGCCAACTTTGCCCAAACGCGCCAGTTGCCGTTCAAGGTCGCGCTCGACCACAGCGGCGCCTTGGCGCGCGACTGGGGCGAGGTGCGCCTGACGCCCACCACCTTTGTGGTGGACCGGCAGGCACGCATTGTCAAGCGCTACTTGGGGCCGATCGACCCGGCCGCACTGAACGCCTACATCGAAGGCTTGTTGGCCTAGCGCTGGTTTTAGTCGCGGAAGTTGTCGTGGCAGGCCTTGCAGGAGGCGGCGGTCTCGCCAAAGGCGCGCCGCACGGCGTCGAGGTTGTTGGTCATGGCGGCGGCGTTTAGCGCGGTGAGCGAACGCGCCGCGTCTTGGGCAGCGGCGTCAAAGCGGGCGCGCTCGGTCCAAACCACCGGCTTGGCTTTGCTGGTCAGGCCTTGCGTGTCGGGCGTGAAGCCCGCCCACGGCAGGCGCGAGACCGTCATGATGATGGCCATGTTTTGCTGCAGCACCGCCGCATCGAAAGGCACGCGGCCGTTGGCCATGGCGCCCACGCGCGCAAAATGGTGGCCCATGACATTAAAAGCCCCTTGGCGGTAATCGACCGCGTCTTGTGGGGTGCGGAACTGGGCCTGCGCCGCACCGGCGGTGGCGAGCAGGGCGGCGGCAATCAGCGCGACGGGCAATTTCATGTGACGTTCCTCTGGGTAATCGAAAACTGGAATGGCTCACCGCTTGGGTGCAGCCGAAGGCAGTTTATGCGCTTATCATTACTGCTTGATTGCAGGGCTATTTGCCCGACTGTTTTGCTTTGTTGTTTGGGGGGTTTGCACCGATGCACCGAGTTCGAGTTTGGGATGGACCGATGCGCCTGTTTCACTGGTCTTTAACCTTGACCGTGGTGGGTCTGATCGTCACCGGCAACGTGGGCGGGCTGTGGATGGAGTGGCACCTGTGGCTGGGCTACTTCGTGCTCTCGCTGCTGCTGTTTCGGGTATTCTGGGGCTTGGTGGGCGGGCACTGGGCGCGCTTTGCCAGCTTCATCTATGCGCCGACTTCGCTTTGGGCCTATCTGCGCGGGCGCAGCCCGGCGCTGCACCGCGTTGGTCACACCCCTTTGGGTGCGCTGTCGGTGTTTGCGCTGCTGCTGGTGCTGCTGCTGCAGGTTTTCAGCGGCCTGCTCACCGACGACGCCATCTTTTACTCCGGCCCCTGGGTGGCGTGGGCCAGCCCAGAATGGGTCGATCGCGCCAGCGACTACCACGACGAAGTCGGCAAACTGCTGCTCATCGCCTTGGTGGTGCTGCACCTGCTGGCGCTGCTGTACTACAAGCTGGTCAAGCGCGAGGCGCTGGTGTCGGCCATGCTCACGGGCGATAAGCTGCTGCCTGAGCCGGTGCCTGCCAGCCGCGATGGCGGTCTGCCCTGGGCGCTGGCGGCCGGCTGCTACGCCGTGGCCGCGGGCTTGACTTATGCGCTGGTGAATTGGCCGCTGGTGTAGCGCCAAGCGGCTACCCAGCGCGCGGCTGGGCCGCTGGCAACTTAGCCGCGGCGCCTCAGCCCTTGATCTGCGCCAGCAAGGTGCCGGCGTCCGAGACCTCGAACTTGCCCGGTCCCTCGACGTTGAGCACCTTGACCACCCCGTCTTGCAGCAGCATCGAGTAGCGGTTGCTTCGCAGCCCTAGGCCGCGCCCGCTCAGATCGAGCGTCAGGCCGGTGGCGCGTGCCAGCGCGGCGTCGCCGTCGGCCAGCAGGCGGATCTTGCCTGCCGTGCCCTGCTCGCGCGCCCACGCCCCCATCACGAAGGCATCGTTGACGCTCACGCACCAGATTTCATCAACCCCGGCGGCCTTGAAATCGGCGCTGCGCTCAAGGTAGCCGGGCAAGTGACTGACCGAGCAGGTGGGAGTGAAGGCCCCGGGCACTGCAAACAGGGCGATGGTCTTGCCCACCAGCGCGGCCTCGGTCTCGACCTTGTTGGGGCCAATGCTGCAGCCCTCACCCGCTTGCTCAACGTACTCCATCAGGGTGGTGGCGGGAAGGCGGTCTCCAACTTTGATCATGTGTGCACTCCTAGGCAGAAACAAAAAAACCAACCGGCATTGTCGGTTGGTTTTTCTGCAAGGCCCGGGGCCAAGACCAAAAGGCTTACACCAAGTCGGCTTTTTGCACCAAGCGGGTCGCAACCCAGTTCTTGGTTTTCGACAGCGGGCGGCTCTCGGTGATCTCGACCACGTCGCCGAGGTGGAAATCGCCGTTTTCGTCGTGCGCGTGGTACTTGCTCGACTTGATCACGATCTTGTCGTAGAGCTCGTGCTTGACGCGGCGCTCAACCAGCACCGTGACGGTCTTGGCGCGCTTGTCGCTCACCACTTTGCCGATCAGGGTGCGCTTGAGGGATGAGGTGGCACTGGATTGGGCTTCACTCATGGTTCACTCCTTGGGGGCCGAAGCGCGTTTTTGCGCCAAGATGGTCTTGGCACGGGCAATCGCGCGCCGGGTTTCACCCAGCGTGGCGGTGTTGTTGAGTTGTTGCGTGGCTTTTTGCATGCGCAGGTTGAAATGCGCTTTTTGCAGCGATTTCACCTCGGCTTGCAGGGCGGCTTCGTCTTTTTGACGCAGTTCGGCGGTATTCATGGGGTGCTCCTGATTACTGGCCCAACATGCGGGTCACGAAGGTGGTGCGCAGCGGCAGCTTGGCGGCGGCGAGCAAGAAGGCTTCCCGAGCCAATTGCTCGGGCACGCCCACGATCTCGTACAGCACCTTGCCTGGCTGAATTTCGGCCACGTAGTACTCGACCGCTCCCTTGCCATTGCCCATGCGGACTTCGGCGGGCTTTTTGGAGATTGGCTTGTCGGGGAAGACGCGAATCCAGACCCGGCCACCGCGCTTGACGTGGCGCGAAATGGCGCGGCGGGCGGATTCGATCTGGCGAGCCGTCAGACGGCCACGATCCGTGGACTTCAGGCCGAAATCGCCAAAGGCCACGGTGGCACCGCTGGTGGCGATGCCCGTGTTGCGGCCTTTTTGTTCTTTACGGTATTTACGGCGTGCAGGTTGCAACATGATTGAATTTCTCCTTAGGCCTGCGGTTTGGCGCCGCCATCGGCGGGGGCGCCAGCGGCACGGCGTGGCGCACCAGCACCGGCTCCACGGCCACCCCGGCTATCGGGGCGACCTTCCGGACGGCCATCGCGGCGCGGGCCACGGGGCGGGCGGCGCTCGTCGTCGGGGCGCGGGGTGCTGTCGAGCGTGGGCGCATCGCTGCGGCCCAGGTTGTCGCCCTTGTAGACCCAGACCTTGACGCCGATCACACCGTAGGTGGTCTTGGCTTCCGAGGTGCCGTAGTCGATGTCGGCGCGCAGCGTGTGCAGCGGCACCCGGCCTTCGCGGTACCACTCGGTGCGGGCGATCTCGATGCCGTTCAGGCGCCCAGCCGACATGATCTTGATGCCCAGGGCACCCAGACGCATGGCGTTTTGCATGGCGCGCTTCATGGCGCGGCGGAACATGATGCGCTTTTCGAGCTGCTGCGTGATGGAATCGGCGATCAGCTTGGCATCGACTTCGGGCTTGCGCACTTCTTCGATGTTGACAGCCACCGGCACGCCCAGCTTGGCGGCGAGTTCTTTTTTCAGCTTCTCGATGTCCTCGCCTTTTTTGCCGATCACCACACCCGGGCGCGCCGAGTAGATGGTGATGCGGGCATTTTTGGCCGGGCGCTCGATCACGACGCGCGACACGGCGGCGTTTTTCAGCTTGGCTTTGAGGTACTCGCGCACCTTGATGTCTTCGGCCAGCATGCCGGCGAAGTTGCGCTCACTGGCGTACCAGCGGCTGGCCCAGTTGCGGCTCACCGAGAGGCGAAAACCGGTCGGATGGATTTTTTGTCCCATGGCTAGTCCTGTCGGTTTAGGTGCCCACCGTCACGTAGATGTGACAGGTCGGTTTGCTGATGCGGTTGCCGCGGCCTTTGGCGCGTGCCGAAAAGCGCTTGAGCGTGGTGCCTTGCTCGACGTAGATTGTCTTGACTTTGAGTTCGTCGATGTCGGCCCCGTCGTTGTGTTCGGCGTTGGCGATGGCCGAATCGAGCGCCTTCTTGACGATGCCCGCAGCCTTCTTCTGGGTGAAGTTCAGAATGTGCAGCGCCTGATCGACTTTTTTGCCTCGAATCAGGTCAGCCACCAGGCGGCCCTTGTCCACCGAGAGGCGGACGCCGCGAACGATTGCGCGTGTTTCCATGGTGTGTGTCCTTACTTCTTGGCTTTCTTGTCGCCAGGGTGACCCTTGAAGGTGCGCGTGAGCGAGAACTCGCCCAGCTTGTGGCCCACCATCTGGTCGGTGATATAGACCGGCACGTGCTGCTTGCCGTTGTGCACGGCGATCGTCAGCCCGATGAAGTCGGGCAGGATCATGGAGCGGCGCGACCAGGTTTTGACCGGCTTTTTGTCTTTGGTAGCAACGGCCTTTTCGACTTTGGCCATCAGGTGATGGTCAACGAAGGGGCCTTTTTTGAGTGAACGTGTCATGGTGTCAGCCCCTTACTTCTTGCGCCGCGAGACGACCATGGTCTGCGTGCGACGGTTGTTGCGGGTGCGGTAACCTTTGGTCAGGTTGCCCCACGGATCAACCGGCGGCATGCCGGTGCCGGTGCGGCCCTCACCACCACCGTGCGGGTGGTCGATCGGGTTCATGGCGACGCCGCGCACGGTTGGGCGGATGCCCATGTGGCGCTTGACGCCAGCCTTGCCAAGCTGGCGCAGGCTGTGTTCGGGGTTCGAGACCTCACCGATGGTGGCACGGCAATCGACATGCACCTTGCGCACCTCGCCGGAGCGCACCCGCACTTGGGCATACACGCCTTCGCGGGCCAGCAGCACCGCCGACGCGCCGGCCGAGCGGGCGATTTGCGCGCCCTTGCCAGGCAGCATTTCGATGCAGTGAATGGTCGAACCCACGGGGATGTTGCGAATCGGCAGCGTGTTGCCGACGCGGATCGGCGACTCCGGGCCCGACAGCAGGGTGGCCCCCACGGCCACGCCACGCGGCGCGATCACGTAGCGGCGCTCGCCGTCGGCGTAGCACAGCAGAGCGATGTGGGCGCTGCGGTTGGGGTCGTACTCGAGGCGCTCGACCTTGGCCGGAATGGCGTCTTTGTTGCGCACGAAATCGACCACGCGGTAGTGGTGCTTGTTGCCGCCGCCCCGATGGCGCACAGTGATGTGGCCATTGTTGTTGCGGCCGGCCTTCTGGAACTTGGGCTCCAGCAGCGGCGCGTAGCCCTCACCCTTGTGCAGGGTTTCGCGTGTGACCTTGACCATGCCCCGGCGGCCGGGGGAGGTCGGTTTCATCTTGATGACTGCCATGATCAGACGGCCTCCCCGCCAAAGCTGATTTCCTGACCGGCTTGCAGCGTCACGTAGGCTTTGCGCACGTGGTCGCGCCGACCGATGGTTTTGCCAAAGCGCTTGCTCTTGCCCTTTTGGTTGAGCACGTTGACGGCCTTGACTTTGACGTTGAACATTTGCTCCACGGCGGCCTTGATTTCGGTCTTGGTGGCGTTTTGCAGCACCTTGAACAAAACCGCATTGGTTTTTTCGGCCGTGGCGGTGGCCTTTTCGGAAACGATCGGCGCCACCAGCACCTGCATCAGGCGGCCTTCGTCGAACTGGATGTTGCTCATGCGAACATCTCCTTGAATTGTTCGATGGCGCCTGGGGTGACGATCACCTTTTTGTAGTGCACCAGCGAGAGCGGATCGGCGTAGCGTGGCTCCAGCACCAGCACATGCGGCAGGTTGCGCGAAGCCAGATAGAGGTTTTCATCGACCTGGTCGGCAATCAACAGCACCGACTTGAGGTTCATGGCCTTGAACTTGTCGGCCAGCAGCTTGGTCTTGGGCGCTTCGAGCGTGATGGCATCGACCACCGCCAGACGGCCTTCGCGCACCAGTTGCGACAAAATGGACGCCATGCCGGCGCGGTACATCTTCTTGTTGAGCTTTTGACCGAAGTTTTCGTCCGGGCTGTTCGGGAAGATGCGACCGCCCCCACGCCACAGCGGCGAGGAGGTCATGCCGGCGCGGGCGTTGCCGGTGCCTTTTTGGCGAAACGGCTTTTTCGTGCTGTGCTTGACGGTGGCGCGGTCTTTTTGCGCCCGCGTGCCTTGGCGCGCGTTGGCTTGGTAGGCCACCACCAGTTGGTGGATCAGCGACTCGTTGTAGTCGCGACCAAAGACGGCATCGGGCACTTCAACGCTGGAAGCGGCCTGACCTTGTGGGTTGAGCAGTTCGACTTGCATCAGTTGCCTCCTTTGGGCAGTGCTTTGACGGCCGGACGCACGGTCACGAAGCCGCCTTTGGAGCCTGGCACCGCGCCCTTGATGAGCAGCAACTGGCGCTCGACATCCACGCGCACCACATCGAGGTTTTGCGTGGTGACGGTTTCGTCGCCCATGTGGCCAGTCATTTTCTTGCCCGGAAACACGCGGCCCGGATCTTGCGCCATCGAAATGGAGCCCGGCACGTTGTGCGAACGGCTGTTGCCGTGCGAGGCGCGCTGCGACGCAAAGTTGTGGCGCTTAATGGTGCCGGCAAAGCCTTTACCGATCGAGGTGCCTTGCACATCGACCTTTTGGCCCACGGCAAAGAGCTCGGCCACTGGCAGCACGGTGCCAGCGGCGTATTTGCCCGCCACATCCGCGCTGACGCGGAATTCTTGCAGGATTTCACCGGCTTCGACGCCGGCTTTGGCCAAGTGACCGGCCGCAGGCTTGCTCACGCGCGAGGCGCGGCGCTGGCCATACGTCAGCTGCAGGGCGTCGTAGCCATCATTGGCTTGGGTTTTGACTTGTGCCACGCGGTTGTTTGATACATCCACCACCGTGACAGGAACCGCGTCCCCGTCGTCGGTGAATAGGCGCATCATGCCCACCTTGCGGCCCAACAACCCCAGGGAGTTGCTCAGACTCATTTTTTCTCCATTTCCGCGCTGTGCGCGTGTCCGACTGCAATTGGCCGGAGCTTTTAAAACCAACATAGCCCCTATCCTCGAAGGGGCAGGGGCTGCGCCAGATTTGACGATTGTTTTTGCTTGGGGTCTGCGCAGGCATTGCTGCCTAAACATGGCCAAGCTCAAAATTATAACCCGCTGACTAAATTCACGCAAGGCCTGCGGAGCGTTTTCGGCTCGTCTGCGCTGCCGCAGGCCCGGCGCCTGTGGCCTTATTGCAACTTGATCTCGACATCGACGCCGGCTGGCAGGTCCAGCTTCATCAGCGCATCGACGGTTTTGTCGGTCGGGTCCACGATGTCCATCAGGCGCTGGTGGGTGCGGATCTCGAACTGGTCGCGGCTGGTCTTGTTGACGTGCGGCGAGCGCAGGATGTCGAAGCGCTTCATGCGCGTCGGCAGGGGCACGGGGCCCTTGACGATGGCGCCGGTGCGCTTGGCGGTGTCAACGATCTCAGCGGCCGAGGTGTCGATCAGCTTGTAGTCGAAGGCCTTGAGGCGGATGCGGATTTTTTGCTTGCTCATGGTGTGTGGGTTCCTGTGTGCAATCAATCCAGAATCTTGGCCACCACACCGGCGCCCACGGTGCGCCCGCCTTCGCGGATGGCGAAGCGCAGACCTTCTTCCATGGCGATCGGGGCGATCAGCTTGACGGTGATGGAGACGTT
>NZ_BAWN01000040.1 GCF_000696225.1 Serpentinimonas barnesii | reverse complement strand
CCAAAGCCGGTACGGCGGGCAGGGCACTGGTGAGCAAAGCGGCGGCGGTGAGTTCGCGGCGGGTCAATTTCATGGCTTGTCTCCTGTTATGAGCTGATGCCTGCGCAGCTTAGCCGGAATCGGGCGCAAGGGCTCTCAGGGAATGTCCCTAGCCGCTATCGCTTTGGCGACTCGATCGCGCATTGGCGCAGGCTTGCGCTCACAAACCCGGCAGCCGATAGCCCTTCAACTGCTCGCGCAGCTTCATTTTCTGCATTTTTCCGGTGGCACCGAGCGGGATTGCCTCCACGAACAGCACATCGTCGGGGATCTGCCATTTGGCGATCTTTCCGGCGTAAAAGTCCAGCAACTGCTCGCGCGTGAGCTCCTGCCCAGGTTTTTTGACCACCACCACCACCGGGCGTTCGTCCCACTTGGGGTGCGGCACGCCGACGCAGGCCGCCATCAGCACCGCCGGGTGCGCCATGGCGATGTTTTCCACGTCGATCGAGCCTATCCACTCGCCGCCAGACTTGATCACGTCCTTGCTGCGGTCGGTGATCTGCATAAAGCCGTCGGCGTCGATGGTGGCCACGTCGCCAGTGGGGAACCAGCCGTCGAGCAGCGGCGGCGCGCTTTCGGCGCGGAAATAGTCGCTCACCACCCACGGGCCCTTGACCAGCAGCTCACCGGCCGAGCGCCCGTCCCAGGGCAGCTCCAAGCCGTTGGCATCGACGACCTTCATGTCGATGCCAAATATCGCCCGCCCCTGCTTGAGGCGGATTTGCATTTGCTCGTCTTCGGGCAGGCTCAGGTGCTGGTTTTTGAGCGTGCACAGGGTGCCCAGCGGGCTGAGCTCGGTCATGCCCCAGGCGTGCAGCACCTCGATGCCATAGCGCTCCCGGAAGGCGCGGATCATGGCCGGCGGGCAGGCCGAGCCACCGATCACGGTGCGCTGCATTTTTGGCAGTTTCAAATCGTGCTGCGCCATGTGGGTGAGCAGCATCTGCCACACCGTGGGCACGCCGGCGGCAAAGGTCACGCCCTCGGTGGCGAGCAGCTGATACACCGATTGGCCGTCGAGCGCCGGGCCGGGCAGCACCAGCTTGCAGCCGACCGCGCAGGCGGAGTAGGGAATGCCCCAGGCGTTGACGTGGAACATGGGCACCACCGGCAGCACGCTGTCGCGCGCGCTCAGGCACATCACGTCGGGCAAGGCGGAGGCGTAGGCGTGCAAAATGGTGGACTGGTGGCTGTAGAGCACACCCTTGGGGTTGCCGGTGGTGCCACTGGTGTAGCACAGGCTGGAGGCGCTGCGCTCGTCGAAGCGCGGCCACTGGTAGCTGCTGGGGTGGCCGCCGATCCAGTCCTCATAACTTTGCAGATGGGGCACCTGCGCGGCCCCGGGCAGTTGGGCCAGCGCCGCGTCATCGCACAGCGCCACCCACAGCCGCACGCTTGGGCACTGGGCGGCGATGGCTTGCACGATCGGCCAAAACGTCAGATCAAAGCACAGCACCTGGTCTTGCGCGTGGTTGACGATCCAAGCGATTTGCTGCGGCAGCAGGCGCGGGTTGATGGTGTGCAGCACGCGCCCGGAGCCGCTGACGCCAAAATACAGCTCGAAGTGGCGGTAGCCGTTCCAGGCCAGCGAGGCCACGCGCTCGCCCTGCTCCAGCCCCAGCGCATCGAGCGCCTGCGCCATCTGGCGCGAACGCACGGCTGCTTGGCGGTAGTTGCTGCGGTGGATGTCGCCCTCGACCCGGCGCGAAACGATCTCGACTTCGCCGTGGTGGCGCGCCGCGTGCTCGATCAGGTCGGAAATCAGCAGGGGTTGTTCTTGCATCAGGCCTAGCATGGTTTGTCTCCGGTGGGTGTTGTTAGGGTGCCTTTGGTGCTGCCAAGCGGCAACTTGGGCGCGGGGCAGCGTGATCGGGTCAAGCGCTATCTTAGCGGGACGCCTCAGCCCCACCCGCACCGGGGCATTGCCCTTGCCCGCACAATGCCTGCATGGAATTGCAAAGCAGCCGCTTCGAAGCACTGGGCACGGCCTTCTACACCCGGCTCAGCCCCCAGCCCCTACCCGAGCCCTACTGGGTCGGCTACAGCGCTGCGGCCGCAGCCGATCTGGGTTTGCCAGCCGACTGGCCGCACAGCGACGCGCACCTGGACCAAGCCAGCGGCAATGCGCTGCCTCCAGGGGCTTCTCCTCTGGCCAGCGTCTACAGCGGGCACCAGTTTGGCGTCTGGGCCGGCCAGTTGGGCGACGGCCGCGCGCTCTTGTTGGGCGAGCGCGCTGGCCCCGAGGCGCTGTGGGAAGTGCAGCTCAAGGGCAGCGGCCCCACACCCTACTCGCGCCGGGGCGACGGCCGCGCGGTGTTGCGCAGCTCGATTCGCGAATTTTTGTGCAGCGAGGCCCTGCACGCGCTGGGCGTGCCCACCACGCGCGCGCTGTGCGTGACCGGCTCGCCGGCCCCGGTGCGGCGCGAGCGCATGGAAACCGCCGCCGTGGTGACGCGGCTGGCACCGAGCTTCATCCGCTTCGGGCATTTCGAGCACTTTGCGCAGCGCGGCCAGCACGCGGAGCTGCAGGCCTTGGCCGATTTTGTGATAGCGCACCACTACCCCGAGTGCGCCGCGAGTCCGCAACCGGCGCAGCGCGTGGCCGCCCTGCTGCGGGCCGTGACCGTGCGCACCGCCGAGCTGCTGGCGCAGTGGCAGGCGCTGGGCTTTTGCCATGGTGTCATGAACACCGACAACATGAGCATCCTCGGGCTGACGATCGATTACGGCCCGTTCCAGTTCATGGACGGCTTCGAGCCGCAGCACATCTGCAACCACTCGGACGACGGCGGGCGCTACGCCTTTGGGCAGCAACCGGGCATCGCCCACTGGAATTTGTATTGCCTGGCGCAGGCGCTGCTGCCGCTGCTCGATGGCACGCAACAGGCCGCCGAGGCGCTGCGCCACTACAAGCCCCGGTTCGAGGCCGCGCTGCAACAGCGCCTGAACGCCAAGCTGGGCCTAGGCGAGCCACGCCCCGGTGACGCCGCCTTGGCCGACGAGCTGCTGCGCCTGCTGGCCGCCGAACGGGCCGACTACACCCGGTTTTGGCGCAGCCTAAGCGAGGGCGTGGCCGAATTTTCGCTCAGCGGCCGCGTGACCGAACTTGGCGCAGCGCGCGCGTTGCTGCAGCAAAGCGACCCCTTTGAGGCTTGGGCGCGGCGCTGGCGCGAACGCCTGCTCAGCGACGCGGCGCACAGCCCCGAACAGGCACAAGCGCAGATGCGGCGCAGCAACCCGCGCGTGGTGTTGCGCAACCACCTGGCGCAAGCCGTAATCGAGGCTGCCGAGCAACGCCAGTTCGAGCCCCTGCAGCGCTTGCAGGCCGCGCTGGCGCAGCCCTACGACGATCTGCCCGACTGCGACGACCTGGCCGCCGAGGCGCCCGCATGGGCGGCGCAGATCGAGATCAGTTGTTCCTCCTAAAAACCCGTCTCCCATCCGCCCATGGAATTTCCGATCCACAAAACCCCCGAGCAATGGCGCGAGCTGCTGGCCGCCAAAGGGGCTGAGCCCTTGGCCTACGCCGTGCTGCGCCAGGCCGCCACCGAGCGCCCTTTTAGCGGCCGCTACGAGGCGCATTGGGCCAGCGGCCGCTACCACTGCATGGGCTGCGGCCAGCCCTTGTTCGATAGCGCGACCAAGTTCGACGCCGGCTGTGGCTGGCCCAGCTTCAGCTTGGCCCTGCCGGGCGCGGTCACCGAACGCCACGACCGCAGCCACGGCATGCTGCGCACCGAAACCCTGTGCAGCCAGTGCGGCGCGCACCTGGGCCACGTTTTCCCCGACGGCCCGGCCCCCACCGGCCTGCGCTACTGCATGAACTCGGCCGCGCTCGACTGGCAGGCACCGACGGCCTAGCGCACCACCCAGAGCCCTGACTCGATCCCTTTCCTGCTCCCGGCCTAGCCCCTCTAGCCGGCGCGATAATCCCATCTGCTATGCAACAACCCCCCTCCCCCCACCCCGCCACGGCCGAGGCCCTGCGCGCCACCTTGGAGCAGACCTTGGCCCCGCACCTGCTGGAAGTGATCGACGAGAGCGCCGCCCACGCCGGCCATGCCGGAGCCAACGCGCAAGGCTTTGGCAGCCACTTCCGGGTGCGCATTGCCTCCGAGCGCTTCCAGGGCTTAAGCCGCGTGGCCGCGCACCGGCTTGTGTATGATGCGCTTCGTCCCTATATAGACGCTGGCTTGCACGCACTGGCGATCGAAATCCGGCGCTAGATTTTTCGCTCACCCCCTACCTTTGCTCCATGAAACTCCTGCTCACCGCCGTGGCCTTGGCTGCCACCCTCGCCCTGCCCGCTTACGCGCAAAACCTGGCCATCGTCAACGGCAAACCGGTGCCCACGGCACGCTTGGATACGCTGGTGCAACAAGCCGAGCGCGGCGGCCGCACCGTCGATGACGCCATGCGCGCCCAGTTGCGCGAAGAAGCCATCATGCGCGAGATTTTTGCGCAAGAGGCCGAACGCCGTGGCCTGCGCGCCAGCCCCGAGTTCCGCGCCCAAGTCCAACTGGCCACACAAACCATCCTGATCCGCGAGCTGTTCGCCGACTTCCAGCGCAAGAACCCGGTCACCGCCGCCCAGGTGCAAGCCGAATACGACAAATTCGCCGCCGCCAACCAGGGCCAGGAATTCCGCGTGCGCCACATCCTGGTCGAGACCGAAGCCGAAGCCACCACCCTCTTGGCCCAGATCCGCGCCGGTGGCAACTTTGAGGAACTGGCGCGCACCCGCTCGCGCGACCCCGGCTCCGCGCCCCAAGGCGGCGACCTCGACTGGGCCGGCGCCGATGTGTTCGTGCCCGAGTTCTCGCAAGCCATGGTCAAGCTCGGCAAAGGCCAACTCAGCCCCGAGCCGGTGCGCACCCAATTTGGCTGGCACATCATTCGCGTCGATGACGTGCGCCGCGCCCAACTGCCGCCGTTGGAACAGTTGCGCCCGCAGATCGAGCAAAACCTGATGCAGCAGCGCCTGATGGCCTTCCAGGAAGATCTGCGCGGCCGGGCGCGGATACGCTGAAGTTAAAGTTTCAGCGGCTGAGCGGCTGAGCGGCTGAGCGGCTGAGCGGCTGGGTGCCCGGGGGCTGTGGGCCGATTTCTGGCCGCGCGGCAAAACGGCATGAAGCACGCGGCCCCCGGCGCGCGCAGCCGCCCAGCCGCCCTTCACTCTAAAACCGGTTCAACTGCCTGGCTGCAAATCGAGCTCGCGCCGGTTTTCGTAATTGCCTTGCTGCACCGCTTCTTTGCTGGCTGCGGTGCAAAGCTCAATTGACGAAGGCCCTAGGGCGCGTGCAAACACCTTGTGCCCTAGCGCCTCACCGGCCAGATGAATCGGGCGTTTAAACAATTCCTGATGCCCTTCCGGCAAAGCTCCGGTTAGTGCCAGCGGGGATTGGGTGATGTACACATTCAAAATCCGCTCGCGCGGTGCGCCGATTTCGTGCCACTCACCGTATTTCACGCCTTGTGTCAGGCCGACCACAAACTTGCCCTGCCGCACCCGCCCAACATAGAAAGCAAAGGGTGCTTCATTGCCCGCCACCTGGCGCGCATGATCTACCACTTTGAGTGCGCCTCCTGGACCAAGTCGCAACAAGCCCAGCGCCACGCCGGTTTTACCGGTAGGCCGATAGACGTCGTTGTCGTCGCTGGCAAGTGGGGCGTGGGCTATGATTTCTGGGCCGTCGGATGCAAAAAAACCCGCCAAATCGGTTTTAAGCGGTTCAGACACGGGCTCGACTTCACCGCGCGCAGCCCGAATCCCAAAGCGGCGCAACACCAATGGTGATCGGCTAGCGTTACCGGCCAGCAACACATGCACTTTCAGCGGCCGTTCACTGGCAAAAGCCTGCTGCAGGGCGACATAAAATTTTTGCACCCCTTCGTCGATGCGCTGCGTCAAATACTCAAGCAAGGCGCTGGTCGGGACGGCCAACTCGCAACCCACTTTCTTACCCTCCCGATTGATTAGCTCAATTTTCTCCACGCCACTTCCTGCACCAGCCAATTGACCCGTTTCCCAGAGTGGACGCAGCCGCGCCATCAGCATCAGGGTGTTGGTGTTGGCGGCTCCCGTTTGATCTAGAAACAGCTCGCTGCCGGCAAAATCATCGGCATCCAGTGGGCGACTGAAAACAATTTTGTTTTTTCGGCACACTTCTAGGTTGTGCAACATGGTCCGGTAGGCCATGTTCTCTAGCAGATTTTCACCCCCTAGAAACTTATCGCCCGCGGCCCCGCAGCGCTCAAATACGGCTTCGTACCCGGCATCTTCCTCCTGGGAATCGGGCTGGCGGTAAAAACCAAAATCAAAATCCGTGGTGCCGCCACCAAAATCAAACACAGCGTAGGCCACGCCACCCCCGGAACCCGGCTCTATGCCAAACGCCGGCAGTGCAATGGCCGCATAGGCTGCTGGTTCGGTGGCGCGCTCTTCGAGCGTAAAATCGTTGAATTCTGGCTGATCAACCAGAGTAGAGGGCAAGCTGCGTTGCAAACCACGGCGGAACGCCGCCAAAATGCCGGCCTTGACGCTCTGCGGATAATCCACCGGAAAGGCCATGCAGTAGCGCAGAAACAGACCGCGCCCACGCCAATTGATGCTCATCCCCAAAAACCAGGCGTAGAGCTCCAGCGGATCAAACGGGTCAGACTTACCCACCGCCAAGGGCTGCCCCTTGACCGGGTTGCGAGGCGGTAACGGGCACAACTCGTATTCTTGTTGATTAACCTGATCGCTCAACAACAGGCGCTGCTCCCAAGCCTGACGCAAGGCCCATTGTTTGAGCTTGCCCAGTATGCTGGCCACCACCACCGGATTGGTTTCGTTGTGGCGCCAATTGTGCAGCGCCTCGTGCGAACAACGCACTTGATCCCAGCGCACATCGGGGCGGTAGGTGCGCTCCTGCCAGGCCGTCAGCATGGCAGGAAAATCAATGAACTCCAGCACGGCCGGGTTCTCATAATGCGCGGCCTGCGGCTTTTCAAAAAAATCCTTGACCCCGATGCGCATGAGTTTGGAGCGCCCGTTGTCGTCCCAAGCTACCACCGTGCTGCTGGTGCCAAAATCGATGGCCACATAGCTTTGTCGTACATCCTGCACCGGATTGCGCGCCCGAATACCAAATTCCACGAGTTGCTCCGGCGGCTGGCCCCAAGCCTCCCATATCCCCTTGCTCTGGTCGCTAAACTGCGTCACATCAAGCATCGGCAGGCGGCAGGCCTGGTAGTCAATAGCAGCCAGCCAAGTCTTTAAATCATCGGCACCCGGAGTTCGAAAGCTGGAGAGCAAAGCGTTGAGTTTTTTATCGTCCAGCGTCCAGCCATGCTGCAAAGCTAGGTCGAGCATGGAAATCGCCCCAGGTTCTGGCAACTGGCAACACAGGATGACGCAACCGGAAGCAGAGGGATAGATGCCAAAACTGCCGGCATTCAAATCGTAGCTGCCGCCATCGCAAAGCCAATACTGCTGCTCGTAGAGGCGGTAATTCTGTCCGCGGCGCATCGGATTGCCACTGCCCTGCGCGAAGTGCGTGAGTTCGTCAGGTTTGGGCAAGCACCAAACATCGAGATGCGCACCAGACCAAGGACCGGCCAGTGCCTTGCCTTCGTCGAGTTTGCAAACCACAAACTTGTTTTCGCGCTCGGGAACTGCCCACAACAGACTGGTGGCTGCTTCGTAAATTAGGCTTACCCCGTCGGAACCCCGCAAACAGTGAAAAGTGCGTGTAGCCAACTGAGCTGCCATTGTCTGGCGCATGGCTTTGCGGTAATTAAGCAACAAATTGTCCGGCGCCCAGGCAGGCACCGGAGGGGCAGTTGCTTTGACGCTGCTCGAATGGGTGTCCATATGTGTGTGGTGTGGGTTCAAAAAATCTCTGGCCATTTGGGGCTTAGGTTTGCACAAGCGGCAGTTTTTGCACTTCAGCCCCGGCATTGCGCAGCCCCGGAAGCCACAGCGCACGCACCCTCTCGCCACTGGGGGTGGCGCGCTGCATTCGGCGGTAGTCGTAATCGGCCCCAACTTGGCACTCCAGCAGGGCCGCCTGCCGGTCTTGCCAGCGCAAATTGTGCAGCGCCAGCGCACCTTGCAAGAGATTGAGCTCGGTGGTGCTGACCGCGCGTTGCTGGGTTTTGCAGCGCAAAGCCAAGGTGTCCCACAACTCCAGCACCACGTCCCACTGTGCAGCGCGAGCGATCAGGCGCACCAACTGCCGGCCCTCGCATTCGGGCTCGGCAGACAACCACTCGCTGGCCAGTTTGCTGTCGGTGCGCAAGGCTTGCAACAAGCTCAACTCCGCGCCCACCTGCTGGCGCAAAGGGTCTGCGGGAGGCGCAACGGGAGGCGCAAAGGCCAAAATCGGCGACCCTATTGGGGGCTGGTCGCTGGCCCTTGAACTGCCCTCAACGGCTTCAGCCTGTGGGGTGGCCACAGCGTTCAAGCTGCGCACCAACTGCTGCAGCGTCGGGTCGTGGCGCAGCAGTAGCAGCAAATCAGGCACCGTCAGTTTTTCTAGGCGCCAGCTTGAAACCGCCTCGGCTGCATTGGCCTGCAACTCCCGCAGTCGCCTTCGTTGCACTTCATCGGTCGGCTCCATCAGGCCTCTCCCAGCCAGGCACGCATTTCGGGGCGCAAATCCAGCCGGTGAGGCAGTTGCCGACAAAACTCGCGCAAACGCTCGCTTTCGCTGGCAGGCAAGCGCCGAAGCCGAGTTTGCAGCGTCAGCAAAGTATCTGCACTCGGCTCTGGCCAAGGCGAGGTAATACTGGGCAGTTGCAAGCGCCCAGCCAACAAGGCCAGATCGTGCGGCGCGATGCTGACAAAGGGATTGCGATAAATGGCCGGCAAGTAGCTGATGAGCTGCTCCATGCTGGGCAATTGCATCGCCACCATTTGTTCCAAGATGGCCGTGCGCTCTGCCTCTAGCTGCCGACGCTCCGCGCGCAGGGGTTTGATGGCAATCTCGTCGCATTGCAACTCCGCTCCCGGCTTGGCCGGCGGCGCAACCGGGTTGCGCTCTAGGTTGCTTTCGAGCACCGGCAGCAGATGCTGCGTCAGCCAATCGTCGGGGGGCAGCGCAGCGGTCGGGGCTTGTCCAGATAGCCGAGCGGCTCGGTCGCGCAGGGGTTCCCAGCGCAGTATCTGCCAGCGCGTGCAACCCAACTCGGCCAATTTTGGCAGCACTTCGCTTAATTGCAGCAGGGTAGGAGCGGTGTAGAGTAGGTGCAACTCAAAATCTTGCAGTCCGTTGGCACGGTCTTCGCGCTGGCACAGATCATCGAGAACGTCGTTTAAGCTGGAGCGTGCCGTCAGGGGGTACCAATCCTCACCCAGCACAGCACAGCGCCACCAGCGCAGCGTGGCTGTGCGGGCGAAACATCCGACCTTGCGATCTAGCAGTAGCAGTACGCGCAAATCGTGTGTTTCCATGGGGTGTTTTGAACAAGGCAGGTTGATAAACGCCGGGCAGACAGCGCCAAGCCCTAGGATTATGACAAACAGCCAACCGGCCTTGGATGGACGGCCTCCTTCTTGACCCGGTCTAGGCGCAACACTGCCCTCTCATCAGGGACATGCTGGGTCTGCATGGTAGGCTGCCCATGTTGGAGCCATGCCCCAGCCCCGCTCGCGCCACGCCCGCTGCGCCGCCCGGTGCCCGGCATCGGGATAAGGCAGCTCGGCCCAATGGCCCACAAGCTGCGCGCTCGGCGGCGGGCTGCACTCGGCCAGCCCCAGCAGCCGCGGCCCGGCGCGCTGCTGCAGCGCCTGCGCCAGTTGCGCCTGCCCCGGGGCATAGACGAGCTGCAAGTGCTGTACACCTGTTGTGTCGCACAGCGCCAGCAAAATGGCGGCGTGGCGCTCCAAGGTGTGCCAAACCATCTGCTTGGGTTTGTCGCTCTGGCCAAAACCGATCAAGTCCGGCACCAGCCAGCGCCCACCCTGGTCCAAACGCGGTTGCAGCCAGGCCGCCCACTGCGGCCACCAGCCATCCGGGCCGTGCAGCAGCAGCGTGGCGGATGCGGATGCAGCTTGCGGCCCTGTGTCAATATCCAGCGCGTGCAGGCGCAAGCCCTCAAGCTCGGGCCAATCGTGCCACATGCGGCTGTGCGCCTGCCAGTGCGCAAAGGCCTGCCACAGCGGCTCGAAAGCCGCGGCTGGGG
>NZ_BAWN01000041.1 GCF_000696225.1 Serpentinimonas barnesii | reverse complement strand
GGGGCATGCCGGGGGCCTCATGCTGCCAAACGCGCAGAAATCGGCCCCCGGCATGCCCCGCCCCGGCGCTGGCGTGGCGCATCTGGCATTCGCCGTGCCCGATCACCCGTGGGTGGACAGCGCCAACGGCGCCGCTGTGCGCATTGCCATGACGGTGCTGGCACCGGGAAAGGCCGAAGGGCGGTTGTTGACGGTGCAGCGTGAGCAGGCCAGTGAGTTTGGCGAGGTGGCGGTGGAACTGGTTGAGTGCAGGGGGGTGATACACCCAGACTTGTCCGTGGGGGCCAACGTGGCTGCGGTGCGACCATTGCGCGCCATGGCGGGTGTTTCGTCCCCCGGCGTCAAACTCCACGGCTCGGGCTTCATTGTTTCCCGGCAAGAGGCCGCCAGCCTCGGGCTGGGCACGGTGTCGGGGCTTGAGCGCCATATCAGGGAGTACCGCAACGGACGCGACCTGACGGCCACGCCGCGCGACGTGCTGGTGATCGATATGTTCGGACTGACCGCCGACGAGGTGCGGCAACGCTACCCCGCCGCCTACCAGTGGCTGCTGGAGCGGGTCAAGCCCGAGAGGGAGCAAAACAACCGGGCAACTTACCGCAACAACTGGTGGTTGTTTGGCGAGCCGCGCAAGGACTTACGGCCTGCCCTTGTAGGCCTATCTCGGTACATTGCGACGGTCGAAACCGCCAAGCACCGCGTGTTCCAGTTCTTGGATGCCAGCGTGTTGCCGGACAACATGTTGATTGCGATTGCCAGCGCGGACGCTTTCCACCTAGGTGTGCTGTCCAGCGCAGAGCATGTTCATTGGGCGCTTGCGACTGGGGGCCGCTTGGGCATCGGCAATGACCCACGTTACAACAAATCGCGCTGCTTCGAGACCTTCCCCTTCCCCGACCTAGACCCAGCCGGAATGCTGGCCGAGCGCATTCGCGCCTTGGCCGAGCAAATCGACGCCCACCGCAAGGCCCGGCAGGCCGCCCACCCCGACGCCACGCTCACGGCGGTTTACAACGTGCTGGAAAAGCTGCGCAGCGGCGAAGCACTGAGCGCCAAGGAAAAAGTCATTCACGAGCACGGCCTGGTGGGCGTGCTCAAGAGCCTGCACGACGAACTGGACGCCGCCGTGCTGCAAGCCTACGGCTGGGCCGACCTGAGCTTGCCCGCCGACACCGACACGCTCTTGGCGCGGCTGGTCGAGCTAAACGCCCGGCGCGCCGCCAAGGAAGCAGCCGGCACCGTGCGCTGGCTGCGGCCCGAGTTCCAGCAAGCCGGACGGGGCAAGCAGGTGGCCATTGAGGCCGAGTCCGAGTCCGACGCCGACGCCGACGCCGACGCGCCCGAGGACGGCGCGCAGACCCAGCCCGCCAAGCTGGCGCTGGTGCAGCGCCCGTGGCCCATGGGGGTGACCGAGCAAATCAAGGCCGTGGCCGAGGTGCTGGCCACCGCGCAGCGCAGCCTCGACCTGGACGACGTGGCCGCGCATTTCAGCGGCCGTGGCCGCTGGCGCGAGCGCTTGCCGATGTTGCTCGATACGCTGGTGGCGCTGGGCCGCGCGCGGGTGGCTGGTGGCCGTTGGGTGGACGCAGGCCTGTAACGCACGGGTCTTTTGGCACAGGGCATTCAACTTCGTCGCGGCCTCAAAGCCAATTTGCGCAGCAGCGGCATGTTGGCCGGCGAAGCCTTGGTCACCACCGACCGGGGCACCCGGCATCTGGCCACCGACCCCCTCACCCGCTTGGCCGTGGTACCGGCGCTCGACGGCCTCAGCTGGCAGAGCGCGGCCTGCAACTGGCCAGCGCCACCATCCTGATGCGCGACAAAGAACTCGCATACGCCGTGCGCGACACAAAATCCGACCGCAGTGCCATCCTCAGCCCAGACACCTGAGCCAGACTGCCCGAACTCATCGCCTAGGCCGATCCCTACTTCGACACCCAAAAGCAAAGCCTCTTCTACGCCTTCCCCTTGCCCATCGGCCGTCTCGCCAAAATCGCCGTGCACCTCAACTACACCGACAAAGCGCGGCTCAGCCGCCAACGCCAGCGCGTCACAGCCAACTTCATACCATTAGGGGGGGTGGTTCTAGAAAAGAACCTATCGACTGGTTCCCAGTACATCAAGCTGAGCCGAGAATGAGAGGAGAGGAGAGGAGAGGAGAGGAGAGGAGAGGAGAGCGGTGCCGGATTCGAACCGGACATTGCTCAACATCGGGTGCGGGGGCGGCAAAAACGTTTTCAACCTGAAGCGCGATTTTCGGGTCACCGGGCTTGATCTCAGTCCCACCATGCTCGCGCAGGCGAAAGAGTTGAATCCTGGCGGCGCGTTTGTTCAGGGTGATATGCGTATGTTCAGGCTCGGCCAGCATTTCATCCTGACCTTGCCAGTTCGTCAGAAGGCAACACCAGCAGGCCTGTGGCCACGGGCACGTGCCGGAGCAAGGCAGTGGCCACCGATTGGGCATAAACCGGGCGGTACGCCCCGGGCACCCAAGGGGCGATCAGCCTGCCGATGGGGATGCTCAGCTTTTCGGCCAGCCGTGGGGCCTGCCCCAGATGGGCGCGGCTGTCCAGCAGCAAGGAGGGGCGCGCGATCACCAGCGCGTCCAGCTCTAGGGCCATGAGCGCATCTTCGAGTTCGCCCTTGACCCGGTTGTAGAAAACGGCCGAACTCGAGCTGGCGCCCGCAGCACTGACCAAGCCCACGCGACGCGCCCCGGCCTTGACGGCCGCTTCTGCCACAGCCAGATTGGCGTGCAGATCAACGGCCCTAAAGGCCGCTTGGCTACCCGCCAGCCTGATGGTGGTCCCCAGCGCCAGATAGACTTCATCGACTTCGGGCAGGGCAGCCAGTGCGGTGAAATCCACCTGATGCTGGCGCAACTTGGCGTGCGGTGCGTCCACGGGGCGGCGCACCAAGGCATGCACCTCTGTGACGGCGGGGTGCGCGAGCAGGCCTTGCAGCAACAAGCCGCCGATCAGGCCGCTTGCGCCAGCCAGCAGGACTGTTCTGGGGTGATCGGGTGTGTGGTTCATGATGCGGGTGCAGACCTGCTTGTGGGCGACCAATTATCGGCCGCAGACCGCACGGCGCTGGCGCTGTTTTTGTCATTTTCCCAAGCGATAATGTTTTGGTGAAGCAAGCACCAGAACCTACCGAATTTGATCTTTCCTCGGGAGTCGGCGGTCGCACCCAGCAACGCACCAACCAGCCCATCGTCGGGGCGGCGGCGGCGCTGTCGGTCTCGATTCCCCACGCCATTGGGCTGGGGCTGTTGGCTTTTGCGCCGCTGGCCTATCTGGGCACGGCCAGTGCGCTGGCGCTGTGGTCGGCGGCGCTGCCGGGGGCTTTGCTCGCGCTGTTGGCGCGCGGCAAGGGGGTGGTGTATGGCCCTTCGACGGCGGTGGCGCTGCTCTTTGGCGGCATGCTGTCGCTGGTGGTCGGGGCCGGAGCAGCGGTTTCCATATCCGCGGCACAGGCGCTGGCCATCACCGGTGTTTTTGCGGCCTTGGGTTTTCTGCTGCAATCCCTGATCGCTTGGAGCGGCTTGGCCCGACTGGCGCGCTTCATTCCGGTTGCCGTGACGCAGGGCTTTGCGGCCGGGGTGGGTTTGTCGCTCATTGTGGCGCAGATCAAGGGGCTGCATTACATCAGCGGCGGGCAGTGGGGCGCCTTGCTGGGCTGGCACGCGGCCATCGCGCTGGCCGTGGTGGCGCTCAGCCTGGTGTTGCAGCGCCTGTGGCCGCGTTTCCCCACGCTGTTGCTGGCCGTTATCTTGGTCGCCTTGCCGTGGCTGTTTTGGGCCCCCGGGGTGGAATTGAGCATGGCGGCTGACGAAGCGGTTTTTTTGCTGCCGATCGTGCCCGACTGGTGGGCCGCACCGTGGGGGTTGGTGCTGGATCAGGTCGGTTTTCAGCTGGCTTCGCTGGCCTTGCTGATGGCGGTGGTGAACTCGCTCGAGGTGCTGGTCTATCACCAGCAACTGGAGAGCGAACACGGGCAACACAGCCCGCCCGGCTTGGTGTTGGGGCGCGAGGGCTGGGTGGGCGCGGGCTGCGCGCTGCTGGGCCTGATTCCGGCCTCGACCAGCCTGTCGCGCTCGCGCACCGCGCTCTTTTACACCGGCACACCGAGCCGCCGGGCCGGGCAGTGGCACGCGCTGGGCTTGATCGCTGTGGCCGTCAGCGGTTATCTGTGGCTGCCTTGGGTGCCAATGGCGGTTTTGATGGGGGCGCTGCTGATCGCCGGGGTGCGCATGATCCCGCCCTCGCTGTGGAAGCGGCCCGCCGCCCGCGAGGAACGCAGCTCGCGCGCGCAGGCATGGGTGGTGGCCTTGGTGTTTGTGGGCACCAGCGGCGCCTTGGCTTTGCTGGCTGGCCTGTTGGTGGCCACCCTGGAGCTGCTGCGGGCATCGGGTGCGCACGCCATCCGGCGCGTCCACCTAGAGGGCAAGCTGCGCTCGCGCCACGTGCGCGGACCGCAGGACGAAAGCTGGCTGGCTGCGCGCATGTCCACGGTGGCGGTGTTTGAGCTGCAAGGCATCTTTTCCTTCGGGGTGGCGGCCCAGGTGGTGGAGCAGGTGCGTGCGCACCTGAATGGGCACCGCTGCGTGGTACTGGATGCCTCGCGCGTGCCCTCTTGGGATGAAACCGGCTGCTTGCGCCTGATCAACCTGGCGCACGAGTTGCATGCACAGAACGTGGCGCTGCTCCTGTGCGGCGTGCACGGTTTGGCGGCGCAGCGCATGGCCGGCTTGCACACCCAGCCCGACTTGGATCGGGCCCTCGAATGGGCCGAGGAGCAAATTTTGGCCACCCGTCCGGCAGAGGTGCAAGCGCAGCCGGAGCAGGCCACGCAGGTGTCGGCGCTGGGGGAGTTGGGCGCTGAATTGACGGCTTCCCAAGGCGCGGCGCTGCAAGCCCGAATGCGCAGCCTGCGCTTTGCGCCCGGGGAGCTCATCATCCGCCAAGGTGACCTGGACCGCACCTTGCTGTGGGTTAAGGCCGGCACGGTGACGCTCTCTACCTCCGAAGCGCCGGATCAAGGGGTGCGCTTGTCGGTGATCGGAGCCGGGGCGGTTTTTGGCGAAATGGCCTTCCTGAACGGCATGGCCCGCACCGCCTTTGCGCATGCCGGCAGCGATGGCGCGGCGCTCAACACCCTGAGCTGGGAGCAGTTTCAGGCCTGGCGCCAGAGCGACCCCGAGGGCGCGTTGCTGTTTGTCACCGCCTTGGCGCGCATGGGCATCCGGCGCTTGGGCGCGACCTCGCGCGAGCTGCGCGCCGCGATGGAGTGATCTAGGGAGGGCTCCCTAGCGCCCCAGCAAAAAAACCGTGGGCAGCTCCAGCGGCAGGGCGGGGCGCTGCTGCTTCCAAGCGGCCACCCGGGCGCTGTGGATGGCCTGTTGCGGCAGGTTCAAGCCCGCGCCCAGGGCCAGACGCGTCTGGGGCTGCAAACACTCCAGCAGGCTTTGCAGCAGCGCCGGGTTGCGGTAGGGGGTTTCAATAAAAATTTGCGTCTGGCCGCTGCGCAGGGCCAAGGCTTCGAGCTCGCGGATGCGCTGCGCCCGGGCGCTGCTTTCTTGTGGCAGGTAGCCCACAAAGGCAAACTGCTGCCCGTTGAGCCCGCTGGCGGCCAGCGCCAGCATCAGCGACACCGGCCCCACCAAGGGCGCCACGGGCAGGCCCAGTTGGTGCGCGGCGCGCAACACCGAGGCGCCGGGGTCGGCAATGCCGGGCATGCCGGCCTCGCTCACCAGCCCGATGTCGTGCCCCTGCAAGGCCGGGGCGAGCAGGGCGGTGGCGTCGTGGCCGTCTTGGGGGTCGTGATCGCCCTTTTTGTGCACCTGGCGCGGCAGTTCGACGATCTGCTGGGCCTGCAGCGGCTGCGCCAGCGGCACCACCAGCCCGACCCGCTTCAAAAAGGCGCGTGTGCTCTTGGCGTTTTCGCACACCCAGTGCTGCAGCCGGGCGGCGGTCTGGATCGTGAGCAGGGGCAGGCTGTGCTCCAAGGGCGGGGTTGCGGCAGCCGCGTCCAGACACCCAAAATCGAGCGGTGTCGGCACCAGATACAAGGTGCCCAGCGGGGCGCTGCGGGTCATGGCAACGGCACCCCGGCGCCGCGCAGCAGGCGGGCGGTGAGGATCAGGGGCAGGCCGATCAGGGCGGTGGGGTCGTCGCTTTCGATGCGCTCCAGCAAGGCGATGCCCAAGCCCTCGCTCTTGGCACTGCCGGCGCAGTCATAGGGTTGCTCGGCCTGCAAATAGCGCTCGATTTCATCGTCTTGCAGCACCCGAAACTGCACCCGCACCTGTGCCAAGGCGCTGGCGCTGTACCCGCTGTCGAGGCAGCAAAGCGCCACCGCGGTGTGAAAGCACACGCTTTGGCCGCTCATGGCCTGCAACTGCGCGCGGGCGCGTTCGTGGTTGCCGGGTTTGCCCAAGGCCTGCCCGTTCAGTTCCGCCACCTGGTCGGAGCCGATCACCAGCGCCTGCGGATGCTGCAGCGCCACCGCCTGTGCCTTGGCCAGCGCCAGCCGCAGCGCCATTTGGACCGGCGGCTCGCCCGGACGGGGGGATTCATCGACGTCGGGCACCACCACGCTGAAAGGCAGTTGCAAGCGCCCGAGCAACTCGCGCCGGTAGGGCGAACTCGAGCCGAGGATCAGGGGGCGGCTGGGCGGGGCGTTTACGAGGGCCGTGCAGTGGCTGGGCGCGCTCACAGCGGCAGGGAGTGGTGCAAGAGGAGACATGCAGCGATTATCTGGCCAGCTGTGCTGCCTGGCCGCCCCCAAGCCGCATCTTATCGGCTCAGAAGGCCCCAAACAGGCTCGCAGCCACAATCGCCACCACCAGCGCGCCAATCGGGAACACCACCGCCACCATGGCCAGATCGCCATAAGACTGGCGGTGCGTCAGGCCGCAGATCGCCAGCAACGTCACCACCGCGCCGTTGTGCGGCAGCGAGTCGAGGCCGCCGGTGGCTATGGCGGTGATGCGGTGCAGCACCTCCGGCGCGATGCCGGCCGCCGTGGCCATTTCCAAGTAGGTGCTGCCCAAGGTCGAGAGCGCAATGCTCATGCCGCCCGAGGCCGACCCGGTGATGCCGGCCAAAATGTTGACCGCAATGGCCAGCGAGACCAGCGGGTTCTCGCCGCCTAGGCCCAGCACCCCCACGCGCACAATCTCGAAGGCGGGCAGGGCGGCGACCACCGCGCCAAAGCCCACCAGCGAGGCGGTGTTGAAGATCGGCAGCACCGAGGCGTTGGCGCCGTCGTCGAGCGAGCGCGTCAGCGACACCAGCCGCGCCCAGTTGGTGGCAATCAGCACCAAGATGGCGACCGACAGCGCCAGAATGATCGACCACACGCCCAGCACCGACGACAAGCCGACGGCACCAAACTGCGGCTCGGCCAGGAAGGCCACATCCCACGACGGGATGATGAAGGTCGAGAACAGCAGGTTGGCCACGATCACCACCACGATCGGCAACACCGCCACCAAGAAGGACGGCAGCGGGCGCTTGGGCGTGGTTTCTTTTGCGCAGACCAAGTCGGCCACGTCGTAGCCCTCACCGGCGGCGCGTTCGCGCATCGCTTTGTTGGCCGTGGGCAAGGCGTCGGGGTGCACACCGTAGCCCTCGCCAAGCGCACGCGCAGCCGCCGCGCGGCGCATCAGCCACCACTGCCCGGCGCCAAACATGATCAAGGCCGCCAAGATGCCGATGCCGGGCGCGGCAAAGGGGGTGGTGCCAAAAAATGGCATCGGAATCGCGTTCTGGATCGCCGGCGTGCCCGGCAGCGCCGTCATGGTGAAGGTGAAGGCCCCCAAGGCTATGGTCGCCGGGATCAGTCGCTTGGGGATGTCTTGGTCACGAAACAGGCTGGCCGCAATCGGGTAGATGGCAAAGGCGACCACGAACAGCGACACGCCGCCGTAGGTGAGGATGGCGCAAGCCAGCACCACCGCCAAAATCGCTTGCCCGCCGCCCAACTGCGCGACCAAGCCTTGGGCGATCGCCTTGGCCGAGCCGCTGTCGTCCATCAGCCGCCCAAAAATCGCGCCCAGCAGAAACAAGGGGAAAAACGAGATGATGAAGCTGCCCGCCGAACCCATGAAGACCTGGGTGTAGAGGCCGAGCAGCGGCGCACCCGCAAACAGCGCCGCCAGCAGCGCGCACAGCGGCGCCAGCAGCAGCACCGACACGCCCCGGTAGGCCAAAAAGATGAGCAGCCCGAGCGCGAGCAAAACGCCCAGCAGCCCGATCATGCCTCAGCCCCTAGGCCGCTCGGGTGGCGCTTGGCTTTGGTCTGCGGCTGAACTGCCATGGTGGGTGCTTTCTGCAAAGGGTGCTGCGTGGCATCCTACCATGCTAGTGTTGCACTGCAACAAAATTTAGCCCGCGTGCGCGCTACTTCAAACTCCCCGCCAAAAACTGCGCCAGGCGCTCGCTCTTGGGGTTGGCCAGCACCTCGCGCGGTGCGCCTTGTTCCTCGATGCGCCCCTGGTGCAGAAAAATCAGGTGGTTCGAGACTTCGCGCGCAAAGCCCATCTCGTGCGTCACCACCACCATGGTGCGGTGCTCCAGCGCCAGTTGCTGCATCACGCGCAGCACCTCGCTCACCAGCTCCGGGTCCAGCGCGCTGGTGGGTTCGTCGAACAGCATCACCTCGGGCTCGACCGCCAGCGCGCGCGCAATCGCCACCCGCTGCTGCTGGCCGCCGCTCAGGTGTGCCGGGTAGCGGTCTTCCACCCCTTGCAGGCCAACGCGCTCCAGGTACAGGCGCGCGGTTTGCACCGCCTGCTCTTTGGGCACCTTGAGCAGGTGCAGCGGCGCTTCGATGATGTTTTGCAGCACCGTCATGTGGGCCCAGAGGTTGAAGTTCTGGAACACCATCGCCAGCCGGGTGCGCAAGCGCTGCAACTGCTGCGCGTTGGCGGCTTCGAGCTCGCCGCTGCGCGTGGGGCGCAGGTGCAGTTCCTCGCCGGCCACGATGATGCGCCCTTGGTGCGGTTTTTCGAGCAGGTTGATGCAGCGCAGCAGCGTGCTCTTGCCCGAGCCCGAGCTGCCGATGATGCTGATCACATCGCCGGCGCGCGCCGCCAGCGAGACGCCCTTGAGCACCTCGTGGCTGCCGTAGCGCTTGTGCAAGTCGATGACTTCGAGCTTGGAGGGGGTGGCGAGCGACATGGGGGAATGGGGATTTCAGTGGCGGCGCGGCCGCAAATGTCCGAGGTAGCGCCATTCCAGGCCCTTGAACACCGCCACCAGCAAGAAGGTGATGCACAGGTAAATCGCGGCAGCGAACAGGAAGGCCTCGAAGGGCAGGAAAAAATCGGCGTAGATGCGGCTGGCGGCGGCCGTGAGGTCGATCAGCGCCGGCACCGTGCTGGCCAGGCTGGTGCTGTGCAGCATCATCACCACCTCGTTGCCGTAGGCGGGCAGGGTGCGGCGCAGGGCGCTGGGCAGCACGATGCGGCGCTGAATCTGCCAGCGGCTCATGCCCATGGCTTGCGCGGCTTCGAGCTCGCCCGGAGCGGTTTCGCGCATGGCACCGGCCAGCATTTCGGCGGTGTAGGCGGCGTTGTTGAGCGCCAGCGCCAGCAGGGCGCAAAAGAATGCGTCTTTGAACAGGGTCCAAGGCCAGACCGTGTCCCAGCGCGCTTGTATCCATTCAAGCTGCGCAATGCCGTAGTAGATCAAAAAAATCTGGATCAGCAGCGGCGTGCCGCGAATGCAGTAGGTGTAGGCACCGGCCAGCCAGCGCAGCGCCGCCACCCGGCTGGTGAGGGCCAGCGCCAGCAGCAGCGCCAGCGCGCCGCCAAACAGCAGCGAGCCCGCCAGCAACCACAGCGTGGTGAACAGCCCCTCGGCGTACAGCGCCAGGGTTTCGGGCAGCAGCAGCACGTCCCAGTTCACAGGCTCACCTTGGTGTTGCCGAGGGCGTAACGCCGGCTCAGGGCGCGCAACGCCCACAGCGAAACGCTGGTGTAGGCCAAGAACACCGCCGCCGCCAGCAGCAAGAAGTAAAAGGGCTCGCGCGTGGCGGCACCGGCTTGCATGGCGTGGAAGGTCACGTCATGCAGCCCGATCAGGCTCACCAGCGCCGTGGCCTTGATCAGCACCAGCCAGTTGTTGGTGAAGCCGGGCAGGGCGTAGCGCACCATCTGCGGCAGCGTGATGCGAAAAAAGGTGCGCGCCGGGCTCATGCCAAAGGCCCAAGCGGCCTCGGCTTGGCCCTTGGGGATGGCCAGCATGGCGCCCCGAAAGGTCTCGGTCATGAAGGCGCCGTAGATGAAGCCGATGGTGAGCACGCCCGCCGTGAAGGGGTCGATATTGACCTCGGCCTCCCACCCCAGGCGCTCCAGCAGGGTGATGAGGCCGATGGTGCCGCCGTAATACACCAGCAGCAGCAAGATCAGCTCTGGTACGCCGCGCACCAGCGTGGTGTAGGCCCCGGCCAAGGCCACCAGCGGCCGCCGGCCCGAGAGCTTGGCCGATGCGCCGAGCAGACCCAGCGCAATGGCCACCACCAAGGCCGCCAGCGAGACCGCCAGCGTCAGTTGAGCCCCCCACAAAACCGAGATGACGTAGCCGTCCACTCAGCAGCGGGCTCAGTCGCCGTAGATGTCGAAGTCGAAGTACAGGCGCGCAATCCGGTCGTAGGTGCCGTTGGCGCGGATGGCGCGGATGGCGTTGTTCAACTGGGTGCGCAGCTCGTCTTGACCGCGGCGCAGCGCAATGCCCATGCCGTCGCCAAAGTAGCGTCGGTCGCGCAGTTCGGGGCCGACGAAGCCAAAGCCGCGCCCTTCGGGTTTGCTCAGGAAGCCGGCCGTGACCTCGACCCGGTCGGCCACGGTGCCGTCTAGGCGCCCAGCCTGAATGTCCAGATAGACTTGGTTTTGGGCGTCGTAGGGCACGATGATGGCCCCGGCCGGGCGCAGCTCACCCATCGCATAACGCTCCTGGGTGCTGCCCTTGAGCACGCCGATGCGCTTGCCGCTCAGCGAGGCCGGTCCGGTGAAGGGGGTGCCGGTGCGCACCACGATGCCGCTTGGGGTGCTGTAGTATTTGTCTGTGAAATCGACCACACGGCGGCGCTCGTCGGTGATTGACATCGAGCTGATGATGACGTCGTACTTGCGCGCCAGCAGACCGGGGATCATGCCGTCCCAGACCTGCTCGACGAACACGCAGCGGCGGCGCAGCTCGTTGCAGAGCGCTTGCGCGATGTGCACATCAAAGCCGGTGAGCTGGCCGGCAGAGGTTTTGTAGGTGAAGGGCTTGTAGGTGGCATCCACCGCCACCCGCAACACCGGCCAATTGGCGGCTTGCGCGGGCTGCGCGGCCGGCGGTGGGGGCGATGCGCTGGCCGCTGGCGACTGGGCCACGGCAAAAGGGGAAACAAGCGCCAGCAAGAGCGCAAAGAGTTTGAGCTTCATGGGGAAAGATCTGTCAAAAAATTGTAAGAATGCGTATTATGCCGTGGCAACTGTGCTCAACCGATCCAATTCCACAATTCCAGCAGCGTAGCCCCGCCCGCGGTGAGCAGCAGGGCGAAATACAGCAGCGTCAGGCACACCGCCAGGTAGCCCAGCAGCAGCGCCAGCCCGTCGCGCTGCATCATGCCAGCCGACAAAAAGATCACCGCCAGCGCCGGCAAGGTGTTGCTAAAGGGGATCAGGCCAAAGGGCATCATCAAAAGCAGACCGGCGAACACCAATGCCAAGTTATTGCACAAAGTGGCCGGGCCGTGGCTGCTCAGCCAAGGCCAGCGGTGCGGACGGCTGAGGCGGTCGAGCCGGTGCAACCAGACCACCGCGCGCTGCAAACCCGCGCGCAGCGGCGCCGCTGCCAACTGGCGTTGCGCGATGCGCTGCGGCAGCCAGGGCTTGCGCCCGATGGTGCGCGTCAGGCCGATCAGCACAATGGCCAAGCCAAAGACGGTGCTGACGCCGGGGATCGAGACCGGCACCAGAAAGATCAGCGACAAAAAGATGGTGAGCAGCATCAGGCTGTCAGGCCCGACAGCCTCGACGATGTCGTGCAGGCTCAGATGGGTCTCGGGCAGCGCGCCCAGCACGCGCTCAATGTGCTCCACCAGGGTTTCGGGGACGGCAGGGTTGGCGGCAGCGGATTCTTCATTTAACATAATACACATTGTGGAACTCAATCTGGGCGGTCACGGCAGCCGTCCAGCTTTTGGCCAAACCTGAACGGCATGGCCTTTTACCACGGCAGCCTTGCAAACCTTACGCTTTAAGCGCTTTGTGCGCCCAGTCGGTTCTCACTCAGGAATACGGTCCTGCTCCTGCTCGCGCCGTTTCATGCCGCGTTTGAAGGCCGCGTACAGCGTCCACAGCAGCAAGGCGCCGCACAGCGCCAGCACCACGGCGCTGATCGGGCGCTCGATGAAGGTGCTGGGGTCACCGCGCGAGAGCAACAAGGCGCGGCGCAGGTTTTCTTCCATCATCGGGCCGAGCACGAAGCCCAGCAGCAAGGGCGCGGCCTCGAAGCGCAGCTTGAGCATCAAATAGCCCATCACGCCCAGCCCGGCGGTCATGTAGATGTCGAACACGTTGTTGTTGACGCTATAGACCCCGAGGCAGATGAACACCAGAATGGCCGGGTACAGCACGTGGTACGGAATGCGCAAAATCGAGACCCAGATGCCCACCAGCGGCAGATTCAGGATCACCAGCATGATGTTGCCGATGGCAAAGCTCACGATCAGGCCCCAGAACAGCTCGGGCTGGGCCGTCATGAGCATGGGGCCGGGCTGAATGCCGTGGATGATGAGCGCGCCCAGCATCAGCGCCATCACGGCGTCGCCCGGTATGCCCAGCGAGAGTGTGGGCACGAAAGCGGTCTGCGCGGCGGCGTTGTTGGACGCCTCGGGCGCCGTCACACCCTCGATGGCGCCTTTGCCAAAGCGGCTGGGGTCTTTGGCGATGCGTTTTTCTACTGCGTACGACATGAAAGACGCGATGGTCGGGCCGGTGCCCGGCAAGGCCCCCAGAAAGCTGCCGATGCCGGTGCCGCGCAGCATGGGCATGATCGACTGTTTCATGTCCTGCCCCGTCGGGGTCATGGAGCGCAGCGTGATTTTGGATTTGACCGTGCCGTCGCGCTTGAAGTTGATGGAGGCGATCAGCTCGGCCACGCCAAAAATCGCCATGGCCAGCGCCACCAGGCTGATGGCGTCCATCAGCTCGGGGATGTCGAAGTCGAAGCGCGGCACGCCCGAGTTGACGTCGGTGCCCACGGTGCCCAGCAACAGGCCGAACACCACCATCGCCAGCCCTTTGATGGGCGAGCCCGCAGCCAGCGTGGCGGCGGCCACCAGCCCCAGCAGCATGATCGAGAAATACTCAGCGGCCCCGAACTGCAAGCCAACTTCGGCAATGCTGGGCGCAAATGCCACCAGCACCGCGATGCCCAGCATGGAGCCGATGAAGGAGGCGATGGTGGTCATAAATAGCGCCACCCCAGCCCTGCCCTGTTTGGCCATGGGGTAGCCGTCTAGGCAGGCCACCGCCGACGACGGGGTGCCGGGCAGGTTGAGCAAAATGGCGGCGGTCGATCCGCCGTACTGCGCCCCGTAATAGACCCCAGCCAGCATCACGATCGCGGCCGTGGGCTCCAGGTGAAAGGTGATGGGCAGCAGCAGCGAAATGGCGGCCAGGGCGCCGATACCGGGCAGCACCCCGATCAGGGTGCCCAGAAACACGCCGATGAAGCAAAACAGCAAAACTTCGGGTTGCAGCGCCGTTTGCAGGCCCAGCATCAGTCCGGTGGAAATATCCATGGTGCAAGTCTCTCTTTATGCTTGTATTTTTAGTGGCTCCAAGGCCAGGTGGGCAGGTTCATGCCTAGGCCCAGGATGAACACCACCCAGGTCACCACGGCCACGCCGAGCGCCGTAAAGATGCGGGTTTTCCAGCTTGCGGTCGCGAGCGACAGCGGCAGGGTCGAGACCATCACCATCAGCACGCTGGTGATCAAAATGCCCAGCGGGCGCAGCAAAAAGGCAAACAGCAGCAGCGCCACGGTGACGAAAAACAGCGCCTTGAAGTCGATGTCGAGCGGGCCGGCACCGGGGCGGAAAAACGCCGGCAGGGCGATCAGCAGGCCCAGCACGGCCAGCGCCGAACCCAGCACAAGCGGGAAAAAGCCCGGTCCCATGCGGGCAAGCTCGCCGATTTCGAGGTTTTGGTAGGCGTAGATGGCGGCAAAGCCGCCGATGGCCAGCATGGCCAAGCCGCCGATGATGTCTTGCAGGTCTTTATTGAGCATGGGGTAGCCTTGAAATTGTCTCGGGTTTCGATGCTGCCCCCGATTGGAACCGCAAACGCGGGGCTGCGTTTTAAGTAATTGCACGTACCCCTTTGCCTTGGCGTGGCGCTGTGCAGGCAGGGCCTTGGTGTTACCAGGTCCCGCTGCCCTGCTGCGCGCGCACACTGGCGGCGATCATTTCAGCCACATCGGGGCGGCGCGCCAGCAGGGCAAAGTCAATCGCGCTCAGCCCCTGCTGGTTGCGCGCCAGCGGCTCGGCGCCTTCGCGCAGCAGCAGTTGCACCACCTCGCGCCGGCCGTAGTGCGCGGCCAGCATCAGCGGGGTGCTGGCGTTGGGGGAGCGCGCATCGATGAAGGCGTGCTGCTCCAGCAGCAGGGTGGTGATGGGCAGGGCTTGCTCGCCGTCGTGGCTGGCGGCGTAGTGCAGCGGCGTCCAGCCGGGGCGGTTGACTTGGGCGCGGCGCTCGATCAAACGCTGCACCAGATCGAGGTGACCACGAATGGCGGCCAACATAAGCGCGGTTTCGCCGGCTGGGTTGCTGGCTTCTAGGTTGAGGCCTGGCTGCTCGACCAAGTGCCGCGCCACGCGCAGCGAGTCGCTCTGGATGGCCAGCGGCAGCGGTGGCACCAGATCGGGGTTGGGCGCATTGATGTCGAAGCCGCGCCCTTGCAGTTCGATGATCGGGCCCACGTCGTCGCGGATGATGGCCATGAAGAAGCGCTCGAAGGAGCCGGCTTGGGCATGGACGAACCCCGAGGCTGATGCAAGTATTATCGAAAAAACAATGAAGTAAAAGTATTTATTCATGTGTTTTCGAGATTTATTGGCGGTTTGTGCAAGCGGCCAAGCGGGCGCTCAGGCGGCCAGCAAGCCCTCGGCCGGCAGACGGGCTTTGCTGAACAGGCGCGCGAAATTGGCTGTCGTGGCTTGCGCCACCTGCTCGGGCGTCAGGCCCTTGACTGAAGCCAGTTGCTGCGCCACGAACGGCACATAGGCGGGGGTGTTGAGCTTGCCGCGGTGTGGTGCGGGGGCCAAGTAGGGGCTGTCGGTCTCGATCAGGCAGCGTTCCAGCGGCACTTGGCGCACCACCTCGCGCAGATCGGCGGCGTTGCGAAAGGTGATGATGCCAGAGAAGGAAATGTAAAAGCCCAGCTCCAGCACGGCCTGCGCCAGTTCGGCGCTTTCGGTGAAGCAGTGAAACACCCCCCGCGCCGCGGGCAGGTGGGGCGTGGGGTCGGCACCGGGTGTGAAGCCGCCCTCCTCTTGCAGGATGGCCAGCGTATCGGTGGCGGCGGAGCGGGTGTGGATGATCAGCGGCAGCCCACTTTGGCGGGCAGCGCGGATGTGCACCCGAAAGCGCTGGCGCTGCCATTCCATATCGGCCACCGTGCGCTCGCCCAGGCGGTAGTAGTCGAGCCCGGTTTCGCCGATGCCCACCACGCGCGGGTGCTGCGCGGCGGCCAGCAGATCGGGCATGCTGGGCTCGCGCACGCCCTCGTTGTCGGGGTGCACGCCCACCGTGGCCCAGAGTTGCGGGTGCTGCTGCGCCAGATCGAGCACGGCCGGAAAGGTTTCCAAGGTGGTGCTGATGCACAGCGCGCCGCCGACCTGGGCTTGGCGCATGGCGCTCAGGAGCGCAGGCAACTGGGAGCGCAACTCCTCAAAATCGAGGTGACAATGGGAATCGATATACATCCGCTTTGGGTGGGGTTAAACGGTTTGGGTGGGGCGCTCGGAGGCCAAGTGGGCGCCGAGGATGGCCTCGATGCGGGCCTTGAGCTGTTTGGATTTGTCATCGGCCGGAAAGCGCACGCCTATGCCTTGGCTGCGGGCGTGGGCGGCGCCGGCCGGCGTGATCCAAGCCACTTTGCCGGCCACCGGGTAGCGCTGGGCTTCGTCGGGCAGTGTCAGCAAGACGTACACATCCTGGCCCAAGCGGTACTCGCGCGCCGAAGGCACGAAGATGCCGCCTTCGGCAAACAGTGGGATGTAGGCCGCGTAGAGGGCGGCTTTTTCCTTGATCGACAACTGGATAACGGTGGGGCGGCTGGCGCCCGGGGTTTCGGCCGTGCTCATGGGCCTGAGTGTAGCGCGCTGGGGGCGTTGGCGTTGGCGTTGGCGGGCGGGCGGGCGGG
>NZ_BAWN01000042.1 GCF_000696225.1 Serpentinimonas barnesii | reverse complement strand
ATGTTGCTGGCTCAGCGCCACCGCACACGTCGCCCCAGGCTGCGCGCCTTGGCCGACCGCGCGCAAGCGAGCGAACTCGGCGGGCAAGGCGTGCGCGTGGGCAGCGGCTTCATCAGCTCGGGCGGCATGGGCTTGACCATCGGCAAGCAACAACAAAGCGCCGACGCGCAAAACCAGCAGACCACTGCAGCGGCCAGCACCGTGGGCAGCGTGGGCGTGTCCGTGCAGCTTGGCAGGGGTGGCGTGCTCAAGGGCGATCAGGTCACGGCCCAAGTGGGCGGCAACCTGACTATCCAAAGCCTGCAAGACAGCCACCAATACCAAGCGAGCCACCGCAGCGCAGGCGCCAGTGTGCTGCTGGGCGCAGGTGCCAGCGCCAGCCTGAGCCTCGGGCAGAGCCAGATCGACAGTGCCTACAGCAGCGTCAATCAGCAAAGCGCCATCCGGGCCGACGATGGGGGCTTTGCGGTCGACGTGGCGGGCAACACCACGCTCACGGGCGGGCAGATCACCAGCACGCAAGCGGCCATCGATCAGAACCAAAACCGCTTCCAGACCGGCGGCACGCTTGCCAGCAGCGACCTTCAGAACACGGCCAGCTATGCCGCCAGCGCCAGCGGCCTCACGGTGGGCGTGGGCGCCAGCTTGGGCGCCAGCGGCGCCGGCGTAGGCGCGGACAAAGGCAACGCCAGCAGCGTCACGGTGGCAGCCATCTCGGGGCTGGCGGGCCACACGGAGGCCCGCACGGGCGACGCCCAAGTGGGCCTCGCCCCGATCTTTGACAAGGATCGGGTCCGGACCGAAGTGGGTGCCCAAGTGGCGATCACCACGGCGTTTGGGCAGCAGGCCAGCAAAGCCATTGGGCGCTATGGCGACCAACAGTTGCAAAACGCCGCTGACAAAAAAAACCGGGCTGCGGCCGAGGTCGATCCGGTGCGTCGCCAAGCGCTTCTGGATGAAGCCCACGCGCTGGAAGACCACTGGAGGGAAGGCGGTACGCACCGGGTGGCCTTGCACACGCTGGCCGCCGGGTTGGGTGGTGGTGCTGCGGGCGCGCTGGGCGCGGCCAGCAGCCAGACGCTGATTCCGCAACTGGGCGAAGCCATCAACGCACTGGAAGCACCCGCAGAATTCAAGCAGGCCCTGACGCAAGGGCTGGCCATGGGCATGGGTGCGGCCGTGGGTGGAGCAGCAGGCGCGGCCAGTGCGCACAACGCCACCAGCCAGAACTACCTCACGCCGCGCGAGAACCTCAGGCGCAACCGTGCCCAGGCCGAGTGCCGCGTCAACCCCAGCAGCGACGCGTGCACCACAGCGGCGCGGCTCACCGTGCTGGACCAACGCCGCGACCGCGACATGGCCCGGGCCGCGCAAGCCTGCAACAGCGGCAGCATGCAAGCCTGCCGGGACCTCAACCGCACGCTCAGCCAGTTCCGCGCCCAAGGGGAGGCGGAGCTGAGACAATTGGCGCTAGAACTCAAACCCAGTTGCGCGCTGCCTAGGGATTGTTCCAACGCAGCCAACTGGGTGAACAACGAACTCAAGACCTTGAACCAGTTCAGCAAGCAGATCTGGGCGGCCCACGCCAGCGGCGCGGTGCAGCAGAGCCTCGGGCC
>NZ_BAWN01000043.1 GCF_000696225.1 Serpentinimonas barnesii | reverse complement strand
TGGCCATGAACAAAGGAGAGCGCCTTGAGTCTATATGATCATCCGGGATGCGACACCTAGATAAGCAGGTCCGCGTCCATTGCGCTGGCGGCATAAAATCTGTCTGCCTGCCCCACCTTGGCCCATCTCGGTCAGTCCCAGCCCGATGCCCACTCTCAACACTCCCACTACTCCCATCCCCGCGTCCCAGTCCCGGCCCGAAGCCCTTGACCTGCGTGCCTTGGCCGACAGCGGGCAGACGCTGCAAGGCGAGCTGGAGCTGGCTGCGTTGCCGCGCTGGAGCGCCGATGCGCCGCCTTGGTCCACTGCCTTGGAGCCGTTGCGCTGGCAGGCACAGGCCCAGTGGCGTGCCGACCCAGCGAGCGTGCCGGGCGGCGCGAGTCGGAGCGCAGCGCGCCAGTTGTGGTTGTGGTTGAGTTGGTCGGCCCAGGTGCCGTTGTGCTGCCAGCGCTGCCTCGAACCATTTTTGGAGCCCGTGCAAGACGAGCGCTGGTTTCGCTTCGTGGCCGATGAAGCGCGCGCCCAAGCCGAAGACGATGAATGCGCCGAAGACCTGCTGGTCTGGGTGCCTTGCTTTAACTTGCAGGAACTGATCGAGGACGAGCTGTTGCTGGCGCTGCCCTTGGTGCCTATGCACGGGATTTGCCCCAACGCACTGTCGGGCTATGTCGAAGCAGCGGCAGCCGGGGTGGATGAGCCGCAGCGTCCGAATCCATTTGAGGTGCTGGCGCAGCGCAAACCCGATTGATCGGGGGTGCAGGGCCGGCCGGAGGCTGCCCGGATCCATGCTTGGGTGAGGTGTTGCTTGGCAATGAATGGGGCGTTATAATGCAAGGTTTCGCACTCGTGGGTACTCATCGTGGGTGCTTTGCGTGGCAGTGCGCTGTCGCATAGTCGGGATGGCTCCTTGGGCCGCCCATTTTCATCAAGGAGCCTACCATGGCCGTTCAGCAAAACAAAAAATCGCCGTCCAAACGCGGCATGCACCGCTCGCACAACGCCCTGACGGTGCCGGGCATGGCGGTCGAGCCCAGCACCGGCGAAGTGCATCTGCGCCATCATGTGAGCCCCAACGGTTTTTACCGGGGCCGGCAGGTGCTCAAGAGCAAGTCCGAGGCTTGATCCGGCCCGCGTCAGCGCCTCTGTCCGCGTTCGTGCCCGTGTTCGCACCAGCCCCATCTTCGGCGCCAGCCCTGGGGGCCTTGTCGGTCTGCACAGTTCGCCCTAGGGGTAGGTGGTTTTGATTACGCTGGCCGTTGATTGCATGGGGGGCGACCACGGCCCTGCCGTTACCTTGGCGGCGTGTGCGGATTTTTTAACGCGCAACCCCCAAGCCCGTTTGCTGCTGGTCGGCCAGCCGCAGGCGCTGGCGCGGCTGCCAGCGGCACTGGATGCCAGCCGCTGCACCGTGGTGCCCGCCACCGAGGTGGTGGCGATGGACGACCCGGTCGAGGTCGCGCTGCGGCGCAAGCGCGACTCCTCCATGCGCGTGGCGATCGCGCAGGTCAAGAGCGGGGCGGCGCAGGTGGCGGTCTCGGCCGGCAACACCGGCGCCCTGATGGCGATTGCGCGCTACCTGCTCAAAACGCTGGACGGCATCGACCGCCCGGCGATTGCCTCCCAAATGCCCAACGCCAAGGGCACGGCCACCACCGTGCTCGACCTGGGGGCCAATGTCGATTGCAGCGCCGAACACCTGCTGCAGTTTGCCCTCATGGGCACCTCGCTGGTGGCCGCCAGCGGCAAGGTGGCACCCACGGTGGGGCTGCTCAACATCGGCGAAGAGGTGATCAAGGGCAACGAGGTCATCAAACAGGCCGGTGTGTTGCTGCGCCGCGCCGCCGAACACGGCGACCTCAATTTTTACGGCAACGTAGAAGGCAACGACCTGTTCAAGGGCACGGTCGATATCGTGGTCTGCGACGGCTTCGTGGGCAACGTGGTGCTCAAGGCCAGCGAAGGCTTGGCGAGCATGATCGGCGGCTTTGTACGCGAAGAATTCTCCCGCACCTGGTACAGCCAGTTGGCCGCCGCCGTGGCGTGGCCGGTGCTCTCCAGCTTCAAAAACCGCGTGGACCACCGGCGTTACAACGGTGCGGCGCTGCTGGGCTTGCGCGGGCTGGTGTTCAAAAGCCACGGTTCGGCTGATGCCTTTGCCTTCGAGCAGGCCTTGCAGCGCGCCTTCGAGGCCGCTGACAAACAACTGCTGCAGCGGGTGCAAGAGCGCATCGCCGCCGCCGCACCCTTGGCCCTGTCTGTGCCTGAATAATCCATAAACCGCCCATGACCCGCTACACCCGCATCACCGGCACCGGCAGCTACTTGCCACCGCGGCGCGTCAGCAATGCCGACCTGGTGGCCGACTTGGCCACGCGCGGCATCGAGAGCAGCGACGAGTGGATCGTCGAGCGCACCGGCATCCGGGCCCGGCACTTTATTGATGAAGGCAGCGAGGCCAGCGATCTGGCGCTGCAAGCCAGCCTGCAAGCGCTGCAAGCGGCCGGCCGCCAGGTGGCCGATGTGGACCTGATCGTGGTGGCCACCTCCACGCCCGACATGGTGTTTCCTTCCACCGCCACCATCTTGCAGCGCAAGCTCAGCGAGCACGCGCAAGCCCAAGGCTTGCCGGGCGCGGCGGGCGGGGCGGCTTTCGATGTGCAGGCGGTGTGCAGCGGCTTCATTTACGCGCTCACGGTGGCCGATGCCCTGATCCGCACCGGCAGCGCGCGCTGTGCGCTGGTGCTGGGGGCCGAGGTGTTTTCGCGCCTGCTCGATTTCAACGACCGCGGCACCTGCGTGCTGTTTGGCGACGGCGCCGGGGCGGTGCTGCTCGAAGCCTGCGAACACGACGGCAGCGGGCCGGCGCTGCTGGCCAGCGATCTGCACGCCGACGGCCGCCACACCGGCATTTTGTGCGTTCCAGGCAGCCTCAGCGGCGGCTTGGTGCGCGGCGCGCCGCTGCTCAGGATGGATGGGCAGGCGGTGTTCAAGCTCGCCGTCGGGGTGCTCGAAGAGGCCGCCCGCGCGGTGCTGGCCAAGGCCGGAATCGAAGCCGCAGCCGTTGATTGGTTGATTCCGCATCAGGCCAATATCCGCATCATGCAGGGCACGGCGCGCAAGCTCAAATTGGGCATGGACAAGGTCATCGTCACCGTGCACGAGCACGGCAACACCTCCGCCGCCTCGATCCCGCTGGCGCTCGATCACGGGGTGCGCTCGGGCCAGGTGCGGCCGGGCCAAATGCTGCTGCTCGAAGGCGTGGGCGGTGGCTTTACCTGGGGTGCGGTGCTGCTGCGCCTCTAAGGCGCATCCAGGGCGCCTTGAAGCTGCAAGGAGTTTTCAGATGTCTGATTTTGCTTTCGTTTTCCCCGGCCAGGGCTCGCAGTCGGTGGGCATGCTCGACGCCTGGGGCGCGCATCCGGTGCTGGCCGCCACGTTGCAAGAGGCCAGCGCGGCCTTGGGCCAGGACGTGGGGCGCTTGATCCACGAAGGCCCCAAAGAAGAACTGGCGCTCACCACCAACACCCAGCCGGTGATGCTGGTCGCCGGGGTGGCGGCGTGGCGCATCTGGCGCGCCGAAGGCGGTGCGCTGCCGGTGGCGCTGGCCGGGCATTCGCTGGGCGAGTACGCCGCGCTGGTGGCGGCCGGGGTGCTCACGCTGGCGCAAGCGGCGCCGCTGGTGCGCCTGCGCGCCCAGGCCATGCAAGACGCGGTGCCGGTGGGCAGCGGGGCCATGGCCGCCATTTTGGGCCTGAGCGCCGAGCAGGTGCGGGCTGGCTGCGAGCAGGTGCAAGCCAGCTTTGGCCCCGAGAGCGCCGAGGTGGTGCAGGCAGTCAACTTCAACGACCCGGCGCAAACCGTGATCGCGGGCAGCAAGGCGGCGGTGGAGCGCGCCTGCGAGCAACTCAAGGCCAGCGGGGCCAAGCGCGCGCTGCCACTGCCGGTCTCGGCCCCCTTCCATTCCAGCCTGATGCGGCCCGCGGCCGAGCGCCTGCGCGTGGCGCTGGCGCAGACCGAGTTGCTGGCGCCACAAATTCCGGTGCTCAACAACATCGACGTGGCCTTTGAGAGCGCGCCCGAGCGCATCCGCGATGCCCTCTACCGCCAGGCCTTCGGGCCGGTGCGCTGGGTTGAGTGCGTGCAGGCGCTCAAGGCTCGTGGGGTGCGCACGGTGGTCGAATGCGGCCCCGGCAAGGTGCTGGCTGGGCTGGTCAAGCGCATCGATCCCGAGTTGGCCAGCGCCGCCCTCTACGACCCGGCTACACTGACGGCACTGCGCGCCCAGTTGGGCTGAGCACTGGCTTTGCAGCCGGTTTAAACCGAGACAGCACCCCCGCGCAAGCGCAGGAATTCCCCCATGAGCGACACCACACCGAGCCATCCAGCCGCCCCTACAGCCCCAGCAAGCCAAGTCGCCTTGGTCACCGGCGCCACGCGCGGCATCGGGGCCGCCATTGCGCACGAGTTGGCGCGCCGGGGCTACCGCGTCATCGGCAGCGCCACGCGCGACGACGGCGCGGCCAAAATCAGCCAAGCCTTGGCCGCTTACCCCGGCTGCCGGGGCGTGCGGCTCGATGTCAACGACGCCGCCGCCGCCGAAGCCCTGATCGAGGCCATCGTCAAAGAACACGGGGCGCTGCACGTGCTGGTCAACAACGCCGGCATCACGCGCGACATGCTGGCCATGCGCCTCAAGGACGAAGACTGGGACGCGGTGCTCGACACCAACCTCAAAGCGGTGTTTCGACTCAGTCGTGCCGTCATCCGCCCGATGATGAAGCAGCGCTGGGGCCGCATCGTCAATATCACCAGCGTGGTGGGGGCCAGCGGCAACGCCGGGCAGGCCAACTACGCCGCCGCCAAGGCCGGTGTGGCGGGCTTGACGCGCGCGCTGGCACGCGAGCTTGGCAGCCGCCAGATCACGGTCAACTGCGTGGCGCCGGGCTTCATTGAAACCGACATGACCGCCGCCCTGAGCGAGGTGCAGCAGCAGGCGCTGCTGGGCCAGATTCCGCTCGGGCACTTGGGCAAGCCGGCCGACGTGGCGCACGCCGTGGCCTTTCTGGCCAGCGCGCAAGCGGGCTACATCACCGGGCAGGAGCTGCACGTCAATGGCGGCATGCTGATGCCCTGATTTGGTCCCCCGGCCCACTTGCGCTAACATCGGCCACCCGACCGCGACCCCGAACGGCTGGCCGGGCCCTTTTTTTAAGTACCCAAACCGACCCGGCTAGAATGCCGGTCTTGCATTTCAACCACCCACAGAGGGAACTATGAGCGACATCGAAGCACGTGTGAAGAAAATCATCGCCGAACAACTCGGCGTGGAAGAGTCCCAGGTCACCAACGAAAAAGCCTTCGTGGCCGATCTGGGTGCCGACTCGCTCGACACCGTGGAACTGGTCATGGCCCTGGAAGACGAATTCGGCATCGAAATCCCCGACGAAGACGCCGAGAAAATCACCACCGTGCAGCACGCGATCGATTACGCGCTGGCACACCAGAAAGGCTGAGCCGCCTATGAGCCGCCGCCGTGTGGTCGTGACCGGTCTGGGCTGCATCAGCCCCGTGGGCAACACGGTGCCAGAGGCCTGGGCCAGCCTGCTCGCGGGCCGCTCTGGCATCGGGCCCATCAGCAAGTTCGATGCCTCCGCCTTTGCCTGCAAAATTGCGGGCGAGGTGCGCGGCCTCGACCTCGATTCCTACATTGGTGCCAAAGAAGCGCGCACCATGGACACCTTCATCCACTACGGCATCGCCGCCGCAGCGCAGGCCGTGGCCGACGCTGGCTTGCGCACCGGGGCCGAGCTGGATGAGGAAGAAGCCTGCCGCATCGGCTGCATCATCGGCTCGGGCATCGGTGGCTTGCCGCTGATCGAAGCCACCCACGCCGACCTGATGCAGCGTGGGCCGCGCCGCATTTCGCCCTTTTTCGTCCCGGCCTCGATCACCAACATGATCTCGGGCCATGTATCCATGCGCTTTGGCTTCAAGGGCCCCAATTTGGCTGTGGTTACAGCCTGCACCACCGGCCTGCACTGCATCGGTGAGGCGGCGCGCAAAATTGAATACGGCGACGCCGACGTGGTGGTGGCGGGCGGCTCCGAGGCCACCGTCTCACCGCTGGGCATTGGGGGCTTTGCCGCCATGCGTGCGCTCTCAACCCGCAACGACGACCCACAAGCCGCCTCGCGCCCTTGGGACAAAGACCGCGACGGCTTTGTGCTGGGCGAAGGGGCTGGGGTGCTGGTGCTGGAAGAATACGAGCACGCCCGCGCCCGCGGGGCCCGCATCTACGCCGAGGTGGCGGGCTACGGCATGAGCGCCGACGCCGGCCACATGACCGCCCCCAATATGGATGGCCCGCGCCGCGCCATGCTGTCGGCCTTGCGCAACGCCGGCCTCAACCCCGACCAAGTGGACTACCTCAACGCCCACGGCACCTCGACCCCGCTGGGCGACATCAACGAGAGCAACGCCATCAAGGCGGCTCTGGGCGATCACGCGCGCCGGGTGCTGATCAGCTCCACCAAATCCATGACCGGGCACCTGCTCGGCGGGGCCGGTGGGGTCGAGAGCGTGTTCACGGTGTTGGCGCTGCACCACCAGGCGGCCCCGCCGACCATCAACCTGTTCGATCCCGACCCCGAGTGCGACCTCGACTACTGCGCCCACACCGCACGCGGGTTGAAGATCGACGTGGCGCTCAAAAACAACTTTGGCTTTGGCGGCACCAACGGTTCGCTGGTGTTCAAGCGGGTCTGAGGCGGGGCCGCCCGTGGCGGCTGCTGCGCTTGCCACTTGAAAGGCCCCTGCCATGCAAGGCCCGCCCTCTGTTACCTACCCCGCCGGGGCGCAGCAGGCCGAGTACGCCGCGCTGGCCTTGCTGGCTGTGGCCTGGGCGCTGGGTTTGGCGCTTTGGTTGGCCTTGGCCCCTGATTTCGTGGCCCCTGCGGCTTGGTGGGCCAGTTTGGGTGCTGGCTCGGGCTTGCTGGGTTGGGGCCTGTGGCGCCTGCGCACACCGGTGGTGGGCGAACTGGTCTGGGAGCCCCTGCCAGCGGGGGCGCGCAGACGCAGCGCGGCCGTGCGCGGGCAGTGGCGCTGGTTCAGCCCGGCGTGGCGGCGCGGCTTGGCGTTGAGCGAGCTGCGCTGCGTGCTCGATTTGCAAGGCCTGTTGCTGTTGCGTTGGCGCAGCAGCAGCGGTTTGAGCGGTTGGCTGTGGCTGGAGCGCGCCCAAAATCCTGGGCAATGGCGCGTGCTGCGCGCGGCCGTACTGGCCCAGCCGCAGCCCTAAGGCTTACAAATTCTTGCAAGCCGCAGCGCCACAACAGGTGTCATTGGGTCGGCGCCGCTGCCGGGATCGGGTATATTGACCCGCCCTAAGCGCTCAACATGACCGAAACCGCTCCCGCTACCCCTCCCGATGCCGATTTGTTGCTGGTGCAGCGCACACTGGCCGGGGATCAGCGCGCCTTTGGCTTGCTGGTGGTCAAATACCAGCGCCGCGTCGAGCGCCTGATCGGGCGCATGGTGCGCGACTCCAACCTGGTGGAAGACATCGCCCAAGAAACCTTCATCCGCGCCTACCGGGCGCTGGCCCAGTTTCGAGGCGAGTCGCAGTTCTACACCTGGCTGTACCGGATCGCGGTCAACACCGCCAAAAAACAGCTGATGGAGCTCAAGCGCGACCCGGTGATCTTGATGAGTTCGCTCATGCGCGCCGAAGACGATGAAACTTCCGCACCCGAACTCGAACTAACTGGGCAAGTAGCCGATGCCGAAACACCCGAATCGCTGCTGGCGAGCAAGGAGATAGCCTTGGCCGTCAACGCCGCGATGGAGGCCTTGCCCAAGGAATTGGGGCAAGCCATCGCCCTGCGCGAGATCGAAGGACTCAGCTACGAGGAAATTGCCCTAGCGCTAGACTGCCCCATTGGGACCGTGCGTTCGCGTATTTTCCGTGCCCGTGAAGCCATTTCGGCACGCATTAAGCCCATGCTGGAGCGCCAGACGGGCAAGCGCTGGTGAAGCGGCCCAACCTGAATGAGTAAACGCACGACCATGCAAACAAAGCCCCACCCCTTGGCTGCCGATTCCAGCCCCTCCGACGCCGCCCCCGCAGGGGATGCGAGGCCGGTGCCTGCGCGCGAGTGGTTGTCGGCCTTGCTCGATGGCGAGTGTCCGCCCGAGCGCGTGGCGCAGGCCACAGCCACGCGCGCAGATGCCGACGCCGATCTGTACGCCGACTGGTCGCGTCACCACTGGATTGGTGAGGCGCTGCGCGGCTCGCCCGCAAGCCGTTTGCCGCCTGCCAGCCCGGCCTTTGCCGACGCGGTGCTGGCCCGCTTGGCGCTCGAGCCTGCCCCAATGCCAAGCCCGCTAGACGCGGCGCCCGCACCAACCCAGCCACTCCCACCAGCCGCCGCCAACGACGCCGTGTTTCGCTGGAAAATGGTGGCTGGCTTGGCTTCCGTGGCCACGGTGGCGGCCCTTTCGTGGTCGTTTCTGTCGGGGGGCGTGGCTGCTGACCATGGGCAGCAATGGGCGCAAGCCCCGGCGCTGCAATCGGTGGCTGCGTCTGACCCATCTACCGAGCCTGCGGGTTTGCAAGGCGTGGTGACGGCCAAGGGGCTGATGTGGCGCGACCCACAACTCGACGCCCTGTTGGCGGCGCACCGGCAGCACGGGGGCATGAACGCCTTGCACGTGCCGGTTGGTTTTCTGCGCAACGCCACCTACGACCATTCGGCGCCCTAATGAACATGCTTAGCTTACTCAGCCGCCGCAGCGGGGCGGTCGCTGCCGGGGCGGTGCTGCTGGCCTTGACCTTGGGTGGGCCAGCGGTGCACGCACAAAGTGCGGCACCAGCCGCACCCGCTTCAGCCGGCAACGCCGGCGCCAACCCATCTGGGGTCATGCAGCAGTCGATTGCCTACTGGTTGGAGCGCTTGCACCAGGCTTCGCGCAACCGCGCCTATGTGGGCACCTTCGTGTATTCCAGTGGGGCCGAAATCGCCTCCTCCAAAATCTGGCATGTGTGCGACGGTCGGCAGCAGTTCGAGCGCATCGAGGCGCTCTCGGGCGCCCCACGCATCACCATGCGCCGCAACGACGAAGTCGCGATTTTTTTTCCTGCACAAAAACTGGTGCACAAAGACCGGCGCGAAGCCTTGCGCCAGTTCCCCGATTTGCTGCGCGCGCCCAATCGGCGCATCGAAGCCTTTTACACGGCGCGCGTGGTCGGCACCGAACGGGTGGCCGGACTCGAAGCCACGGTGGTGGACTTTGTGGCGGGCGACGGGCTGCGCTTTGGCTACCGGATTTGGTCCGAGCAGCGCACCGGTTTGATGATCAAGATGCAAACCCGCACCCCCCAAGGGCGCGTGCTGGAGCAAGTGGCGTTCACCGAATTGCAGCTCGATGCGCCGGTGCGCATGGAGCAACTGGCGCGTCAGTTCGAGCAGACCAGCGGTTACCGGGTCGTGCATCCGGTGCAGCGCGCCAGCACGGCCCAAGAGCAAGGGTGGCGGCAGCGCAACGAGGTGCCCGGCTTTCAGTCCATGGGCCTGCACCTGCGCCAAGACCCCCAAGCGGCCCCGATTGCGCAGTGGATTTTCTCTGACGGCTTGGCATCGGTTTCGCTTTTCATTGAAACTTTCAATCCACAGCGACATACACGCGAAACGGCCTTGGCCGAAGGCGCTACCCATTCGGTGTCGCGCCGTGTGGCCGAGCACTGGGTGACGGCAATGGGGGAGGTGCCACCCGAAACCCTGCTGCTGCACATCCAGGCGCTGGAGCGCTTGCGTTAAGACTTGAATCGTTCTGGCTGTGGCCCCATGTACACAGCACCTTTTTGCTTTTGCCCGCCGGAGTTTTAGCACCATGACCCCCATCAAGCAATCCACCCGACGCTATCTTGCGGCCAGCGCTGCCGCACTGGGATTGGTCGGCGTGCTCTGGTTGGCGCAACCGCAGGCGGTCGAAGCACAGTCTGGCGCCCTCACCACCAGCGCCGCTGGCTCCAGCACGCTGGCGCAAGCCGCACCGGCTCGCAACGCCCCGACCAGCGCCCCGGTGGAGGTGCGCGGCCTGCCCGACTTCACGGTGTTGGTCGACCAGGTCGGGCCGGCGGTGGTCAACATCCGCACCATCGAGCGCGTGCGCCGCAGCGGCTCGCCCGAAGACCAGATGCAGGAGTTCTTTCGCCGCTTTGGCATCCCGCTGCCACCGGGCATGGCGCCGCGCGGTCCGCAAGGGCCGCAAGAGGGCGGCCCCGAGGTCGAGCGCCCACGCGGCGTCGGCTCGGGCTTCATCCTGACCGCCGACGGCTTCATTTTGACCAATGCGCACGTGGTCGAAGGGGCCGACGAAGTGGTTGTGACCCTCAACGATGAGCGCGAATTCACCGCCCGCGTGGTGGGGGCCGACCGGCGCACCGACGTGGCGGTGGTCAAAATCGAGGCCACCCGCTTGCCCACGGTGCGCATCGGTGACGTGGCGCGGCTGCGCGTGGGCGAGTGGGTGATGGCGATCGGCTCTCCCTTCGGGCTGGAGAACACCGTCACCGCCGGCATCGTCAGCGCCAAGCAGCGCGAGACGGGTGAGTTCCTGCCCTTCATTCAGACCGATGTGGCCATCAACCCCGGCAACTCGGGCGGCCCGCTGATCAATATGCGCGGCGAGGTGGTGGGCATCAACAGCATGATCTACAGCCGTTCGGGCGGCTTTCAGGGCATCTCTTTTGCCATCCCGATCGACGAGGCGATGCTGGTGGCCGACCAGTTGCGCGCCACCGGTCGCGTCACCCGTGGCCGCATCGGCGTGGCGATCGACGCCGTGGACCGCGAACTGGCCGAGACGCTGCGCCTGCCGCGTGCCACCGGGGCCCTGATTCGTGGCGTTGAAAACAACTCGCCGGCGGCGCGTGGCGGCATCGAGCCCGGCGACGTGGTGTTGAGCTTCGACGGCAAGCCGGTCGAGCGCTCGACCGATTTGCCGCGCATCGTGGCTGGCACCGCGCCCGGCTCTCGCGTGCCGGTGCGGGTGTGGCGCCAAGGGGCCGAGCGCACGCTCACCGTGACCGTGGCCGCTTTCGAGGACGAGCGCACGGCGCGCGCCGGTGAACGCGAGCCCGAGCCCACGGCCACCCCGGCCTCGCAACGCCTGGGCCTGAGCTTGCGCGAGCCCAGCGCGGCCGAGCGGCGCAGCTTGCGCATCGAAGGGGGCGTTTGGGTTGCGGCCGCCAGCGGAGCGGCGGCGCGGGCGGGCTTGCGCCCCGATGACGTCATACTGGCCTTGGGCAACCGCCCGGTGAACAATGTGCGCGAGTTTGAGGCGGCGGCTGCGGCCGTGCCGGCCAACCGCCCCGTGCACGTGCTGGTGCGCCGAGGCGACTGGACCCAGTACGCCATCATCCGACCCTGAAAGCGACCGCTCGCCTGCCGCTGCGTCCATCTGGTCGCCCCCACATCCACAACCCGTCGAGCCCGTACAATGGCGGGTTGACCTGCTGGTTTTAGCGCAGGCCTCGGGTGCGCCCGCCA
>NZ_BAWN01000044.1 GCF_000696225.1 Serpentinimonas barnesii | reverse complement strand
TTGCCAACCAGCCGGCCACCGACCCACGCCGTGGCGGGCTGCCACCCGGGCACCCGCCACTGAATGCCTTTATGGGCATACCGCTGCACCACGAGGGCGCCATGGTGGGACTGATCGGGCTGGCCAACCGCCCCGGTGGCTACGAGCGCACCCTGCTGGAGTTGCTGCGCCCGCTGCTGCAGCGCACCGCTTCGTGGATTGCGGCCAGCCGCGACGCGCAGCAGTTGCGCGAAAACCAGTCGCTGCTGGCCGAACTGGAGCAGGTGGCGCACATCGGCTGCTGGAAGCTCGATCTGCAAACCGGGCGGCTGCACTGGAGCGACGAGCTCTACCGCCTGTTTGGCCTGCAGCCGCAAGAATTCGCTGCCAGCTACCCAGCCTTTCTGGAGGCCGTACACCCAGACGACCGCGCCGCCGTTGATGCCGCCTACAGCGGTTCGCTGCAAGCCGGTGCCGACAGCTACGAGATCGTGCACCGCATCGTGCGCCACAGCGACGGCGCCATCCGCCACATCCATGAGCGCTGCCAACACCGGCGCAACGCCGCCGGCGCGGTGATCGAGTCCATCGGCACCGCCCAAGACGTGACCGAAAGCCAGCAGGCTGCTCTGGCCCTGCGCCGCGCCGCCAGCGTGTTCGAGCACGCCAACGACGCCATCGACATCACCGACGCCCAAGGCACCATCATCGATGTAAACACCGCCCTGTGCCGCCTAACGGGCTACAGCCGCGAGGAGATGTTGGGGCAAAACCCGCGCCTGTGGGCTTCTGGCCGCCACGACGCGGCTTTTTACCGCCAGATGTGGCAGGCCTTGCGCGAGCAAGGCCTGTGGCGCGGCGAAATCTGGAACCGGCGCAAAAACGGCGAGGTCTACCCGTGCCTGCTCACCATCAGCCCGGTGCGCGACGACCAAGGCCGGCTGCAGGGCTACGCCGGCGTCTCGACCGACCTCAGCGCCCTGCGCGAGCAGCAACACTAGGTGGAGCGCCTGAGCCAGTACGACGCCCTCACCGGCCTGCCCAACCGCAGCCTGCTCACCGACTGCTTGCAACAGGCCATGGCGCAAGCCCTGCGCCGTGGGCGGCAATTGGCGGTGGTTTATCTGGACCTGGACGGCTTCCAGGCCTTCAACGAGCACCTGGGCCCCGACGCTGGCGACGAGTTGCTCATTCGCCTAGCCCAGCGCCTCAAGGCCGCGCTGCCCGAAGACACCACGCTGGCGCGCATGGGCGGCGACTGGTTCGTGGCCGTGCTGCCCGGCCTGCCCCATGCGGCGGCGGCACAGCCCTTGCTCGATGCCATCTTGAGCCACATTGCCGCCTGCGAAGCCGATGCCCACAACGGCCAGCCCCTCACAGCCAGCCTAGGGGTTAGCTTCTACCCCCAGGCCGATGCGGTGGACGCCGACCAACTGCTGCGCCAGGCCGACCAGGCCATGTTCCAGGCCAAGCAAAGCGGCAAAAACCGCTACCACCTGTTCGACGCCGAGCACGACCGGGGCTTGCGCAGCCGCCACGCCGAGATTGGACAAATTGCGCTGGCGTTGCAACAGCAGCAGTTCGTGCTCTATTACCAGCCCAAGGTCAATATGCGCAGCGGGGCCGTGATCGGGGTCGAGGCGCTGATCCGCTGGCAGCACCCGCAGCGCGGCCTGCTCGCCCCAGGGGCTTTTATGCCGGCGCTGGAGCAGCAAACGCTGATGGTGGACGTGGGCGACTGGGTGCTCGAGCGCGCGCTGCAACAAATCGCCCAGTGGAACCGCGCTGGGCTGCGCCTGCCGGTGAGCGTCAACATCGACGCCATGCAACTGGCGCAAGCCGATTTTGTGCCCAAACTGCGCGCTGCGCTGGCACGCCACCCCGAGCTGTCGCCCAGCCAACTGGAGCTCGAGGTGCTGGAGACCAGCGCGCTGGGCGATCTGGGCGCCGTTTCCGACCTGCTGCACCAGTGCCGCGAGCTCGGGGTGACAACCTCGCTGGACGACTTTGGCACCGGCTACTCCTCCCTCACCTACCTCAAGCACCTGCCCACCCAGGTGCTGAAAATCGACCAGAGCTTTGTGCGCGGCATGCTCGACGACCCGACCGACAGCGCCATTTTGCAGGGCGTGCTCGGGCTGGCGCAGGCGCTCAAACGGCTGGTGATCGCCGAAGGGGTGGAAACCTCGGCCCACGCCCAGATGCTGCTGCGCCTAGGCTGCGTGCACGGCCAAGGCTACGCCATTGCCCGGCCCATGCCAGCCGAGCAGATTCCCGACTGGGTGGCGCACTGGAAACCCGACCCGGCATGGGCAGCGGCGCCCTCCCCTGCGCCCTGCGCAGCCCCGCCCCTCCAGACCGGCCAACCCGCCTAATCCGTCTTTTCGGTTTCGCATCGGTCTGGGGCACTCTAAAATCGGCTGTTGGCCCTGCCAGGCCCCAGCCCCACCGCATCCTTCATGACCCTGATCGAACTGTTCGAGACCGCCCGCGCGCGCCTGCAAGCCGCCCCCTTGGCCTACGGCCAAGGCAGCACCAACGCCCACGACGAAGCCGCCTGGCTGCTGCTGTGGCGGCTCGGCCTGCCCCCCGACAGCGATCTGAGCGCGCTGGCGGCGCAGCCGGTTGCGCCCGAGCAGGCGCAAGCCGTGCTGGCCCTGATCGACGAGCGCATCGCCACCCGCCGCCCCGCCGCCTACCTCACGCGCCAGGCGTGGCTGCAGGGCGTGCCGTTTTATGTCGATGAGCGCAGCATCGTGCCGCGCAGCCTCATCGCCGAGCTCATCGCCGCCGCCGAAGGCACCGACTGCCTCGACGACTGGCTGGGCACCCACACCCAGCGCGTGCTCGACCTGTGCACCGGTAACGCCAGCCTGGCGGTGTTGGCGGCGCTGGCCTGGCCCGAGGTGCAAGTTGATGCCGCCGACCTCTCCCCCGCTGCGCTGGCCGTGGCTCGCATCAATGTGCAGCAGCACGGCTTGACAGAACGCGTGCGCCTGATCGAGTCCGACGGCTGGGCCGCCCTGCCCGAGCGCTACGACCTGATCCTGTGCAACCCGCCCTACGTCTGCCGCAGCAGCATGCAGGCGCTGCCGCCCGAGTTTTGCGCCGAACCGGCTTTGGCGCTCGACGGCGGCCTGCACGGCGGCACCGACGGCATGGACTTTATCCGCACGCTGCTGGCGCAAGCCGCCGCGCACCTGCAGCCCGAGGGCGTGCTGGTGCTGGAAATCGGCCACGAACGCACCCACTTCGAGCGCGCCTTCCCCGGCCTGCCGGCGCACTGGCTGCACACCAGCGCCGGCCCCGATGCGGTGCTGCTGCTCACGCGCGCCGCGCTGGAGCTTTGGCAAGGCAGTCCGCTGGTGCCGGAGCAGGCAGCATGATCACCCTGCGCCAAATCACGCTGCGCCGTGGCAGCAAAGTGGTGCTCGACGGCGCCAGTGCGGTGCTCAACCCGGGCGAAAAAATCGGCCTGGTCGGGCGCAACGGGGCCGGCAAATCGAGCCTGTTTGCGCTGCTGCAAGGCCAGTTGCACGAAGACGGCGGCGAGTTGCAACTGCCGCGCCACTGGCGCAGCGCCTCTGTGGCGCAAGACATGCCCGAAACCACGCAAGACGCCACCGCCTTCGTGATCGACGGCGACACCCGGCTGGCGGCCGCCCGCGCCGCGCTCGCCGCCGCCGAAGCCAGCGATGACGGCCTGGCGCTGGCCGAAGCCCACAGCGCCTGCTTCGACGCCGGCAGCCACGACGCCCACGCCCGCGCCCAGGCGCTGCTGCTGGGCCTCGGGTTCGACACGCCACAGCTCGAACGCCCGGTGAACAGCTTTTCCGGCGGCTGGCGCATGCGGCTGCAACTGGCGCGCGCCCTGATCTGCCCGAGCGACCTGCTGCTGCTCGACGAGCCCACCAACCACCTCGACCTCGACGCCTTGGTCTGGCTGGAAAGCTGGCTCAAGCGCTATCCCGGCACGCTGCTGGTGATCAGCCACGACCGCGAATTCCTCGACGCCGTGACCAGTGTCACGCTGCACCTGGAGTCGGGCCAGCTCAAGCGCTACGGCGCCAACTACAGCCGCTTCGAGCTCATGCGCGCCGAGCAGCTCACGCTGCAGCAAAGCAGCTTTGAGCGCCAGCAAGAGCGCGTCGCGCACCTGCAGCGCTTCATCGACCGCTTCAAGGCCAAGGCCAGCAAGGCGCGCCAGGCGCAAAGCCGCGTCAAGGCGCTGCAACGCATGGAAAAACTGGCCCCGGTGCTGGCCGAAGCCGAATTCGACTTCGAGTTCGACGAAGCCGGCAACCTGCCCAACCCCATGCTTAGCCTGCGCGATGCCTGCTTTGGCTACCGCAGCCCCGACGGCCACGCCACCCCCATCGTGCGCGGCGTCACGCGCTCGGTCATGGCCGGGCAGCGCATCGGCATCTTGGGCGCCAACGGGCAGGGCAAATCGACCTTCATCAAAACCGTGGCGCGCACGCTCGACTTGCTCGAAGGCCAGCGCAGCGACGGCAAGGGGCTGCGCATCGGCTACTTCGCGCAGCAAGAAATGGACCTGCTGCGCGCCGACGACACCGCCCTGGCGCACATGGTGCGGCTGGCGCGCGAAACCGAAGCCGCTGGGGCCTTGGCCGGCCAAGCCACGCGCGAGCAGGATTTGCGCAACTTTCTGGGGCGCTTCCAGTTTGGCGGCGAGCTCACGCAGCAGCGCGTGGGCAGCATGAGCGGCGGCGAAAAAGCGCGCCTGGTGCTGTGCCTGATCGTCTGGCAGCGGCCCAACCTGCTGCTGCTCGACGAACCCACCAACCACCTCGACCTGACCACGCGCGAGGCGCTGGCGCTGGCGCTCAACGGCTTTGAGGGCACGGTGCTGCTGGTCAGCCACGACCGCGCCCTGCTGCGCGCCGTCTGCGACGAGTTCTGGCTCGTCAGCCACGGCGGCATCGAACCCTTCGAGGGCGACCTCGACGACTACCAGCGCCACCTGCTGGACCTGGCCAAGCAGCGCCGCGAGGCCTTGGCCAAGCCGGACAAGGCGGATAAAGCCGACAAATCGACCCGGCGGAATAAAGCCGACAAGGCCGACAAGGCCGATAAATCCGATCAAGCAACCAACAACCCAGCCGAGCGCAAGGGCAGCGGCACCGCCAGCAGCGCCACAAACAGCGGGACCAATGCGGCCAGCGGGGCCACCCCCGATCGCCTGCCCGCCGCCGAGCAACGCCGCCTAGACGCCCAGCGCCGCCAACAACTGGCCACGCGCCTGCAGCCGCACAAAAAGCAGCGCGAGGCGCTGGAGCGCGAGTTGGCCCAACTGCAAGCCGAGCAGCAGGCCCTGCACGCCCAACTGCAACAGCCCGAGCAGCCCGCGCCCGCGCTGGCCGCCGCCAGCCAGCGCCTGGGGGCCGTGGAGCAGGCCATCGAGGCCGCCGAAGAGCAGTGGCTCGAGGTGGCGCAGCAGATCGAGGCGCTGGAGCAGATGGCCTAAAGCCCTGCGCCGCCACCCACCGCCATCCGCCGCCCTTGGGCAGCCTTTTATAATCGGCCTTTCCTCAGCCGCGAGCCTTAGCCGGCTTGCCCGCGACATGACCAAATTCGTATTCGTGACCGGCGGCGTGGTGTCCTCACTTGGTAAGGGCATCGCTTCCGCTTCGTTGGCGGCGCTGCTCGAATCGCGCGGCCTCAACGTCACCCTGATCAAGCTCGACCCCTACCTCAACGTCGATCCCGGCACCATGAGCCCGTTTCAGCACGGCGAGGTGTTCGTCACCGACGACGGGGCCGAAACCGACCTCGACCTCGGCCACTACGAGCGCTTCATCGAGACACGCATGAAGCGTGCCAACAACTTCACCACCGGCCAGATCTACAAAAGCGTGCTCGAAAAAGAGCGCCGCGGCGACTACCTCGGCAAAACGGTGCAAGTGATCCCGCACGTCACCAACGAAATCCAAGAGTTCATCAAACGCGGGGCCGGCTTTGGCACGGCGCAGGCGGTGGAGGTGGCGATCGTCGAAATCGGCGGCACCGTGGGCGACATCGAATCGTTGCCCTTCTTGGAGGCGGTGCGCCAGATGAGCCTGCGCCTGGGGCCCAACCAGTGCGCCTTCGTGCACTTAAGCTACGTGCCCTGGATTGCGGCGGCGGGCGAGCTCAAGACCAAGCCGACCCAGCACACGGTGCAGAAAATGCGCGAAATCGGCATCCAGCCCGACGCCCTGCTGTGCCGCGCCGACCGCACCATCCCCGACGACGAGCGCGAAAAAATCAGCCTCTTCACCAACGTGCCGCTGTGGGGCGTGATCTCGCTGCCCGACATGCCCAGCATCTACCAGGTGCCGCGCCTACTGCACGAGCAGGGGCTAGACGGCCTGATCTGCGACAAGCTGCGCCTCAACACCCCACCGGCGCGGCTGCAACGCTGGGACGAGTTGGTGCACGCGCTGCAACACCCGCAGGGCGCGGTGCGCATCGCCATGGTGGGCAAATACGTCGATCTGTCCGACAGCTACAAATCGCTCAACGAGGCGCTGCGCCACGCCGGCCTGAAAAATCAGGTGCGCGTAGAAATCGGCTACATCGACTCCGAAACGCTGGAAGGGCAAGACGTGGCCGCCGCGCTGGCCCCCTTCGACGCCATTTTGGTGCCGGGCGGCTTTGGCAAGCGCGGCACCGAGGGCAAGATCGCCGCCGCCCGCTACGCCCGCGAGCAGCGCGTGCCCTACCTCGGTATTTGCCTCGGCATGCAAGTGGCGACGATCGAATTTGCGCGCCACGTGGCTGGCCTAGAAGGCGCCAACTCGACCGAGTTCGACCCGGCCACGCCGCACCCCGTCATCGCCCTGATCGACGAATGGCAAGACGCCGACGGCTCGATCCAAAAGCGCGACGGCAGCAGCGACCTCGGCGGCACCATGCGCCTGGGCACGCAAAGCGCCGACGTGCAGCCCGGCACGCTGGCGCACGCCATCTACGGCCCGCTGGTGCACGAGCGGCACCGGCACCGCTACGAGGCCAACACGCACTACCTGGAGCGCCTGCGCCAGGCCGGGCTGATCATTTCGGCGCTCACGCAGCGCGAGCAGCTCACCGAAATCGTCGAACTGCCCAGCAGCGTCCACCCCTGGTTCATGGGGGTGCAGTTTCACCCCGAATTCAAGTCCACCCCGTGGGGCGGGCATCCGCTGTTTAGCGCCTTCGTTCGGGCCGCCCTGCAACAGCAACAAACCCACCAAGGCTGATCCAGCATGCAACTCTGTGGCTTCGAAGTCGGCCTGCACCGGCCCTTTTTCCTCATCGCCGGGCCCTGCGTGGTCGAGAGCGAGGCGCTGCAACTCGAAGTCGCCGGGCGGCTCAAGGAAATCACCGCCGCGCTCGGCATCCCCTTCATCTTCAAGAGCAGCTACGACAAGGCCAACCGCTCCAGCGGCAGCAGCTTTCGCGGCCCGGGGCGCGAGCGCGGGCTGGAAATTCTGGCCCAGGTGCGGCGCGAGCTTGGCCTGCCGGTGCTCACCGACGTGCACACCGAGGCCGAAATCGCCGAAGTGGCGGCGGTGGTCGATGTGCTGCAAACCCCGGCCTTTCTGTGCCGCCAGACCGATTTCATCCGCGCCGTGGCGCAGTCTGGCAAGCCGGTGAACATCAAAAAGGGGCAGTTTCTGGCCCCGCACGACATGCTCAACGTGATAGACAAAGCGCGCGCCGCCGCCCGCGAAGCCGGTCTGCCCGAGGACAACTTCTTGGCCTGCGAGCGCGGCGTGAGCTTTGGCTACAACAACCTGGTGAGCGACATGCGCAGCCTGGCCATCATGCGCCAGACCAACGCCCCGGTGGTGTTCGACGCCACCCACAGCGTGCAACTGCCTGGTGGCCTGGGCCAGTCCAGCGGCGGCCAGCGCGAAATGGTGCCGGTGCTGGCGCGCGCCGCCGTGGCCGTGGGCGTGGCCGGCCTGTTCATGGAAACCCACCCCGACCCGGAGCGCGCCCTGAGCGACGGCCCCAACGCGGTGCCGCTCAAGCACATGCCGGCGCTGTTGGAGAGCCTGCTGGAGCTCGACCGCGTGACCAAAAAACACGGCTTCCTCGAACAGCATTTCAACCCCTGAACCTACCCGCCGCACCATGCCACACGCCTACCTGATTGCCGACGTCACCATCACCAACGAAGACCAAATGAAGGTCTATCGCGAGTGGAGCAGCCGCGCCATGCAAGAGCACGGGGCCGAGGTGCTGGTGCGCGGCGGCCTGGTCGATCCGCTCGAAGGCGGCTGGGTGCCGCAGCGCATCGTGGTGCTCAAGTTCCCCAGCCTGGCCGCCGCCCGCGCCTACTACGACAGCGCCACCTACACCCAAGCACGCCAAGCGCGCGCCGGGGCCGGCTCGATCCGCATGATCGCCGTCGAAGGCGTGTAAGCCCGGCCCGACCCCCCAGTTTCGACTTCTTCAAATCAAAGGTGCAAAAATGAGTGCAATCGTTGACATCGTCGGGCGCGAAGTCCTCGACAGCCGCGGCAACCCCACCGTCGAATGCGACGTGCTGCTGGAAAGCGGCGTCATGGGCCGCGCCGCCGTGCCTTCGGGTGCCTCCACCGGCAGCCGCGAAGCGATCGAGCTGCGCGACGGCGACCCCAAGCGCTACCTCGGCAAGGGCGTGCTCAAGGCAGTGGGGCACATCAACACCGAAATCAGCGAAGCCGTGCTCGGCCTCGATGCCTCCGAGCAGGCCTTTCTGGACCAGGCCCTGATCGACCTCGACGGCACCCCCAACAAAAGCCGCCTTGGGGCCAACGCCACGCTGGCGGTGAGCATGGCGGTGGCGCGCGCCGCCGCCGAAGAGGCCGGGCTGCCGCTGTACCGCTATTTTGGCGGCAGCGGCCGCATGCAGCTGCCGGTGCCGATGATGAACGTGGTCAACGGCGGCGCACACGCCAACAACAACCTCGACCTGCAAGAGCTGATGATCGTCCCGCTGGGCGCCAGCAGCTTTCGCGAAGCGCTGCGCTGGGGCGCCGAAGTGTTCCACGCCCTGAAAAAAATCCTGCACGACAAGGGCATGAGCGTGGCCGTGGGCGACGAAGGCGGCTTTGCCCCGAACCTGCCCAACCACGAAGCGGCGCTGCAACTGATCCTGCAAGCCATCGAGCAAGCCGGTTACGTGGCGGGTGAGCAGATCGCGCTGGCGCTGGACTGCGCCGCCAGCGAGTTCTACCGCGACGGCCGCTACCACCTCGAAGGCGAAGGGCTGGTGCTGAGCGCCGAAGAGTGGACCAATATTTTGGCCACCTGGTGCGACAAATACCCCATCATCAGCGTGGAAGACGGCATGGCCGAAGGCGACTGGGACGGCTGGAAGCACCTCACCGAGCGCCTGGGCAAAAAAGTGCAGCTGGTGGGCGACGACCTGTTCGTGACCAACACCAAAATCCTGCAAGAAGGCATAGACAAGGGCATCGCCAACTCGATCCTGATCAAGATCAACCAGATCGGCACCCTCACCGAAACCTTTGAAGCCATCGAAATGGCCAAGCGCGCCGGCTACACCGCCGTCATCAGCCACCGCTCGGGCGAGACCGAAGACTCGACCATCGCCGACATCGCCGTCGGGCTCAACGCCGGCCAGATCAAGACCGGGTCGCTGAGCCGCTCAGACCGCATGGCCAAGTACAACCAGTTGCTGCGCATCGAAGAAGACCTCGGCGACGTGGCGCGCTACCCCGGCCGGGCGGCGTTTTACAACCTGCGCTAAAAAATGCCCCCACCGCGGCCATGAGCGCCCGCACCGTCGCCCTGCTGCTGGCCGCCTTGCTGCTGGTGGTGCAGGCGCAGCTCTGGTTTGGGCGCGGCGGCGTGCCGCAGGTGCGCGAGCTGCGCGAGCGCCTGCACCTGCAAGAAGCCGCCAACGAGGCGGCGCGCCAGCGCAACGCCGAACTTGGCAGCGAGGTGCGCGACCTGCAAGAGGGGCTGGAGATGGTCGAGGAAGTGGCGCGGCACGAGCTCGGCCTGGTGCGGCCGAACGAAATTTTTGTGCAGATTCGGCGGCCTGAGGCGGGGGCGGTACCTTCAAGCTCTGCCTCAGATCCGGCTCCGGCCCAGACTCCGGCCAGCCGCAGCAACTGAACCCCCGCGCAGCCTGCGCACTCGCCCCTACCCCTGTGATCCTAGAGCCTTGGGCCCTGTGACCCATCAGGGCCTCGCCTCATTAGGGCCTCAATCTGCAGCAACCCAGCCTCAATCCGGCTTCAATCCAGCGCGCTGCACCACGCCTTGGTAGAGCTCGAACTCGAGCCGGGTTTGTTCGGCAAACTGCTCGGGCGTGTTGCCCACGATCACCAAACCGGTGTCCTCAATGCGCCGGCGGATTGCCGGGTCGGCCAGCACGCGCATGGTGGCGCTGTGGACGCGCTCGACCACCTCGCGCGGCAAGCCGCGGGGGCCGTGCAGGCCAAAAAAGGCCATGCGGTTCACGCGCGGCAGGCCCACTTCGGCAAAGGTCGGCACATTGGGCAGTTGCGCCGTGCGCCGCTCCGCCGCCACCACGATCGGCACCAGCCGACCCGCTTGGATGTGCGGCAGCGCCGTGGGCAGGTCGCCAAAAATAATCGGCACGTGGCCGGCCACCACGTCCACCAGCGCCGGGGCGGTGCCACGGTAGGGGATATGCACCAAGAAGGTACGGGTTTCGGACTCGAACAGCTCGACCAAGATGTGGTTGATGCTGCCCGTGCCCGAGGTGGCGTAGGAGAAGCGACCCGGCGCGGCCCGAATTTCGCGCAGGAAGGATGCAAAGTCGCGCCCCGCAAACGAAGGGTGCACCGCGAACACGCTGGGCGCGGCGGCGATGTTGGTGATGGGCGTGAAGTCGTTGATCGGGTGGTAGGGGGTGCGCGGGTTGAAGGCCGGGTTGGCGGCCACCGTCGAGACCGTGGCCACGCCCAGGGTGTAGCCGTCTGGGGTGGCGCGAGAGATTTCGGTGGCCCCGATCATGCCGCCCGCCCCAGCGCGGTTGTCCACCACCACCGGCTGCCCCAGCAACTGCGCCAGCGGTTCCGAGATGATGCGCGCCACGATGTCGGTCGGACCGCCGGGCGCAAAGGGAACGATCAGGCGCACCGAGCGCGTGGGGTAAGTGCGCGCCCAGGCGCTGCCGCTGGCAGCAAACAGGGAAGCGGCGAGCCCGGCGGCTCCAATCAGTGAACGGCGTTGCATGGTGGGTATCTCCTGCTCAAGTTAGCGTGCGACCCATTGTAGGCACGGCGAACACTGCGCAGCCGGATATTGCGCCCCTCAAGGGGCTGATTGGGATCGGGACTTACCCCAAGCCTCGCTACTGCAAGCGTGCCGCCGCAGCGGCCAGCACCGGCGGCTCCAGCAGCGCCTGCGCCGCATCCACCGCATCGAAACGGTACTGCGCGCCGCAGAACTCGCAGCCGATTTCCACCTGCTCGCGCTCAGCCAAGATCGAATCCACCTCGGCTGCGCCCAGGCTGCGCAGCATCGCCGCCACGCGCTCGCGCGAGCAGCGGCAGGCAAAACGCGGCTGCGTCGGGCCAGCAGGCTCTTGCAAGCGCAGCAGCGGCTCTTGCCAAAACAGGCGGTGCAACAGCGTCTCGGCATCGAGCCGCAGCAGTTCTTCGGGTTGCAAGCTGGCCGCCAGCGTGGCGATGCGCGGGTAGTCGTCGCTTTGCTCCCGCGCCTCGGCGCGCGCTGCCGCCGCTGCTTGGCCGCTCAAGTGCGCCTCGGCCGAGGGTGGCAGGCGCTGGATCAGCAACCCGGCGGCGCAATGCGCGTCGGCGGCCAGCACCAGCTTGGTGTCAAGCTGCTCGCTTTGCTGCATATAGTGCTCCAGCACCTCGCTCAGGCGCTCGAAGGGCTGCCCGTTTGCGCCGCCCAGCGCCACCACGCCTTGGTACGGCTGCTGCCCCGGCAGCCGGTCTTGCTGATCGAGCGTGATCGCGCAGCGCCCCTTGCGCTGGCGGTTGATCAGCTCGCTCAGGGGCGCGCCCTCGGGCACATCGCCGTGCACCTGGGCGGTGGCGCGAAAAGCAAAATTGGGCCCCACTTCGGCCACCGCCAGCCGCACCGGCCCGTCGCCCTGAATCTGCAGTTGCAGCGCCCCGTTGAACTTGATGTTGCCCTGCAGCAGCACGGCGGCGGCGCTCATCTGGCCCAGCAGATCGGCTACCGCCGCCGGGTAGCCACCCGCTTGGGCGTGGCGGCGCAGCAGCTCCTGCCAGCTCGCGCCCAAGCGCACCAGCAGGCCGCGCACCGGCATGCCCTCGAATAAAAACTTATGCAGTTGGTCAGTCACGGCGCCGGCACCCGGTTCAGGCGAGCTTGCGCAAACCGCTGCGGTAGCGGCGCGCGTTGTCTATGTAGCGCTGCGCGTTCTGGCGCAGGCCCTCGATCTGCTCCGGCGTGAGCGTGCGCGCCACCTTGGCCGGGCTGCCCAGAATCAGTGAACCGTCGGGGAATTCCTTGCCCTCGGTCACCAGCGCGCCCGCCCCCACCAAGCAGTGTTTGCCAATGCGCGCCCCATTGAGCACCACCGCCCCAATGCCGATCAGCGATTCGTCGCCGATGGTGCAGCCATGCAGCATCACCTGGTGCCCCACGGTCACGCGCTCGCCCACCTGCAGCGGGAAGCCGTAGTCGGCGTGCAGCACGCTGGCATCTTGGATGTTGCTGCCCGCGCCGATGGCAATGGCCTCGGTGTCGCCGCGGATCACGCAGCCAAACCAGACACTGGCCTCGGCCCCTAGGCTGACTTGCCCGATCACCTGCGCGCTATCGGCCACGAAGGCGCTGGGGTGGACTTGGGGTTGTGCGTCGTCGAGTTGGTAAATGCTCATGGTTGCGATTGTACGAAGCGCGGGCGGGGGGTGCCAAACTGCCCCCCCTCAACCCCTTGGGTGGTGCTGGGCGTGCAACTGCTTGAGGCGCGCGCGCGCCACGTGGGTGTAGATGGTGGTGGTGGAAATGTCGGCATGGCCGAGCAGCAGTTGCACGGCGCGCAAGTCGGCCCCGTGGTTGAGCAAATGGGTGGCGAAGGCGTGGCGCAGCGTGTGCGGCGACAGCGGCACCTCGATGCCCGCGTGGCGCGCGTATTTTTTTACCAGCAGCCAAAACATCACCCGCGTCATGCCCGCGCCGCGTGCGGTCACAAACAGATCGTGGCTGATCTGGCCAACCAAAATGGCGGGCCGGGCCTCGGCCAGGTAGCGCTGCAGCCAGTGCAGCGCCTCGTCGCCAAAGGGCAGCAGCCGCTCTTTGGACCCCTTGCCCAACACGCGCAACACCTGCTCGGGCAGGCTGATCTGGTGCAGTTGCAGCCCCACCAGCTCACTCACACGCAAGCCGCTGGCGTACATCAGCTCCAGCATGGCGCGGTCGCGCAGCCCCAGCGGCTGCCCCGCATCGGGCGCTTGCAGCAGCCGCTCGACCTGCGCCTCGCTCAGGGTTTTGGGCACGCGCAGCGCACGCTGGGCGCTCAGGAGCTTGAGCGTCGGGTCGGTGTCCAGCAGCCCTTCGCGCAGCGCCCAGCGGTAGTAGCGCTTGAGCACGCTCAGGCGCCGGTTGGCGGTGCTGGCGCGGCTGCTGGCATGGCAGGCGGCCAGATAGGCCAGCAAATCGGCCTCCTGCGCTTGCTCCAGGGTGGTGGCGGCCAACCCGGTCGGCGGCGGGCGATGCTGCGCCAACCAGTCGGCCAACTGCTGCAAATCGCTGCGATAGGCCGCCAGCGTCAGCGGGGCCAGCCCGTCTTCCAGCCACAGCGCATCCAAAAATCGTTCCAGCACACGCACGCCTTTGCATTCCAAGGTTGAACCGGCATTGTCCACCAGTGCGCCGGGGTAAGCGGCCGTGCAGGGGCGCGCCTGCTACACAATCGGGCCATGCCCATGATGCTGCACCCCATCCCCGCCCTGAGCGACAACTACATCTGGGCCCTGCACGATGGCCACCAAGCCTGGGTGGTGGACCCCGGACAGGCCGATCCGGTGCTGGACTGGCTGGCGGCGCAGCGCCTGCAACTGGCTGGCATCTTGCTCACGCACCACCACGGCGACCACACCGGCGGCGTGGCGGCCTTGCGCGCCGCCACCGCTGCCCCTGCCTGGGGCCCCGCCCAAGAACCGCTGCCGGAGGGCGTGCAGCGCGTGCGCGGCGGCGACAGGCTGGCGCTGCTCGGCGGCGAGTTTGAGGTCATCGACGTCCCCGGCCACACGGCGGGCCACATCGCTTGGTACTGCGCGGGCTTTGCCCCTGCCCGCAGCGCCAGCCCCGCTGAGGGCGCCGAGGGCGCGCTGCACACCACGCCGCTCACCGTCCCAACCGGCCCAGCCAGCACGCGCGGCCAGCCGCTGGGCCCCGAGGGCCTGCTGTTTTGCGGCGACACCCTGTTTTCGATCGGCTGCGGCCGCCTGTTCGAAGGCACGGCGGCGCAGATGCTGGCCAGCCTGGACCGCTTGGCCGCTCTGCCTGCGTCCACGCTGGTTTGCTGCACCCACGAATACACCCTGTCCAACCTGCGGTTTGCGCGCGCCCTCGAGCCCGATCACCCTAGCTTGGCCGACCACCAGCGCTGGTGCGAGCAGCAACGCCAAGCCGGCCGCCCCACCCTGCCCAGCCACATTGGGCGCGAGCGCGCGCTCAACCCCTTCCTGCGCAGCCGGGAACCCGCGCTGCGCCAGGCACTCCATCAACTGGCACCGGTGCCCGCCTTGGCTGGCGCGCAGCCCGATGCCGATGTGCAGGCCTTTGCTGCCCTGCGGCGCTGCAAAGACAGCTTTGCCTGAAACGGGCTTTTGATCCTGAGCGGGCTCCAGTGCGCCAGCCCGAATCTGGGTGCGCTTGCCCAACCCCAGCCGCAAGCCCGATAATCCACCCAATTTGCGACAGATACCCAGCTGATGACCACCATAGCCCACAACTTAGCCCGCTCCACCCTGCGCTTCGCACTGCCCTTGGCCGCCGCGCTCTGGCTCAGCGCCTGCGCCGCCCCTAGCGGGCTTGGCACCGGCCAGAGCGAGACCTTTCCGCACAGAACGGCGGCCGACCTTGCTGCCCAAACCAGCAGACCGGCCAGCCTTCCCCGCGCCGCCCAGCCCAGCCACAGCAGCGCCGCCGACCTGCCGCAAGGCGCGTCCGAGCACCCCAGTCAGCCCGGCTTGGCCCAATCCGGCGGCAGCTTGGGCCTGCGCCCCCTCATCCCCAGCGGCCCCCTGCTGGCCTTGGGCAGCACCCCGGGCAGCACCAGCGTGGCCGTCGCGACCCTAGAAGCCCCGCGCGACCTGTGGGAGCGCATGCGGCGCAGCTTTGCCATGCCCGACCTCGACACCGACTTGGTGCGCCAGCACGAGCAATGGCATGCCAGCCGGCCGCAAAACCTTGAGCGCATGGTGCAGCGCAGCAGCAAATACCTGTTTCACATCGTCGAAGAAGCCGAGCGCCGCGGCCTGCCCATGGAAGTGGCGCTGGTGCCCTTTATCGAGAGCGCCTTCAACCCGCAGGCGGTCTCGCCGGTCAGGGCGGCTGGCCTGTGGCAGTTCATGCCCGCCACCGGGCGCTCCTTCGACCTGATGCAAAACGCCTTTCGCGACGACCGCCGCGACGTGCTCGCCTCCACCAACGCCGCGCTCGACTATCTGGAGCGCCTGCACCGCATGTTTGGCGACTGGCAGCTCGCGCTGGCCGCCTACAACTGGGGCAACGGCAATGTGCAGCGCGCCATCCGCGCCAACCGCGCTGCGGGCCTGGGCACCAGCTACCTCGACCTGCGCATGCCCAACGAAACCCGCAACTACGTGCCCAAGCTGCAAGCCATCGAAAACCTGATCCGCGACCCGCAGCGCCTCGGCGTCACCCTGCCCCTGATCGGCAACCACCCCTTTTTCGACAGCGTCACGCTGGAGCGCGACATCGACGTCGCCCTGGTCGCCGAGCTTGCCGACGTGAGCATCGAGAACTTTCGCCAGCTCAACCCCGCGCACGACAAACCCATCATCATGGCCGCCGGCACCCCCACCATCTTGCTGCCGTGGGACAACGCCCTCACCTTCCAACAGCGCCTGCGCGAGCACCAAGGCCCTTGGGCCACCTGGACCGCTTGGCGCGTGCCCGAAAGCATGAGCGTGGCCGCCGCTGCGCAGCGCCACGACTTGAGTGAAACGCGCCTGCGCGAAGTCAACGACATCCCGCGCCGCTCCAGCCAGTTGCGCGCCGGCTCTACCTTGCTGGTGCCGCGCCTAGGCAGCCACGCCGCCGACGTGCCCGAGCACATCGCCGACGGCGGTCAGATTCTGCTCGGGCGCGACACAGGCAGCGCCAGCTCCAACCCCGCCCAAGGGCAGCGCAGCAGCCGCGTTACTGTGCGCTCGGGCGACACCCTGTCTTCGCTGGCGCGCCGCCACAGCGTGAGCGTGGCCAATCTGCGCAGTTGGAACCAGCTGCGCCCCAACGCCACGTTGCGCGTTGGGCAGGTGCTGCTGGTGCAGCGCGCGGCCTCAAACCGCAACGCCAGCGCCGCCCCTGCGGCCCGCAGCAGCGCCAGCCGCCCAGCCGCCCAGCGCTCCAGTGCCGCCAGCAGGGCGCCCAGCAACCGCCCCACGGCGCAAGCCCCAAGCCGCAGCGCGCAAGCCCTCGCCAGCCAATCGAAAGTGGCGGTGCGATAAATAAAACCAGGGGAGGGAGGGGAGAAAAAGATGGAGCGGGAAACGAGATTCGAACTCGCGACCTCAACCTTGGCAAGGTTGCGCTCTACCAACTGAGCTATTCCCGCATCGACTGGCCCGCTAGGGGTCAGCGCTTGGTAAGGCTGGAGGCGCGGGCCGGAGTCGAACCGACCTACACGGATTTGCAATCCGGTGCATAACCGCTTTGCTACCGCGCCTTCGATCTGACACACCCGGCTCGGTGGCACACACCAAATCGGATCGGCAAGCCAGCGCTTGCCCTTAGAAAACATTGGAGCGGGAAACGAGATTCGAACTCGCGACCTCAACCTTGGCAAGGTTGCGCTCTACCAACTGAGCTATTCCCGCATGTTGCAGCGTCTGCAGCGCCTCTGGCACCGCTTGGCTACAGAACCGCTATTCTATACCGAAAAAACCCGGTCTGGCGGCGCCATCGACACAATTCAGTGCTTCAAGGGAGCCACGACCGCAGGCTCGGCGGCCGCTGGCGCAGCGCTTGCCGTGGCCGCCGCATCCTCCTCGGCAGCCAGCGGCAGCGGCAGTCGCACCAGCGCCAGCTCCAGCACCCGGTCTATCCATTGCACCGGCACCAGTTCCAAGCCCTCTTTGACGTTGTCGGGAATCTCGGCCAAGTCTTTCACGTTGGCCTGCGGGATCAGCACCGTTTTGATGCCGCCGCGCAGCGCCGCCAGCAGCTTCTCTTTGAGGCCGCCGATCTCGGTGACCTCGCCGCGCAGGGTGATCTCGCCCGTCATGGCCACGTCGGCGCGCACCGGGATGCCGGTCAGGGCCGAGACGATGGCCGTGGTCATGGCAGCGCCGGCGCTGGGGCCGTCTTTGGGCGTGGCCCCGTCGGGCACGTGGATGTGGATGTCGTTTTTCTCGAAGGCTTCGGCCTTGATGCCCAGCGCCCGGGCGCGGCTGCGCGCCACCGTGCGCGCGGCCTCGACCGACTCCTTCATCACCTCGCCCAACTGGCCGGTGCGCGTCACGTTGCCTTTGCCGGGCATGAGCGCGGCCTCGATGGTGAGCAAATCGCCACCGACTTCGGTCCAGGCCAAGCCCACCACCTGGCCGACCTGGTCTTGCTGCTCGGCGCGGCCGAAGGTGTATTTGCGCACCCCCAGGAATTCGCCCAGGTTCTCGGGCGTGACCTGCACCGGGGCGGTGTATTTTTTAAGCAGCAGGCCCTTGACCACCTTGCGACAGATTTTGGACAAATCGCGCTCCAGCGCGCGCACCCCGGCTTCGCGGGTGTAGTAGCGCACCACGTCGCGCACCGCGTCTTCGCTCAGCTCGAGCTCGCCGTCGCGGATGCCGTTGTTCTTGAGCTGCTTGGGGAACAGGTACTTGAGCGCGATGTGGGTTTTTTCGTCCTCGGTGTAGCCCGAAAGGCGAATCACCTCCATCCGGTCCAGCAGCGCCGGCGGGATGTTGAGCGTGTTGGAAGTGGCCACGAACATCACGTCGGAGAGGTCGAAATCGATCTCGACGTAGTGGTCGCTGAAGGTGTGGTTCTGCTCCGGGTCCAGCACTTCGAGCAGGGCCGAAGACGGGTCGCCACGGAAGTCCATGCCGAGTTTGTCGATTTCGTCGAGCAAAAAGAGCGGGTTGCGGGTACCGACCTTGCTCAGGTTTTGCAACACCTTGCCCGGCAGCGCGCCGATGTAGGTGCGGCGGTGGCCGCGGATTTCGGCCTCGTCGCGCATGCCACCCAGTGCCATGCGCACGAACTTGCGCCCGGTGGCGCGCGCCACCGACTGCCCAAGCGAGGTTTTGCCCACCCCCGGCGGCCCAACCAGGCACAGAATTGGCGCCTTGACCTTGTCCACCCGCTGCTGCACCGCGAGGTATTCGAGGATGCGGTCTTTGACCTTGTCTAGCCCGTAGTGGTCTTCGTTGAGCACCTCGTCGGCAAAGCCCAGATCGTGCTTGATCTTGGTTTTTTTGCTCCACGGCAGGTTGCTCAGCACGTCGATGTAGTTGCGCACCACCGTGGCCTCAGCCGACATGGGCGACATGAGCTTGAGCTTCTTGAGTTCGGCCTCGGCTTTTTTGCGCGCCTCGGCCGGCATTTTGGCAGCCTTGATCTTGCGCGCGATTTCCTCGATGTCGGCGCCCTCCTCGCCTTCGCCAAGCTCTTTCTGGATCGCCTTGACCTGCTCATTGAGGTAGAAATCGCGCTGGTTTTTCTCCATCTGGCGCTTGACGCGGCCGCGGATGCGCTTATCGACGTTGAGGATATCGACCTCGCGTTCGAGCTGCACAAACAGGTTGTCGAGCCGCTGCACGATCGGGTTGAGATCGAGCACGGTTTGCTTGGCCTCGAGCTTGAGCGGCAGGTGGGCGGCGATGGTGTCGGCCAAGCGACCGGGGTGGTCGATGCTGGCGATGGAGGTGAGGATTTCCGAAGGGATTTTCTTGTTGAGCTTGACGTACTGGTCAAACTGCTGCATCACTGCGCGGCGCAGCGCCTCGAGCTCGGTCGATTCGACTTGGGCGAATTCGTCGTCGGCACTGACCGGAAACACCTCGGCTTCAAAGTGCGACTCGCCCTCTTGCACCCGCTGCACGGCAGCGCGCTGCACGCCCTCGACCAGCACCTTGACGGTGCCGTCGGGCAGCTTGAGCATTTGCAAAATGCTGGCCACGCAGCCGACCTCGAACAGGTCTTGTGGGCTTGGGTCGTCTTTGGTGGCGGTTTTTTGCGCCACCAGCACGATGCGCCGATCCAGCTCCATCGCCGCTTCCAAGGCCTTGATGCTCTTGGGGCGGCCGACGAAAAGGGGGATCACCATGTGCGGAAACACCACCACGTCGCGCAAGGGCAACAGGGGCAGGGTCAGGGGCTGGCTGGGTAGGGGGGGGTGTCCGGACATTTCTTACCTCGATGTGTGGACGTCACGTGAGGGCGCAAGCAGGGATTTCAAGTCGCCACCCCGCCTGCATCCGTTCACGTTGCACGCCAAAGCCGCCCAGAATGGGGGAAATTCAAGCCTGCCGGGCCGCCTCGCGGTACACCAGCAAGGGGGGTTTGCCGTCTTCGATGGTGGCCTCATCGACCACCACCTTTTCGACATTGCTCAGGCTTGGGAGTTCAAACATGGTCTCGAGCAGCGCCTGCTCCAAGATCGAGCGCAGACCACGGGCGCCGGTTTTGCGCTTCATGGCATGGCGCGCAATGGCCTTGAGCGCGGCCGGGCGCACTTCGAGCTCTACGCCCTCCATGCGCAGCAGTTGGGCAAACTGCTTGACCACCGCGTTTTTGGGCTCGGTCAGGATATCGACTAGGGCGTCTTCGCCCAGTTCATCGAGCGCCGTGACCACCGGCAGGCGGCCCACCAGCTCGGGGATCAGGCCAAAGCGCACCAAGTCGTCGGGTTCGACCTCGGAGAAAACCTCGGTCAGGCTGCGCTGCTGCTTGCTCTTGACCGCCGCGCCAAAACCGATGCCGCCGCCCTCGGCGCGCGCATCGATGACCTTTTCTAGGCCCGAGAAAGCCCCACCGCAGATGAACAAAATGTTGGAGGTATCGACCTGCAGCATGTCCTGGTTGGGGTGCTTGCGCCCACCTTGGGGTGGCACGGAGGCGATGGTGCCCTCGATCAGCTTGAGCAGGGCCTGCTGCACGCCTTCGCCCGAGACGTCGCGGGTGATGGAGGGGTTCTCGGATTTGCGCGTGATCTTGTCGATTTCGTCGATGAAAACAATGCCGCGCTGCGCTTTTTCCGGGTCGTAATTGCAGGTTTGCAGCAGCTTGGCGATGATGTTTTCTACGTCCTCGCCCACATAGCCGGCCTCGGTGAGGGTGGTGGCATCGGCCATGACGAACGGCACGTTGAGCATGCGCGCCATGGTGGCGGCCAGCAGCGTCTTGCCCGACCCGGTGGGGCCGATCAGCAAGATGTTGCTTTTGCTCAGCTCGACTTCGTCCTTGCCCGAATGCTCGCGGTGGCGCAAGCGCTTGTAGTGGTTGTACACCGCCACCGACAGGGTTTTTTTGGCCGCCTCTTGGCCGATCACGTACTGGTCAAGGTGCTGCTTGATCTGCAACGGAGACGGCAGCGCCTCTTGTGGCTCTCCGCCCTTGCCCAGCAAGGTGGTCGGGAGCTCGTCGCGCATGATGTCGGAGCACAGCGCAATGCATTCGTCGCAGATGAATACCGACGGACCCGATATGAGCTTTCTGACCTCGTGCTGGCTTTTGCCGCAAAAGGAGCAGAACAGATTTTTGGTGCCGGAAGTGCCTTTTTTCTCGGGCATAAAGTGCTTGCCTCGTTGGGGGGCGGCCGAAACAGGGCCGCCTGCACCCGATCATAGACCAGTCGCAAGCCCCCTGTGCCAGCTCAGGTGCTGCGTTTGTCGATCACTTTGTCGATCAGGCCGTACTCGGCGGCCTCGGCAGCCGACATGAAGTAGTCGCGCTCGGTGTCGCGCTCGACTTTCTCTAGCGGCTGGCCGGTGCGTTCGCTCAGGATGCGGTTCAGGTCGGCGCGCAGGCGCAAAATCTCGCGTGCGTGGATTTCGATGTCGCTCGCTTGGCCGCGCGCGCCGCCCAGCGGCTGGTGGATCATGACGCGCGAATTGGGCAGCGAAAAGCGCTTGCCCTTGGCCCCGGCGGCGAGCAAAAAAGCCCCCATGCTGGCTGCCATGCCCACGCACAGCGTGGAAACCTCGGGCTTGATGAAGTTCATGGTGTCGAAGATCGACATCCCCGCGCTCACGCTGCCACCGGGCGAGTTGATGTAGAACGAGATGTCCTTGTCCGGGTTCTCGCTCTCGAGGAACAGCAGCTGCGCCACCACGAGGTTGGCGCTGTGGTCGTTGACCTCACCGACCAGAAACACCACCCGCTCCTTGAGCAAGCGCGAATAAATGTCGTAGGCGCGCTCGCCGCGCCCCGACTGTTCGATCACCATCGGGACCATGCCCAAGGCTTGGGTGTGCAATGCGCTCATGGTTTAGCCCTGTCCCATCAGTTCGTCGAAGGCAATCGGTTTTTCGCTCACCTGGGCGCGCGCCAGCACGAACTCGGTGACGTTGTTCTCCAGCACCAGCGCCTCGATTTCGGCCAGGCGCTGGCGGTCGCTCTGGTACCAGCGCACCACGTCGGCCGGGCTTTCGTAGGAGCTGGCCAGCTCTTGGATGTGCGCATCGACCTGCTCCGGCGTGGCCTGCAGCCGGTTGGCGTTGACCAATTCGGCCACCACCAACCCCAAGCGCACGCGGCGCTCGGCTTGGGCTTGGAACAGCTCGGGTGGGATCGGGGCCTGGTCGGCGCCCTGGATGCCGCGCTCTTTCAGGTTGGCGCGCGCGCCTTCGACCAAGCGCTCGACCTCAGAGGCCACGCTGGACTTGGGCACATCGAGTTCGGACTGCGCCAGCAGCGCGTCCATCACGGCGGTTTTGTTGCGCATCTGCAGCCGGAACTTGACTTCGCGCTCCAGATTTTTGCGGATGTCGGCGCGCAGCGCCTCCACATTGCCACCGGCCACGCCCAGCGCTTGCGCCAGCTCGTCGTTGACTTCGGGCAGTTGCGCCGCCTCGATCTGCTGCAGCGTAACCAGAAAATCGGCCTGCTTGCCGGCCACATCCTTGCCGTGGTAGTCGGCCGGGAAGTTGAGCGGGAAGGTCTTGGAGTCGCCGGCGCGCATGCCGCGCACCGCTTCTTCGAACTCCTTGAGCATCTGGCCTTCGCCGAGCACGAACTGGAAGCCCTCGGCCTTGCCGCCTTCGAAGGGTTCGCCGTCGATCTTGCCTTCGAAGTCGATCCGCACCTGGTCGCCGTCTTGCGCCAGTTCGTCGGCGCCACGGGCCACAAAGCTGCGGCGCTGCTTGCGCAAAATCTCGATCGTGCGCTCGATCGCCGCGTCATCGACTGCGGCGCTGAGTTTTTCGATGGCCGCCGCGCTCAGGTCGCCGATTTTCACTTCCGGATAGACCTCGAACACCGCCTCGAAGGCCAGCGCGCCGTCAGCCGCCCCTTCTTTCTCGTTGATCGTCGGGGTGCCGGCGATGCGCAACTGCGCTTCTTGGGCAGCCGACTGGAAGGCCTTGCCCAACTGGTCGTTCATCACCTCGTAGTGCACCGAGCCGCCGTAGCGCTTGGAGACCACGCTCAGCGGCACCTTGCCGGGCCGAAAGCCATCGAGTTTGACCTGGCGCTGCATGCGCTTGAGGCGGGTCTGCACCTCTTGGGTGATCTGCTCCAGCGACAGCTCCAGTGTGATCTTGCGCTCGAGCTTATCCAGTGTTTCGACGGTGACTGCCATGCTGCTTACTCCTGTGGAGGTGGGAACCCGCTTGCAAGGCCGGGCCCCGGTGTTCGGGATGAGGGGATTCGTTCAGGTGGTGCGCGGGGGGGGACTCGAACCCCCACACCCTCAACGGGCGTCAGGACCTAAACCTGGTGCGTCTACCAATTTCGCCACCCGCGCGCCTGACCGCGCCCAAGCAAAGACTGCCCTTGGTTCGGCGCGGGAAAGCGGCGATTGTAAGGCAGCCCCGACCAGCCCCGCAGCCGCCGACACTGCGCGGCATAATGGGCCTAATGGTAAACCCCGTACACGGTGTGGCGCACTACGAGAATTTTCCGGTGGCGTCTTGCTTGTGCCCGCCTGCCTTGCGCGAGCCGGTGCGGGCCATCTACGCCTATGCGCGCTGCGCCGACGACATCGCCGACGAAGGCACAGCCAGCGCAGCGCAGCGCCTGCTCGATCTGCAAGCCTACCGCGCCGAGTTCCTGCACGCCGTGGGGCTGCCCGCGCAAGCCGAATCGACTGGCTCTGCCAGTGCAGCGGCTGCACACCTTTCCAAGGCCACATCCAGCACCACCTCCACCGGCCCCGCTGCGCCCGACACAGCCCGCACACGCTGGCTGCAGATCATGCAGCCGCTGGCGCAGCAAGTGCGCGCTTGGCAGTTGCCGCTGGAGCCGCTGCTGCACCTGCTCGACGCCTTTGAGCAAGACGTGCGCCGCACGGCCAGCGGCCAACCCTATGCCGACCTGCCCGAGCTGCTGGACTATTGCAGCCGCTCGGCCAACCCGATCGGGCGCTTGCTGCTGCACCTGTATGGCGTGCGCGATGAGCCCTCGCTGCGCCAAAGCGACGCCATTTGCAGCGCGCTGCAACTGATCAACTTCTGGCAGGATTTGAGCCTGGACCTGCCGCGCCAGCGCCACTACCTGCCGCTGGCCGCCTTGCAGCGCCACGGGGTGGCACTGGCCAGCCTGCACCATAGCAACACCGAGCATCCACCGGCCCAGGCGATGCTGCTGGAACTGTGCGCCCAGGCCCGCGCTCTGATGCTGCAGGGCGCCCCGCTGGCTTGGCGCTTGCCCGGCCGCGTGGGCTGGGAATTGCGGCTGGTGGTGCAGGGGGGCTTGCGCATTTTGGACAAAATCGAGGCTTTGAACGGCCGCACCTGGTGCCAGCGCCCGCGCTTGCACGCTTGGGACGCCCCGCTGTTGCTCTGGCGCGCCCTCTGGCCGCTTGCGCCTGCGCGGCCCTCTTCTACTGTGCCCCATCAGGAAACCACGCCATGAACCGCCTCCCACACCCGATGGCGCCCGCCGCTTTCACCCCAGCCGCCCGCTTTGGAGCAAGCACCTCCAGCCCAGCCGCTGCTTCGGCGCGGCTGGCGGCGCTCGCCTTGGCTGTGGCTTCGGCGGCTGCCTTGGTGGGCCTGCTGACCGCCACCCCCGCCTGGAGCCAGGCCGCTGCCTCGGCCCCTGCCAGCCCTGCCAGCCCTGCCAGCCCCGCTGCCAGCAACGCCCCAACAGCCCCAGCGGCCCAAGCGGCAGCCCCCGCCACCAGCGTGCAAACCGCGCGCCTCGACAGCGTCTGGCTGCAGCCCGAGCGCAGCGCCGCCGCCACCGTGCTGGCGCGCAACGAGTCGCGCCTGAGCGCCGAAGTGGCCGGCACGGTGCAGCGCTGGAGCGCCGATGTGGGGGCCACGGTGCGCCGTGGCGAGCTGCTGCTGCAAATCGACCCGACCGACCACGAGCTGGCGCTGCAACGCGCGCAGGCCGGGCGCGACGCCGCCATGGCCCGGCTGCAGCTTGGCCTGGCGCAGTTGCAGCGCGGCCGCGACCTGGTGGCGCAGGGGTTTTTCTCGAAAGAGGCACTGACGCAGCGCGAAACCGAGGTGGCACTGCAGCAAGCCGACTTGGCCAGCGCCGAAGCGCAGTTGCGCAGCGCCCGGCGCCAACTGGCGCGCACCCGCGTGCTGGCCCCCTTTGCCGGCACCGTGGTGCAGCGCACGGCGCAAGTGGGCGAAGCGGTGGCCCCCGGCACGCCGCTGTTTGTGCTGGTCGAGGGCGCCGCCGCCGAGTTGCAAGCCCATGTGCCCCCGGCCGAGCTGCCGGGGCTGCGGCGCGCCGGGGCCTGGCAGTTCCAGCCCCAAGGCAGCCCCGCGCTGCTGGACCTGCGCCTGCTGCGCGCCAGCCCCACCATACAAACCGCCAACCGCGCCCACGCCGTGCGCCTGGGCTGGACACCCGCCGCTGCCGCAGCCGCAGCCACCAGCGCCCCGCCGGGCAGCAGCGGCGTGCTGCGCTGGCGCGACCCGCAGCCCCACATCCCGGCCGCGCTGCTGGTGCGCCGCGGCAGCGAGCTTGGCATTTTTGTGCGCCAAGGCCAGCAGGCGCGCTTCGTGGCCCTGCCCGGGGCGCAGGAAGGGCGCGCCGCGCCCACCGACCTGCCCCCCGACACGCTGCTGGTGGTGCGCGGGCAGGCGGCTCTGAGCCACGGCCAGGCCCTTAATTAAAGCGCGGCGCCCGTCATGAATTTCCTGCGCTCCTTGCTCACCAACCACCCGCTGGCCAATATCGCCTTCGTGGTGGTGATCCTGATCGGCCTGCTCAGCTACTTGGCCATGCCGCGCGAGCAAGACCCAGAGATCAACTTCAACTGGGTCACCATCACCACCACGCTGCCCGGCGCCAGCGCCGAAGACATCGAGCAGCTCGTCACCAACCCGCTCGAAGACGCCATCGCCGGGGTGGCCGATGTGCGCTTCGTCACCTCGACCTCGCGCGAAACCGTCTCCAGCATTTTGGTGCGCTTTCACGAGATCAGCCCGAGCGTGTTCAGCCAGCGCATGAACGATTTGCGGCGCGAGATTCAAAACGCCGCCACCGCCGAACTGCCGCCCGAAGCCAACGACCCGCGCGTGATGGAGATCACCTCCTCCAGCGGCTTCCCGACCGCCACCGTACAGCTCATCGGCCTGGCCAACGACGAAACGCTGCGCCTCAACGGCCGCCGCATCCAGGACGACATGGAGCGCATCACGGGCATCGACCAGGTTTTTGCCTCCGGCCTGCGCGACCCGGTGCTGCGCGTCAGCCCCGACCCGGCGGCGCTGGCCGCGCACGGCCTGACCGCCACCGACGTGGCCGACAGCCTGCGCCTGTGGTGGCGCGACAGCGCCTCGGGCACCCTCAAGACCGAGGACGGTGCCTGGTCGGTGAGCGTGCGTGGGGTGCTGCTGGACCCGGCCCAACTCGCCAGCCTGCCGGTGCTCTCGGCGTCCCGGCCTGGGGCCTCGGCGCGCTTGGGCGACGTGGCGCGCATCGAGCGCGACCGCGCCCTGGCCTCGCAACTGGCTTCGGTCAACGGCCAGCCCGCCATCTCGCTGCCCTTTACCAAAACTGCGGGCACCAACACGCTCGAACTGGTCGAGCGCGTCGGGGCCTACATCGCAGCGCAAAACCCGACGCTGGCGCAGTACGGCCTGCGGCTGGAGCTGAGCGACGACCAGACCGTGCCCACGCGCGAGGCCATCGGCATCATGCAGACCAACGCCCTGTACGGCATGCTGCTGGTGCTGGCGGTATGCTGGTTGTTCCTCGGTTCGCGCATCGGTGCGCTGGTGGCGCTGGGCATTCCGTTTTCGCTCATGGGCACCTTTGCCCTGCTGGCGCCGCTGGGCTACACGCTCAACATCTCGGTGCTGCTGGGGGTGGTGATTGCGCTCGGCATGCTGGTCGATGACGCGGTGGTGGTGGCCGAATCCATCTACTACCGCATGGAGCGCGGCCAAAAGGCGCTGCAAGGCAGCCTAGACGGCATCGCCGAAGTCTGGAAACCGGTGTTGGCCTCGGTGGCCACGACCATGGCCGCCTTTTTGCCGCTGATGCTGCTGCCCGGCATCGTGGGCGACTTCATGTTCATCATCCCCTTTGTGGTCACGCTGGCGCTGGCGATCTCGCTCATCGAGGCGTTCTGGATGCTGCCGGTGCACATCCAATTGGTGGGGGCGCGCTTCGAGCGTGCGCCGTCGCGCGTGCAGCGCTGGCGCAACGCCTTCAACCGCGGCATTCGGCTGCGTTATGCGCAGTGGCTGGCCTTTGTGCTGCGCCGCCCCAAGCGCTTTTCGGCGCTGGCACTGGCCATCATCGGCTTGGCCGTGGCCCTGTACGCAGTGGGGGTGGTGCGGGTGCAGTTCTTTGCTTTCGACCCGATCCGCGCCTTCTATGTGAACGTGAACATGCCCGCCAACGCCTCGCTGGAGCAGACGCTGGCGGCCACCGAGACGGTCGAGCAAGCGGTGCGCGCGCGCTTGCAAGGCGTGGGGCCAGCCGAAGACGGGCAGGAGGCGCGCTCGGTATCCAGCACCGCCGGGCTCATGTTCACCGACACCGAGCCGGTTTACGGCGACAACTTCGGCCAGATTTTCGTCTCGCTCAACCCGCGCACGGGCGACGCGCGCGAGGTGCAAGAGGTGGTCGAGGCCATGCGCGCCGACATCGAGGCGCTCGACACCCCGGGCGACAAGAGCTTCTTCATCTTCACCGGCGGCCCACCCACGGGCATGCCCATCAACATCCGCGTGCGCGGCGACGATTTCGACGAGATTCAGCGCGCCGCCGAGGCCATCAAGGAACTGGTGCGCGCCATACCGGGCACCCAAGACGTGCAGGATGACAACCTGCCCGGCCGCTCGCTGCTGCAACTGAGCCTGCGCCACGATACCCTGCGCGAGCTCGGCATCAATGCGCAGCAGGCCACGCGGCTGGTGCGGCTGGCGGTGGATGGCGAAACGGTGGCCTTCACCCGCGTCGGGGGCGACCGCATCGAGCTCAAGGTGCGCAGCAGCTCGGCGCTGGGCCTGCGCCAAGACCCGGCCGAGCTGCTCAACGAGCCGGTGGTGTTGCCCAATGGGCAGATTGCGCGCCTGGGCACCCTGGTCGAGGTGCAGGTGCAGCCAGGGCGCGGGGCGATACGGCACTACAACCTACGCCGCACCGTGACCGTGCAAGCCAACCTGGACCGCGAGCTCACCGACACCCGCGAAGCCAACCTCCAAGTGCAAGCGGGCTGGGAGCGCATCCGCGCCCAACACCCCGGCATCGACCTCGATTTCACCGGCGAGCTCGAAGACATCGAGGAGAGCCTGGACGCGATGGGGGTGTTGTTCCTGTTTGGCATCGGGCTGATCTACCTGATTCTGGCAGCCCAGTTTCGCAGCTACTTCCAGCCGCTGATGGTGCTGGTGGCGGTGCCGCTGGCCTTTGCCGGGGTAGCGTTCGGACTGGCCCTCAGTGGCAACCCGCTTTCGCTCTACACCCTGTACGGTGTGATTGCGCTGGGCGGGATTGCAGTCAATTCGGCCATCGTGCTGATCGACGCCGCCAACGAGCGGCTGCGCGCCGGCATGAGCGTGCTGCACGCCACGCTGTATGCGGCGCGCCGGCGCGTGGTGCCGGTGCTCATCACCAGCAGCACCACCATCGGCGGGCTGGCCTCGCTCGCCTTTGGCTTGGGTGGCGAGAGCCTGCTGTGGGGGCCGGTGGCGGCCAGCATCGTCTATGGTCTGGCTTTTTCGACCGTGCTCACGCTGTTCGTGGTGCCTTTGCTCTACCACGCCTTCATGCGCTACTCGCCCCTCAGCCGGGGCAACACGGCCGCGCCCACTTGAAGCCGACCGCATGACCCCCCAAGCCTACGCCCAGCAAAAAGCCGCCGCCTCGGGCAGCAGCTTTTACTACGCCTTTTTGTTTTTGCCGCCGCCCCGGCGCGCCGCCATCACCGCCTTTTACGCCTACTGCCGCGAGATCGACGACGTGGTCGATGAGGTGCGCGACCCTGCGGTGGCCCAGGCCAAGCTGCACTGGTGGCGGCTGCAGGTGGCGCGCTGCTTCGATGCGCGCCACGGCGCCCCGGAGCACCCGGCCCTGCAAGCCTTGCAACCGCATCTGGCCGCCTACGGCATCGAGGCCAGTCACCTGCTGCAAATCATAGACGGCTGCCAGATGGACCTGGAGCAGTCGCGCTACCTCGACTACCCCGGCCTGCAGCGCTACTGCCATTTGGTGGCCGGCGTGGTGGGCGAGGTGGCGGCGCGCATTTTTGGCCAACACGAGGCGCAGACCACCGCCTACGCGCACCGGCTCGGGCTGGCGCTGCAACTGACCAACATCATCCGCGACGTTGGCGAAGACGCGCTGCGCGGGCGCATCTACCTGCCCATCAACGAGTTGCAGCGCTTCGAGGTGAAGGCACACGAGTTGCTCAAGCGCGGCCAGGGGGCCGAGCCCGATTTCGAGCCGCGCTTTCAGGCGCTGCTGCGCTTTCAGATCGAGCGTGCGCTGGGTGTTTATGACGAGGCGCTGGCGCTGCTGCCCGCAGCCGACCGGCGCACCCAAAAACCGGGGCTGATGATGGCCAGCATTTACCGCACGCTGCTGCAAAAAATCGCCACCGACCCGCAGCAGGTGCTGACGCAGCGCGTGCGCCTGACGCCGCTGCGCAAGTTCTGGCTGGCCTGGAAGGTGCAAGCGCTGGGGCGGCTGTGATGCCGGGCGCGAGCGGCCCCCAGGGGGCGCAGGCTGTGAACCGGCGGGTCTTGATCGTCGGCGGTGGCTGGGCCGGGCTGGCGGCCGCCGTGCGCGCCCGCGAGCGCGGCTGCCGCGTGACGCTGCTGGAGGCGGCGCGGGTTTGGGGCGGGCGCGCGCGGGCACTCGAACCTGCGCCTGGTGTTGGCGGCCTTGGTTGTGCTGGCGGTGCTGGCGGTGCTGGTGGCGCTGACCCGCACAGCGCCACAGACAGCGCGCCGGGCCACGCTCACAGTTCCCTCGGCGCGCAAGGGCTGCACTCCGCGCAGACTATGCCGCTCGACAACGGCCAGCACATATTGATCGGGGCCTACACCCAGACCCTGGGCCTGTTGCAGCGCCTGGGGCTGCACCTGCCCGACCATTTGCACGCCATGCCGCTGGACTTGCGCTTTGCCGACGGCAGCGGGCTGGCCACCCCAGACTGGGCGCAGCGCTGGCCGGCCCCGCTCGACACCGTGGCGGCCATCGCCTGCGCGCGCGGCTGGAACTGGCGCGACCGGGCCGCTTTGCTGGCGGCGGCGGCGCGCTGGCGCCGTCTGGGTTTTGCCTGCCCGCCCGGCGAGAGCGTGGCCGGCCTCTGCGCTGGCCTGCCGCAGCGCGTGTGGCAGGATTTGATCGAACCGCTGTGCGTGGCCGCCCTCAACACCCCGGCGCAGCAGGCCAGCGCGCAGGTGTTCCTGACCGTGCTGCGCGACGCCCTGCTGGGCGCGGGCCACCCGCCCTGGCGCGCCTCGCAACTGCTGCTGCCGCGCACCTGCTTGGGCGACTTGCTGCCACTAGCCGCGGTGCGCTGGCTGAGCCAGCAAGGGGCTGAACTGCACTTGGGCCAGCGCGCCCTAGGCTTGGAGCGCAGCGCGCACGGAGCCTGGCGGCTGCACAGCGCAAGCGCCCAATACGAGGCCGACCGCGTGATTCTGGCCTGCCCGGCCCACGAAGCGGCGCGCCTGCTGCGCACCCTGCCCGAGGCCCCGGCGCAGTGGGTCGCACAGGCAGCGGCGCTGCAGCACACCGCCATCGGCACCGTGTATGTGGCCGGGTGGCTGCGCCAGCCCTGGCCGAGCGCACACCCCATGCTGGCGCTGCGCAGCAGCGGCAGCGCCGCCCCGGCGCAGTTCGCCTTTAGGCGCGACTGGCTGCAAGCGCAGCCAACCGCAGCCTTGGCAGGCCGCGCAGACTTGGCCAGCGGGCACCCCGCCCACAGCGGCCCGGCTGCCAACAACAGCGCCGCCAGTGCACCACCCCCACCCGAGCCTGGCGCATGGGCCGAACTGGCCCTGGTGGCCAGCGCCTGCTCCACCGACAAAGCCACGTTGCAAGCCGCCGTGCTGGACCAAGCCCGGCAGGCGCTGGGTCTGCACGGTGAACAGGTGCGGCAAACGGTGATCGAAAAACGCGCCACCTTTGCCTGCACCCCCGGCTTGCAGCGCCCCAGCGCGGCCATTGCCCCCGGCCTGTGGGCGGCCGGCGACTACCTGCAAGGCCCCTACCCCGCTACGCTGGAGGCCGCAGTGCGCAGCGGCCTAGAGGCCGCCGAGCGCTGCGCGGGCTGAAAACGGCGCGACCAGCAGACTGCCGCCCTGGCCCATCATCACCCCATGTGCAAGCCGCCGTTGCAGGAAAAGTCGGCGCCGGTGGTAAAGCCCGAATCTTCACCCGCCAGCCAAGTCACGATGGAGCCGATCTCGTCGGGTGTGCCCAAGCGCTTGACCGGGATGGTGGCGACGATCTTTTCCAGCACATCGGGGCGGATGGCGCGCACCATGTCGGTGCCGATGTAGCCTGGGCTCACGGTGTTGACCGTCACCCCCTTGGCCGCCACTTCCTGTGCCAGCGCCATGGTGAAGCCGTGCATCCCGGCCTTGGCGGCCGAGTAGTTGGTCTGCCCGGCTTGGCCTTTCTCGCCATTGACCGAGGAAATTTGGATGATGCGGCCCCAGCCGCGCTCAACCATATCGGGCACCACCTGCTTGGTGACGTTGAACATGGAGGTGAGGTTGGTGGTGATCACCGCGTCCCAGTCATCCTTGCTCATTTTCAGGAACATGCGGTCGCGCGTGATGCCGGCGTTGTTGACCAGCACATCGATCGGGCCATGCTCGGCTTTGGCCTTGGTGAAGGCCTCGACGGTGGAGTCCCACTCGCCCACATTGCCCACGCTGGCGTAAAAGGTGTAGCCCAGCGCGGCTTGCTCGTCGATCCACTTTTGGTGGTCGCGCGTGGGGCCGCAGCCGGCAATGACCTTGAAGCCGGCCTTGCCCAGGCGCTGGCAGATCGCGGTGCCGATGCCGCCCATGCCGCCTGTGACGTATGCGACTTTTTGATTCATAGATGTCTCCTTTTTTTGAGTGGTGAAAAAATGCGTATCAGTTGCGCTCGACCGCGAGCGCCACGCCCATGCCGCCGCCGATGCACAGCGCGGCCAGGCCTTTTTTGGCGTCGCGCCGCTGCATTTCGTGCAGCAGGGTGACCAGCACGCGGCAGCCCGAGGCCCCGATCGGGTGCCCGATGGCGATGGCGCCGCCGTTGACGTTGACCTTGGCCGGATCGACCCCAAGCCCGAGGTTGACCGCGCAAGCCTGCGCCGCAAAAGCCTCGTTGAGCTCGAACAGATCGACCTCACCCACGCTCCAACCGGCGCGCGCCAGCGCTTTTTGCGAGGCCGACACCGGCCCCATGCCCATCACGGACGGGTCCAGCCCGGTGGTGGCGTAGCTGCGAATGGTGGCCAGCGGCTTGAGGCCCAGCGCGGCTGCTTTGGCGGCCGACATCACCATTACCGCAGCGGCGCCGTCGTTGATGCCCGAGGCGTTGCCCGCCGTCACGGTGCCGGCCTTGTCGAAAGCCGGGCGCAGGCCGGTGAGGGCTTCTAGGTTGCTCTTGCGATTCAGGTATTCGTCGTTTTCAAACACCAGCGCATCGCCTTTTTTCTGCGGGATCAGCACCGGCACGATTTCGTCTTTGAACTTGCCCGCGTCTTGGGCGGCGGCGGCTTTTTGCTGGCTGGCCAGGGCCAGGGCGTCTTGCATCTCGCGCGTGATGCCGTGCGCCTTGGCCACGTTTTCGGCCGTGATGCCCATGTGGTACTGGTTGTACACGTCCCACAGGCCATCGACGATCATGGAATCGACCAGCTTCCAGTCGCCCATGCGCTGGCCGTCGCGGCTGGCGGGCAGCAGGTGCGGGCTGGCGCTCATGTTCTCTTGGCCGCCGGCGATGACGATCTCGCTGTCACCAGCGGCAATGGCTTGCGCCGCCAGCATGACCGCCTTCAGGCCCGAGCCGCAGACGGCGTTGATGGTCATGGCCGGGGTTTCTTTGGCCAAACCGGCTTTGAGCGTGGCCTGGCGCGCCGGGTTTTGCCCCGAGCCCGCCGCCAGAACTTGCCCTAGGATCACTTCACCCACCTGCTCGGGTGCCAAGCCGGTGCGCTGCAACAAGCCCTTGATGACAGCGGCCCCGAGTTCGGGCGCCGGTACTTTGGCCAAGCTGCCGCCAAACTTGCCCACGGCGGTGCGGGCGGCGGCGACGATGACGATCTCTTGCATGTGTGCTCTCCTGTTGCGGTTGAATCGAAAGGGTAAAAAGGTTCAGGCCTTGACCTTGACGTAGCGGCCCGGCGCCGGCTCGATGGCCTTGTATTTGCGGCTGCCGTAGCCCTTGGGCGCGGCCACCAGCGCACCGGCGTGGCCCTTGAGCCAGTCGGCCCAATCGGTCCACCAACTGCCGGGGCGTTCGGTGGCGCTGGCGAGCCAGCCGTCGAGCTGGGGCGGAAACTGCTCGGTCGAGCCCACCCAGTGGCTGCGCTTGCCCTTGCGGGCCGGGTTGATGACGCCCGCGATGTGGCCCGAGGCCCCCATCACGAAGCGTTTCGGGCCCGGCAGGTGCCGGGTGCTGGCGTAGGCCCCGGCGATGGGCACGATGTGGTCTTCGCGCGAGCCGTAGATATAGACCGGGATGTCGATGCGGCCCAGATCCACCGGCTGGCCGCAGACGCTGAGCGCGCCCGGCTGGCAGAGCTGGTTTTGCAAATAGGTGTGGCGCAGATACCAGGCGTAAAAAGGCCCGGGCAGGTTGGTGCTGTCGCTGTTCCAGTAGAGCAGGTCGAAGGGCGGCGGGGTTTCGCCCTTGAGGTAGTTGCCGACCACGTAGTTCCAGACCAGATCGGTGGGGCGCAGAAAGCTGAAGGTGGTGGCCAGATCGCGCCCCGGCATCAGGCCGCCGTTGGCAAACTGCTGCTCGCGCAGGCGCACGGAGTTTTCATCGATGAACACATCGAGCACGCCGGTGTCGGAAAAATCGAGGAAGGCGGTGAGGAAGGTGGCGCTGGCCACCGGCTTTTCGCCGCGCGCCGCCAGCACCGCCAGCGCCGTGCCCAGCATGGTGCCGCCAACACAAAAACCGAGCGCGTTGATTTGCTCGGCGCGGGTGATCTCGCGCACCACTTCGATGGCCTTGATGAGCGCGTCTTCGATGTAGTCGTCCCAGGTCTTGTGGGCCAGCGAGGCATCGGGGTTGCACCAGCTCACCACGAAGGTGGTCATGCCCTGCTCGACCGCGTAGCGCACCAGCGAATTGTCGGGCTGCAAGTCGAGGATGTAGAACTTGTTGATGCACGGCGGCACCAGCAGGAAGGGGCGCTGGTGCACCTTGTCGGTTAAGGGTTTGTACTGGATGAGCTGGAACAGCTCGTTTTCGAACACCACCTGGCCCTCGGTGGTGGCCACGTTTTTGCCGACTTCGAAGGCGCTCTCGTCGGTCATGGACACATGGCCCTGCTCCAGGTCGTGCAGCAGGTTTTTGATGCCCTGGGCCAGGCTTTCGCCCTTGGTTTCAAGGGCTTTTTGCTGCGCCTCGGCGTTGAAGGCCAAGAAATTGCTGGGCGCGCTGGCCTCGATCCACTGCAACACGGCAAACTGGATGCGCGCGCGTGTTTTGGCATCGGCCTGCACCGCGTCGGCCAGCGCCACCAGGGTGCGGGCATTGAGCTGGTAGACCGCCGCCGCGTAGGCCGACAGCGGGTTGCTGCTCCAAGCCGGCGCGGCAAAGCGTTTGTCTTGGGGCGGCTTGACCTGCAAACCCTGGTTCCAGAGCTGCGCCAGGTCTTTCAAGTAGTCGCTCTGGATTTGCAGCAGCCGCGTGGGCTCGACCTGCACCGGCTGCCCGACTACCTTGGAGAGCATGGCGTTCAAATCGACCCCGCCAGGGGCGGCAAAGGGGGCAAAAGCCGGTTGCGGGGTGGCGGCCGACGGATGGGCCTGCAACATCTGGCCCCACTGCTGCAGCGCCGACTGCTGGAACTGCTGCGCCGCTTGCAGCCACGGGTTTTGGGGGGTGTTCATGGGTAACTCCTGGTAATGGGCATAGGCCTATGCGTCTGCGGCCAAGCGCTGCGCGCTACAGTTGGGGCTGTCGGCCCGCCCACGAGCGCCACGCCCCAAGGCGGGCCACGTTTGGGCTCCAAAGCACAGGCATTTCCCATGTTGTTTCTGTACGTAATCGTCATCGCTTGGCTTTATGTGGTGGTGCTGATGGCCGCCTCGGTGGCCACCAGCCCCACGGGCACCCTGTTTGCAGCCATTATGACGCTGTTTTTTTACGGTTTGCTTCCATTGGCCCTCATGGTTTACCTGATGACCGGCCCCTTGCGACGCAAGGCGCACCAAGAGGCCGAAGCCGCATCGAATGGGGACGAGGCATCAGCGGACTCACCGCCCCCATCCAGCCCCGAAACCAGCCCCGATTCAGGCCCGGCAAGCGATGCAGGCCGCCATGCGCCCGCTGCTGCCGAGCCGAGCGCCGTCGCGCCGGTGCGAAAAGAACCGTGAAGGCTGGCTGGCGGTGCACCAGTCGGCGCCGCCGTCGTTGCCCGCCACGCGCTCAAAACCCAAGGCGGCCAGGCGCTGGCGCGCGAGAGCAGGCAGGTCAGCCAGATATTTAGGCCCTGCAGCAGCCGCCGCTGGGCCCGCCCCTGCGCCCGCAGCCTGCGGCCCCGGCAGCGGCACAAAACACGCCGCCGCCGCTGGGTCGTGCAGGATAAAGGCTTGCCGCACCTCGGGCCCCACCTCGAAGCGCTGCGGCCCGATGCACGGCCCCAACCAGACCTGAATGGCGGCGCGCTGGCTCAGGTGCTGCGCGGCCGGCCAAGCTGCGCACAGGGCCTCCAGCACGCCCTGGCCCTGCGCTTGGCCCCCCTGCGCCTGGCCCGGCACCGTGCCCCGCCCGGCCAAGCCACGCCAGCCGGCATGCACCGCCGCCACGCTGGCGCCATCGGGCGCGGCCAGCAGCAGCGGCAGGCAGTCGGCCACCAGCACGGTGCAGGCCAAGCCGGGCTGGTCGGTCCAGCAGGCGTCGGCGGTCAGGCCGTCGGGCGTGTTGGCCTGCAGGTGCAACACCGCCTTGCCATGCACCTGGCGCAAAAACACCGGCCGCATACCGATGGCATCGGCCAAGCGCTGGCGGTTGGCTTGCACGTGGATGGGGTTGTCGCCCACGTGATCGCCGAGGTTGAGGCTGTCCCACGGCGGCGCCGACGCGCCGCCACTGCGCTGCGTGATGCCGGCCACCACCCCGGCCGGCCACGGGGCGTGGGCGGACAGCCAGCCTGTGGCCGGGTTGCGGGGATCAGGCTGCTGGGGCATCGGGGTAGCTCGGTGGAAACATCTTGGACCCCTCATTGATGGCCATCATGGGCAGCCCATGGTGCCGCTACGCCGCGAGCACTGGATAGTCGGTGTAGCCCTTGGCACCGCCGCCGTAGAAGCTGCTGCGATCGGGCTCGTTGAACGGACCGCCTTGCTTCAAGCGCGCCACCAAGTCGGGGTTGGCAATATAGGCTTTGCCAAAGGCCACCAGGTCGGCACCGCTTTGCAGGGCGCTTTGCGCCAGCGCCAAGTCGTAGCCGTTGTTGACCATCCACGCCCCCAGTCCACCGGCGGCGCGGTAGCTGGCGCGCAGGGCAGCGTAGTCAAAGGGGCGGTCGGCGAGCTCGCGCGCGCCGCCGGTGGCCCCTTCGATCAGGTGCAGATAGGCCAGACCCAGCGGGGCGAGCTGGCGCACCACATGGTCGAACAGCGGCTGCGGGTCGGCATCGAGCACATCGTTGGCCGGCGTCACGGGCGAGAGGCGGATGCCGGTGCGGCCACCGCCGATGGCGCCGCTCACCGCCTGCGCCACCTCAAGCAGCAGGCGCGCGCGGTTGGGTATCGGGCCGCCGTAGGCGTCGGAGCGCAGGTTGCTGCCGGTTTTTAGGAACTGATCGATCAAATAGCCGTTGGCGGCGTGGATTTCCACCCCGTCAAAGCCGGCTTCGATGGCGGCCAGCGCGGCCTTGCGGTAGTCCTCGACGATGCCGGGGATTTCGGCCAGTTCGAGCGCGCGCGGCTCGGAGGTCTCGACAAAAGACGCCACGCCGTCTTTGATCAACACCGTCTTGGTTTGGGCGCGCAGCGCCGACGGCGCCACTGGCGCGCCGCCACCGGGTTGCAACTCGGTGTGCGAGACGCGGCCCACGTGCCAGAGCTGGGTCACGATCTTGCCGCCACTGGCGTGTACCGCATCCGTGACACGCTTCCAGCCGGCAATCTGCTCGGAGGCGTAGAGGCCGGGCACGTCGGCATAGCCCTGCCCCTGGTGGCTGATGGCGGTGGCTTCGGTGATCAGCAAGCCGGCGCTGGCGCGCTGCTGGTAGTAGCTGGCCATGAGCGCCGTGGGCACGGCGTTGGGCGCGCGGTTGCGCGTCAGCGGCGCCATGACGACGCGGTTAGACAAGGCCAGTTGGCCGGCGCGGGTGGGTTCGAAAAGATGGGTCATGGGTACAAATGGGCAAAAGAGTTGACCCGTATTGTTGCATCAGGTTGCAGGCGGCTTGACGAGGGCACCCACCCAAAGGCACACGCATGGGCAGGACTTGAGCAAGCCCGTCTGCGGCACCTCCCGTGCTGCACCGCATAGCAGCCATGCGAAAACCGTTATAGCTGCGCCCATCCAAGGGTTTACACCAGCCGCAGCGGCCCCTCCCGCGCAGTTCGACAACCATGCAGTGCGATAAAGTGACCTTGCGACCCCCCATACGTCAGAATAGTTGTCGCCTCGATAGAACCAAAAACCCTGGGGCGGCGAAGAAG
>NZ_BAWN01000045.1 GCF_000696225.1 Serpentinimonas barnesii | reverse complement strand
CATCCACCTCAGACTCGCTGCGATCAGCGAAGCCTTGAATTATGACACAGTTTTGTGTGTCTGGCAAAAACTTTTTAAAAAATTTTCTGCCACTCGCTGCAACAACCTTGTCACACTGTCAGGCTAGAGCTGTGCATGGCTTAAGGCCTGCTGCTCTCTGCTCTGCTTGTGCTGTCTGCCCAGCGAAGCCTTGAATTATGGCACGTTTTGCGTGCCCGTCAAGGCCTTTTCGACGTTTTCTTAAAATTTTTTGCCCCTGCTTGTCTGCTGGCGCAGCCTGCATGGGCGGTCCAGGCACACGGCACGCCATGCGCGCTACGGGCCAGGTTTTGTTCTGCCTGCCTGAGCTTGGCACAATGGCGGCCTTATCCACTTGGAACGGGTCTGTCCGACCCTCAAGCCCATGAACCACCCCAGCCCAAGCTCCACTTCCGCTACGCCCCGCTGCTACACGCTGAGCGACTTCGATTATCCACTCCCCCCCGAGCTGATAGCCCAGCAACCCTCCCCTGAACGCAGCGCGGCGCGCTTGCTCGATGGCACCGGCGCCGACCCGGTGGACCGGGTGTTTCGTGATCTGCCCAGCTTGCTGCATGCCGGTGATCTGCTGGTGTTCAACGACACCCAGGTGGTGAAGGCGCGCCTGTTTGGAGAAAAGCCCAGTGGGGGCCACTTTGAGTTGCTGCTGGAGCGCGTGCTCGGCGGCCCGCGCCACGAGGTGATTGCGCACATGAAGGTGAGCAAGAAGCCACCGCTGGGCACCGAGTTGCTGTTGTGGAACCGAACCGGGGATGCCTGGGCCGCCCGGGCAACCCTGCTGGGCCGCTGGCCCGATGCGAACGGCGCCCTGTTTCGCCTGAGCTTGAGCGAGGAACCGCACTCGCTGATGGCGGCCCATGGCCACGTTCCGCTGCCGCCCTATATTGAGCACCCTGACAGCGTCGAGGATGAGGCACGCTACCAGACCGTGTTTGCCAAGAACCCGGGGGCGGTGGCGGCCCCGACGGCCGCCCTGCATTTTGATCAGGCGGTGCTGGATGCGCTGCAAGCGCATGGGGTGCAGCGCGCCAGCGTGACGCTGCACATCGGCGCCGGTACGTTTCAGCCTTGCAAGAGCGAGAACATTGCCGAGCACGTGATGCACAGCGAGTGGTACCAGATTCCGCAAGCGACGCAAGACGCCATCCAAGAAACGCGCGCGCGCGGTGGGCGCATCGTCGCCGTGGGCACCACCTCGGTGCGCTCGCTAGAGAGCTGGGCGCGCACTGGGGAGGCCACGGGTGACACGGCACTCTATATTACGCCGGGCTTCGAGTTTGCCTTGGTCGATCGGCTGATCACCAACTTTCATCTACCCAAAAGCACGCTCATGATGCTGGTCACAGCCTTTGCCGGTTACGATCACGTGATGGCGCTGTACCAGCACGCGGTGGCGCAGCGTTACCGTTTCTTTAGCTACGGCGACTCGATGCTGCTGCAGCGCGCAGCCGCCTGACCCCCCTCCACTGGCCATCCCGAGCTCTACCCACCCCATGAACGCCGTCCAACGCACCGAAGTCGTATTCAACACCGAAGACCTGTTGACCAGCCTGTGCAACTCGGTCACCAAGGTGCTGGGCGTGGCCACCAACAGCCCGGTCAGCTACTCGGGCATGGTGCAGCGCATCCACAAGACTTGCCTCAAGCCCGATATTGGCTGCTTCGTGCTGTTTGATGGCGGTTTTTCTGGCCTGGTGATCCTTAACTTCAGCGCCCCGGCGGCGATGGAGATTTACCACAGCTACCTGCTGAGCATGGGCATGGCGCGGGCGGACCTGGCGAGCTCACACACTTCGGACGAAGTGAGCAATGTGATGGGCGAGCTGATGAACCAGGTGCTGGGCGATTTCACGAGCAAGGTGCAGCGTGAACTGCACACCTACATTTCCCAGAGCCAGCCCAAGATGCTGGTGTTGAGCAAGCAGGTGGTGCTCAGCGTGGATGCGCACCTGGACCAGCCCGAGGCGCGGCGCGTGACCTTTTACACCAGCAAGAACAACATTTTCTACCTAGAACTGGCCACCGACCGCACCGAGTTCGTGCGCCTGTACGATTTTGAGCCGCAGGAAGCGCCGAACCCGGATGAACTCATGGAGCAGACCGCGGCCAAGAACGCCCCCGCTGCCGCACCGCAGCCGGCCAAGGGCGGCGGTGACAGCGCCACCGACGAGCTGCTGCGCTCGCTCGGGATGTAAGCGCTGCTCAGCGGCCCCAGTCGGTGCGCGGCTGGTGGCGGCGCGCGTTGTTGGCAACCAGCAAGCCCAGCAAGGCCGAGGCCACGCGCGCCTGCGCTCCGTCGGCGCGGCTGGTCAGCGCAATGGGCACCCGTGCACCCAGCACAATGCCCGATCCGGTGGCCCCGGCCAGGTATTCGAGCTGCTTGGCCAGCATATTGCCGCTCTC
>NZ_BAWN01000046.1 GCF_000696225.1 Serpentinimonas barnesii | reverse complement strand
GGGGGGCGCGCGCTCCTCAGTCACACGTTCCGATTCGTCGCACGCGCCCCCCGCCCGCCCAGCCACAGCCAAGCGATCCGCCTCGCCCGCCAAGGCGTTGGGGCTGGGCTGCCCCCCCGGTGAGGAATCGGAGCCTGCGACTGACGAACCGGGGGGGCAGCCCAGCCCCAACGCAACCGCGCCAACGCCAAGCCCCACCACTTGCCGAATCTCCAACCCATACTTGAGCGCAAACGCAAAGTCGCGCTCATCGTGCGCCGGCACCCCCATCACCGCGCCGTCGCCATAGCTCATCAGCACGTAATTGCCCACCCACACCGGCACCTGCGCCCCGGTGAGCGGGTGCTGCACAAATAGCCCCGTTGCCATGCCGCGCTTTTCCTGCGTCGCCAGATCGGCCTCGGTGTGGCTGCCGGTGAGGCATTCTTCGATAAACGCGGCCAGCGCCGGCTTGGCCTCGGCCGCGTGGCGCGCCAGCGGGTGCTCGGGAGCCACGGCGCAAAAGGTCACGCCCATGAGGGTGTCGGCGCGGGTGGTGAACACGTACAGGCGGCCGTCCTGGATCGGGTTGCCGTCGTGGCCGCGGATGGTGTGCCTAAAGGCAAAACGCAGCCCCTCGCTCTTGCCGATCCAGTTCTCCTGCATCAGCCGCACCTTGTCGGGCCAGCCCTGCAGCGTGGCTTGCGGATTGCCCAGTTGCACCTGCTGCAACAACTCCTCGGCGTAGGCCGTGATGTTCAGGTAGTAGCCCGGAATCTCGCGCCGCTCCACCGGGGCCCCGGTGCGCCAGCCACGGCCGTCGATCACTTGCTCATTGGCCAGCACGGTTTGGTCCACCGGGTCCCAGTTCACCACCTGCGTCTTGCGGTAGGCAATGCCGCGCTCCAACATGCGCAAAAACAGCCACTGGTTCCATTTGTAGTAGTCGGGCGAGCAGGTGGCAACTTCGCGGCTCCAGTCGATCGCCAGGCCCAGCGCCTGCATCTGGCGCTTCATGTAGGCGATGTTGTCGTAAGTCCAGCGCGCCGGGGCCACCTGGTTTTTGATGGCGGCGTTTTCGGCCGGCAGGCCAAAGGCGTCCCAGCCCATGGGCATCAACACGTTGTAGCCCTTCATGCGCAACTGGCGCGTGAGCATGTCGTTGATGGTGTAGTTGCGCACATGGCCCATGTGCAGCTTGCCGCTGGGGTAGGGCAGCATCGAGCAGGCGTAGTACTTGGGCTTGCTGGCGTCTTCGTGTACGCGGTAGGCGTCGGCGGCAGTCCAATCGGCCTGGGCGCTTTGCTCCACGGCCTGGGGGAGGTATTTTTCTTGCATGGCTCAAAAAAGGTAGGCGGGCCGTTTGGGCTGGGCCGATTCAAAGGGGCAGGATCAACTGGGCCGGATCAGCGCAGGCCGAGCACGTCAAACATATCGTAGAGGCCGCTGGGGCGAGCGGCCAGAAAGCGCAGCGCGCTCAGGCTGCCTTGGGCGTAGGTGGCGCGGCTGCTCGATTTGTGGCTGATCTCGATGCGCTCGCCGGTGCCGGCAAAGAGCACGGTGTGATCGCCCACGATGTCGCCGCCGCGCACGGTGGCAAAACCGATGCTGGAGGGGTCGCGCGCGCCGGTGTGGCCCACGCGCTCATAGACCGCGCAGTCGGCCAGCCTGCGGCCTTGGGCCGCAGCAATCACCTCGCCCATTTGCAGCGCGGTGCCACTGGGGGCATCGACCTTGTGGCGGTGGTGCGCTTCGATGATTTCGATGTCGTAGCCGCTGGCGAGCGAGCGCGCCGCCAGTTCCAGCAGCTTGAGGGTGACGTTGACGCCCACGCTCATATTGGGCGCCATGACGATGGCGATCTGCTGCGCTGCCGCCGCGATCTCGGCCTTTTGCGCCGCATCGAAGCCGGTGGTGCCGATCACCATCTGAACCCCATGCTGCACGCAGGCGCGCAAGTGCGCCATGGTGCCCTCGGGGCGGGTGAAGTCGATCAGCACCTGGCAGCCCGCCAGCGCGGCCAGGTCGGTGACTATGGCCACGCCGCTGGTCTGGCCCAAAAAGGCGGCGGCATCTTGGCCCAAGGCGGGGCTGGCGGCTTGGTCGAGCGCCACACTCAGGCGGCAGTCGGGGGCGTCTTGCAGCGCCTCGATCAGCATGCGGCCCATGCGGCCGCTGGCACCGGCAACGCCGACGCGGTAAGGCGGAACAGGATTCATGGCCTGATGGGCGGCTTAGCGCGCTTCGAGTGGCGGGAAGGTGCCGGCCGGCACGGGCGCCGGGGCTGGCCGGGCTTCGGGCAGGGGGTGGCGTTCGCGGAAGGCGCGCAACTGCTCGTCGCTGGCTTGCAGGGCCGGGATGCGGCCGGCGGCGCGCTGGGCTTGCAGCGTGGCCACGAATTCCTGCTCGGTGGGCAACTCGTCGGCCTCGACGCGCTGCAAGGCATCGCCCGCAAAAAACACCGACACGCGGCGCTGCTGCGGCTCTTGGTTCTGGCGCACAAAGGTGAACACATAATCCCAGCGCGCCGCGTGGAAGGCACTGGCCACCAGCGGTGTGCCCAAGATTGCCTGCACCTGGGCACGCGGCATGCCGGGTTGCAGCGCCTGCAGTTGCTCGCGCACCACCACGTTGCCTTGCTGGATGTCGATGCGGTGCGGGGTGAGCAGGCCGCCCAAGGTGCTCATCTGGCTACCGGCGTTCTGGAAACTGGCGCAGCCCGACAGGGTCAGGGCAGCCAGCACGAGCGCGCCCATTCCGACCGGGCGGGCGCACGACAACAAAGGTTTGAACATGTGGGCGGTGCGGATGATGGAAACCACCGGTGCGCGCCAAGGCGCACCGTACTATGATGCAAGCCATTGTAGCCCTTGCCACCCAAGGCAGCCACCCGCAGCATCCGCATGAGCAATATCGACGAACTCAAAAGCACCGGCCTCAAGGCCACCCTGCCACGCCTCAAGATCCTGGAGATCTTTCAAACCGGCCGTCAGCGCCACATGACGGCCGAAGACGTGTTCCGGGTGCTGCTGGCCGACCACGCCGACATCGGGCTGGCCACCGTGTATCGGGTGTTGACGCAGTTCGAGCAGGCCGGCTTGCTGGTGCGCAGCAACTTCGAATCCGGCAAAGCGGTGTTTGAGCTCAACGAAGGGCAGCACCACGACCACCTGGTCTGCCTCGACTGCGGTCGGGTGGAGGAGTTTTACGACGTCGAGATCGAGCAGCGCCAGCACGCCGTGGCCGAGCAGCGCGGCTTTGCGCTGCAAGAGCACGCGCTGTCGCTGTACGCGCATTGCGTGAAAGTAGACTGCCCACACCGCCCCGCCAAGCGCGTAGGGCCAGCCATCAGTCCTTGAGTGCGGGAACGGCGAACTCCAGCCAAGCTTCGAAGGCCTGAGGTTGTCTGCCGGTCAAGCGCATAAAATCCCCCGTCACATCGGCCACCCGACCTGCTGCCGTGTTGGTGTCGAAAGACGCGAACACGCGTGCCAAAGGCTCGGGCAGGCCCGCACCCACCATGCCTTGCACCAAGCCTTCCAGGGGCATGGGCACCACTTCGATGGGCCGACCCACGGCCTTTGCGATCAGTGCGGACATTTCGGCGGTTGAATAGGCACTGGAACCACTCAGGGTCCAAGTGGTTTTGTCACTGCTGCTGCCCGCCAACGCGGTGGCGGCGGCCAGGGCCAAGTCGTCGCGGGCAATGTGCGCCACACGACCCTCGCCGGCGGCCGAATACCACTTGCCGCTCTGCAGCACTTGGGGCAGCGTCATGAACAGGTTTTCAAAGTACCAGTGGTTGCGCAGCACCGACCAGCTCGGCAGGGCGCTGGCGGCCAATGCGACCTCGGTACCGGCATGGTCTGGGGCGATCAACAAGGGAGAGCCATGCGGCAACGGCATGGAGGTGTAGGCCACGTGATGCACGCCCGCCGCTTCGGCCGCTTGGATGGCATTGTGGTGCTGCATCAGGCGCCGTCCGGGTACATCCAGTGCATCGGTGCTAATGAGCAACAAACGGTCGGCCCCTTGGAAAGCCTTGACCAAGGTGTTTGCGTCGTCGAAGTTGGCGGCGCGCACCTCTACCCCCAAGGCTGCTAGGTTGGCCAGCCTTTCCGGCTGGCGGGTGGTCACTATGAGGCGCCGCGTCGGTATGCCCAAGGTGTGGAGCAGGTGCTGCACGACGCGTCGACCCAAGTGGCCAGAAGCCCCAGTGACGAGGAGTTTGTTGTCGATTCGGTCTTTGGTATTCATTAAGAACTCACTTTCAAAAAATAACAGAGAGGCCTATGATATGGATCGGAGCGCCCGCCCGCAAGAGATGCGCCGCCCGTAACTGGGTGACCGCGCAGTAACCAAGGAAGCGACGATGAGTCTTCACAAATCCCGAGCACCCTACGCCGACCGCTGCCCCGTTCGCGACGTGTTGGACCGGCTAGGCGACCGCTGGAGCTTATTGGTGCTGTTTGTGCTGGAAGAAGGCGGAACGCTGCGCTTTTCGGTGCTTAAAGCACGTATCGACGACATTTCACAACGCATGCTGGCCCAGACTCTGCGCCGCTTGGAACAGGATGGCTTGGTATCGCGCGCCGTACATGCCACGGTGCCCCCCAAGGTGGAATACGCGCTCACGCCCATGGGGTTCTCGTTCCTCAAGCCCTTGCGCAGTTTGGAGGCTTGGGCGGTCGAGCACCACGAGCAGGTGCGGCAGGCCCGGGCGGCCTATGTGGCTCCGCAGCGGGCAGAGGCCCTCTGAGGAGCGAGGGCTGTCTCAGCCCCCGCGCTGCATCGCCTCGCGCTGGCGCTGCGCAAACTCTTGGTAAGTGTCGATGCCGCGCAACTGCAAGATGGTGTTGCGCACCGCCGCTTCCACCAGCACCGCCATGTTGCGTCCGGCCACCACCTGGATCACCACCTTGCGCACCGCCACATCCAGCACTTGCTGGTACAGCGGCTCGTGGGGCAGGCGCTCGTAGTCGCGCTCCAGCGTTTCCTTGCGCACCAGGTGCACGATCAGGCGCAGCCGCATCTTGCGCCGCACTGCGGTTTCGCCAAAGATGGCCTTGATGTCGAGCAGCCCGATGCCGCGCACCTCCAACAGGTTTTGCAGCAAGTCGGGGCAGCGCCCCTCGAGCACGGTCTGATTGATGCGGTCGATATCGACGGCGTCGTCGGCCACCAGGCCGTGCCCGCGCGAGACCAGTTCCAGCCCCAGTTCGCTCTTGCCCAGCCCCGATTCTCCAGTGATCAGCACCCCGAGGCCAAAAATATCCATGAACACCCCGTGCAGGGTGTGGCGGTCGGCAAACAGGCGCGACAGGTGCGCGCGCAGCACGTCGATCACGAAAGCGGCCGAACAGTCGGTGGCAAAGAGCGGGATGTGGGCGCGCTCGCACATGGCCACCAGTTCGGCTGGCGGCGGCACCTGGTCGGCCAGCACCAAGGCCGGCGGCTCGAGTTCCACGATGCGTGCCACGCGGCGGCGGCAGTCTTCGGTGGTGGCGTTGAGCAGGTAGTCGATCTCGCGCCGACCCAGGATTTGCACCCGGTAGGGGTGGATGTAGTTCAGGTAGCCAACCAAGTCGGCCCCGGAGCGCGCGGCACTGACGGCTTGCTCGAGAAAACGGCGCTCACTCGCGCTCAGCCCGGCCACCCACTGCCATTTGAGGGTTTCGCGGTGCTCTTCGAACAGCGCGTCGGCGCTAATTGCAACGGGTTTCATGGGCAGCGCAAAGCGGCTGAAGGCGCCTTAGGCCAGCGCGTGCGCCGACTGCCAGCTGTGGATCAGGCGGTGCAAATCGGCGGCCGCCGTGCTGACCTTCATTTGTTCGCGCAGCGCGGCGTCGCTGAGCAGTTCGGCGATGTCGGACAAAATTTCAAGGTGTTTTTGTGTTGCCGCTTCGGGCACCAGCAAGAAAAACATCAGCCGCACCGGTTGTTCGTCCGGGGCGTCGAAGCCGATCGGCTCGGCCAACTGGAACACGGCAGCCAGCGGTTGCTTGAGGCCCTTGATGCGCCCGTGCGGGATCGCCACCCCGTGCCCGAGGCCAGTCGAGCCCAGGCGCTCGCGCGCAAACAGGCTGTCGGTGATGAGGGCGCGGTTGAGCCCGTGCAGGGCTTCAAACAGCAGCCCGGCTTCTTCGAAGGCGCGCTTTTTGCTGGTGGCATCGAGTGCGACCAACACGTGTTCGGCAGGCAAAATGGCAGACAAACGGTTCATATGGACCTCACAGAGCGCGAATTATGCGCTTGTGTGGGATTTTGGCTAGTGCAGAAAAAAAACAAGCCGCTTGACAAAATGGGCGGCTTGTTGCAGTGCAGCACGCAGGCTGCCGGGGTCACCGGGCGCGCGGCCCTTTCAGGAGTGTTCGCGTTTGGCCGTTTCGTGGTGGTGGTCTTTGATTTTGGTTTTGTGGCGCAGCACCTGGCGGTCCAGTTTGTCGGCCAGTTCATCGACGGCGGCGTACAGATCGGCGTGGCTGCTCTCGGCAAAAATATCCTTGCCCTTGATGTGGATATTGCACTCGGCTTTCTGGCGCAGGTCTTTCTCGGTTTGGTTGTCCACCGTCAAAAGCACCCGAATATCGACCACCTGATCGAAGTGCCTGGAAATCCGGTCGAGTTTGCCCGTCACGTAGGTGCGCAGGGCAGGGGTGACTTCAAGGTGGTGGCCGCTGATCGACAGGTTCATGGGGAGCCTCCTAAAGCTCGGGTTAAAAAAGCCGACCCAACCGGGCCAGCCAGCGAAAATTCGTCGCCGCCGCGCATCCACTATGCCGCTTTTGGTGGCTTTGGGCAAGTGTGCCACGAATGCAGGTGCCATACCCTTGATCGGCCGCAAGGAGTGGCCGCGCCAGCCGCTGGAGTGTCATATTTTGCGGCCATAATATCGGGTTAGATCAACCACTGAAAGCCACGATTGGACAGTAGCCCTAGTCGCGCGCTTTCGGATTCCTCAGCTCACCGCTGACGGCCTGCCCCACCGGGGCTGCGGCGCAAGGGTGGACGGGAGCCGAAAGCGCATCGCTCCCACCTTGCCGCCTCGGGCAGCCGCGCTGCTGCCCGAAAACCACCTTTACCCCAAGGAGTCCGCCCCATGCTCAACGTATTCACCCTAGCCAATGGCCGCCTGTTTCAGGAAGAAATCGAATCCCTCGAAGATCTGGCCCGCTTCACGCCGGTCTGGGTCGATCTGGAGGCGCCCACGCCCGAGGAGCGGCGTTGGGTGCGCCAGCACTTTGGCTTGTCCATCCCCGAAGACGCGATGGACGAGGACATCGAAGAGTCGGCGCGCTTTTTCCAGGAAGACAACGGCGAGCTGCATGTGCGCAGCGACTTTTTAATCGCCGACGACGCGGACCCGCGCACGGTGCGCGTGGCGTTCATCCTGAACGAGCAAAACGACGCCCTCAAGAGCCGTGGCGTGCTGTTTTCCATCCACGACGAAGACGTGCCGGTGTTTCGCCTGCTGCGCCTGCGCGCGCGCCGCATGCCGGGCCTGATCGAAGACGCCAAAGACGTGCTGCTCAGCCTCTTTGACACCGACGCCGAATACTGCGCCGACACGGTCGAGGGCATTTACGACGACCTGGAAAAAGTCAGTCGCCAGGTGCTGGCCGGCGATGTGACCGACCACAAGGCGGGCGAGGTGCTGGCAGCGATTGCGCGCCACGAGGACATGTCGGGCCGCATCCGGCGCAACATGATGGACACCCGGCGCGCGGTCAGTTTCATGATCCGCACGCGCTTGCTCAGCACCGCCCAGCACGAAGACGCGCGCCAGATTTTGCGCGACCTCGATTCGCTCGACAGCCACACCGCTTTCATGTTCGAGAAGATCAACTTCCTGATGGACGCCACCATCGGCTTCATCAACATCAACCAGAACAAGATCATCAAGATCTTCTCGGTGGCGGCGGTCTCGCTGCTGCCGCCCACGCTGGTGGCGAGCAGCTACGGCATGAACTTCGAGCACATGCCCGAGCTGCAATGGGAGCTCGGTTACCCGATGGCCATCGGCATGATGGTGCTGGCAGCGGTGATCCCGATGGTCTATTTCCGCAAGCGCGGCTGGCTGCGCTAAACCGAGCCGCTCTACCGAAGGGGCCGGCGGCGGCGCTCAGAGCAGGTTGAGCGCCTTGCGCACGATGCGCGCGCTGTAGTGGCGCGCCACCTCGCGCAAAAAAAGCGGGAAATCCACGTGGGCCTGGTTGTCGGCCCGGTCCGAGATGGTGCGCACCACCGCAAACGGCACGCCGCAATCGTGGCACACCTGCGCCACGGCCGCACTTTCCATGTCCACCGCCAAGGCCTCGGGCAGGGCGGTGCGCAGGGCGGCGCTGTCGGCCTCAGAGGCCACAAAGCGGTCGCCGGTGGCGATTTCGCCTTGGTGCACGCTGGGCGAGTGCAAGCCCATGGCGCGCAGCACCTCGGGGCTAAGCAGCTTGGGCAGCCAGGTGACGGCGTCTTTGGCGGCGGTGTGCAGCACCTGGCTCAGGGCCAGGTCGGGCTGGAAGCGGCTCTGGCCATAGCCCGGCACCTCAAAGCGGGGAAACAGCGGCGAGGCGTCGAGGTCGTGCTGCACCAAGGCGCGGCCGACCACGATGTCGCCCACTTCTACGCCCGGCAGCAGCCCACCGGCGACGCCGGTAAAAATCACCTGCTCCGGGGCAAAGCGCTCGATCAGCAGCGCGGTGGTGGTGGCGGCCGCCACCTTGCCGATGCCGCTGAGCACCGCCACCACCTCGTGGCCTTGCAAGTGGCCCCGCCAGTAGGTGCGGCCGCCCAAGCGGATTTGTTGCTCGTCGGGCATGAGCTGCAAAATTTCGGACAGCTCTTCGTGAACGGCGCTCAGGATGGCGATGCGTTGACCCATGAATTCTCCAGTCTAACTAGGCTGGCGCAACTGGCGCCGCAAAATCTTGCCGACCGGGGTTTTGGGCAGTTCGCTGCGGAACTCGATCAGTTTCGGGATTTTGTAGCCGGTCAGGCGCTCACGGCAGTAGTCTCGCACATCCTGCTCGCTCAGCGACGGGTCTTTTTTGACCACGATCAGCTTGACCGCCTCGCCCGAGTGCTCGTCGGGGATGCCGACCACGGCGCATTCAAGCACCCGGCCCATGCCCATCACCACTTCTTCGACTTCGTTCGGGTAGACGTTGAAGCCGCTCACCAAAATCATGTCCTTCTTGCGATCGACGATGCGAAAGTAGCCGCGCTCGTCCATCACGCCGATGTCGCCGCTGCGAAACCAGCCGTCGGCGCTCATCACCTTGGCGGTTTCGTCGGGGCGCTGCCAGTAGCCTGCCATGACCTGCGGGCCCTTGATGGCGATCTCGCCCGGCTGGCCCAGCGGCACCTCGTGGCCATCGTCGTCCACGCATTTCATGAGCGTGCCCGGCAGCGGCACCCCGATGCTGCCGCTAAAGGCCGTGACCGTGACCGGGTTGCAGCTGGCCGATGGGCTGGTTTCCGACAGGCCGTAGCCCTCGCAGATCGGGCAGCCGGTGCGCTCCAGCCAGAGCTTGGCCACGGCGGCCTGCACCGCCATGCCACCGCCGATCGACACCTTGAGCTTGCGCCAGTTCACGCTGTCAAACTCCGGGTGGTGCAGCAGGCCGTTGAACAGCGTATTCACGGCCGGGAAGCTGTGAAAGGTCTGGCCCTTGAGCGCCTTGAACACCGCGGGCAAGTCGCGCGGATTGGGGATCAGGATGTTTTTGCCGCCGCTGCGCAGGCTCAGCATCATGTTCACCGTGAAGGCAAAGATGTGATACAGCGGCAGCGCGCAGACGGCGGTGGGCTGCTCGCCCGGCGGAATGCGGTGCATCACCGGCGCGTCCCAGGCTTCGGACTGCAACACATTGGCCAGCACGTTGCGGTGCAGCAGCACGGCCCCCTTGCTCACGCCCGTGGTGCCGCCGGTGTATTGCAGCACCGCCATGTCCTCGGGGCCGAGGGCAACCGGCAGAAAGCTCTGCGACTGGCCCTTGCGCACCGCGTCGGCAAAGCGCACCGCGCTGGGCAACTCGAAGGGTGGCACCAGCTTTTTCACATGGCGCACCACGTAATTGACCAGCCAGCTCTTGGGCCAAGGCAGCAGCTCGCCCATTGAGGCCAGCACGATGTGTTGGATCGGCGTTTTGCTCAGGCAGGCGGCCAGGGTGGCGGCAAAGTTTTCGATGATGACGATCGCCTTGGCCCCCGAGTCGTTCAACTGGTGCTCAAGTTCGCGCGCGGTGTAGAGCGGGTTGACGTTGACCACCACCAGCCCAGCGCGCAAAATCGCCGCCACCGCCACCGGGTACTGCAGCACGTTGGGCATCATCACCGCCACGCGGTCACCCTTGACTAGGCCCTTGCTTTGCCAATAAGCCGCCAAGGCGCGTGCCTGCCGGTCTACCTCGGCGTAGGCCATGTCATGGCCCATGTAGTGGTAGGCGCTGCGCTCGGCGTACTTGGCCAGGCTTTCGTCGAGCAAGGCCACCAGCGAGCGGTACTGCGAAAGGTCGATGTTGGCCGGCACGCCTTCGGGGTAGGCGCTCAACCAGGGGCGGTCGGCGGCAGTGGGGGGGGTGGACAAAGTGTGCTCCTGCTAGTTATAGGTAGGCGCAGCGGTCAGGGGCCAAACCCACGCCTGCGCTGCGCCACCATTATGCAAGCAGAAGTCGAAGTGCTTGATAGTGCATATGCCTGACTTTTGGCTGACGGGTGGTTTTATCCAGCTTGGAGCGAGATGCGGGCGCCTGCGCAGCCTTGCCGCCGTTGTTGCTGTGGCTCAAGCGGTGGCTGCACTGCACTTGGGCTACCGCCTTTGCTGGCGTCGGTTGC
>NZ_BAWN01000047.1 GCF_000696225.1 Serpentinimonas barnesii | reverse complement strand
TCAGTGGCGGGTGCCCGGGTGGCAGCCCGCCACGGCGTGGGTCGGTGGCCGGCTGGTTGGCAAACACCGGCTCGCCACTGCTGAGGGCGGCACCAATGAGCGTGCGCAGATTGGTGAACTCCATGCCCTTGGGGGCCATTTCAGCCAAATGGGCCTTGGTGGCCGCGTCCCAGGCAATGTCGGTGATGGCGTAGATTTTGAGGTAGGGCTGGCCGTCGGCACCCTTGAGCACCTCGCCAATGAAGCCGTATTCGCTTTGCGTGAGGGCAAGCAGCCGCTGCAGCAGGCCCTCGAAGCCGGCGTGGCGCTGGCTTTGTCCGGGCAGCGGGGCTTGCAGCGCCGACAAATCGGCAATCTGGTGTTGCAAGGCCTGCAGCTCGGCCTGGGCGCAGTCGGCCAGGTCGCGCAAGGCACGGCGCTGGGCCGGGCTGAGCAGGCGCGGGCGCTGGTCTTTGATGCACAGCATGCCCACGGTGTGCCCGCCTGCAACCCGCAGCGGCGCACCGGCGTAGTAGCGGATGTGCGGCGCGCCGGTGACCATGGGGTTGGCCGCAAAGCGCGGGTCCAGCAGGGTGTCGGGGACCTCGAAAATATCGGTCGCCAAAATGGCGTGGCCGCAAAAAGAAATGGCGCGCTCGGTTTCGCTGGCCTCTACCCCCTGGCGCGATTTGAACCACTGGCGCTCGGCATCCACTAGGGAAATGAGCGCGATCGGCACCTCGAATAAGGCCTGCGCCAGCCGGGTCAGGCGGTCGAAGCGCTCTTCGGTCGCGCTGTCTAGCACACCCAAGGCACGCAAGGCACGCAGGCGCTCCGCTTCGTCCTCGGGCAAGGCGGGGGCGCAATCAGAGGTGCCGACGGTGTTCATGCAAGGGTGGCAGTGGCTTTCAGAGTCAATACATGGCAATCACTTCGGTCGATTCTACACAGCCATCTGCAAACCTTGGCGCAATTTTTTGCCTTGCAGGCTATGTCGCGCTTACAGTATGCCCGGAGTCTGCCGGCTGCGCCAAGCGCTCCATGACCCGGTGGTAGATGGCAGTCAGGGGCTCCAGTTCGGCCAGCGCCACGCATTCGTTGACCTGGTGGATGGTGGCGTTGGGCGGGCCGAGTTCGATCACTTGCGGGCAGATGCGGGCGATGAAGCGCCCGTCGCTGGTGCCGCCGCTGGTCGAGAGCTGCGCCTGCAAGCCGGTGACCTCCCGCACGGCGGCGCGCACCGCATCGACCAGGCTGCCCGCTGGCGTGAGAAAGGGCAGGCCCGAGAGGCTCCAGTCCAGCGCATAGTCGCGCCCGGGCTGCAGGCCGTGGCGCAGCAACAGCTCGGCCACGCGCTGCTGCAGGCCCTCGGGCGTGCTTTCGGTGCTGAAGCGAAAGTTGAAATCGAGCACCGCCGTGCCGGGGATGATGTTGCCCGCCCCGGTGCCGGCGTGCAGGTTGCTGGCCTGCCAGGAGGTGGGGGGGAAGTGGGCGTTGCCCGCGTCCCAGTGGGTGGTGGCGAGTTCGGCCAGCGCCGGGGCCAGCATGTGCATGGGGTTGCGCGCCAAGTGTGGGTAGGCGATGTGGCCTTGCACGCCCTTCACGGTGAGCTTGCCGCTGAGCGAGCCGCGGCGGCCGTTTTTGATGGTGTCGCCGGTTTGCCGCTCGGCCGTGGGCTCGCCCACGATGCACCAGTCGAGCCGCTCGCCACGGCGCTGCAGCTCGTGGCAGACCACCACGGTGCCGTCGTGGGCTGGGCCTTCTTCGTCGGAGGTGAGCAAAAAAGCTAGGTTCAGCGGCGCTTTGGGCTGCGCCGCGACAAAGGCCTCGCAGGCCACCACCATCGCTGCCAGCGAGGCTTTCATGTCGCTGGCGCCCCGGCCGTAGAGTTTGCCCTCGCGCACGCTGGGGCTAAACGGGTCGCTGGCCCAGCGCTCCAGCGCGCCGGTGGGCACCACATCGGTGTGGCCGGCCCAGACCAGGGTTGGGGCCGTGGGGCTGACGCTGCGTTTGGCCCACAGGTTGCTCACGCGCCACTCGGGCGGTCCGCTGTCGATGCGCTCGCAGGCAAAGCCCAGCGCTTGCAGGCGCGCGGCGATCAGATCCAGGCAGCCGGCGTCGGCCGGGCTGATGGAGGGGCGGGCGATCAGTTGCTGGGTCAGGCTCAGGGTGGGGTGCATGGTTGCAAAGGGGGGGCGACTTCAGGCGTCGAACTTGAAGTCGGAAAAGGAAGGGCCGGTGGGGGCGGGCGTCTGGGCTGGGGTTGCTGCGCGGTCGGTCGAGCTTTGCGACCGCGCCTGCACCGACTGGTTTTGCAGCCGCCACATCAGGTTGGTGGGCGAGTCGGCGTGCGCCAAGCCTTCTTGGCGGTCGATTTTCCCCTCCAAGATCAGGCGTGCGATGTCAGACTCAAAGGTCTGCGATTCCTCGGACATGGACTTTTCCAGCGCCTCGCGCACCCCAAAAAAATCGCCTTTTTCGATCAATTCGCTCATCAGGCGCGAGTTGATCATCACCTCCACAGCCGGCACGCGGGCGCCATCGACGGTGCGCAGCAGCCGTTGCGACACGATCGCCTTGAGCGAGGAGGCCAAGTCGTTGAGCATGGTCGGGCGCACCTCGACCGGGAAGAAGTTGAGGATGCGGTTGAGGGCTTGGTGGCTGTTGTTGGCGTGCAGGGTGGCCAGCACCAAGTGGCCGGACTGGGCGTAGGCAATGGCCAGCGACATGGTCTCGCGGTCGCGGATTTCACCGATCAATATCACGTCCGGGGCCTGGCGCAGCGCGTTTTTTAGGGCCACGTAGAGCGAGGCGGTGTCGGTGCCGACTTCGCGCTGGTTGACGATCGAGAGCTTGTTGCGAAACAGGTACTCGACCGGGTCTTCGATGGTCAGAATGTGCCCGCTGCTGCGCGCGTTGCGGTGGTCCAGCAGGGCGGCCAAGGTGGTGCTTTTGCCCGAGCCGGTGGAGCCGACCACCAGCATCAGGCCGCGCTTGGCCATGATCATCTGCGCCAACACCGGCGGCAGTTGCAGCGATTCGAAGGCCGGAATTTCGCTGCTGATGAAGCGCGCCACCACGGCGCAGTTGCCGCGCTGCTTCATGGCGCTGAGGCGGAAACGCCCGACACCGGTCATCGGAATGGCCACATTGAGCTCGCCACTGGCGTGAAACTCCTGCAACTGCGCTTCGCTCACCACCTCGGCCAGCAGTTGCAGCGGGCCATCGACCGGCAGCGGCTGCGGCGTGATGGGGGTGCAGACGCCGTTGAACTTCATCTGCACCGGCGAGGCCGCCGACAGATAGACGTCGGAGGCTTTGCGCTCGCTCATCAGGCGCAGGATTTTTTCCATCGGGCCCATGGGGGACTCCTTGGCAGTGGGGTGGTGGGGCTCAGTCGCGCAGCAGCTCGTTGATGCTGGTCTTGGAGCGCGTTTGCGCATCCACTTGCTTGACGATCACGGCCGCGTAGAGGCTGTAGGGGGCGCCGTTGGCGGCGGTTTTGGGCAGGTTGCCGCTCACCACCACCGACCCGGCCGGCACCCGGCCGTAGCTGATCTCGCCGGTGGCGCGGTTGAAGATCGGGGTGCTCTGGCCCAGATAGACGCCCATGCCGAGCACGGCGTTTTCTTCCACGATCACGCCCTCGACCACCTCGGAGCGCGCGCCGATGAAGCAGTTGTCTTCGATGATGGTGGGGTTGGCCTGCAGCGGTTCGAGCACGCCGCCGATGCCCACGCCGCCGCTCAGGTGCACGTTTTTGCCGATCTGGGCGCAGGAGCCCACGGTGGCCCAGGTGTCCACCATGCTGCCTTCATCCACGTAGGCGCCGATGTTGACGTAGCTGGGCATGAGCACGGCCCCGCGGGCGATGAAGCTGCCCCGGCGCGCCACCGCGGGCGGCACCACGCGCACCCCGGTGGCGGCCAGCTCTTGCGGGCTGAGGTGGGCGAATTTGGTGGGTACCTTGTCGTAAAAAGCCAGCTCGCCGGCCTGGATGATTTCGTTGTCGCGCAAGCGAAAGCTCAGCAGCACGGCTTTTTTGATCCACTGCTGCACGCTCCATTGGCCCACACCCTGGCGGGTGGCGACGCGCAACTGGCCGCTGTTGAGCTGCTCCAGCACCTGCTCGACGGCGTCTTGCAGCTCGCGCGGGGCGTTGCCGGGGTTGAGCTGGGCGCGCTGCTCCCAAGCTTGGTCGATCAGGGTTTGCAAAGTTTGGCTCATGGTGTGGGCTGGAGTGGGTGTGCAAGGCCAAGCAGGGTGCGAAGGCCGTTGGGCAGATTGTATGCACCGGGAGCGTGCGGCTGCAGGGGGTGTGGTTGGGGTTTGTGCGGCTGCAGTTCGTGTCGGGCCCTAAACTACGCACTCCCGTCCCCGTGGCCTTTGCCGGCCCCAAGCGAATCAGCCAGCGTGCGCCTACACACCATCAAACTGTCGGGCTTTAAGTCCTTTGCCGAGCCCACTGCCTTTGGCCTGCCGGGGCAGTTGGTGGGGGTGGTCGGCCCCAATGGCTGCGGCAAATCCAACATCATGGACGCCGTGCGCTGGGTGCTGGGCGAGAGCAAGGCCAGCGAGCTGCGCGGCGAGACGATGCAGGACGTGATCTTCAACGGCAGCGCGCTGCGCAAACCCGCCAGCCGCGCCAGCGTGGAGCTGGTGTTCGACAACGCCCGCCAGCGCGTGCCTGGTGCGTGGGGCCGTTACGCCGAGATCTCGGTGCGCCGCGTGCTCACGCGCGACGGCGCCAGCAGCTACCACATCAACCAGCAGCCGGTGCGCCGGCGCGACGTGCACGACCTGTTTTTGGGCACCGGGCTGGGGCCGCGCGCCTACGCCATCATCGGGCAGGGCACCATCGGTCGCATCATCGAGAGCCGACCCGAAGAGCTGCGGCTGTTTCTGGAGGAGGCGGCCGGGGTATCCAAATACAAGGAGCGCCGCCGCGAAACCGCCGCCCGGCTGCTCGATGCGCGCGCCAACCTGAGCCGGGTGCAAGACATTTTGACCGAGTTGCAGACCCACCGCAGCAAGCTGGAGCAGCAGGCGGCGCAGGCGCAGCGCTACCGCGACCTGCAAGCCCGGCTGCAGCGGCGCCAGCAGCAACTGGCTTGGCTCAAGCTCAGCCAGGCCGAGGCCGATGGGGCGCAGTCGCAGGCCTTGGAGCAGCAAGTGCAGCTTGAACTGGACGCGCAATCAGCGGCCTTGCGCCACCTCGAGGCGGAACTGGAGGCGATGCGGCAGGCGCACTACGCCGCTGGCGAGGCGCTCAACCAGGCGCAAGGGGCCTTGTATGCGGCGGCCGCCGAGGTGGCGCGGCTGGAGGGCGAGATTCGGCATCTGCGCGACACCCGGCAGCGGGTGCAGCAGCGGGTGCAGCAAGTGCAGCAACAGCGCCTGCAGTGGGAGGGGCGCGCCCGCGCCGCCGCCGAGGAGCAAGCGCGCCTGGGGCCGCAAGAGCAGGCGGCGGCCGAGCAGGCCGCAGCGCTGACCGCCCAGTGCCAGCAGCAGGGCGCCGCGCTGCCCGCCGTGCAGGCCGCCGTGCAGGCCGCGCAGCAGCAGCTGGTGCGCGCCCGCCGTGCCCTGAGCGAGCGCCAGCAGGCGCTGGGGGTGCTGGGGGCGCAGCAGCGCGCCACCGAGCAGCAGCGCCAGCAGTGGCAGCAGCGGGCGCAGCGCCTGCACGGCGAAGCCCAGGCGCTGGCGGTGCAGGCCGCCGACGAGGCGCGGCTGGCGCCTCTGCAAGCCGAGTGGGAGCAGGCGCAGCAGCGCCAGCAGCAAGCCCAAGAGTGGCTGCAGCAACTGCAGTTGGAGCAAGCCGATGGGGAGCGCCAGCGCCGCCAGTGCCAGCAACAGGCGCAGGCCCAAGGGCAGGCGCTGGCCCAGTGTCAGGCCCGGCTGGATGCCCTGCAGGCCCTGCAAGCCCGGCTGCAGCAAGCGGGCCAACTGCCGCAGTGGCTGGCCCGGCAGGGCTTGCAAGGGCACGCGGCGCTGTGGCAGCGGCTGCGGCCGGCCCCGGGCTGGGCCACGGCGATCGAGGCCGCCTTGCGCGAGCGGGTGCAGGCGCTGGAGCTGCCCAACCTAGAGGCGGCGCTGGCGCTGGCCGATGCCGACCCGCCGGCGGCGCTGGTGCTGTTTGCGCTGCCGGGTGGGGAAGCCAATGCCGCCCAGCGTGCCAACGCCGCACCCGCGCTGCAGCCGCTGGCGCAGCACCTGCACTGCCCCGAGCCGGCCTTGCAGGCGCTGTTGGCACGCTGGCTCAGCCCCTGCTGGGCGGCAGCCAGCTTGCCCGAGGCGCTGGCCGCCCGCGCCACGCTGGGCCGCAGCGAGCTGATCTACACCCCGCAAGGGCATAGCGTGGGCGCGCAGCACCTGGCTTTTTACGCCGCCGCACCCGAGCAATCGGGTTGGCTGGAGCGGGCGCAAGAGATCGGGCAGTTGCAGCAGCAGCTGCGCGGCTTGCAGGGGCTGGCCGAGCAAGCGCGCCAGGCCCAGGCCGGGGCAGAGGCCGCTTGCAGCCAAACCAGCCAGCGTTTGCAACAGGCCCGCGCCCAAGCCAGCGCCGCCCAGGCCCAAGCCCATGCGCTGCAAGTCGAGCTGCTGCGCCTGAGCCAGCAAGCCGAGCACCGGCAGCAGCGCGCCGCCCAATTGGCGCAAGAGCGCGCCGAAGCCGAGCAGCACGTGCAGCAGTTGCAGGTGCAGCAGCAGCATGTGCAGGCCCAGCAGCAGGCGCTGCAAGCCGAGCTGGCCGGGCAGCAGCAGGCCCAGCAGCAGGCCGAAGCCGAGCAAACGCGGGCCGAGCACGCGCTGCAGCAGGCCAGCGCCCAGGCGCGCGCGCTGGAGCGCCAGGCGCAAGAGGCCGAATTTGCCCGACGCAGCCTGCAGGCGCGGGCCGATGAACTGCAGCGCAACCAGGCAGAGGCTGCGCAGCACGGGGCCGAACTGGCCGGGCAGGCGCAGCAGGCGCTGACTGAGCTCGACGCCCTCTCCGACGCCGCCGCGCAGGCGGCCTTGCAGGTGGCGCTGGCGGCCAGGCACCGCTGCGAGCAAGAATTGGGTGCGCGGCGCAGCGCCCACGACGGCCTGAGCGCCGACTTGCGGGCCAGCGATGCGCGCCGCTTGCAGACCGAACACGGGCTGGCGCCGCTGCGCGCTCGCCTGAGCGAGCAGCAGTTGCGGCTGCAGGCGGCGCAACTGAGCCAGCAGCAGCAACGCCAGAGCCTGGAGGAGGCGGGGGTAGACGTCCACGACGGGCAGGTTTTGCAGGCCCTGGCACGCAGCGTTGAGGCCGATGGGGTGCAACTGGCCAGCCTGCCGGCGCAGGTGCAGCGCAGCCAGCGCGAACTCGAGGCCTTGGGCGATGTGAACCTGGCCGCGTTGCAGGAGCTGGCCGTGGCGCAGCAGCGGCTGCAATTTTTGGGCGCGCAAAGCCACGATTTGCAACAGGCCATCGACACCCTCGAGGGGGCGATCCGCACCATCGATATCGAGACGCGCAGCCTGCTGGGCCAGACCTTCGAGGCTGTGAATGGGCAATTTGGGCGTATATTCCCCGAATTGTTCGGCGGTGGGCGCGCGCAGCTGCAGTGGAGCGAGGGCGAAATCCTCGAGGCCGGCGTGCAGGTGCTGGCGCAGCCGCCGGGCAAGAAAAACCAGACCATCCACCTGCTCTCGGGCGGCGAAAAGGCGTTGACCGCGATTGCGCTGGTGTTTGCCATTTTTCACCTCAACCCAGCGCCGTTTTGCCTGCTCGACGAGGTCGATGCGCCGCTGGACGACGCCAACACCGAGCGTTATGCCAAACTGGTGACCCGCATGAGCAGCGAAACCCAGTTTTTATTCATCAGCCACAACAAAATCACCATGGAAATGGCGCAACAACTCATCGGTGTCACGATGCAAGAGCAAGGCGTCTCGCGCATCGTGGCCGTGGACCTGCAATCGGCCCATGACTTGCTGGAGGTGCAAGCATGATCACGCCCTTGCAAGCCGGCTTGTTGCTGCTGGGGCTGGCGCTGCTGGTGGCGCTGTTGCTCTACAACCTCTGGAACGCCCGGCGTCAGCGCCCGCGCCGCCCCGATGCCGCTGCGTCGGCGCCGTTGCCGCCGGGTGGGCCGGCCGAACCCGGTTTGCGCCTCGACCCGGTGCTGGGGCCGCTGGCGCAGCAACCGCCCGCAGGTGGGCAGGATGCCAGCGCCGTGCCAGACCTGCCCAAGGCGGTGCAGCCGCAACAGGTGCTCGATGCCCGGCTCGACGCCATTGCCCTGTTGCTGAGCGATCAGCTGGTGTCGGGGGACGCCGTGCTGGCCGCTTTGCCAGTGAGCCGGCGCATAGACGGCAAGCCGTTTTATGTTGAGGCCCAAAACACCCAATCGCAGCAGTGGGAGCTGCCGCGCCCGGGCGAGCGCTACCACACCTTGCGCGCCGGCATCCAGCTGGTGAACCGGGCCGGCGCGCTCAACGAGATCGGGTTTTCCCAGTTCATCCAGCGCCTCGATGAGCTGGCCGACAGCCTGCAACTGCGCCCCGAATACCCCGACATGATGCAAGAAGTGGCGCGCGCCCGCACGCTCGATCAGTTTGCGCTGGCACACGACGCGCAGTTGTCGTTTTATGTGCGCGCCCGGCGGGCCGCCTGGAGCCCAGGTTACCTGACCCAGCACGCGGCGCGGGTGGGGTTTGTGCCGGGCTTGTTGCCGGGCCGTTTGGTGCTGCCTGCCAGCACAGCGGGTGCGGCGGCGGTGCTGGTGTTGCAATACGAGACCCAGGCCGCCTTGGCCGACGACCCCGAGCAAGTGGTGCTGAACCAGTTTTCTATTGCGCTCGACGTGCCCCACGTGGCACGCAGCGAGCGCCCCTACGTGCGGCTGCGCGAGTCGGTGCAGCAGTTGGCGCACAGCATGGAAGGGGTGGTCTGCGACGGCGCCGGCACCCCCTTGCAGGGCGATGCCATGGACCAGATCGGGGCCGAGCTGGAAGCCCTGTGCGAGGCCCTGCAAGCGCGCGAACTGGCGCCCGGTTCGGTGCTGGCGCGGCGCTTGTTTAGCTGATGGACCCGGCAGACTTTAGCCCAGCAAAAAACCCCCATCGCGCATGGCCTGCAGGGTTTGCTGCCCCACCGCGGGCATGTCAGCAAAGGCGTTGTGGGCTTCGGTGGCAGGCGGGTGCAGCGCCGCGCGCTCGACCATGGCAGCCAGTCGGGCCAGCTCTTGGGCGCCAAGGTTGGCGCTGCTGCCCTTGATGGCGTGCGCCAATTGCTGGGCGGCGGCCATGTCGTGGTTGGCCAACAGCGCCCCCAGCCGCTCAATTTCAGCGGGCAACTGTTGGGCATACATCTCGGTGATCGGGTAGAGGTCCTCACCCAAAATCGATTTGAGTTCGGTCAGCGAGCCAAGATTGAGTGGGGCGTTCATGGGCTTGAGCGGGTGGGGGGACAACGCATTTTAGGGCGCTGGCGAGGGTGTGGGGTGGGTGTGGGGTGGGTGTGCAGGGTTGTGGGGCTGCCAGGCTTTAAAATGTTTGCCATGAACACCATGTGTGCGGCGCCTGCGCGTTTGCTGATAGTTGATGACGACTTGCCCACGCGCATGGTGTTGCGCCGCCTCATGGCGCGCCAAGGCTATGTGGTTCTGGAAGCGGGCAACGGCCGCGAAGCGCTGGAGCAGGTGCGCCGCTCCCGCCCCGATTTGGTGCTGATGGACGTGATGATGCCCGAGCTGGACGGCTACGCGGCCTGCGCCCAACTGCGGCGCGATGATGGCGACGACTCACTGCCCATCATCATGCTCACCGGGGCCGACGAACTGGAATCGATCGAACGGGCCTTCAACGCCGGGGCCACCGACTTCATCACCAAGCCCATCAACTGGGCCTTGCTCAGCGAGCGCGTGCGCTATGCCTTGCGCACCGGGCAGCTCAACCGCGAACTGCGCCGCAGCCGCATGCGCGAGCTGTCGGTGCGCCGCATCGCGGGCTTGGGCGACTGGGAATGGAGCCTTGCCGATGGCGTACTGAGTTGGAGCGCTGAATTCGAGTCGATCACGGGCCTGCCCCAGCAACGGGTGAACGGTATCGAGCAGTTGCTGACTCAAGTTCACCCCGATGACCAGCGGCGGCTGCAGACCGCCCTGCAACTGGCGAGCGAGCTTGGCGCTCGGCTGGATTTGGAGTTTAGGCTGCTGCATGCCGAGCGCGAGCATGTGTTGCGCCTGGTGGGCGAGCGCGGCAGCCAAGGGGCCGAGGCGGCGGTGGTGTTTGGGGTGTTCCAAGACGTGACCCAAACCCGGCGCGCCGAAGCCATGGTGGATTTTCTGGCCCTGCACGATGACGTGACCGGGCTGGGCAACCGGCGCCTGTTTTTGAACCAATTGGCGCAGTTGCTGGGGCAGGGGCAGAGCCCGCCGGTGCTGTTGGTCGGGGCCATCGACGTCTCGCGCTTTGCACGCTACAACGACTCGCTGGGCCGCTTGGCCGCCGACAAGCTGTTGGCGGCCTTTGGGCAGCGTTTATCGGATTTTTTGCACAACCTGGGCGGCAGTTTGCTGGCCCGAATCGATGGCGACGAGTTCGGCGTCTGCTTTGCAATCGATCAAATCGATACCGCAGGCCAGCGCTTTGGCCAATTGCTGCACTGCTTACAGGCCCCGTTTCGGGTTGAGGGCCAAGAGTTGTTCCTGTCGTGCAGTGCCGGTTTTTCCTTGTTTCCCGCGCATGGTGCCGAGCCAGAGGCGCTGCTGCTCAAGGCGCAGGAGGCGCAGCGGCTGGCGCGCAAACAGAGCCGTCCCTTTCTGGGTTTTGAGCCCGATGCAGAGGGCACCCAGCGCCAGTTGCAGGAGTTTGAACTGGAGCGCGACCTGTATCAAGCGCTGGAGCGCGGGCAGTTTTTTTTGGTGTACCAGCCGCAAATGGACTTTGCGCGCAACCGCATCACCGGGGCTGAAGCGCTGCTGCGCTGGCGCCACCCGCAGCGCGGGGTGATTCCACCCATACGCTTCATAGGCTTGCTCGAAGAAACCGGCCTAATCAACGAAGTGGGCGCGTGGGTGCTGCAGCAAACGTGCGAGCAAGTGGCGCAGTGGCAGCGCGGCGGGTTGGAGGTGCGCGTGGGGGTCAATTTGTCGCCGCGCCAGTTTTTGCAGCGCGATCTTTGCGCGCAGGTTCAGCAGGCCCTTGAAGCCGCTGCGGTTGACCCAAATTTGATTGAACTAGAAATCACCGAAAGCCTGGCCATGCAGGAAGTGGGCCACACCATTGGCCTGCTGCAGCAGTTGCGCGCGCTGGGGCTCAAAATTGCCATCGACGATTTTGGGGTCGGTCACTCGTCGCTCGAATACCTGTTGCGCTTTCCCATCGACGTGATCAAGGTTGACCGGGCTTTTGTTTCCCATATCACCTCGCGCGTCGGTGATCGGGCCATTGTGCGCTCCATCACCGTGTTGGCGCAGTCGCTGGGTTTGAGTGTGATTGCTGAAGGGGTGGAAACCCAGCGCCAATGCGACTTTTTGGAGGCGCTTGGGGTGGCGCAGGTGCAAGGTTACCTGATAGGCAAGCCCATGCCGGCTGAGCAGTTTGAGCAATTGGCGCGCAGCTTTAAGCGCGGCGCGGCCAGCTAGCAGGCCGATTCATTGGCCGCCTTGCTGCCGCCTCACCCGCGCGGGCGGTAGTAGGCGCGCAGCACCTCGTACAGGCGCTGGGGGTCAATCGGCTTGTCCAGGTGTTCGTTCATGCCCAAGGCGGCGCAGCGCTCGGATTCTTCGGCCATGGCGTGCGCCGTCAGGGCCACGATGGGCAAATCATCAAAAGCCCGCTCGGCGCGCAAGCGCTGGGTGGCGGTGTAGCCGTCCATCACCGGCATTTGCAAATCCATCAGCACCAAATCGTAGTGTTGCGGGCCGCGCTCGCTTAGCCTTTGGTAGGCTTGGGCGCCGTCGCCCACCACATCGACGGCCACCCCCGCACTTTGCAGCAGCTTGACGGTGAGCAACTGGTTCACCGGATTGTCTTCGGCCAGCAGCACCCGCATGCCCAGCAGGGTCTGGGTCTGGCTGTCGGAGTGCCCTGAATGCAGGGCAGCAGGCGCCACCGCCTTGGCTGCTGGGCTGCGCAGCAGGGCACGCAGGTGCTCGGGCAGCACCGGCTTGGTCAAGACCCGGTGTACGCCAAGCCGCTTGGCTTCTTGTTTGATGGCATCGGCTTCGTGTGAGCTGACCACCACCAATTGGGGGCAGCGCGCCAGCCGGCCCGCTTGCACGGCCTGTTGCAGGGCAGACAGAAACGCCGCGCCATCCATGTCCGGCATCATCCAGTCGATAAAGCAGTAGTCATACGCCTGTTCGGTGCACAGGTGCTGCAGGGCCTGTGTGGCGCTGGTTTCGCTGCGCGCGTCCAAGCCTAGGGATTGCAGCAGACCCACCAACACCGTGCAAGCCAATTCGTTGTCGTCCACCACCAGGCAAGAAAGCGCCACGCTGGAGAAGGTCTCGGGTGCCCCCTCGTCAACTTCGGTGGGTTGCAAATCGAGCTCAACGCCAAAGGTGCTGCCCACGCCGGGCTGGCTTTGCACCTGCACCTGCCCGCCCATCAAATCAAGCAGTCGGCGGGTGATTGCCAAACCCAGCCCGGTTCCACCAAAACGGCGTGTGGTGGAGCCATCGGCTTGGCTAAATTCCTGAAATAGGTTGGCGATTTGCTCTTGGGTCATGCCTATGCCCGTGTCAGTGACGCGAAACTCCAACCGCACCGGGAGTCGCCCAGGCTCGGACAGCACGCGCACCGCCAGCACCACCTGCCCAGCGTGCGTGAACTTAACCGCGTTGGAAAGCAGATTGGTCAAAATCTGGCCCAGGCGCAACGGGTCGCCATAAAAGCTGCGGTGCTGATGCAGCAGTTCGGCGTCTTTGATGTCGAGCAGCAGCTCCAGCCCCTTGTCAACTGCCGCTTGGCGCACCATCACGAGGCTGTTGGAGAGCACGTCTTCAAGCCGAAACGGCACCCGCTCCAAATCCAGCTTGCCGGCTTCGATTTTTGAAAAGTCGAGGATGTCGTTGAGGATGCCCAGCAGCGAGGTGCCGGCCCGGTGGATGTTGGCCACGTATTCGCGCTGTTCGTCGTTGAGCGGGGTTTTGAGGGCCAGATACGACATGCCGATGATGGCGTTCATGGGGGTGCGGATTTCGTGGCTCATATTGGCCAAGAACAAACCCTTGGCCTTGTTGGCCTGCACCAGGTTTTCGTGCGAGTGGCGCAATTCGCCGATGCTCTGGTTGATGCCCTCTTTGAGCGCGAGCAGATCGCCGACGTAATGGCCGTGCATGGGTTGCTCAAAATCGCCCTTGGCCGCAGCGGTGACGGCGGCCGTGGCGTCTTCGAGTGCCCGGGAGAGTTGCTCGAGCATGGCGTTGAAGCTGGCCTGCACCCGGCCGATTTCGTCGTTGCGGTCGGATTGCAGCCGCTGGTCAAAGCGCCCATCCTCAAGGGTTTGGCGCATCGCGCGACCCATGGCTTTCATGGGCGTGATGACGATGCGGCGCACATCGCGCAGCACCACCGCCGCCATCAGCAACACCACCGAGATCACGGCCCCCATCACGAGCACGACGAGCAGCACCTTTTCGTCCATCAAGGCCTGAATTGGGGCCGGATCGAGCAGCAGCAGGTGGTAGCCAATGGCTTGTGCGTCGTCGTCGTGCAGCGGTGCAACGACCACAAACCAATCACCGATGAAGGCGTGATCTTGCACCGCGCTCAGCGTGGGCCAGTGCTGCTGCAGCCACTCCAGTGGCATGGCGTCGAACCACTCGCTGTGGGCCAGCATATAGCCCGGCGCAATGCGCGGATTGGCCGCGATGGCCGGTGGGAGCTGCCCGCCATAGCGCGCCAGCAGCACGCGCTCGTCGAGCACCGCCATCCAATGGATGCCTTGCTCGCGCAGTTCCAGCACCACCGGACGCGCGGTTTGCTTGATCGACACAAAGCCAAGCAAGCGGTCTTGGTCGGGCACCGGCGCAAAACCGATCACGCCCGGTTCGGCGCTGCCCACGCTGAAGCGGGCGATCGCCTTGCCCGTGCTGCGCGCCACATCGACCAATGGGTTGGTCGAGCGCAAATCGCCGAGGTCCGGGTCCCAAGAGCGCGCCATGATGCGCTGTTCTGGGTCTAGCACCGCGCCGCGCACCTCGGTGTAGTTGGAGAGCCGGGCGAAGTCTTCGGTGATCGAGCGCAGGGCGTCGAGCATGAGGGTGCGGTCGCCGGATTGCAGGCCCTGCACCACGCCGGAGCGGCGCGCCAAGCCCACGGCGATGCTCTCGACCGAGGTTTGGGTCGATTGCAGGCGCAGCTCCAGTTCCTGCAGCGCCATGGTGGCGGCCACGTCTTGGTCGTGCTGGATGTTGTTTTGCAGCACCGAGGCGTAGATCACCCAGCCTATGGCGGTTACGCTGAGCAAGGTGATGAGCAGCACCCGAACAAACAGCATGCCAAACAGCGTGGTTCGGGAACGGCGGCGGCGTTCCAGAGCGGGAGCGGGCAGGGTGGGTGTAGGGGATTTTGACATCGGCATGCGCCTACGAATAGCCAATATATGACTGGCTTAACTTTAGCCTATAAACCAAGCTAGGGCTTAGAGCAAGCTCTATGCAGGCGGCGCAGGTCAAGCGATCTCGCCGTTGTGCACCCCAAACTGGCCCCGGCGCCGGTCGGCAAAGTAGTGCTCCAGCGTCACCTTGACGGTGCGAAACGCCAGCTCGTCCCACGGGATTTGGTCTTCGCTGAACAGCCGCGCCTCGATGGTTTCGTGGCCGGGGTCAAACTGGTCGCTTAGCAGCCGGGCGCGGTAATACAAATGCACCTGGCCCACACGGGCCACGCTGAGCACGGTGAACAAGCCCTGCAGCTCAATTTGCGCCCCGGCTTCTTCGATGGTTTCGCGCACCGCACCTGCGGCGGTGCTCTCGCCCAGTTCCATGAAGCCGGCTGGCAGCGTCCACTTGCCGCGCCGGGGCTCGATGTTGCGCAGGCACAGCAGCACCTGCTCGCCCTCGGCGCCCCAGACCGGCACCGTGCCCACCACGTTGAGCGGGTTTTCGTAGTGCACGGTGCCACAAGCCGGGCAGATGGCGCGCACCCGGGTGTCGCCGTCGTCGGGCAGCCGGTGCTGCACCGCCGCGCCGCACTGGCGGCAGTGTTTAATGGGCGAATGCGTCATGGGTGATAAGTGTAGTGGTTGCTGGGCGGCGCTTCAGGCGGGTGGCCGCACCATCCCATTCTTGCTTGGCCAGACCAGGGTCGCGGCCAGCCCGCCCAGGGCCGAGCGCTGCAGTTGCACCTGCCCGCCGTGCAGTTCCATGATGTCGCGCACGATGTCCAGCCCCAAGCCGGTGCCGGGCTGGCGCTCATCCAGGCGCACGCCGCGCTCGAGGGCGCGTTGCTGCTGCGCGCTGCTCAGGCCCGGGCCGTCGTCTTCTACGCTGATCTGTGTGCCGTGCTCGGGCGTGCGTTGCAAGCGGATGCGCACCGTGGAGCGGGCCCATTTGCCGGCGTTGTCGAGCAGGTTGCCGAGGGCTTGTTGCAGGTCTTCTTCGGCACCCGCGAAGCAGGCGTCGCTGCCGTCGTGCCACAGTTCCCAGTGCAAGGGCTGGCCAGCGGCGGTGGGCGTGGCGTAGATTTTTCGCATCACGCGCAGCAGGCCTTCGAGCACTGGCAACACCGGTGTGCGCTGGCCCGCCAAGGCAGCGCTGCCCAAGCGGGCGCGGTGCAGGTGCCAGTCGAGCTGGCGGCCGATGCTGGCCAGTTGTTCGCGCATGGGGTGTTGCAGCGCCTCGGGCACGGCGTGGCTGGGCTCTTGCAGCAGTTGTTCGAGCACCGCCAGCGGGGTTTTGATGGCGTGTGCCAAGTCGCCCGCGCTGCGTTTGGCCCGCACTGCGGCCTGTTGCTGGTGTTCCAGCACGCGGTTGAAGTCTTGCACCAGGGGCAGCACCTCGGCCGGAAACTGGCCCTGCAGCCGCTGCGCGCTGCCGCTGTGCAGCGCTTGCAGGGCCTGTTGCAACTGGCGCAAGGGGCGCAGCCCCAAGGTGGCTTGCGCCCACGCGACCGCCAGCAGCGCCAGGCCCAGAATCAGCAAAAACAGGCCCATCTGGCGTGCAAAACCCTGCACGGCGTGCTCCAGCGCGGTGCTTTGGCTGGCTACCAGCAAGCGCCACACTTCGGTGGGCTGGCCGGCGGCGGGACTGAGGTAAACGCTGCGTTCGAGTGCCAGCAGGGTCTGGCCGGCCGGGCCGCTGAGGGTGTGCCGGTGCAGGGCGCCGTCGGTGGGTGCGGGCGTGGCGGGCTGTAGGGCGCTGTCCCACAGCGAGCGCGAGCGCAGCAGGGTGCTCGCGTTGGCAGAGCCGGGGCCGATGCGCTCGATCTGCCAGTACAGGCCGGAGTAGGGTGTGCGCCAGCGCGGGTCGCTCAAATCGCCTTGCACGCTGGGGCCGTTGGGGGCGGCGGGGTCGAAGCGCACCGTGAGCTCGTCGAGGTAGAGCTGCAGTTGCTGATCGAATTGGGCCGTTGCATGCTGGCGAAACAAGCCCGCCAGCAGCAGCGCAGCCAGCAGCAAGGCCAGCACCACGGCCGCCCACGTGACGGCCAGCAGTTGCCAGCGCAGGGAGCGCGCGCCCACGGCTTTCATGGCGGCGCTGCAGCCGTGGACGGGGCGCAGCAGAGCCGGTAGCCAAGGCCGCGCACGGTTTCGATGCTCGCTTCGGGCAGTTTTTTGCGCAGCCGGGCCACGAACACCTCGATGGTGTTGGAGTCGCGCTCGTTGGCGTCGTTGTACAGGTGTTCGGTCAGTTCGGTTCGGGAAACGGTTTGCCCGGGGCGGTGCATCAGGTAGGCCAGCAGGCGCAATTCGTGCGCCGTCAGCGCCAGCAACTGGCCGTCGAGCGTGACGCGGGCGCTGCGCGTATCGAGCGTCAGGGCTCCGCACTGCAGCAGCGCCGATGCAATGCCTTGGGCGCGGCGGATCAGGGCGCGCAGCCGCGCCAGCAGCTCTTCGCTGTGAAAGGGCTTGCTGAGGTAGTCGTCGGCACCGGCATCTATGCCAGCAACTTTTTCATGCCACTGGTCGCGCGCCGTCAGCAGCAGCACCGGGGACTTGACGCCTTCGCTGCGCCAGTGTTTGAGCACACTCAGTCCGTCGAGCAGTGGCAGCCCGAGGTCGAGCACGATCACGTCGTAGTCCTGCACGCCGCCCATGAACCAGGCCTGGCGGCCATCGGCCGCGTGATCGACCGCGTAGCCGGCAGCGGTCAGCGTCTGGCGCAATTGGGCGCTCAGGGCCGGATCGTCTTCGACCAGCAGGATGCGCATCAGCGTCGCTCCCGGCTGCGCCGCAACACGCTGCCATCGCGGGCATCGACTTCGAGTTCGAGCAAACCGCCGCTGGCTTGCAACAGCTTGATTTCGTAAATCCAGCGCCCGTCCTCGCGCTCGAGCTCGACTTCGAGCATGTGGCCGGGGTGCAGGCGCTGCACCCGCTCCAAAATTTGCCCCAGCGGCAGCACCTCGCCCGCCAGCAAGGCGGCGCGGGCGCGGTCGTGGTCGTGGTCGCGCTCGCGGCCTGCGTTGCTGTCGGCCAAGGCCGGCAGCGCGGGCAGGGTGGCCAGCGCCAGCAGGCTCAGGGCCAGCGCCAGGGCGAGCAGGGGGCGGTGGATCATGGGGCGTGCCTGGTGCGTGGCGGCGCGGTGCAAGCCCGTTTAGTTGGCTTGCGCAGGTGTGGCCGGGGCGGCTGCCGGGGTGGCCGGCTGAGCAGCCGGCGCCGGCGTGCCCCAACGGCGCTCTTCACGCCGTTGCAGCACGCTGGCATCGCGGGCGTCGAGCTCGAGCCGGACCACGCCACTTTGAAGGGGCAGCAGTTTGATCTCATAAACCCAGCGATTTTGCTCCAAGTCGAGCTCGGCTTCCAGCACATGGCCAGGGTGTTGCGCGCTCAGGCGCTGCAGCACGGCGGACAGGGGCAGGATGTCACCAGCAGCCAGCGCCGTGCGGGCGCGCTCGGCTTCGCGTCCGTCACTGGAGGCCATGGCCGGGCTGGCGCTTAAGGCGGTGATGGCGCACAAGGAGAGGAGGGTGAGGGTTTTCAGGGTGAAGGTTTTCATGGTGATTTCCTTGAGTGGGTTGCGAAGTGTGCGAGCCCTTTGGAGCCCGCGTTTGCATTGTGCGAACCCCTGGCTGAACGCAAGCTGAACGCGCGCTTCAGCTTGCGCACAGGTGTGGGTGGCCGGCACTTGCGCGGGGTTTGCTTGCTGGAACGAATATCGTCGTGCACTGCCATACCGTCTCGCCACGCAGCCACTCATAGGGGAAGAGATAATGCCGCTTGCTCCACACACTAGGATTTGCCCCATGAACCCGCAAGCCCAACGCGCCCTGCTCACGATTTTGGTCCATGCCGCCATGGCCGATGGCCAAAAGGCCGACAGCGAGCGCCAGTTCATTCGCGAGCTGGCCCAGCAGCTCGACGCCGAGGCCGGTGCCGCACAGTTGTCGCAGGCGCTGCAAGATGCGCTGCTCAAGCGCGTTACGCTGGCGCAGGCGGTGGCGCAACTCGAAGACGCTGAGCAGCGCCAACTGGCTTACGAATGGGCGCTGGCGGTGTGCGACGCCGACGGCGTGGCCAGCACCGCCGAGCAGGCGTTTTTGTCGCAACTGCGGGCGCAGCTTGGGCTGACCGGCACGGCGGCGGCGCAAGAGCTTGAGCAACTGGAGCGGCAAACCCACTCGGTAGCCGCGGCCGCCTATGCCGACGATTTTCTGGATGACGAAGAGCCGCGTGCGCCCGCCGCAGCCCCTTCCGCATGGGCCAGCGCCGCACCCGCCGCCCTAGTGGCCGCCGGAGCTGCGGCGGTGGGGGCGGCCGCCATGGCGGCCCGTTCGGGGGGCGCAGCGGGCCGCCAAGCAGGGCAGCAAACCGGCCTGCAATCAGGCGCCCAGGCGGGTAGCCAGGCTGGCAACGCCTTGGCCGCCAGCAACCCGGCGCTGGATTCGATGATCCTGCGCTACGCCATTCTGAACGGCGCGCTGGAGCTGCTGCCGCAATCGTGGGCCACGGTGGCGATCATCCCGCTGCAGGTCAAGATGGTCTATCGCATCGGCAAGGCGCACGGGGTGGCGCTGGACCAAGGGCATATCCGCGAATTCATTGCCGCTGCCGGGGTGGGGATGGGGTCGCAGTATTTGGAGCAGTTTGGGCGCCGCCTGCTGGGTGGCTTGGTGGGCAAAATGGCTGGGCGCACGGTGGGCGGATTGGCTGGGCGCGCCACCGGGGTGGCGTTTTCCTTTGCCACCACCTACGCGCTGGGCCAGTTGGCCAAGCGCTACTACGCCGGCGGGCGGGTGATGTCGGTCGATGTGCTGCGCCAAACTTTCCAAGGCCTGCTGGGGCCGGCCAAAAACCTGCAACAGCAGCACCTGCCCGAGATCCAAGCACGGGCGCGCACCCTGAACGCGGGCGAGGTGCTGCGTCTGGTCAAGGGCGGTATTTGATTGGCCCCATGTTGTTGCTCGCCTCCGCCCTCAAGCTGATTGCCGAACTGGCCTTGCTGGCTTTGCTCGGGCGCTGGGTGTTGGCGGCCGGGTTGCGCCGCCTGGCCCCGCAGGCGCTTGATTCGAATGTGTTTCTGTGGCTGCTCGACACCCTGTGCCGCCCGTTCGTGACCGTAGCGGGCTGGTTGACGCCGCGCTGGGTGCTGCGCCAGCACCTGCCGCTGGTGGCTTTTTGCCTGCTGGCCGGGCTCTGGTTGGCGGCCACCGTGCTCAAGCTGCAGTGGTGCCTGGAAGTGGGGCTGGAGCAATGTCGCTAGCGCGCGCGGCGGCCTCTGCGTGGCAAGGGCTGGGGGCGGCCTTGGCGGGCGCGGCCACCTTGCTGGGCGGGCAGGGCTTGGGGGCGCGGGTGTGGCTGGGGTGCTGGCGGCGCAACCACCACGACGCCGCCGCGCTGGCCGCACTGGCCTATTGGCGCGCCCGCAATGGGCGTCTGCGCGCCGCCTTGCGCTGGCAAGGGCGCTGCGTGCAACTGAATCCCCAGAGCGGCCCAGCGCATTTCAACCTCGGCTTTTTGCTGGAGCAGTTGCAGCAAGACGAGGCCGCCCGGCGGGCTTTCGAGCGCGCCACCGAACTGGCGCCGCAGCTCGATCTGGCTTGGTTTGGGCTGGCGCGCTGCCTCGAACGCCAGCATCGGCTCGACGAAGCCTTGCAGGCCTACCAACGCAACGCCGCGCTGCAACCCTGGAGCCCGCACGCGCACGCGGCGATGGCGCGGCTGCAGCAGCGGTTGGGGCGCCCCGAGCAGGCGCAAGCCCTGATCGCGCACCTGCGCGGCTTCGAGCCCCGGGTGGCGGCCGCTTTGCAGCGGGAGTTGCAGCCCAACGGTCCCGGGCAGGGCAGGGCGGCGGCGCATCCCTTGGGCGTGCGCGCGGCGCAGGAGGCGGCCTGATGCGCGACCGGGCCTTGTACTGGCGCCGCATCAAGGCGCTGACGCTGCTGCTGTTGCTGCTCTGGTTGGGCGTCACTTTCGGAGTGAGTTTTTACGCCCGTGAGCTGAACTTTGCGTTTTTTGGCTGGCCCTTCGGGTACTGGGTTGCGGCCCAGGGGGCGATCGTGGTTTATGGCCTGCTGATCGCGCTCTACGCTTGGGTGGCCAATCGGCTCGATGACCTGCATGGCGTCAGCGAGCCGCCCGATATCCATGAGCCCGGGCGGCGCTGAGATGAGCATGCCCCCACGCTCGCTGCGCTCGCTGCCCCCCGAGGGGGCGCTTCAGTGGCTTCGGGCGGCCGGGCGCCACTGAAATGAACATGCCCC
>NZ_BAWN01000048.1 GCF_000696225.1 Serpentinimonas barnesii | reverse complement strand
AAAGCCTGTGGGCGCGCGGGCGTGCTGGCCGTGCAGCTTCTTTTCGGCGGGGGTGGCCGGCCATCGCCTGCGCGCTGGCGTTCCCATCGCCCTAGCCCGCCGGTGACGATGATCGTCGGCCATCTCCCGCGCGCTGGAGTTCAATTCGGTTGCCGGCAACGCCGTTGTTCGTCGCCCGTTCGTTGGCCCTCAAGGGGTGATCAGCCAAGCCACTCCGAAAGGATCGGGGGTGGCTGGGGCAGTTGGCCGATTTTTGGCCGCGCAGCAAAACGGCATGAGGCCGGCTGCCCCAGCCGCACCCGATCCCGCCCAAGCCTGTGCAAGCACCAAACCTCCAAACCTCCAAGCCTGCGCAAGCCCCACACCCCCAAGCCTGCGCAAGCACCAAGCCCGGCAAGGTCCCGGACAACCCTTGAAATCCCCCGCCCCAGCCCCAAGTGGGGCCGGTTGCGCCGCGCGGCCTTAAATTGCTGTGGCAGCGCGCCTAGGCTTTCTTTTTTATCCTTCAAGCACCCCATGAGCACCCATCACGCATTTCAGGCCGAAGTGGCCCAGCTGTTGCACCTGGTCACGCACTCGCTCTACTCCAACAAAGACATCTTTTTGCGCGAGCTGGTCTCCAACGCCTCCGACGCCTGCGACCGGCTGCGCTTCGAGGCGCTGGATAACACCGGGCTGTACGAGGACGCGCCCAATTTGGAGGTGCGCGTGGCCTTTGATGCCGAGGCCAAAACCCTCACCATCACCGACAACGGCATCGGCATGAGCGAGGCCGAGGCGATCGAGCACCTGGGCACCATCGCCAAGAGCGGCACCAAGGCGTTCATGAGCCGCCTGAGTGGCGACCAGAAGAAAGACGCGCAACTGATCGGCCAGTTTGGCGTCGGCTTTTACTCGGGCTTCATCGTGGCCGACCGCATCACGGTCGAGAGCCGCCGCGCCGGCCTGCCGCCCGAGCAGGGGGTGCGCTGGGTCAGTGCCGGGGCGGGCGAGTTTGAGACCGAGGCCATCAGCCGGGCCGCGCGTGGCAGCGCCATCACGCTGCACCTGCGCGACGACGCCGCCGAGTACCTTAATCGCTGGAAACTCAAGGGCATCATCGGCAAATACTCCGACCACATCAGCCTGCCGATTTTGATGCGCAAGGAAGAATGGGACGCCGAAAAAGGCGCATCGGTGCTGCAAGACGAGTGGGAGCAGGTCAACGCCGCCAGCGCGCTCTGGACGCGGCCCAAAAAAGACCTGAGCGAGCAGCAGTACGCCGATTTTTACCAGGCCATCAGCCACGATTTTGAGGCGCCGCTGTGCTGGAGCCACAACCGCGTCGAGGGCTCGACCGAGTACACGCAACTGCTCTATGTTCCGGCCAAGGCCCCGCACGACCTCTGGAACCGCGACAAAAAGCCCGGCGTCAAGCTCTACGTGCGGCGCGTGTTCATCATGGACGAGGCCGAGGCGCTGCTGCCCGCGTACCTGCGCTGGGTCAAGGGGGTGATCGATTCGGCCGACTTGCCGCTCAACGTCAGCCGCGAGCTGCTGCAAGAGAGCCGCGACGTGAAGGCCATCCGCGAGGGCAACACCCGGCGCGTGCTGGCACTGCTGGAAGACCTGGCCAAACAGGGGGTGCAGGAGGCTGCGCCTGCTGATACCGCCTCTGCCGATACCGCCGTTGATGCAGCCGATGCCCCCGCCAGCCCCGAGGGTGCCGAGGCCGCGCCGCCACAGCCCAAAGACGACAAATACGCCCGCTTCTACGCCGAGTTTGGTGCCGTGCTCAAAGAAGGCCTGGGCGAGGACTTTGGCAACCGCGAGCGCATCGCGCGCCTGCTGCGCTTTGCCTCCACCACCAGCGACGCCGTGGCGGTGAGCCTTGCCGACTACAAGGCGCGCATGAAAGAGGGCCAGAAGGCCATCTACTACCTCACGGCCGACAACCTGGCCGCGGCCAAGAGCAGCCCGCAGCTCGAACTGTTTCGCAAAAAGGGCATCGAGGTGCTGCTCATGACCGATCGGGTCGATGAGTGGGCCTTGTCCTTCCTGCACGAGTTCGACGGCGCCGCGCTGCAAAGCGTGGCCAAGGGCGCGGTCGATTTGGGCCAGTTGCAAGACGAGGCCGAAAAGCAGGCCGCCGAGGCCGCCGCCGAGCAGCACAAGCCGCTGCTGCAGCGCCTGAAGGCGGTGCTGGCCGACAAGGCCGCCGACGTGCGCATGACCACGCGGCTGGTGGACTCACCGGCCTGCTTGGTGGTGGGCGAGGGCGACTACTCGAACCAGTTGGCGCGCATGCTCAAGGCCGCTGGGCAGCGGGCCCCGGAAGTCAAGCCGATTTTGGAGCTCAACCCGGCGCACGCGCTGGTGCAAAAGCTCGACGGCGCGGCACAGTTCGACGATCTGGCGCACATTTTGTTCGACCAAGCGCTGCTGGCCGAAGGCGGCTTGCCGCAAGACCCGGCTGGCTACGTGCGGCGCGTCAACGCCTTACTGGTTTGAGCGCCTTCACTCCAGCGTAGCCGCGTACTCGATGATGGCGCGGTGATCGGGTGCCAGCAGCTTGTAGCGGATGCCCTCGCTGGCCAGCAGATTGCGCATTTGGGTGTCGATCTCGCGCGCTTGGGTTTCGTCTTGCAGGCGGCCGCTGCGGATGTATTTTTTGTCCAGGTCGCGCTGCACGAAAATGTTGATGTTGTCGAACTGCTTGTACCAGCCCTGAATCTGCGCGTGGGTTTTGCTCACGTCGCAGATGTTGTCGGCGTAGGTCTGGTTGTAGTAGAGCAGTTGCGGCAGCGAACCCTCGGTGACCAGGTACTGCACCTGGCCGTTGAGCACTTCCAGCATCTGAAACTGCTCCAGCGCGATCGCGTACTGGTTGCGCAGCGCGGCAAAATCGCGCTGCCAGACCCGGATTTTGGCGATCTCGGGCACCATTTCCACCGTCTTGCCCATCAGGTGCAGCTTGAGCACGATGCTAGAAGAAAACAGCGATTTGTCGCAGCCCGGCCCGCCGATGATGTTGATCACCTTGGTGCGGTACAGGCGCATCTTGTTCTCGGGCTGGATCGGGTCGATGTAGGTGACGCTGGTGCTCATGCGGGTCTCCTTGGGGCGAGTGCGGCCATGGTAGCACGCGCGTAGGCGGCATGGTTGGTCATGGCGGGGGGCGCATGTGGTTTGATAGAGGGTGGGTGAAATTCCCGCACGTCAGCAACGCAGTATCCACAGCATCCGCAGCATTCAGCAATGGCAAACAGCAGCACAAACACAGGCCTGTGGTTCTTCCACCAAGACTTGGCAGGCTTCGTCGATCATCCAACCTGGACCAAGGGCAGGCAGCTGTTCTTGAACAACCGGGTGCTGGATCTGGAGCTGGAACCCGATGGCGTGGGCTGGGTGGTGTCGGGCCGGGTTCAGGGCACGCAGCGCGCGCCGTACCAAGCCCGGGTCGCGATCACGCTCAATCCCCAGTCGCAACTGGTGGACTGGTTTGCCTCCTGTTCGTGCCCGGTGGGTGCGGGCTGCAAACACGCGGTCGCACTGTCGATCAAGGCGGCCTACCAAGGCGGGCGTTTGCTGGAGGGTGCTATCCCACCCCCGATGGACGCCGAAGCGGCTGCCGCCCTGCGCGAACGTGCCGAAGCGGCGCAGCAGGTCGCCCAAGCGCGCCTGGCGCAGCAGGCCGAAGAAGCCGCTGAGCGGCAGTTGCTGGGCTGGCTCCAGCAGGTGGACGCGGTGGACCGGTTGGTGCGCAGCAACCCGGCGCATCTGCGCACGGAGTCAGACCGCAGGGAGCAGTACGTCTACCTGGTATCGACATCGACCACCCGGAATGTGTCGCGTCTGCAATTCAGCCTGGCGGTCTCGTACCTCAAGCTCAATGGGCAATGGGCCAAACCGCGCGCGGTGAGCTACGAGCCGCAACCGGGCTATGGGATGTACGACAGCGCCACAGCGCTTGACCACCAGGTGCTGCAGCTCATGCGCGCCTGCAAAAGTGCGCGCGAGGGGCGTTCATATGGTTTTGCCGACACCGTGTTGCCCATGGGTGAGGCCGGTGCCCTGCTGTTGCGCCAAGCCGCCTCCACCGGGCGGCTGCTCACGCGCTCCCCCAGCGGCTACCCCGAGCGCGTGCTGGCCTGGGGTGAACCCGAGCCCTTGCAATGGACCTGGTCCGAGGTGCCAGCGCAGGGCCCTGCGGCCCCCGGCTGGCGGCTGCAAGCGGCGCTGGTGCGGCCGGGCCTGCTGCTATGTGCGAACGAGCCGCCGCTGTACCTGGATGCCGCAACTGGCGTGCTGGGGCCGGTGGTGGCCGATGGCGTGGCCAGCGACAAGCTGCAGGCGCTGCTCAAGGCGCCGGTGCTGGCCGAATCGGTGCTGCGCAAACACGCCGACCTGTTGACGCAGCGGCTGGGCGCGCTGCCGCTGCCGCCGGTGTTGCCCAGCGTGGCGCAGATCAGGGGCCTGCAACCCACCGCCTGCCTGCAACTGAGTGCGCTGCCTGCCAGTGAGGCGCCCACCCGCGGGCTGATGCGCGGCCTGCTCCGCTTCGACTACGCCGGGTACAGCGGGTTTTGGCCACCCGCACAGTCGACCGTGATGTTGCCGCCATTGGACGCCTATGGTCAGCGTCGCATGCTGCACCGCGACCTAGAGACCGAGCAGCAAGCGCTGGCGCGGCTGCTGGCGCTCGGCTTGTGGGTGGCGGGCGACGGTCAGGTGGTGTTGTCGCCCGCCGAGCCGCCGCAACGCTGGCTGCAGTGGGCCGACAGCGACTGGGCCGAGCTGCGCGGCGCCGGGTTTGAGCTCGCGTTTGCAGACGATTTGCGCCACTGGGTGGTGCGCGCCGACACCTTGCAGGTGGCACTGCGGGCGCAAGGCGACGAAGAAGACGAAGGCAGCTCGCCGTGGTTTGACTTGTCGCTGGGGATCGAGATCAACGGCGAGCGCCACAACGTCTTGCCCTGGCTGCCCGAAATCATCGCCACGGCGGCGCGCTCGCCGCTGAACGCCGACACCGGCTTGCCCGATCTGCCCGAATTTTTGTACCTGCGCACGCCGGGAGGCAGCGGATTTGTGCGCCTGCCCAGCCAGTCGCTGCGGCCCTGGCTGGGCGCCTTGCTGGAACTGGTGGGCGAGCGCGCGGTCGAGTTCAACGCCGACAAGCTCCAGCTCTCGCGCCTGGAAGCCCTGCGCACCAGCGCCGCCTTGGGCGAGGGCGTGGTGTGGCAGGGCGCGCAAAGCCTGCGCGCCTTGGTGCAGCGCATGCAGGGCCAGCAAAGCCTGCCGGTGGTTGCGCTGCCAGCCAGCGTGCAAGCCAGCCTGCGCCCCTACCAGCAGCAGGGCTTGAACTGGTTGCAGTTTCTGCGCGAAAGCGCACTCGGCGGCATTCTGGCCGACGACATGGGCCTGGGCAAAACGCTGCAAACCCTGGCCCACATCCAGGTCGAAAAAGACGCCGGCCGACTGGACCGCCCGGCGCTCATCATCGCGCCGCTGAGCCTGCTGGGCAACTGGAAACGCGAGGCCGGGCGTTTCTGCCCCGAGCTGCGTTGCCTGGTGCTGCATGGGCAGGAACGGCACGAAAAAGCCGCTGAACTGGCGGGGCACGATGTGGTGATCGCGCCCTATTCGCTGCTGCAGCGCGACCGGGAACGCTGGCTGCAGACGCCCTGGCATCTGGTGGTGCTCGACGAAGCGCAGAACATCAAGAACGCCAGCACCCACGCCGCGCAGGTGGCGTGTGAGCTGGTCACGCGCCACCGCCTGTGCCTCTCGGGCACGCCGATGGAGAACCACCTGGGTGAAATCTGGAGCCTGTTTCACTTTCTTATGCCCGGTTTTCTGGGCGGGCAACAGCGTTTCAAAGAGCTGTTTCGCAACCCCATCGAGCGCCAGGGCAACCCCGAGCGCATGGCGCAACTGCGCGCCCGCATCACGCCCTTCATGCTGCGCCGCACCAAGGCGCTGGTGGCGCACGAGCTGCCGCCCAAAGTGGAAACCGTGGCGCGGGTGGAACTGAGCGGCAAGCAGGCCGATCTGTACGAAACGATACGCCTGAGCATGGAAAAAACCGTGCGCGAGGCGCTCGACAGCAAGGGCCTGGCGAAATCACAGATCACCATCCTAGACGCCTTGCTCAAGCTGCGCCAGGTCTGCTGCGACCCGCAACTGCTCAAGCTCGATGCGGCCCGAAAAGTCAAACACTCCGCCAAGCTCGAACACCTGATGGAACTGCTGCCCGAGATGCTGACCGAGGGGCGGCGCGTGTTGCTGTTCTCCCAGTTCACCAGCATGCTGAGCCTGATCGAGGTCGAACTGAAGAAACGTGGCCTGCCATGGGTCAAGCTCACCGGCCAGAGCCAGAAGCGCGACCAGATCATCGAGCGCTTCACCAACGGAGCAGTCCCGCTGTTCCTCATCAGCCTCAAAGCCGGCGGCGTGGGCCTGAACCTGCCGCAGGCCGACACCGTGATCCACTACGACCCGTGGTGGAACCCGGCGGTGGAAAACCAGGCCACCGACCGCGCCCACCGCATCGGCCAGGCGCACAGTGTGTGGGTGCTCAAGCTGGTGGCGCAGGGCACGATTGAAGAACGCATACTGGCGCTGCAAGAGCGCAAAGCCGCCTTGGCCGAGGGCGTCTACAGCGGATCGGCGGCCCGGCGCGAGCCGCTGTTTGGCGAGAGCGACCTGGCCGAACTGCTCAAACCCCTGGGCGGGGCGTGAGTCCGACGGGAGGTGCGGGTGAGCACAAGTTCTTCAGCGGCCACGACATCCACCCGGTGCCCGCCGTGAGCAGCAACGACTGCCACTGCATCTCTGGCGGCCAGCCGACGGCGGTGTTTGAGCAGGCGCTGCGCCTTGCCCAGCCGCCCGGCGCGGGCGAGGGGGTTTGCTACACTTGGCCACAGAGCGTACTGTAGGAGGCGCCCCCCGCGTGATCACCGAACCCGAATTCCAGCACCTGGCGGCCCAGGGCTACCACCGCATCGCCCTCAGCGCCGAAACGCTGGCCGATCTGGAAACCCCACTCTCGCTGTATCTCAAGCTGGCGCACGCCGGCCCGGAAGGCGGGCGCTACAGCTTTTTGCTCGAATCGGTGGTGGGCGGCGAGCGCTTCGGGCGCTACAGCTTCATCGGCCTGCCCGCGCGCACGGTGCTGCGCGCCAGCGGCTTTGGCGCAGCGGCCCGCACCGAGGTGCTGCGCGACGGGGTGCTGGTCGAATCCGACAGCGGCAACCCGCTCGATTTCATCGCCGCCTACCAGCAGCGCTTCAAGGTGGCGCTGCCGCCGGGTTGGCCGCGCTTTTGTGGCGGGCTGGCGGGCTACTTTGGCTACGACACGGTGCGCCACATCGAGCCCAAGCTGCTGCACAGTTGCCCGCCCGACCCCTTGGGTTGCCCCGACATCCTGCTGCTGCAATGCGAAGAGCTGGCGGTGATCGACAACCTCTCGGGCCGCTTGCACCTGATCGTCTACGCCGACCCGGCCCAGCCCGAGGCCTACGCTTGGGCGCGCCAGCGCCTGCAAGAACTGCTGGCGGCGCTGCAGCGCCCGGTGGCCGCGCCGCCGGTGCAACCCAGCCCGGCGCACCCGCCCGAGCGCGCCTTTGACCGGGCCGACTACCTGGCGGCGGTGGCGCGCGCCAAAGAGCTGATCGCCGCCGGTGACTTCATGCAGGTGCAAGTGGGGCAGCGCATCAGCCAGCGCTACGAGCAAAGCCCCTTGAGCCTGTACCGGGCGCTGCGCTCGCTCAACCCCAGCCCCTACATGTATTACTACGATTTTGGCGAGTTCCAGGTGGTGGGAGCATCGCCCGAAATTTTGGTGCGCCAAGAGCGCGTGCCCGAGGGCTGCAAGGTCACCATCCGGCCGCTGGCGGGCACGCGGCCACGCGGGGCCACGCCGGAGCTGGACCGCGCCGCCGAACACGAGCTGTTGGCCGACCCGAAAGAGCGTGCCGAGCACGTGATGCTGATCGACCTGGCGCGCAACGACATCGGGCGCATTGCGCAGATTGGCAGCGTCAAGGTCAGCGACGCCTTCGTGGTCGAGCGCTACAGCCACGTGATGCACATCGTCAGCAACGTCGAGGGCCTGCTGCAAGAGGGCCTGAGCAATCTGGACGTGCTCAAAGCCACCTTCCCGGCCGGCACCTTGACCGGCGCGCCCAAGGTGCACGCGATGGAGCTGATCGACCAGTTGGAGCCGGTCAAGCGCGGCCTCTACGGCGGGGCCTGCGGCTACCTGAGCTACGCCGGCGACATGGACTTGGCCATCGCCATCCGCACCGGCATCGTCAAAGACGGGCAGTTGCACGTGCAGGCGGCGGCCGGGGTGGTGGCCGATTCGGTTCCCGAACTCGAATGGGCCGAGACCGAGCACAAGGCGCGTGCGCTGCTGCGAGCGGCCGAAATGGTGCAGGGGGGGTTGCAATGACAGGCACGCCAACCGAGGTGCTGGAAGCCGCCTACCGGGCCCTGATCGCGGCCAGCATCGAATACGAGCGCGCCGAGTTTGTGCGTTTGCATACCGCCTCAACGGCCAAGGAGCAGCCATGAAGCTGCTGATGATCGACAACTACGACAGCTTCACCTACAACCTGGTGCAGTATTTTGGCGAGCTGGGTGCCGCCGTTTTGGTGCGGCGCAACGACGAGATCGGGGTCGAGGAACTCGAGCGCCGCGTGGCGGCAGGCGAGTTCGAGCGGCTGGTGATCTCGCCTGGCCCCTGCTCGCCGGCCGAAGCCGGGGTGTCGGTGGCGGCGATTCGGGCGCTGGCGGGGCGCTTGCCGATACTGGGCGTCTGCCTCGGGCACCAGGCCATCGGGGCCGCTTTTGGCGGGCGCATCGTGCGCGCGCAGCAGCTCATGCACGGTAAGACCAGCCTGATCCGCAGCACGCAAGAAGGCGTGTTCACCGGCTTGCCGGAGCAGTTCACGGTGAACCGTTACCACTCGCTGGCAATCGAGCGCGCCAGCCTGCCCGACTGCTTGGCCGTGACGGCCTGGAGCGACGACGGCGAAATCATGGGCGTGCGCCACCGCAGCCTGCCCATCGAAGGGGTGCAGTTCCACCCCGAGAGCATTTTGAGTGAGCACGGCCACGCCTTGCTGCAAAACTTTTTGTTGCAGCGCCCAAGCAGCCCAATCGGCGCCTAATCCGCAGCCAACCGCAGCCAACCGCAGCCAACCGCAGCCAACCGCAGCCAACCGCAGCCATTCGCCCCCCATTCGCAGCCAAGCCCCGCGCCCCATGCACCCCACATCCACCCCCACCCCGCAGCAGGCGCTGCAGCGCCTGATCGAAGGGCGCGAGCTCCTGCCCGCCGACATGCGCCACCTGATGCAGCAGATCATGGGCGGCGCGCTCTCGCCGGTGCTCACGGCGGCCGTGCTGGTGGCCTTGCGCGCCAAGGGCGAGACCCGCGCCGAGATCGCTGCCGCCGCCCAGGTGATGCGTGAGCACGTCACCCCGGTTGATATCGCAGACCGGCAGCACCTGGTCGACATCGTCGGCACCGGCGGCGACGGCGCCCAGACCTTCAACATCTCCACCTGCGCCATGTTCGTGGCTGCCGCCGCCGGGGCGCGCGTGAGCAAGCACGGCGGGCGCAGCGTGAGCAGCCAATCGGGCAGCGCCGACGTGCTCGAAGCCCTTGGGGCGCAGCTCAACTTGGGCCCGGAGCAGATCGCGCAATCCATCGCGCAGACCGGCATTGGCTTCATGTTCGCGCCCAACCACCACCCGGCCATGAAGAACGTGGCCCCGGTGCGGCGCGAGCTCGGCGTGCGCACGCTGTTCAACATCCTCGGGCCGCTCACCAACCCGGCCGGTGCGCCCCACATCCTGCTGGGCGTGTTTGCGCCGGATCTGGTCGGCGTGCTGGTGCGGGTGCTGCAAGACCTGGGCGCGCAGCACGCGCTGGTGGTGCATGGGCAAGACGGGCTGGATGAAATCAGCCTCGGTGCCGCCACCCTGGTGGGCGAACTGCGCCACGGCGAAGTCTACGAATACCGCATCCACCCGGACGACTTCGGCCTGGCCATGGCCAGCCAGCGCGACCTGCGCGTGCAAGGCCCGGCGCAGTCGCTGGCCCTGCTGCGCGCCGTGCTCGACGACCAGCCCGGCCCGGCGCGCGACATCGTGGCGCTCAACGCCGGGGCCGCGCTCTACGCCGCCGACGTGGCCGACTCGATTGCCGACGGCTTGCAGCGCGCCCGCGCCGTGCTGGCCAGCGGGGCCGCCCGGGCCAAGCTGGAGCAGTTTCTCTCCACCACCCGCACCTTGGCGCCCAGCGCCTGAAAGGCCACCCGCGTGAACGATATTTTGCAGCGCATCGTCGCCACCAAGCGCGACGAAATCGCGCAGGCGCAGGCACGCCACCCCTTGGCCGCCGTGCGCGCCGACGCCGAAAGCCGCTTGCTGACGCGCGACTTTGTCGGCGCCCTGCGCGCCAAACTCAACGCCGGGCGCCCGGCGGTGATCGCCGAAATCAAAAAAGCCAGCCCCTCCAAGGGCGTGCTGCGCGAGCCCTTCGAGCCGGCCGACATTGCCCAGAGCTACGCCGCCCACGGGGCCGCCTGCCTGTCGGTGCTGACCGACCGGGACTACTTCCAGGGCAGCCCCAGCTACCTCAAGCAGGCGCGCGCCTCCTGCCACCTGCCGGTGCTGCGCAAAGACTTTCTGATCGACCCCTACCAAGTCTATGAGTCGCGCGTGCTGGGGGCCGACGCCGTCTTGCTGATCGCCGCCTGCCTGTCGGATGCGCAGATGGCCGAGTTCGAAGCGCTGGCGCACAGCCTGCACATGGCGGTGCTGGTCGAGGTGCACGACGCCCCCGAGCTCGAGCGCGCGCTGCGCCTGCGCACGCCGCTGATCGGCATCAACAACCGCGACCTGCGCAGCTTTGAGGTGCGGTTGGAGACCACGCTCGAACTGCGCGCCCAGGTGCCCGCGCAGCGTGTGCTGGTGAGCGAGAGCGGCATAGCCACCCGCGCCGACGTGTTGCGCCTGCGCGACGGCGGGGTGTCGGCCTTTTTGGTCGGCGAAGCCTTTATGCGCGCTCCCGATCCGGGGCAGGCGCTGGCCGAGCTGTTCGACCCCGGGCCATGAGGGCGCGGCGCAGCGCAGCCCATGCGCCCGCAGCCGCCTCTGAGCCCAGCCCGCAGCCCGGCTTGATGCCCAGCCCGGCGACCCCCACCGATCGCCTAGGCGCCTGGGCCCCGCAAGACTGGCCCCTGGCCCCCGATTGGCAGCCGCTGTGGCGCGACTTCTTGGCCGGCCCTGCCGGCTTGCATTTGGGCCGCTGGCTGCAAGCCCAGCTCGATGCCGGGGCGCTGGTCTATCCGGCCCAGCCCTTGCGTGCGCTGGCGCTCACGCCGCTGGCGCAGGTGCGGGTGGTGATTTTGGGTCAAGACCCCTACCACGGACCGGGTCAGGCCGATGGCTTGGCGTTTTCGGTGCCCCAAGGCGAGCGCGCGCCGCCCTCGCTGCGCAACATCCAGGCCGAGTTGCAGCGCGAGTTTGGTGTCCGGCCCACTTTGGGTAACAGCTTGGAGACCTGGGCGCAGCAAGGCGTGCTGCTGCTCAACACCTGCCTCACGGTGCAGGCCGGGCAAGCCGCCAGCCACGCGCAGCAAGGTTGGGAGCAATTCACCCAGGCCGTGCTGCGCGCCTGCGCCAGCCAAGGCCGGCCCAAAGCCTTTTTGCTCTGGGGCCGACACGCCCAAGCTGCCGCCCAGGCCGCCGAGCCTTCTGCCGCCCAGCAGCAGGGCGCACCGCAACACCTGTGGCTGCGCGCCAACCACCCCTCGCCGCTGGCGGCGCGGCGGCCGCCGCAGCCCTTCATCGGCTGCGGCCACTTTGGCGCGGTCAACCGCTGGTTGCAGGCGCGCGGTGAAAAAAGCATAGCTTGGCTTGAAAAAAGCCCCGCGCACGTGGCATAATCCGAGGCTCGCTGGAGGGGTGCCCGAGTGGCTAAAGGGGGCAGACTGTAAATCTGTTGGCTTACGCCTACGCTGGTTCGAATCCAGCCTCCTCCACCAGCGCAACCGTTGCAAGAGCGGATCGGTGGGTCTGCGTCCGGTCCGAGTGGGTCAGTCGCGGGAGTAGTTCAATGGTAGAACCCCAGCCTTCCAAGCTGATGACGCGGGTTCGATTCCCGTCTCCCGCTCCAGTGACGGTCTGAGGTGCGCGATAATTAGCTGTGGGACGCCGCAAGGCGCCCTAGGCCCATGTGGCTCAGTGGCAGAGCACTCCCTTGGTAAGGGAGAGGTCGGCAGTTCGATTCTGCCCATGGGCACCATTCATTTTGGTGTTTTCAATCATTTCGGCATTCTTCAATTCGGAGCTGTAGCATGGCAAAGGAAAAATTCCAGCGGACCAAGCCGCACGTCAACGTAGGCACCATCGGCCACG
>NZ_BAWN01000049.1 GCF_000696225.1 Serpentinimonas barnesii | reverse complement strand
GCTGGCTGCAGACTTTGTTGAGCAGGTGGCCAGGCCAGATGTGGGGAAGGGCGTCAATGATTCTTTGATCACGTACATTCAACACAGACTTGATAATAGATTGCCAGCGGCGGCGCCAATTACCAACGAAGCCGCTCAACTTTGGAAGAATTCCGGAGTCAATTAAACTTTCTATAATTGCGCAAATACCGAATTTAATAAGGCCTCATCTACTCACAAAGAAAGATATCAAAATGACACCACTAGATAAGAAAGGGAATATAAAAGGATGGGCTGCGGATTTATTGTTCATATTGGGGGCCGCGCTTGTTCTCTTGCCGCCTTTATTACAATGGCCCATAATATTGATCGTCATTTCGAAAGTGGTTGGCCTCTGCATAATTGGGTTCGCGTCAATTGCCATAATATCAAAAACATTAGATCTGCGGGCATTTACATTTGACCCCCTAGGCTGGCGCAAAGTTAAAATGAGCCACAAAGAGCTGGAGGCTCCCAAAAGCGAAAATAAGCCAAATGGGTAATATGATGCAGGTGATACGTGTCGGCGAGCGCGAGCTGAGCCTCGGGCTGAGCGGCGACCTCAGCAACAACGCCATCCGTGCGGGCGACGCTGGCTTTGTGAACAACGTGGCGGGCAAGACCGCAAGCCGATCAGGGGTGCGCAACCCTGGTGCCGCCTTCAATGCGGGCGCAGCGGGCAGCAACACCATCGTGCAACACTTGCCCGACAATGGCCGAGTGGAGTCGGAGTTGGCAGCGTTCATCCAAGCCCACACCGGGGGCAGCCACTCACCCTACCAGTGGAGTGAGGTGCAACTGGGTAAGGTGCAGCCGCCAGCGCCCAGCCCCAATGCGGGGCTGGGCACCATCACGCCCGCCCCCAATGGGTGTGTGACGGCGC
>NZ_BAWN01000050.1 GCF_000696225.1 Serpentinimonas barnesii | reverse complement strand
GGCGCGGCCGGGGCTGGGGTGGGTGAGGAATCGGAGCCTGCGACTGACGAACCCGCCCCAGCCCCGGCCGCGTCAGCGCAACCCACCAACGAACCCGCCCCACCCCCGGCAGCGCCAGCGCCGCCCACCAACGATCACCCCCAGCCCGAACTCAAACTGCTGCTAGACGAAATCCAGACCCGGTTGCGCTACTTGTGCGAAGTCGGGCTGGGCTACCTGACGCTGGATCGGCAAAGCCGCACCTTGAGCGGCGGCGAGGTGCAGCGCATCAACCTGACCACTGCGCTCGGCACCTCACTCGTCAACACCCTGTTCGTGCTCGACGAGCCCAGCATCGGGCTGCACCCGCGCGACATGGGGCGCATCTTGCAAGCCATGCGCAGGCTGCGCGACGCCGGCAACACGCTGGTGGTGGTGGAGCACGACCCGGCGCTCATGCTCGCCGCCGACCGCGTCATCGACATGGGCCCCGGCCCCGGCGCGCGCGGCGGCCAGATCGTGTTCGACGGCAGCCCCGAGCAGTTGCGCCAGGCCGACACCCTCACCGGCGCCTACTTGGGCGGGCGCAAACAAGTCGGTTTCGGCTTCAAACGCATGGTCACGCCCAGCACACCCCGGCTGCAACTGCGCGGCGTGCGCGCCCACAACCTGCAGGGCATCGACGTCGATTTTCCGCTGCAGCGCCTGGTCTGCGTCACCGGCGTGAGCGGATCGGGCAAATCAACCCTGATTCAAGACGTGCTCGCCCCAGCGCTGCAGCGCCACTTTGGCCACAGCGGCCAGGCCCCGCTGGCGCACGAGGCCCTGCTGGGGGCCGAGCAGTTGAGCGCGGTGGTGTTCATCGACCAGTCCCCGATCGGCAAAACGGCGCGCTCCAACCCGGCCAGCTACATCGGCGCCTGGGACGCCCTGCGCGCCCTGCTGGCAGCCCAGCCGCTGGCGCGTCAGCGCGGCTACACCGCCGCCAAGTTCAGCTTCAACGGCGGCGACGGGCGCTGCCCAGGCTGCGGCGGCAGCGGTTTCGAGCGCGTCGAGATGCAGTTCTTGAGCGACGTCTATCTGCGCTGCCCCGACTGCCTCGGCCAACGCTACCGGCCCGAGGTGCTGGAGGTGCGCCTGGAGCGCGGCGGGCGCGGCTGGAACGCTGCCGAGCTGCTCGACCTCACGGTGAGCGAGGCGCTGGCCTTGTTTGGCACAGGCACAGGAGCAGATATGGCGCCCGCAGCGCCCGAATCCGCATCGGCTTGGCCCAGCGCGGCGGCACAAGCCAGCACCCCCGACCCGGCGCAGCGCAAGCTCGAACGCACGCTCTGCGCCGCCCTGCAGCCGCTGGTGGAGGTGGGGTTGGAATACCTCAAGCTCGGCCAGCCCGTGCCCACGCTCAGCGGCGGCGAGGCGCAGCGCCTCAAGCTCGCGGCGCACCTGGCGCTGGCGGCGCAGACGGATGCCGCTGCCGCTGCCGCCCGGCGCAGCCCAGCCAAGCCGGGCGTGGTGCGAGCGGCAGCCGCAGCGCAGCCGGATCAAGCTGCGCCATCCGCCCGCGCAACGCGCAGTGCCAGCCCGCCCCCGCTGGGCCAGTTGTTGCTGTTCGACGAGCCCACCACCGGGCTGCATTTCGACGACATCGCCAAGCTCATGCGCGCCCTGCGCAAGCTGGTGGAGGCCGGGCACTCCTTGATCGTGATCGAACACAACCTCGATGTAATCCGCGCCAGCGACTGGCTGATTGACCTCGGCCCCGAAGCCGGCACGGGCGGCGGGCAGGTGGTGGCCCAAGGCCCGCCCGAGGAAGTGCGCCTGCACCCCAGCAGCCACACCGCAGCGGCGCTGCGCGCCTACGCCGAGGCGGAAGGGGGGCTGCGGGCCAGCGAGCCCGCGCCACCCCCGTGGCGGTTCGACCGGGGCCAGCCCGGAGCAGCGGCAAGCGCCACGCCGTCAATCCAGATCGTCAACGCCAAAGAGCACAACCTCAAAAACCTCTCGCTGGCCATACCGCGCGGGCGCTTCAGCGTCATCACCGGCGTGAGCGGATCGGGCAAATCGACGCTGGCCTTCGACATTTTGTTCAACGAGGGCCAGCGCCGCTACCTGGAGAGCCTCAACGCCTACGCGCGCAGCATCGTGCAGCCGGCCGGGCGGCCCGACGTCGATGCCGTACACGGCATTCCGCCCACCGTGGCGATCGAACAGCGGCTCTCGCGCGGCGGGCGCAAATCGACCGTCGGCACCGTGACCGAAGTCTGGCATTACCTGCGCCTGCTCTACGTCAAGCTCGGCACCCAGCACTGCATCCACGACGACAGCCCGGTGCAGCCGCAAAGCCCGGCGGCGATTTTGGGGCAACTGATGGGGCGTTTTCGGGGCCAGCACATCGGTTTGCTGGCACCGCTGGTGCGCGGGCGCAAGGGCCTCTACACCGAACTGGCCGACTGGGCGCGCCAGCGCGGGCACAGCCATTTGCGTGTCGATGGCGAGTTTGTGCCCACGCTGGGTTTCCCCAAGCTGGAGCGCTTTCGCGAGCACCAGATCGAGCTGCCGGTGGGCAGCCTGGAAGTGCAGCCCGAGCACGAAGCCGAGTTGCGCGAGCTGATCGAGCTCACGCTCGAACACGGCAAGGGCGTGCTGCAAGTGCTCAGCGGCATCGGCGGCCCCGACGACACCGGGCGCCCCGGTAGCCTGGCCAGCGCCTTGGCGGCCGGGGGCAGCGGCGCCGGCATTGGGCAGATCGATAGCTACTCGACCCTGCGCGCCTGCCCGCTGTGCAGCAGCAGCTACGCCGAGCTGGACCCGCGCCTGTTTTCCTACAACAGCAAGCACGGCTGGTGCCCGGATTGCGTGGGCACCGGGGTGCAGTTGAACCGCCAGCAGCGCCAGGCGTTTGACGACAGCCGCCCGCCCGACGACGGCCAGGGTCGCGAGCAGAGCCTGAGCGAGCCCGACTTCGATGACCTGAGCGAGCAGCCCTGCGCCACCTGTGAGGGAAGCCGCCTGAACCCGGTGGCGCGGGCGGTGCAGTTCCAAGGCCGCAGCATTACCGAGCTGGCGCGCTTGAGCGTACACGCGCTGCAGGCCTGGGTGCAGGCGCTGCCCGAGGGCGGCGCTTTGACGCCGCGCCAAGCCCAGATTGCGCGCGACCTGCTGCCCGAAATCTTGGGGCGGCTGCGGTTTTTGCAGCAAGTCGGGCTGGGCTACCTGACGCTGGAGCGCGGCGCGCCCACGCTCAGTGGCGGCGAGGCGCAGCGCATCCGGCTGGCGGCGCAGTTGGGCTCTAGCCTGCAAGGGGTGTGTTATGTGCTGGATGAGCCGACCATCGGCCTGCACCCGCGCGACAACCGGATTTTGCTGGATGCCTTGCAGCAGTTGGGCCGCCAGGGCAATACGCTGGTGGTGGTGGAGCACGATGAGGACACCATCCGCCGCGCCGAGCACCTGATCGACATCGGCCCCGGCGCCGGGGTGCGCGGCGGCCAGGTGGTGGCCCAGGGCACGCTGGCCGACCTGATGGCCGCCCCCGATTCGCAGACCGGGCGCTACCTGCTGCACGCCATGCGCCATCCGCTGCAGGCTAGGCGTTGGGTGGCGGATGGTTTCGGTTTTTGTGCTGGTGGGCTTGCGCTGGGCGGGCTGGGGGGCGGGGCCGGCGCGTCAGTCGCAGGCTCCGATCCCTTGCCGGCCCCGCCCCCCAGCCCGCCCAGTGCAAGCGGCAGCGCCATCGCAAGCCTAGGCTCCGATTCCTTGCCGGCCTCGCCCCCCAGCCCGCCCAGCGCAAGCGGCAGCGCAACCCCACCCCCCGACTGGCTGCTGGTCAAAGGCGCTCAGCGCCACAACCTGCAACAGCTCACGCTGCGCCTGCCGCTGCGGCGCTTGGTGGCGGTCACGGGGGTGAGCGGTTCGGGCAAATCCACGCTGGCGCGTGAGGTGCTGCTGAGCAATGTGGCGGCGGCGGTGCAACTGCGCAGCACGCAGGCCGGGCGGCGCGCTTGGGACGCGGGCGTGCGCCCGGCCTGGCAGGGCTGTCAGGCCCTGATTGGCAGCGAAGGCATCGAGCGCGTGCTGGAGGTGGATCAGACCCCGATCGGCAAAACCCCGCGCTCCTGCCCGGCCACCTACATCGGCTTTTGGGACACGATACGCAAGCTCTACGCCGAGACGCTGGAGGCGCGCGCGCGTGGCTACGGGCCGGGGCGCTTTTCCTTCAACACCGGCGCGGGCCGCTGCCCGCACTGCGAGGGCCAGGGCCTGCGCACCATCGCCATGAGCTTTTTGCCCGATGTCAAGCTGCCGTGCGAGGTTTGCCACGGTGCGCGCTTCAACCCCGAGACGCTGGCGGTGAGCTGGCGCGGCCGCAGCATCGCCGAGGTGCTGGGCATGGAAGTCGATCAGGCGCTGGCATTTTTTGCCTCCATACCCGCCATTGCGCAGCCGCTGCAACTGCTGCACGATGTGGGCCTGGGCTACCTCACGCTTGGCCAGCCTTCGCCCACGCTCTCGGGCGGCGAGGCGCAGCGCCTCAAGCTTGTGACCGAGCTGGCCAAGGTGCGCCACGACCTGGGGCGACGCGGCCAAAAAGCCCCGCACACGCTCTACGTGCTCGATGAGCCCACGGTCGGGCTGCACATGGCTGACGTGGAGCGGCTGATCCGCATGCTGCACCGGCTGGTGGATGGCGGCCACAGCGTGCTGGTGATCGAGCACGATTTGGACCTGATCGCCGAGGCCGACTGGGTGCTGGACCTTGGCCCCGAAGGCGGGCAGGAGGGGGGCCGCTTGGTGGCGCAGGGCACCCCGGAAGACTTGGTGCGCCAGGGCAGCCACACCGGCGTCGCCTTGGGGCCGGTGCTGGCGCGTGGCGCGGTGCTGCACACCCCCGAGCCCGTCCCCGAGGTGAACCGCCACGCAGGACCGCCAACCGGCGCGTCCGGCCACCCACCCGCTGCACCGGCAGCCGCTGCGGCGCAGCCTTGAGCCATGGTTGCGCGCTGGCAGGTGCTGCACGTCGAGCCGCTGGCACCGGCCAAGCCGGCCTTGGGCGAACCCTGCAACGGCTGTGGCCTGTGTTGCCTAGCCGAGCCGTGTCCGCTGGGGATGGTGCTCAGCTGGCGCTGGCGCGGTGCCTGCCGCATGTTGCGCTGGGAGGCGGCGGCGCAGCGCTACCGCTGCGGGGCCATCGTGGTCAGCGCCGAGGGGCTTGGCAGCGCGGGAGAGGCGGTCGGGACCGGCGCACCGGCGCACCTGTGGGCACGGCTCTGGAACCGCTTGGCGCGGCGCTGGATTGCGGCCGGCAGCGGCTGCGACGCCGCGCTGCAAGCCCAAAGCGCACCCCCGCCAAAAGCAGATGGCGCGCCCAACTCAGGCCCCTGAATCCTGCACGCCGCATGCAAAACGGCGCATCTTTACCCAACAGCGCCGCTTAGTACACCCGCCAAGCCAGCATCAGCAGCCCCAGCGCCAGCAAGGCAGCGCCGCCCATCAGCCAGCGGCTGCGTTTGCGCAGGCGCTCCACCTGGTCGATCAGGCGCGCATTTTGCTCGGCCAGATCGGCGTTGGTCTGCGCCACCTGGGCCAAGTCGGCCTGCATGCGCTGCCACGCCGCTTCCAGCACCTGCACCCGCTCTTGTGGCGTGCCGTTGCCGGTGGGCACGGGGGCGGCGTCGATGTCGGCGCCACCGCCGCGTTGCTTATCCAGAAAACGGCGCGCACCCGCAATCACCTTGGGCGCATGCTCGATCACATCGCCCCAAGGCACCAGCTTCAAGGCCACCAGCCACGGAAATCCCATTGCAAATCCCTTTGAGGATGTGGCCGATCAGGCCGCGGCCGGCAGCGCCGAAACCGAGCGCAGCGCGCGCACGCGCTGCGAGAATTCCTGCAAGGCCGCAATGCCGCTGGCTTCGGCGCGCTGGCACCAGACGTGCAAATCTTGCGCCAGTTGCTCGCGTGAGCGGGCGCTGTGGCTCCAGAGCGCGCGCAGTTCCTCGCGCATGGCGTGCATCTGCGCCAGCCTGGGGTGTTGTTCGCGCACCTGCTGCACCTGCGCCTGGAGTTGCGGCGGCACCTGCGCGTCGTCGCGGTGCAACCAGCGCCGCACGGCGCGCAGTGCCGAGGCGTCGGCGCGCCCAGCCTGCAAACCGGCCAGTTCGGCCGCCACGGTGGCGCGCATTTGCTGCGCGTAAGCGGCCATGACCTCGTAGCGGTGCGCGATCAGGGCTTCGAGCGTGTCGGCGTCGGCCACCGGGCGCACGGCCCCGAAAGCGGGCTTGGGCGGCGTCTTGCGCGCCCGCGCCAGCCCGAACACTGAAAAGGCACGGATGTAGGCCCAGCCGAGGTCAAATTCGTAGGGCTTGACCGAAAACTTGGCCGAGGTCGGGTAGGTGTGGTGGTTGTTGTGCAACTCCTCGCCGCCAATCACGATGCCCCAAGGCGAGACGTTGGTGCTGGCGTCGGGCGACTCGAAATTGCGGTAGCCCCAGTAGTGCCCGATGCCGTTGACCACGCCCGCGGCCCAGAACGGAATCCAGACCATCTGCATGGCCCACAGCGCCAGCCCCAAGGCCCCAAACAGCGCCAAGTAAATAAACAGCATCAGCACGATGCCCACCTGCGGCCAGCGGCTGTAGAGGCGGCGCTCGATCCAGTCGTCCGGCGTGCCGTGGCCGTAGCGCACCAGCGTGTCGGGGTTTTGCGCCTCGGCGCGGTACAGCTCGGCCCCTTGCCAGAACACCTTTTTGATGCCAAATACCACCGGGCTGTGCGGGTCGCCCTGCTGCTCGCACTTGGCGTGGTGCTTGCGGTGGATGGCGGTCCAGTCCTTGGTTTTCATGCCGGTCGTGAGCCAGAGCCAGGCCCGAAAAGCGTGCGCCAGCGCCGGGTGCAGGTCCAGCGCCCGGTGCGCCGAGTGGCGGTGCAAATACAGCGTCACGCTGACGATGGTCAGGTGCGTAAACAACAAACCCAGCAGCAGCGCCTGCCACCACGCGGCCCCGGTCAGCCCCTCGGACAAAAAATGCACCACCACACTCCAAAACGATTCAATCGACACCGCAGACCTTTCAAGACACTGCCAAAAATAAACGGCCAGAGAAACACGGCCGCCCCAGTGCGCCATACAAGCGCCCGCGAATGCGACTGGTTAAGTACTCGGATTCTAGAACCCGCGCCCACGTTCCCGCCAGCCGGAGCGATTTTGCGGGCTGCGGCGGCGCCAGCCTTGCCAAGCCTCAAGTCCGACGCTGCCAAACGGCGGCAAAAAAGCCGTCGCAGCCGTGCCGGTGCGGCCTCAGGCGCAAGTAGGGGCCGCGGCAGAGAATGTCTGCAGCCTCGACCCCGGCGCGCGCCAAAATGGGCGCGGCGGGCAGCAGCTCGAATTCGCGCTCGGCTAGGCTGAAGGCCTCGGCGATGGCCTCGTTTTCGGCGCGCAGCAGGCTGCAGGTGGCATAGACCAGCCGCCCACCGGGCTTGAGCAGGCGCGCCGCCGCCGCCAGGATGCGGCCTTGCAACTCGGCCTGTTGCGCCACGTCGGCCGGGCGCTGGCGCCACATCAGGTCGGGCTGGCGGCGCAGCGTGCCCAGGCCGGTGCAGGGCGCATCGACCAGCACCCGGTCGGCCTTGCCCGCCAACCGCTGCAGCCGCTCGTCGCGCTCGTGCGCCAGCGCCAGCGTGTGCACTTCGGCTATGCCACTGCGCGCCAGCCGTGGTTTCAGGGCTTCGAGCCGGTGTGCCGAGGTGTCGAAGGCGTACAGGCGGCCGGTGTGGCGCAGCAGCGCACCCAGCGCCAGCGTTTTGCCGCCGGCGCCGGCGCAAAAGTCGATCACCGTTTCTTGGCGCTTGGGCTCGCACAGCAGCGCCAGCAGTTGCGCGCCTTCGTCTTGCACCTCGATCAGGCCCTCGCGCCAAGCGGGCAACTGCTGCAGCGCAGGCTTGCCCGCCAACCGGATGCCCCAAGGCGAGTGCGGTGTGGCGGTGGCCGGCAAGCCGGCCTCTTGCAGCAGCGCCAGCACGGCGGGGCGCTTGGCTTTGAGCAGGTTGACGCGCAAGTCCAACGGCGCGGGCTGGCGCAGGGCCTGGGCGGCCAGACTGAATTCGGCCTCGACAGCGGCTGCAAGCCCCGCATCAGCATCAGCATCAGCATCAGCATCAGCATCAGCATCGATGTCGGACAGGGGTTGACCCTCCACGCTCACCACGCGCCCAAAACCCGCCTGCTCCAGCCGCAACTCCTCCCGCAGCGCCTCGGCCAGCCAATCGGGCAAACCGTGGCGGCAGGCGGGCGGGGCTGCGGCGTCCAAGGTCTGCTCCAGCGCCTGCATGCGCCAGCTCCATTCCTCGGGCGGGCAGGCGGCTTGCAGGCGCTCGGCCGGGCCGGTCCAGGCCAGCAGCAGCAAGGCGCGGGTTTGCGCCGTGCCCTGAGGCTGTGCCGGATGATTGGGGCGCTGCGGGCGCGCGGGGCGCTCCTGCTGCGGCGTGCGGCCCGGGTGGCTGGCGGCCAGCCACTGCAAGCGCGGCCGATCGCGCAGCAGCGCATAGACGGCATCGGCCAGCAGCGCGCGCTCGCGGCTGCCCAGCGCGGGTTGTTGGCGAAAAAACTCCGCCACGGTGGCGTCGGCAGGGTGTTCAAAACGCAGCACGCGGTTTAGCAGCGCGCTGCCCAGTTCTAGCAAAGTGTGGGGGTGCATATTGCCGGGTATTGTCGGCTATTGGACAATCACGCCCAAAAGGATGCCACACCCATGCCAACCGCCCTTCACACCGACGCCCCCCTGCCCTTGTCGATCGAGCAGCTCTGGGTCTATCCGATCAAGTCTTGCGCCGGCGTGCGGCTGGCCAGCGCCGAGCTGCTGCCGACCGGGCTGCAATGGGACCGCACCTGGATGGTGGTCGATCAGCGCGGTGAGTTCCTCTCGCAGCGCGAATTGCCGCGCATGGCGCTGGTGCGGCCGCGCTTTTGGATGGGGCAACTGGAGCTGCAGGCGCCGGGCATGTTGTCGCTCTATCTGGCTCTGGATGCGGCCGAAGCGCCGTGCAAGGTGCGGGTCTGGGACGACGAGCTCGACGCCTACGACATGGGCGACGTGGCGGCGCAGTGGTTCAGCGATTTTTTGCTGGCGGGCCGGCCCGAGCTCGACCTGCAGCCACGTCTGGTGCGCTTCGACCCAGATTGCGTGCGGCCCTCGGACGTGCGCTGGACCGGCGGCGTTCAGGCCCCCAACACCTTCAGCGACGGCTATCCGCTGCTGCTGCTGAGCGCGGCGGCGCTGGCCGAGTTCAACGAACGCCGGCGCCTGCTCGGGCAAGAGGCGCTGGGGGTGGAGCGCTTTCGCCCCAATCTCTTGCTGGGTGGCCTGCAGGCGCACGACGAAGACCGGCTGGCCGAACTGCGCTTTCCCATCGCCGCTGGCACCGGCGCCGCTGCCGCCGCTTCGCCCGCCGAAGTCTGGCTGCAGCCGGTCAAGCCCTGCGCGCGCTGCTCCATCCCGGATGTGGACCCGGCCACCGGCATCGAGCAAGGCGACGCCGTGGCCGCCCTGCTGCAGAGCTACCGCCAAGACCGGCGGCTGCTGGGCGCAGTCACTTTTGGCATGAACGCCATCGTGCGCCAAGGGGCGGGGTTCAAGTTGACACAGGGCCTGCCGGGGTTTGGGCGCTGGGCCGATTGGTGAGCGGAGCTTAGACCCGCTTGAGCAGGCGCGCCAGATCGAGCCGGATGCGCAGCTCTTCGGGCGCCACCGGGGCCTTGATGGCATACAAGGGCAACTGGGTGTCGCGCTTGACTGGGATGCTCAGCAGCATGCCGTCGGGCCCGGTGATGGCCAACGCGAGCGGGGTGTTGACCTTGGCCCCGCGCCGCACCACCAGCGCCGTTTCGCCGGTTTTCAGCCGCACCAAGGTGCCGGGCGGGTACATGCCAAACTGCTTCACAAAGCAAGCCCCGAGCGGGCTGGCGCTGGCTTCGGCCTCGAGGTACAGGTTGCCCACCACCACCTGCGGCCACATGCCGCGCCGGCTGCTGCGCGGGCTGATGCGCGCCACGAACAAATCGCTCAGGCGCAGCAACTGCTGCCCCAGATCAAGCTCGGTTTTTTGGCTCGGGTAGCCGCTGCCGTCGGGCGCCTCGTGGTGGTCTTGCACCCAGCGCAACCAATCGGTGTCGGTCACGCCCAAGGTGCGCAAGATGGCGGCCGAATCGCTCGGGTGGGCGGTGATTTTTTCGCGCTGGTGTGCCGTGGTCTGCTGCGCCTGGGTGGCCAGCAGGTCTTGCAGCTCGGCCAGCGCGATGTTCATGGTCAGGGCGGCGCGCAGCAGCGCGCCCCGCTGCGGCTCCTCGATCGGCAGCAGCGGCGCCACCAGCAAACACGAACTGGCCGCCAGCAGGGCGTGGGTGGCGCAGTAGCCATATTGCCGATCCGACAGCATGTGCACCAGCACCAGCACGCTGTCATCGGGCCGGCTCTGCAGCGTCAGGCGCAAGCCGGCTTCGATAAAAGCCAGGCGGCGCGCAAAATCATGCGCCTGCGCCCCCTCCAGCAGCAAGGCCGCCAACCGCCGCCGCAGCGCGGGCATGGCTTCGACTGGGTCCGGGTCGAGCTGCAGGCGCACATCGTGCAACACCGGCTCCAAGGCGGCGGGCAGCTCGTGGGCAGTGGGGTCGTGCGGGTCGAGCGGCATAGCGCAAAGGCAATCAGTTGGGCTTGAGGACTGGCGCAGAGAGGCCGGCTTCGATGGCGGGGCACACCAGCGCACCCGGAGCTCTATTCAAAGCGGTGTCCAGAGCAGACGGGGCCGCTAAAATCGGCGACATTCAGAAATTGTCATTTTAGGGCCTATATGAGTCTCAAGTGCGGTATCGTGGGCTTGCCCAATGTGGGCAAATCCACCCTTTTCAACGCCCTCACCCAGGCCGGCATCGCGGCCGAAAATTACCCCTTTTGCACCATCGAGCCCAATGTGGGCGTGGTCGAGGTGCCCGATGCGCGGCTGCAGCAACTGGCGGCAATCGCCAAACCCGAGCGCGTGGTGCCCGCCATCGTCGAGTTTGTGGATATCGCCGGCCTAGTAGCCGGGGCCAGCCAAGGCGAGGGGCTGGGCAACCAGTTTCTGGCCCACATCCGCGAGACCGACGCCTTGGTCAACGTGGTGCGCTGCTTCGAAGACGCCAACGTGATCCACGTAGCAGGCCGGGTCGATCCGGTGTCCGACATCGAAGTCATCCAGACCGAGCTCTGCCTGGCCGACTTGGCCACGGTGGACAAAGCCTTGCAGCGCGCCGGCAAAGCCGCCAAGAGCGGCAACGACAAAGACGCCGCCCGGCTGCTGCAATTGCTGGGCCCGGTGCAGGCCGCGCTCAACCAGGGCCAGCCGGTGCGCGCGCTGGCGCTGAGCGAAGAAGACCGGGCGCTGCTCAAGCCGCTGTGCCTGATCACCGCCAAGCCGGCCATGTTTGTGGGCAATGTAGGCGAAGACGGCTTTGCCAACAACCCGCTGCTCGACAAGCTGCAAGCCTACGCCGCCACGCAAAACGCGCCGGTGGTGGCGATCTGCGCCAAGATCGAGGCCGAACTGGCCGAAATGGAGCCGGCCGACCGGCTGGACTTCCTCAAGGAACTGGGGCAGGACGAACCGGGCCTGAACCGGCTCATCCGCGCCGGCTTCAAGCTGCTGGGCCTGCAAACCTACTTCACCGCCGGCCCCAAAGAGGTGCGCGCCTGGACTGTGCGCATCGGCGCCACGGCACCGCAGGCGGCGGGCGTGATCCACGGCGACTTCGAGCGCGGCTTCATCCGCGCCCAGACCATCGCCTTTGACGACTACCTGGCCTGCAAGGGCGAACAAGGCGCCAAAGACGCCGGCAAAATGCGCGCCGAGGGCAAAGACTACGTGGTGCGCGACGGCGACGTGATGAACTTTTTGTTCAACGTTTAAGCGGCTATGCTTGCGGCACCTTGCAAGCAAAGGGTGCTGCCATGCAAACGCCTTGGGGAGAACTGGCTGACTTGGATCTGTCCGACCACGAATTGGCCGGCCGGATTCTGGCTGCGGACAAGCACCAGCTGATCGAAGGGCTGGTGGTCGAATGCCTGTTCGACCAGATCGTGCAGGCCCTGCCTGCGTGCGTTGACCGGCCCTTGGCGCTTCTGGATGTCGAAACGGTGGTGGTTGACAGCGGCCGCAACGACCTCGGGTGGCTCGGATTTGTGTGGGCGCGCCAGCGCCAACCCGGTCTGGGGCGCTATTTGCAGGCGCTCGAACGCTGCCTCAGGCCGTGGCTGCTCGAATACGCAGACGGCGATTTCTGGGCCACACCCGTGCGCGATGGCCAGCGCGCCGGCCCCACGCAGCGGCTGCCCGAGCTGCTGCAAACGCTCAGCAGCCAGCGCCCCCAGCCGTTTCTGGTGGACGCCTCGGTGCGCAACAGCCTGCGCCAGCGCCAGGCCTTTTGGGGCTTTGTCTCGGGCTACCACCAAGACCGGCTCGCCGAGCGGGTGCTGCTGCCGCGCATCCTGATCAACTGCGCCATCCAGCCGTGGTTTCGCACGGTCTGGAACCTCGACCGCGCCGTGATTTTGGGCGACCGCGTCTGGGTGCTCGAAATCAAGCACAAATTCCCGATCAACCAGCACCCCTTGCACTTTGGCATCAACGCCGGCGAAATCGGCCTGCTCGACCGCCTGAGCCGGGCCGGCGTGCGCTGCCTGCACACCATTTTGGTCAAGCCGCAGTGGAGCAAAGAGGTCGGCTCAATGTACCTGCTCAACGACCTGCGGCTGCGCACCCAGGCGGCGCTGATCGCCACCGTGCTGGACCCGGCGCGCACGGCGCTGCTGCTCCAACAAACCAGCGCCCACGCTGGCCGCCACACCTCGATCACGGGCCGCGCGCCGCTGGCTTACAAGCGCCTCGCGGCCAGCTCGTTCTCGCGCCTGGGCCTGTTGCCGCAGCCCCCCGCAGAACTGGCGCAAAACATGGTGGACACCATGCTGGGCACGGCCACCCAAGCGGTGCAGGACGGCTGGTTGCGTGGCTTGCAGGCCGCCTGCGGCCCCGCAGCCGCCCCCACCGCCCCGACCAGGCACTGAGCACCGCGCGGAGGGTCAGGGACCAGAGACAGCCGGATGTGGCGGTGCGGGTGGCGGCTCGGGCGGCACCGCATGGCCGATGCGCAGCCACAGCGCGTACAGCGCCGGCACGTAGAGCAAGGTGATGGCGGTGCCCACCGCCACGCCGCCGATCAGCACATAGGCCAGCGGGCCCCAGAAGCTGTCGAAGGTCAGCGGCACGAAGGCCAGCGCGGCGGCCAGCGCGGTCAGGATCACCGGGCGCGCGCGCTGCACCGCGGCCTCCACCACGGCGGCCTCGGCCTCCAGCCCGTCGTGGAAGTTGTCTTGCACCTGCTGCGTCAGGATCATGGTGTTGCGCATCAAAATGCCCGCCAGCCCGATCAGCCCCAGCAGCGCCACGAAGCCAAAGGGTTGGCTAAACAGCAGCAGCGCCAGCACCGCCCCCACCAGCCCCAGCGGGGCCGTGGCCACCACCACAAAGGTGCCGGAAAACGAGCGCATCTGCAGCATGATGAACACCAGCATCAGCGCCACCATGAGCGGAAACAGTTGCCGGATCGACTGGTTGGCAATCCCGGCGCGCTCCACCGTGCCGCCGATATCGATGCGGTAGCCCGGCGGCAGTTCGGCGCGCAGCGCGGCCATCTGTTGCCACAATTCTTCGGTCACCGTGGGCGGCTGCGCCCCGCGCACATCGGCCTGCACCGCCAGGAAGGGCTCGCGGTTGAGGCGGCGCAGCAGCGGCTCCTCGTGGCGCAGCTCGAAGCGGCCAAGCTGCGCCAGCGGCACCAGGCGGCCGTCGAGGCTGCGAATTTCGATCTGCTCGGGCAGCAGCGGGCCGCCGTCGCGGCTGCCGCGGGCGAGCACCTGCACCGTGCGCGTGCCCAGCCGCAGCTCGCTCACCGCCACGCCGTCGAGCTGGAACTGGAGCTGCTGCTTGAGCTCGCGCGGCGTCAGGCCATGCAGGCGCAGGCGCTGCTCGTCGAGTTCGAGCTGCAGCACCAGGGCGCGCTCGTCCCAATCGAGCTGGGTGTTGCGGGTGTGCGGGTGCGCCTGCATGATGCCTTGCACCTGCTGCGCAATGGCGCGCTGTTGTTGCGGATCCGGCCCGATGATGCGAAAGCTCACCGGCCACGGCACCGGCGGGCCAAACAGCAGCCGCGCCACGCGCAGCCGCGCCTCGGGGAACTCGCCGGCGTCGATGCGCGCCTGCAAATCGGCCATGATGCGCTCGCGCGCGGCCGCGTCGGCCCCAATGGCGAGCAGCTTGGCAAAGGCCGGGTTGGGCTGCTCCGGGTTGGCCGAGATGAAAAAGCGCGGCGCACCGGCGCCCACATAGGCCGAGAGCGAGCGCACGTCGGGGTGCGCGGCCAGTATGGCTTCGAGGCGGCGCACGGTGGCGTCGGTCTGGGCGATCGGGCTGCCTTGGGGCAGTTGCACGCTGATCAGCACCTCGGGCCGGTCGGAGCCGGGGAAAAACTGCTTTTGCACCAGGTTCGCCATTGCCCAGCCGCTTAGCAGCAGCAGCAAGAGCGTGACGCCGACCACGCTTTTGCGCCAGCTCACGCAGGCCGTGATGAGGGCGCGCAAGCGCCGGTAGCCAGGGCTTTGATAGATTGCGTGGGGGCCGCCGTGGCCGCCGTGTGCGCCCAGGGGCTTGGGTTGCGCCAGCAGCTTGATGCCCAGGTAGGGCGTGAACACCACCGCCACCAGCCACGAGGCCAGCAGCGCATAGGCCAGCACCCAGAAGATGTTGCCCGCGTATTCACCCACGCCCGACTGGGCAAAGCCGATCGGCACGAAGCCGGCCACCGTCACCAGGGTGCCAAACAGCATCGGGGCGGCGGTGGCGTTCCAGGCGTGGGTGGCGGCGCGCACGCGGTCCCAGCCCTGCTCCATTTTGACGATCATCATCTCGATGGCGATGATGGCGTCATCCACCAGCAGCCCCAGCGCAATGATCAGCGCCCCGAGCGTGATGCGGTCCAGGTTGATGCCGGTGAACTTCATCAGCATAAAGGTCAGGCCCAGCGTGAGCGGTATCGCGATGCCCACCACCAGCCCGGCGCGCCAGCCGATGGCCAGCATGCTCACCACCATCACCACCGCCATGGCGGCAAGGAATTTTTTCTGGAACAGATCGACCGCCTGCGTGATGGCGTCGGTCTGGTTGGTGAGCACGCGCAGCTCCATGCCCAGCGGCAGCTCGGCCTGTTGCTGCTGCACGAAGTCGGCCAAGCGGGCACCGAAGGCCAGCCCGTTTTCGCCTTTTTGCATCACCACGCCCAGCAGCACCGCGTCCTGCCCGTGGGCGCGCACCAGGTAGCTGGGCGGCTCCTCGTGGCCTAGGCGCACCTGCGCCACATCCTGCAGTTGCAGCAGCCGCCCGCCCACACGCAGCGGCACCCGTTCGAGCTGCTGCGGGTCGGCCAGCTCGGTGGGCAGGCGCAGCAGCACGCGCGCGCCTTGCAGCTCCAGCGCGCCCGCAGGCAGCAACTGGAGCTGGGCGTCGATGGCCTCGAACACCGCTTGCGGCGCCAGGCCGAGCTGGTGCAGGCGCGCCAGGTCGAAGTCGATGAACACGCGCTGCGGCCGCTCGCCCAGCACAAGCCCCTTGTGCAGGCCGGGCAAGCGTTGCAGGCGGTCGCGCAGGGTGTCGGCCGTGCGCACCAGCTCGGGCAGGGGCAAGCCGGGGGCGCTCAGGGCAATCAGGGCGAAATAGACGTCGCCGAAGTCGTCGTTGACCAGCGGGCCGATGACGCCGCGCGGCAGCCGGGGCGCTTCGTCGCTCATGCGCTGGCGCACCTCGTCGAACAGATCGGGCACTTGCTCGCTCGGGGTGTAGTCGTGGAACTCGACTTGCAAATCGGCGCGGCCGGGCCGGATGGTGCTCTCGATGCGGTACAGGTTTTGCACCTCTTGGATGCGTTTTTCGAGCCGATCCGCCACTTGGGAGCGCATCTCCTCGGCCGTGGCACCGGGCCAGACCGCCGACACCATCATGGTGCGCACCGTGAACGACGGGTCTTCGGCGCGCCCGAGCGAGAGGAAGGCATAGACGCCGCCCAGCACCGCCAGCAGAATGAAAAACAGCGTCACGGCGCGCTCGCGCACCGCCAGCGCCGACAGGTTGGGAAAGCTCACCGGGGCAACTCCCGCACCGCCAGCCCAGGGCTGAGGCGGTGCGTGCCCAGCGCCACCACCGCCTCGCCAGCGGCCAGCGGGCTGCTCAGGTGGGCGTGGGTGGCGTCGATGCGGTGCAAGCGCACCGGCACCGGCTGCGCCTTGCCCTCGACCACGCGCCACAGTTGCGCCCCGCCACCGCGTTCATCCAGCGCCCCCAGCGGCACGCGCTGCAACGCCGCCTCGGCCACCGCGGCGCGGCCTTCGGGCTGCAGCGCCACGCGCAGCACCGCCCCCAAGGGCCAAGCCGCTGGGTCGAGCGCACCCACCAGCCGGTAGCGCGCGCGCCAGGTGCGGCTGAGCGGATCGGCCGCGCCCGCCACTTCGCGCAGTTGCAGCGGCTGGCGCGTGCC
>NZ_BAWN01000051.1 GCF_000696225.1 Serpentinimonas barnesii | reverse complement strand
TAACCTGCGGTTCAACTCGGACGTGCCTTCGGCCCGCCGGTTAACCTCAACGTTAGGCCTCGATTTGGCTTTTGCCGTTCCACCCCCGCGTGCTCCGGCGACGCTTCCCGGTTGCTGGCCTGCGCATGTGCTTATCGGCGCATGTCAAGATAGTTGTCGCCTGAATCATGCAACTTTCCGCTTGACTTCCTCCAAAGCCTCTGCCAGAATCTCAGGCAGCGGCTTCAAGGCAGCAACCCTCTGCCCCACAGCGCCTAACCGGCGGTTCAACACGGATGCGCCTATGGCACGCCGGTTAACTTCTACGTTAGGCCGGACAGAACGCATCCGTCCCAGATGTAGGCGATCCGTCATCCACGATTGAGGTAGCAATATTGTGAGCAAGACCACCCAACACGCACATGGTCACGGATCCGAACAGCGCGCCAGCCACTTGGCAAGTGGCGGGCACGGGATAGGGAGCCACGACCAGCACGCAGGTCACAGCCCGAAGATGTTCCGGGACAAGTTCTGGCTGTCGCTGATCCTCACCGTTCCGGTCGTTATCTGGGCAGCGCACATCCAGATGATCTTTGGTTACACGGCGCCCGAGTTCCCCGGGTCGGCGTGGATATCTCCTGTCCTCGGCACGGCCATCTTTCTCTACGGTGGCCTGGTCTTTTTGAAGGGTGCGTGGCGAGAGCTTAGAGCCCGACTGCCTGGGATGATGACCTTGATTTCCCTCGCCATCTCGGTGGCGTTCATCTTTTCGTGGGTGGTCCAGCTCGGTCTCATCGAGGCGGACGCGATCTGGTGGGAGTTAGCAACTCTGGTGACAATCATGCTACTGGGCCACTGGATTGAGATGCGCTCGATCTCACAGGCACAGGGGGCGCTACAGGAACTCGCCAAGCTGCTCCCGGATAACGCCACACGGGTCACTGAGCAGGGCGAGCAGACGGTGCCCATCAGCGAGCTGAGGGAGGGCGATATCGTGCTGGTCCGTCCCGGCGAGAGTGTGCCGGCGGACGGCCTGATCCAGAAAGGCACGAGCGATCTCAACGAGGCCATGATCACCGGCGAGTCCCGGCCGGTAAAGAAGAATGAAGGCGATGAGGTCATCGCCGCGACCATCAATGGCGAGGGTTCCCTGCGCATACAGGTCACTGGCACGGGAGAGAAGACCAAGCTTTCCGGGATCATGCGGCTCGTTGCCGACGCACAGACATCGAAATCCAGGGCGCAGCACCTGGCCGACCGTGCGGCCCGGATCCTGACAGCAGTGGCCATCGTCGCCGGCGTGCTGACGCTGGTGGTGTGGCAGTTCCTTGGAGCGCCCATCGATTTCACCATTGTGCGCGTGGTGACCGTCCTGGTGATCGCCTGCCCACACGCCCTCGGCCTAGCCGTGCCGCTGGTCGTTGCCATTTCCACGACCCTGGGCGCACGCAACGGCCTGCTCGTGCGGGATCGACGCGGACTGGAAGAAGCCAGAAACCTAGACATCGTGATTTTTGACAAGACCGGGACGCTCACCCTCGGGGAGTTCCGGGTGGTTGAGATGGCGGTAGCCGACGGGGAGTCCGAGGAGGATATGCTGCGGATTGCGGCGGGAGTCGAGGCGGAGTCCGAGCATCCGATCGCGCGTGGCATCGTGCGGACGGCGGTGGATCGAAAGCTTGATGTACCCCCAGCGGATGAATTCCGGGCGCTGACCGGAATGGGCATCGCAGCGTCGGTCGCAGGTATCGAGTACCGCATGGGTGGTCCCTTGCTCCTCCAGATGGAGGGTACGCAGGTTGCGGACACACTGCGTAAGGCCGCAGAGGCAGCTGCAAATCGTGGCCAGGCCGCCATCTACCTGCTACGGGGTAGCAAGGCCCTGGCGGTCTTCGCCGTGGCCGATGCCATCCGCGAGGAAAGCCGCGAGGCCGTGCGCGCGCTCCATCAGCGCGGCATCAAGGTGGCCATGCTGACCGGTGATGCACAGGCGGTCGCCGATGCTGTCGCCGCAGAGCTGGGGATCGACACGGTGTTCGCCCAAGTGCTCCCCAAGGACAAGGCGTCCAAGGTAAAGGAACTCCAGGCGCAGGGAAAGAAGGTGGCGATGGTCGGCGACGGGGTGAACGATGCACCGGCCCTCGCCATGGCCGACGTTGGGATCGCGATTGGTGCCGGCACCGACGTGGCCGTGGAAGCGGGACACATCGTGCTGGTGCGCTCCGACCCGCGCGACATTCCCAAGATCATTACGCTGTCCGCCGCCACTTATCGCAAGATGCTCCAGAATCTGTGGTGGGCGGCTGGATACAACATCGTCGCCATCCCTCTCGCCGCCGGGTTGCTCGCCGCGTGGGGTGTTCTTCTAACCCCAGCCGTGGGTGCGGTTCTGATGTCGGCGAGCACAGTGGTCGTCGCGATCAACGCCCAGCTTCTGAGGCGGGTGCAGCTGTGACGATTCCCTCATGCCGCCCAACAATCGGTTGCAGCAGACGGCCCGCTGCGCGGCGCGCCGCTGAACCGAAGCGTTAGGCCTCGCTCTGGCTTCTGCCATTCCACTCCCTCGCGCTCCGGCTGCGCTTCTTGGTTGCTGGCCTGCTGCTTGGCCCTCGCGGAAAGGCACAGGCACATCGAGCTTGCTTTCCTTCGCTCTTACCTTCCTGCAAGGTTCAGGCCATAATCTCCGGCAACGCCGCAGCACTCCAAGGCCGCAGCACTCTTCTCCACAGCGCCTAACCTGCGGTTCAACTCGGACGTGCCTTCGGCACGCCGGTTAACCTCAACGTTAGGCCTCGCTCTGGCTTCTGCCGTTCCACCTCCGCGTGCTCCGGCGACGCTGCCCAGTTGCTGGCCTGCTGCTTGGCCTTCGGTGAACGTTCGGGCACACCGCGCTTGCTTTCCTGCAAGGCCCCTGCCATAATCTCCGGCGACACCGCAGCGTTCCAAGGCCACAGCACCCTTGTCCACAGCGCCTAACCTGCGGTTCAACTCGGACGTGCCTTCGGCCCGCCGGTTAACCTCAAC
>NZ_BAWN01000052.1 GCF_000696225.1 Serpentinimonas barnesii | reverse complement strand
CGGCCCGCCGGTTAACCTCAACGTTAGGCCTCGCTCTGGCTTCTGCGGCTCCACTTCCTCGGCCTCCGGCAATGCTGCTCGGTTGCTGGCCTACTGCTCCCCGGTCTAGCCACCGCGTCACCCAGCGCACCGCACTTGCTTTCCTGCAAGGCCCCGGCCATAATCTCCGGCAACGCCGCAGCGTTCAAAGGCCCAGTTACCCTTCTCACCATCGCCTAACCTACGGTTCAACTCGGACGTGCCTTCGGCCCGCCGGTTAACCTCAACGTTAGGCCTCGCTCTGGCTTCTGCTGCTCCAATCCCTCGGCCTCCGGCAATGCTGCCCGGTTGCTGGCCTGCTGCTCCCCGGTCTGCCCGCCGTCACCCAGCGCACCGCGCTTGCTTTCCTGCACATCCTCGGCCATAATATCCGGCGACGCCGCAGCGTTCCAAGGCCCAGTTTCCCTTCACTCCATCGCCTAACCTGCGGTTCAACTCGGACGTGCCTTCGGCCCGCCGGTTAACCTCAACGTTAGGCCTCGCTCTGGCCTCTGCGGCTCCACCTCCGCGTGCTCCGGCAGCGCTGCCCGGTTGCTGGCCTGCTGCTTGGCCTTCGTGGAGCGGAACAGGCTCACCGCGCTTGCTTTCCTGCAAGGCCCCGGCCATAATCTCCGGCAGCGCCGCAGCGTTCCAAGGCCCAGCTACCCTTCTCACCATCGCCTAACCTAGGGTTCAACTCGGACGTGCCTTCGGCCCGCCGGTTAACCTCAACGTTAGGCCTCGCTCTGGCTTCTGCGGCTCCACCTCCTCGGGCTCCGGCAGCGCCGCTTGGTTTCTTGCCTGCTGCTCGGCCTTCGTGGAGCGGAACAGGCACACCACACTTGCTTTCCTGCAAGGCCCCGGCCATAATCTCTGGCAACGCCGCAGCGTTCCAAGGCCACAGCACCCTTCACTCCAGCGCCTAACCTGCGGTTCAACTCGGACGTGCCTTCGGCCCGCCGGTTAACCTCAACGTTAGGCCTCGCTCTGGCTTCTGCCGTTCCACCTCCGCGTGCTCCGGCGACGCTGCCTAGTTGCTGGCCTGCTGCTCCTCGGCCTGCCCAGCGCCCTGCAATGCCACAGCGCAGTCTTGCTTTCCTGCAAGGCCCCAGCCATAATCTCCGGCAACGCCGCAGCGTTCCAAGGCCCCAGCACCCTTCACGCCAGCGCCTAACCTGCGGTTCAACTCGGACGTGCCTTCGGCCCGCCGGTTAACCTCAACGTTAGACCTCAGGAGACATGCAGTGTTGGTCGTCAAGATTTTGTCCTTTGTTGCATTCATTGCTTCGATAGCGTGGTGTATCAAGTCGCCAGATTACGAGCCTGTGATTGCGATAGTCACCTCGCTGATCGCGCTCATAGCTTCCTGGCGCGCGAGCAAGAAGGGGCACTCAGCCGACCAACACCAAGTCGTAGGCGAGAACGGGCTTGGGATACAAGCCGGCGGTGACGTCACGACAGGGGGCATTAAACAGGGAGGACGTGATGCTAGATAAGAAGCAGGATCAAGCTGTCGGCGACGGCGCATCTGCTCTCCAAGCGGGAGGAGATATCACCATCATCAATGCTGGCATCACCGTCTCGGAAGCGAGAGCGATTGCGTTGGATGTAGCAAAGGCGACCTTCTTTGAACTTTCCGGAGTCGCCAGAGACACAGCAGCTTCACGCGTCGAAGAAATAACGAATCAAGTAATCGAAAGGTTGGAAAAGGAGTACCCAGTCGGACTGCAGAAGGCACAAGACCCAGATTTCCAGTACTCGTTGCTTACGGTGCAAAAAGAGTTCGCCCGGAACGGAGACGCAGACTTAGGAAGCTTGCTTGTTGATCTGCTCGTGGATCGGAGTAAGCAAGACCAACGCGACATCTTGCAGATCGTTCTCAACGAATCTCTTGCAACAGCGCCAAAGCTCACGAACAGTCAACTTGCTGCTCTAGCACTCATTTTTCTGTTTAGGTACACACAGAACGCCTCAGTCGGGAATCACGACCTCTTTGGCAACTACCTTGATCGTTACGTATTACCGTTCGCCGACAAGCTGCCCAAGAGTGCAGCCAGCTATCAACATCTTGAGTTCGCTGGCTGCGGCACTGTTCTCGTCGGCCAGCCTCTTGAAGAGCAACTTGGGAATACGTATCAAGGTCTGTTCCTTAACGGATTTAGCAGCGAGGAGATCGTGTCTCGGAACCTATCCATAGGTCTAGATCCGAACTTTTTTGTTCCATGCCTCAATGATTCGACAAAACTGCAGGTGAAGGTCCTAAACAAGGAGGCTCTTAAAAAGCAGATTGAAGACAAGACTTTGTCTGCAGAGGATGGCGCGAAGCTTCATAGATTGTTTGATGAGCGCAAGATGGCATCTGCCCAAATCAAGGCAAAGATCATCGAGGTACGAGGGTTTATGACGCAAGTGTTCGACGCTTGGACTGAATCTATGCAGAGCTTCACACTTACAAGCGTCGGAATGGCGATCGGTCACGCAAACATAAAGCGATTCACTGGTGAGTTCGCCAAGTTGGAGATATGGATCAACTGAGGTCTAACCCTTCCATCGAGAGGACGCCACAAGGGCTGCGCCCTTGCGTCGCCTCTCATGTTAAACGTTAGGCCTCGCTCTGGCTTCTGCGGCTCCACTCCCTCGGGCTCCGGCGACGCTGCCCGGTTGCTGGCCTGTTGCTCCTCGGTCTGCCCACTGCCCTGCAATGCCACAGCGCTTGCTTTCCTGCAAGGCTCCAGCCATAATCTCCGGCAACGCCGCAGCGTTCCAAGGCAGCAGCACCCTTCACACCATTGCCTAACCTGCGGTTCAACTCGGACGTGCCTTCGGCCCGCCGGTTAACCTCAACGTTAGGCCTCGCTCTGGCTTCTGCCGTTCCACTTCCTCGTGCTCCGGCAAGGCTGCCCGGTTGCTGGCCTGCTGCTCGGCCTTCGTGAAACGGAACGGGCGCACCGCGCTTGCCTTCCTCCGCGCTTGCCTTCCTCCGCGCTTGCGTTCCTCCACAGCCCCAGCCATAATCTCCGGCAACGCCGCAGCGTTCCAAGGCCCAGTTACCCTTCTCACCATCGCCTAACCTGCGGTTCAACTCGGACGTGCCTTCGGCCCGCCGGTTAACCTCAACGTTAGGCATTTGAACAACATGGCTACCAACTTCTTTTACGTCTACGCTCTGAAAGATCCTCGCACTTCACCAGCCATGCCGTTCTACATTGGCAAGGGCACGGGAAGTCGCGCGTTTGATCATCTCGTTACGCCTGATGCAACGAAGAAGTACGCAAGAATCAAAGAAATCATCGCGTCTGGTGCGAAGCCAATGGTAGATATCTTGGTAGAAGACCTTACCGAGGCTCAGGCACTCCGTCTGGAAGCAGAACTCATTTCCGCGTTTGGAACTACGGAATCTGGGGGAGCATTAACCAACGCCGTCGTTCCTTCCGGTCTAGGCGGAAAAAGTCGCACAGGCATTGTTGTTCCTCAGGGTTGTGTAGAGCGCGCTCAACTTGGCTTGCAACTCCTAAAGACCGCAATTCTTGAGCTCACCAAGGCAAATCCTGGCGGCATCAAAAATGCCGACGCTGCTAGCCTTCTTGGACTGCGCTCTGACTACAACGGAAAGCAAAAGGATTACCTGTCATATAGTGTGCTGGGGCTACTTATGCGTGAGAAAAAAGTTGTACGAAATGCGGCCACTAAGACGCATCAAGCAAATGCCTAACTGTCGCATCCCGGACGATCGTATGGCCTTTCGGCGCTTCACGCCCTCGCGCTCCGGCTGCGCTGCCAGCCGCGGGCCTGTTGCTCCCCGGACTTCCCACCGCCCTGCACACCGCTCTTGCTATCCTGCACATCCCCAGCCATAATCTCCGGCATCGCCGCAGCGTTCCAAGGCCCAGTTTCCCTTCTCGCCATCGCCTAACCTGCGGTTCAACTCG
>NZ_BAWN01000053.1 GCF_000696225.1 Serpentinimonas barnesii | reverse complement strand
CGTGGGCGCTATCTTGTCAGACCCGTAGGCTGCTGGCAAGGTGGGTTGGCGGGACGGTTACAATATTTTGAGCGTTTGGCCCGCGATCTTTTTGAACAAGGTAAAGTGTAAATCTAGCTCTAACATGGAGTTCAAAGGGGGATCAAAAATTCCGCGCATTTTCGGCGCCATTTAGCTCTACGTTAGGACTCGCTCTGACTTCTGCTGCTCCACTTCCTCGGACTCCGGCGGCGCTGCACGGTTGCAGGCCTGCTGCTCGGCCTTCGTGGAACAAAACAGGCACATCGAGCTTGCTTTCCTGCAAGGCTCCAGCCATAATCTCCGGCAACGCCGCAGCGCTCCAAGCTGTGGATGGTGCGCAAACGAGCGGCGATGCATCAGGCATGAGTGCGCCCGCAGTTTGCCAAAACATCGGGAAAGGACTCTACAAGAGGCAATACCTGGCCTAAAAGACCCTGAAATCCGCGATTAAACTCCAAAGGATTTCATGATGTGGAGTTCAGGCAGTGTTGGCTGCGGGGTGGTTGGTATTTGCAGAAATCCCCAAATGGGTAATTTTCAAATTTCCAGCGTCCGACGAAGCCGCCGCCAGTGATAGCGGATTTTTTCGGATATTACGTCAATTCGGCATCAGAAGGAGCATATTATCATGGGTTTATTTGATTTCTTCAAGCAGGCAAGTCCGACGAAATTGGCTGATCAACTATTTCAACATGCCGTCAGAATTGACATTTCTCAGGAAATGAAGATACATTTGGCGAGCGCCGCAATAGATGTAGACCGCTACAGGAATGAGCAGCAGTTAGTGCAATTGTACTGGACTCAAAATCTGCTTTACTCGGCAGCATACTCTAAGGAAAACAAGTTTTTTCAGAATACAAGTGAGTTGTTCGGGAGTAAATTTTACTCGCTAGTCGAAGAGCGACAGTACTTTGGTTTTGAAAACAAGTACAGTCTGAATGACCATCTTCACAAATACTATACATTTGAGTCGGCCGACAAAATGGTAAGCATGCTATTTCACGCTTTACGGAACCAAAACTTAATCGTTAAGAGTGATGATGCTAGGCGAGTATTCACTGAATACCTAAGGCTGTTTACTGATGGAATGAAAGAGATAGTTTTGCCTCATATCAGGCGTGAACTTGGCTAACTGTCGCATCCCAGACAATCATATATACCTTTGGCGCTCCACACCCTCGGGATCCGTCTGCGCAACCCCGGCCATAATCTTCGGCAACGCCGCAGCGTTCCAAGGCCACAGCACCCTTCTCCACAGCGCCTAACCTGCGGTTCAACTCGGACGCGCCTTCGGCCCGCCGGTTAACCTCAACGTTAGGCCTCGCTCTGGCTTCTTCTGTTCCACTTCCTCGGTCTCCGGCGGCGCTGCCCGGTTGCAGGCCTGCTGCTCGGCCTTCGTGGAACTGCACAGGCACGCCGCCCTTGCTTTCCTCCGCCCTTGCTTTCCTGCGAAGCCCCAGCCATAATCTCCGGCAACGCCGCAGCGTTCCAAGGCCCCAGCACCCTTCTCGCCATCGCCTCTCAAGAAACACCCTTAAGAAGCGCGTAGATAAAAACTTCCAG
>NZ_BAWN01000054.1 GCF_000696225.1 Serpentinimonas barnesii | reverse complement strand
GTAACCGTCCCGCCAACCCACCTTGCCAGCAGCCTACGGGTCTGACAAGATAGCGCCCACGCGTCCACGCCGAGTGACGCGGACACCCCCATCCCTCATGAGCCCGATTTCATCCCGATGCCGCCGCCAGCGGCTGCCACTTGTGCGGCAGCAGCTCCTCAATCGCACGGGCCTTGTGCGTGGGCAGGCGCTCGAGCACGTCTTTCAGATAGGCGTAGGGATCGAGCCCATTGAGGCGCGCGCTCTGGATCAGCGACTGAACGGCGGCCGCGCGCTGGCCGGCGCGCTCGGAGCCGGCAAAGAGCCAATTGCTGCGCCCCAGCGCGATCGGCCGGATCAGGTTCTCGATGTGGTTGTTGTCAATCGGCACCGCCCCATCGTGCAGGAAGCGGCTCAACCCCTGCCAGCGCTTCAAGCTGTAATCCATCGCCCGGGCCGTGGCCGAGTTGGCCGTCAGCTTCGTGCGCTGCAGCAGCATCCACTGGTGCCAGGCATCCATGATGGTCTGACTGCTGCCCTGACGCACACGCAGCCGCTCCTCGCAGGTGCAATCCTTGAGCAAGCGCTCCACCTCGTAGAGCCGACCAATGAACTCCAGCGCCGTGGCCGCCAGCGGGCTTTGGCTGGCGGCGTGCAAGTCAAAGAACTTGCGCCGCGCATGCGCCATGCAGCCCGCCTCCGTCACCCCTTGGGCAAACAGCGCCTTGTAGGCCGCGTAATCGTCACACACCAGCGTACCCTGCCAGCCATCCAGAAAGGCGCGCACATGCTGTCCGCCGCGGCTGGTGCAAAAGTCAAAGACCACCGCCTGCACCTCTGCAAACGGCCCCGTGGCATAAGCCCACAAATAGGATCGATGCGTCTTGCCTTGGCCGGGGACCAGCATCTGCACCGGGGTTTCATCGGCATGCACCACATCAGCGCCTTTGATCAGGTCTGCCAGCGCATCAGCCAGCGGCTGCAGCGCCACGCCGCAGCGCCCCACCCAGGCCGACAGCGTCGAGCGCGGGATGGCCACACCGGCGCGGGCATAAATGTCCTCCTGGCGGTACAGCGGCAGGTGATCGGCGTATTTGCCCACCAGCACATCGGCCAGCAAGGCCGCCGTGGGGATGCCCTTGTCGATCACGTGCGCGGGTGCTGGTGCCTGGATCAGGGTCTGGCAGCAGCGGCAGGCCCACTTGCCCCGCACATGGCGCTGCACGGTAAAGACGCCGGGCGTGTAGTCCAGCTTCTCGGCCACATCCTCGCCCACGCGCTGCAACTCGGTCCCGCAGCCGCAGACGGTAGCGGCCGGCTCATGCTCGATGACGGTGCGCGGCAAATGCGGCGCCAGGGCTGCGCGCTTGGGAGTGGATTTGGGGCTGTGGTGCTCGGGCACAGACCCAGACTCAGACCCAGTCACATCCGCTTGCGGCGCTGCGCGCAGCGCTTCGAGCTCGGCCTCGATGGCCGCCAAGTCGGCGTCCAGGTCTGCACCCCAGAGGCTGGCCTGCTCGGGGCCGCCCTCGCGCGCCAGCCGCTCGCTGGTGGCGGCAAACTTCATGCGGCGCAGCAGCGCAATTTCGTGGGTAAGCTGCTCGATGCGGGCCTGGCGCCAGTTCAACTCTTGGTCTTTGGCGGCGAGCAATTGCTGGGCCGAATGAATCGCCGCGTCTTTGGCTGCGACCAATTGCCGGGCCGAATGAATCATCGCGTCTTTGTCGCTCAATTGCGATAGCAATTGGGCAGCCAACCCCTGCAATTCGGCGCGGCTCATTTGCGGCAATTGGGCAACATTCAGCATGGGTTGAATTATACCTCGATACTGGTGCGACAGGTTGAATTGATTGAATATTTAAACAATCAAACCAGCTCGACTGCATGAGCAATACCGCCTCAATGCAAATGAATGACCCCGGCGTCCTGCATCGATTGCCAGGGCAGCCCGAGCACCAAGGCTTGCAATTGGGCGGGGTTCAATTCCAGGCGCTGGCCTGCACCGCGCTGCCAGTGAAAGCTGCCTTGGTGCAGGCGGCGCGTGGCCAGCCACAGGCCGATGCCGTCGTGCACCAGCACCTTCAGGCGGTTGGCGCGTTTGTTGGCAAAGAGGTAGGCGTGGTGTGGGCGGGCAGCGCCAAAGACATGGATGACTTGGGCCATGGCGGTGTCGGCTCCGGCGCGCATGTCCAGCGGCTGCACCGCCAGCCAGATGGTGTCGATGCGGATCATGACAGGATCAGCTTGAGCAGGGCCGCACACTGGGCATGCTGGTGGGCCGGCAGGCTCAGCGTGGCTTGCAGATCACCACGGCTCAGGTGCAGCTGCATGCGGTCTGGGTCTGGTGTGCCCAGAGCAGCTGGGCGCAAGGCAGCCGGTGTACTCGCCGAAACAGGGCTCGTCAGCGGCACGAAGCCCACACAGGCATCTGGCGTTGCCTCCATACCGCTTTGGGCTTGTCGGTGTTCGCTGATCCAGCGGCGCAGCAGGTTGGCGTTGAGGCCATTGGCCAAGGCGATGGCAGCGGTGGAGAGGCCGGGCTGGTTGCAGGCCGCCACCACGCGGGCTTTGAAGGCCTGGGAGTAACGGCCGCGTTTGCGGCCTGCGGCGGGCAGTTGAATATCGGAAGCAGTGTGCATGTGTCCACCAAAAATGAAGTGGACACGATGGTCTCAGGATGATCGGCTGTCTGCAAGATGGGTTGGCGGGACGCTTAC
>NZ_BAWN01000055.1 GCF_000696225.1 Serpentinimonas barnesii | reverse complement strand
TACGCTTCGCATCCTCATCTCTTTCATCGGGCGCCTTATGATCGTCCGGGATGTGACATCTAGGCAGGCTCGGCGGGCTTCAAACTTGGAGACTCTCTTCGAGACGCAGCAGCACCAATATACCCAAAAAGTAGATGGCCGCCACCACCAAAGCCACCGTCATAAAGCTCACCTGAATGCCCACCAAGCCGGCCGCAATCATGGCCACACCAAAGATGATGCCTCCTGCCCCCCAGTAATTTCCCATGCCACGGCCTCTGGTGGCTTTGCGAGTCACGTCGCCCAAGTAAACGGCTTCGATGGTGTCCCAGGAACCATCGGTCAATCCATCCAGCACCAGCACCAGCAGCAGCACGCCATATACCCACGGCTGCTCCAAGTACGAGATGAGGGGATAAGCCAAGTAGACGCTCACGCTCAGGCACGCGCTCGCCACCAGAAAGGGCTTGCGCCCGTAGCGATCCACCCAGCCGCCCACGAAGTACGTGCCCACCGAGTCCATGATGGCGATGATGCCCAGCCCCACCCCCGCAGCCACGATGCCGTCCATCTCGTACAAGAAGGCAATGAGAAACGGATAGTACAAACCGTCGGCCAACGAAAGCAGTGCGTTGGCGAAGTAGATCGTCTTGTAGCCTCGGGCGCTCATTGCTCATCCTGATTGGCGCAAGTGTACGGCGGCAGGCGCTTTGACGCGCCACTTAAGACCCCAACCAGCGTGCCATACTTGCGCCCCATGAACATCGCCGACCTGCGCAAAAGCTACGAACGCGCCGCCCTGAGCGAGAACGACTCGCACCCCGATCCGCTGCAACAATTCGGCCGCTGGTTCGAAGAAGCCCTTAAAAGCGAACTGCCCGAGCCCAACGCCATGACGCTGGCCAGCGTGGGCAGCGACTTGCGCCCGAGCACGCGCGTGGTGCTGATCAAGAGCTACGACGCCGAGGGCTTGGTCTGGTTCACCAACTACGAAAGCCGCAAGGGCCAAGAGCTGGCTGGCAACCCGTGGGCAGCGCTGCAATTCCACTGGGTCGAACTGGAACGCGTGGTGCGCATCGAGGGGCAAGTGGAGCGCGTGAGCGAAGCCGAAAGCGACGCTTATTTTCAGAGCCGCCCGCTGGAACACCGCATCGGGGCTTGGGCCAGCGCCCAGAGCCGCGTGCTCTCTAGCCGCGCCGCGTTGGTGGCGCAGGCGCTCAAGTTTGGAGCCCAGTTTGTGCTGCAGCCGCCGCGCCCGCCGCACTGGGGCGGCTACCGGCTGCGGCCCGACCGCTGGGAGTTCTGGCAAGGCCGCCCCAGCCGCCTGCACGACCGGCTGCGCTACCGGCTCGAAGGCAGTGCCTGGGTGCGCGAGCGGCTTTACCCCTGAGCTAAGCCAGTTTTTCGATGCGCTGCCCCGCCACCCGCGCCAGTGCGGCGGCGCTGACGCGCTCGGGCGCAATTTCGGCCAGCGGCAGCAGCACGAAGGCGCGCTCGTGCAAGCGCGGGTGCGGCAGCGTAAGCGATTCGGATTCGATGCGCGCCGAGCCGTATTCGAGCAAATCGAGGTCCAGCGTGCGCGGCGCGTTGCGCCAAGGGCGCTCACGCCCGGCGGCCTGCTCCAGCGCTTGCAGGGCGCGCAGCAGCTCGGGGGCGTTCAAGCCCGTTTGCACCTGCGCCACGGCGTTGATGAAATCGGCCCCTTCGGCCTGCCACGGCGCGCTGCGGTACAGGCTGGAGGCGCGCAACAACTGGGTTTGCGGCAAGTGGCCCAGCGCCTCGATGGCGGCGCGCACACTGGCGCAGGCGTCGCCCAAGTTGGCCCCCAGAGCCACCCAAGCCTGCACCGGCGGGCGCGGCGGCACGGCACTCAGCGGCACGGCACAGCGACCCACGCGGCTTTAGTCGGCCTGCGGGGTGCTGCGGCCCGGACTGCCAGGCTGGCCCGCATCGCTGGCACCGCCCCCCTCGCGCTGGCTGGCCGGTTTGCGGCGGCGGCGGCGTTTTTTGGCGGCGGGTGCGGCCTCGTCGGCGCCGTGCTCCGATCGCTCAGAATCGGCATCGTCGCCGCGCTCGAAACGCACGTCGCGGGCTTCATTCTGGCCCTCGTTGCGAACCTCACCAAGCCCGTCTCCGTGCCCCTCATGCTGCGCGCCTGCCGGGCCCGAGCGGGCCTTGCCCTGCTGGCCCGGCTCCGCCCGCCCAGCGCGCCCTGCACCGCGCGCCCCGCCCTTGCCTGCCGGGCGCTTGCGCTGCTGCTCCAGCCGCACGGCTTCAAGCATGTCGCTGCGCACCGCCTCGTTGGCTAGGCTAAAGGTCTCCCACCAGTGCGACAGCTCCTCGTCGAGCTCGCCCACCTGGGCGCGCAGGCGCAAAAAGTCGAAGCCAGCGCGAAAACGCGGCTGCTCGACCAGGGTAAACGGGGTTTGGCCAGTGCGCTTTTCAAAGCGCGGCTGCATCAGCCAGATTTCGCGCATATCGGCTGCCAGCTTGCCGCGCCCCGACACATCGCCGATGCGCGCATCGAAGGCCTCATCCACCGCCTCTTGCAGGGCCGCAAAGGCGCCGCCCCCGGCTTGCTGGCGCCGCTCCCAGCCGGCGCGCACATCGCTCCAGAGTACGCAAGCGAGCAAAAAGCTCGGCACCACCGATTTTTCTTCGGCCACGCGGCGGTCGGTGTCTTGCAGCGCGGCGCGCACGAAGGGGTCGTGGGCGCGCTGCACCACCACATCGAGCAAGGGGTAGATGCCTTGCGCCAGCCCGAGCGTCTGGAGCTGCTCGATGCTGGCCAAGGCATGGCCGGTTTGCAGCAGCTTGAGCATTTCGTCAAACAAACGGCTGGGTGGCACCTCGGCCAGCAGCGGCAGGCTGGCCAGCAGCGGGGCGCGGGTTTTGCTGTCGAAGTGAAAACCCAGCCCACTCAATTTGGCCGCAAAACGCACCGCGCGGATGATGCGCACCGGGTCTTCGCGGTAGCGCGTGGCCGGGTCGCCGATCAGGCGCAGCACGCGCTTTTTGGCGTCGCGGATGCCGTGGTGGAAATCGACCACCACCTCGCTCTCGGGGTCGTAGTAGAGCGCGTTGACGCTGAAGTCGCGCCGCGCCGCGTCCTGCTCCAGCGTGCCCCAGACGTTGTCGCGCAGCACCCGGCCGCTGGCATCGACGGCGTGCCCGACCCCGGCCAGCGCCACCCGGTGGCTGCGCTCGTTGCCGCTCACTTGCTCGGCGTCGGCGCTGTCGAGGTAGGCGCGCAGGGTCGAGACTTCGATCACCTCGTGCTCGCGCCCGCGCCCAAACACCACGTGCACGATGCGAAAGCGCCGCCCGATGATGAAGGCGCGCCGAAACAGCGCTTTCACCTGCTCCGGTGTGGCGCTGGTGGCGACGTCAAAGTCCTTCGGGCGCAGCCCGAGCAGCAAATCGCGCACCGCCCCACCCACGATGTAGGCCTCGTGGCCGGCGCGCTTGAGGCTGTGCAGCACGTCGAGCGCGCGCCCATCGACCAGCGAGGGGTCGATGCCATGCACCGCCACCGGCACGTCTTCGCGCTTGCCCAAGGGAGAGGCGCTGGCCTTGGGGCCTTTGCCCAGCAGCCGGTTGATAAAGGATGTGATCATGCAGGAGTTTCAAATAGGTCGAGAATGCGCCAGCCGCGCTGTTGCGCCAGCGCACGCAGGCCGGGCGAGGGGTTGGTGGCCACCGGCACGTCGGCTTTTTCGAGCAGCGGCAGGTCGTTGAGGGAGTCGGAGTAAAACGTGGTGTGCACCGCACCCCAGCCCAAGCCTCGCGCCGCCAGCCATTGCTCCAGGCGCTGCACCTTGCCTTCGCGAAACGAGGGCGTGCCCGCGATCTCGCCACTGTACCAGCCATCGGGGCCGCGCGCCAGTTCCACCGCCAGCAGCTCATCCACACCCAAGGCGCGTGCGATTGGGCGCGTGACGAACTCGTTGGTGGCGGTGACGATGAGCAGCAGATCGCCGGCGCGCCGGTGCCGCTCGACCAATTCGCGCGCGGCGGGCAGAAGCTGCGGCTCGATCACTTCGCGCATAAACCGCTGGTGCGCGGCGGCGGCGGCCTGCGCACCGCGCTCGCGCACGGCGGCGGTGCTAAAGCGCACGTAGTCGTGGATGTCGAGCGCGCCGGCCTGGTACTGGGCAAAAAATTCGTCGTTGCGGCGCGTGAAGGCTTCGGCGTCGGTCCAGCCGATGCGGGTGGTGAACTGGCCCCAGGCGTGGTCGGAGTCCAGCGGCAGCAAGGTGTGGTCGAGGTCGAACAGGGCCAGTTTCATGGGTGCAGACAATGGGTTGGAGGCCGGTTTTTCAGGTTTCACAGCTTTCTTCGAGCATGGCTTTGAGCAAAGGCACGGTGAGCGCGCGCTGGGTGCGCAGCGCGTAGCCGTCGAGCCGCTCCAGCAGCGCCATCAGGCCGCCGAGCTCGCGCGCATAGCGGCTGAGCATGAAGTCGAGCAGCTCATCGGGCAGGCACAGCCCGCGCGCGTTTGCCGATTGACGCAGCACGCGGCGGCGCTCGGCGTCATTCAGAAGCGGCAATTGGAACACATGGCCCCAGCCTAGGCGGGTGCGCAAGTCGGCGCGCAGGGCCAGGTCGGTCGGGGGCCGGTCGGCGGCGGCCAGCACCCAGCGCGGCCGGCCGTCGGCAGGGCTGAGCGCGTTGATGCACCAGTTGAAGGCCAGCGCCTGCTGCGCGCTGCCGTAGTGCTGGCAGTCGTCGAGCAGCACGGCGGCCCAGCGTTCATCAAAATCGGGCAAGACTTGGCTGCTGGCATCGAGCCAGCCCACCGCCAGCCCCTGCTGCTGCAGCGCCAGCCGCACCGCTTGCAACAAATGCGTTTTGCCGCTGCCGGGCGCACCCCAGAGCAAGCTGGGCACGCTGGGGCATTGCGGCTGCGCCAGCACCGCGCGCAGGTGCGCCAAGGCCGGTTGCCCGGCGTCGGCAAAAAAATTGTCCAGCGAGGGCGGCGCGGCCAGCCCAAGGTCGAGCACCAGTTGCTGCATCGGCTCAGGCGGGTGGGTTCCCGGCGGTGCGCTCGGCGGGCGCGGGCGCGGGCGGCAACGAGGCGCTGACGGGCGCGGCGGTGGCATTGGGCAGCGGCTCCATGCCGTCGGTAAAAAGCGCGCTGCTTTGGTACAGCACCTGCAAGCGGCGCAGCGCCACCACCAGCACCGCGCTCACCGGCAGCGCAATCAGCACCCCCATAAAGCCAAACAGATGCCCAAAGGCCATCAGGGAAAAAATCACGGCGATCGGGTGCATGCCGATGCGGTCACCCAGCACGCGCGGCGTCAGGTACAGGCTCTCGATCAGTTGCCCCACCATGTAGACGGCCCCCACCAGCAGCACCCCCCACAGGGTGCCAAACTGCAGCAGCGCCGCCAGCAGCGCCAGCACCATCCCAACCCCAAAGCCCAGAAACGGCACGAACATCGCCAGCCCGGTGAAGACACCGATGGGCAGCGCCAGATCGAGCCCGACCAGCATCAGCCCGGCGGTAAAAAACACCGCCATGCTGCTCATCACCAGCAATTGGCCGCGCAGATACTGCCCCAGCACCTGGTCGGTGTCGTCCAAAAAACGCTGCGTCGGGGCGCGCCAGCGCGGTGGCACCAGCAGCTTGGTGTGTTCGACCAACCAATCCCAGTCCAGCAATAGGTAATAAGCCGCAATCGGGGTGAGCACCAGAAAACCCAAGGCTGCCAGCAAGGCGCTGCCCCCGATGCGCAGCGACGACAGCGCGTACTCGACCCACTGCCCTTCCTCCCCGCTGATGAGGCGCTGCAGCAGCTCGCGCACCATCGCCACGTCGATCTGCGCATTCACCCCTAGGCGCTCGCCCCAGGGCGCGATCCAGGCATTGAAGCCCTCCAGCAGCAGCGGAATCTGGTCGCGCAGCAGCGGCACCTGGTGCGTGATGACGGGCACGATCAGCAACAACACCGCCAGCAGCACCAGCACCAGCAGCGTGAGCGCCAACCCTGCCCCCGCCCAGCGTGGCAGGCCGCGCCCGTGCAAACGCTCGACTGCCGGGTGCAGGGCGTAGGCCAGCACCGCCGCCACCAGGAAGGGCGTGAGCACCGGCGCCAGCAGGCCCAGCAGCAGCCAAGCCACGACGGCCAAGCCGATCCAGGCGAGCACACGCAATTGCGCGGGGGTGAGCAGCATGGGTGGGGCCATCAAAATGTGGGGGTGACGGGTTGCTGGGGCGGCGATGAAAAGGGATGCCAGTCGGACCAGTAAAATCGGCCCATTCTATAGTGCCCACACCAAATGACCACGACCCCCCTTTCCTACAAAGACGCTGGCGTTGACATCGAGGCCGGCGACGCGCTGGTCGAGCGCATCAAGCCCCTAGCCAAAAAAACGCTGCGCGAAGGCGTGCTGGCGGGCATCGGCGGCTTTGGCGCGCTGTTTGAAGTGCCCAAGCGCTACCGCGAGCCGGTGCTGGTTTCGGGCACCGACGGCGTAGGCACCAAGCTCAAACTGGCTTTCGAGTGGCAGATGCACGACACGGTGGGCATCGACCTGGTGGCCATGAGCGTCAACGACGTGCTGGTGCAGGGTGCCGAGCCGCTGTTTTTCCTCGACTACTTTGCCTGCGGCAAGCTCGATGTGGACACCGCCGCCGCGGTGGTGGGCGGCATCGCACACGGCTGCGAGCTGGCCGGCTGCGCCCTGATCGGCGGCGAGACCGCCGAAATGCCCGGCATGTACCCGCCGGGCGAGTACGACCTGGCCGGTTTTTGTGTCGGGGCGGTGGAAAAATCGCTCATCCTCACGGGCCAGACGGTGGCCAGCGGCGACGTGGTGCTGGGCCTGGCCTCCAGCGGCGTGCATTCCAACGGCTTTTCGCTGGTGCGCAAGTGCCTGGAGCGCGCTGCCAGCGATCTGCCCACCACGCTCGACGGCCAACCCCTGCGCCAGGCCCTGATGGCCCCGACGCGCATCTACGTCAAAAACGTGCTGCAGGCGCTGGCGCAGCACCCCTGCGGCGGTGCGGCCGGTGGCATCAAGGCGCTGGCGCACATCACCGGCGGCGGCCTGCTGGAAAACATCCCGCGCGTGCTGCCTGATCATCTGGCGGCCGAACTGGTGCAAGGCAGTTGGCCACAAAGCGAGCTCTTTGCCTGGTTGCAGCGCAGCGCCGGCATCGACGACTTCGAAATGAACCGCACCTTCAACAACGGCATCGGCATGGCGCTGGTGGTCGATGCCGCCGCCGCCGCTGCCGTGGCCGCCACCCTGCGTGCGCTGGGCGAGACGGTGCATGAAATCGGGCGCATCGCGGCGCGCGGTGCCGGGGCGGCGGTGCGGGTGGGGTAGCGCCCAAACCGCAAGGACTGCCCCCCAACCCTACATCCGCACCAGCCGCCGCAGCTTCACCCCGGCCAGCAGCAGGGTGCCGAAATAGACCAGCGCCGCGCCCACCAGCAGCCCGAGCATGGCCAGCAGGCGCTGCCATATCACCACCTCGTGCACCCAGTTGAACTGGCTGCTGGCCCAGAGCAAAAACAGCGCCAGCAGCGCGCTGGCGGCCAGCACCTGCAGCGTCAACACCAGCCAGCCCGGCTGCGGCTGGTAGGAGCCGCGGCGCAGCAGCCCAATCAGCAGCCAGCCGGCATTGATCAAGGCCCCGAGCCCTATCGCCAGCGCCAGCCCGGCGTGGGCCATGGTGGGCACCAGCAAGAGGTTGAACACCTGCGTCAGCACCAGCACCACGATGGCGATGCGCACCGGGGTTTTGATGTCTTGCTTGGCATAGAAAGCCGGGGCCAAAATCTTGATTGCGATCAGCCCCACCAGCCCCACGCCATAGCCCATCAGCGCCAGCGCGGTCTGGCGCACATCAAAGGCCGTGAACGCGCCGTAGTGAAACAGCACCGCCACCAGCGGCTCGGCAATCGTCAGCAGCGCCACCGCACTGGGCACGGCCAGCAGCAGCACCAGGCGCAGACCCCAGTCGAGCATCTGGCTGTAGCGCGCCGGGTCGGCGGCGGCGCTGGCGGCCGCCAGTTGCGGCAGCAGCACCACGCCTAGCGCCACCCCCAGCAGCGCGGTCGGGAACTCCATCAGCCGGTCGGCAAAGGTGAGCCAGCTCACGCTGCCGGTGGCCAGGTGCGAAGCAATCTGGGTGTTGATGAGCAGCGAGATTTGCGCCACGCTCACCCCCAGCAGCGCCGGCAGCATGAGCGTGAGGATGCGCTGCGTGCCCGGGTTCTTCCAGGCCGAGCGCAGCGCCGAGAGGCGCACGCTCACACGCGGCAGCAGCCCGAGCCGCTTGAGCGCCGCCAGTTGCACCGCCAGTTGCAGCACGCCGCCAATCAGCACCCCACCCGCCAGGGCAAAAATCGGCTCGATGCCGATGGACTCGAACCACGGCGCGCCCCAGGCCGCAGCCACGATCAGCCCCACATTGAGCAGCACCGGGGTGGCGGCGGGAACGGCAAAGCGCTTCCAGGTGTTGAGCACCCCAGCCGCCAGCGCCACCAGCGACATGAAGCCGATGTAGGGGAACATCCAGCGCGTCAGCGCCACGGTCACGTCGAAGGTGTAGGGGTCGCGCGCCAGCCCGGCGGCCATGCCCCACACCAGCAGCGGTGCCGCCAGCACGCCCACGATGCAGGTGAAGGTGAGCGCCCAGGCCAGCACCGTGGCCACGCGGTCGATCAAATCTTTGGTGGCTTCGTCGCCCTCTTGCTGGCGCGTGGCGGCCAGCACCGGCACGAAAGCCTGGCTAAAGGCCCCTTCGGCAAACAGGCGCCGCAGCAAATTGGGGATGCGAAAGGCGACGTTGAAGGCGTCCGTCATGGCGCTCACGCCAAAGGTGGCGGCGATGAGCAGGTCGCGCACCAAGCCGCTGATGCGCGAGAGCAGGGTCAACAACGAGACGACGGAGGCGGATTTGAATAGCGACACAGCGCGAGTGTAGCCTTGGGCCTAGAATGAACCCCCACGCTCGCTGCACTCGCTGCCCCCCGAGGGGGCGCTTTGACCCCATGCCCATCCTCAACGCCGACCTACACTGCCACTCCACCGTCTCCGATGGCACGCTCACGCCCGAGGCGCTGGCGGCGCGTGCCAAGGCCAACGGGGTTGAGTTGTGGGCGCTCACCGACCACGACGAAGTGGGCGGCCAGCAACGCGCCCTCGATGCCGCGCGCGCGCTGGCACTGCCCTACCTCACCGGCACCGAAATCTCGGTCAGCTTTTGCGATCTCACGGTGCACATCGTGGGGCTGGGTTTTGACCACAGCAACGCCGCGCTGCTGCAAGGCTTGCACCGCACCCGCAGCGGCCGCAGCGAGCGCGCCCAAGAAATGGCCGAGCAGTTGCGCCGCGTCGGCATACCCGGTGCCTTTGAAGGCGCGCTCAAGTACGTGAGCAACCCGGAACTGATCTCGCGCGCCCACTTTGCCCGCTACCTGGTCGAAGCCGGTGTGTGCAAAGACGTGCAAGAGGTGTTTCGCAAATACCTCACCGACGGCAAACCCGGCTTCGTGCCGCACCGCTGGGCCAGCCTGCGCGACGCGGTGCGCTGGATCGTCGAGGCCGGCGGGGTGGCGGTGATCGCGCATCCGGCGCGCTACAACCACGGCCCCACGCAGGAATACGCCCTGTTTAGCGAATTCAAGGCCCACGGCGGGCAGGCGGTAGAAGTGCTCACCGGCAGCCACAGCAGCGCCGAAGCGGCCCAGTATGCCGAGATGGCGCTCGAATTTGGTCTGGCGGCCTCGCGCGGCTCCGACTTTCACGGCCCCGGCGAGAGCCACTGCGACCTCGGCGCCCTGCCCCCCCTCGACGCCCGCCTGCGGCCGGTGTGGGAACTGCTCAGCGAGCGCGTGCATTAATGCCTGGCTTGCACACGGCCAGCGCCCGAACGCTGCTGGGCATTGCTTTTCTGGTGCTGGCGGTGGCCTGCTTTGCGCTGCTCGATGCCACCGTCAAGGTGCTCAGCGCCACCATCTCGGTGCTGATGGTGGTCTGGTTTCGCTACACCTTCCAGGCCGTGGTCATGGCCGCCGTGGTGCTGCCCACCCGGGGCTGGCGCTCGCTGGCCACGCGCCAGCCTCTGCGCCACGCCCTGCGCGGGGTGCTGCTGCTGGCGGTGAGCATCTTGAGCTTTGTCAGCGTGACCTATATGCCTCTGGGTGAGTTCACCGCCCTTGTCATGCTCACGCCGCTGGTGGTGACGCTGCTGGCCGCTGTTTTTCTGCACGAAGTGGTGAGCCGCCTGCGCTGGCTGCTGGTGCTGGGGGGCTTTTGTGGTGCGCTGCTGGTGATCCAACCCACCGGCTACACCTTGGGCTGGTTTGTGCTGGTGCCGCTGCTGATGGTGCTGCTCTACGCCGTGTTCCAGATTCTGACCAGCCGCATGGCGCGCAGCGAAGACCCGCTCATGCTGCACTTCTACACCGGCTGGACCGGCGCGCTGCTCATGACGCTGGCCCTGCCTTGGGTCTGGCAGGCCATCCCCGACGGGCGCACGCTGGCGCTGCTGTGCCTAGCCGGGCTGTGCGGCACCGTGGGGCATTTCCTGTTCATTCAGGCCTTCGCGCGCGCACCGGCCTCTACCCTGGCCCCCTATATGTATTTGCAAGTCGGCTTTGCGCTGCTGCTGGGCTGGCTGCTGTTTGCGCACATGCCGGGCCTGTGGGCCTTTGTTGGCATCGGGCTGATCGTGCTGTGCGGGGCCACGCTGGCTTGGCTGACGGCGCGCACCCCCAAAGTGGATTGATTGACTCCTTCCTCCGATGTCGCAATTTTTCCAGATCCACCCCGACAACCCGCAACCGCGTCTGCTCAAGCAGGCGGTGCAGGCGCTGCAACAAGGCGGCGTGCTGGCGCTGCCGACCGACTCCAGCTACGCCCTGGCCTGCCACCTCGACGACAAAGAGGCGGTGGAGCGGCTGCGCCGCATCCGTGGCGTCGATGCCAAACACCCGCTCACCCTGCTCTGCCGCGACCTGAGCGAGCTGTCCAGCTACGCGCGCGTGAACAACGCCCAGTTTCGCCTGCTCAAACTCGGCACCCCCGGCCCTTACACCTTCGTGCTCGAAGCCAGCAAAGAGGTGCCACGGCGCCTGAGCCACCCGTCGCGCAAGACCATCGGGCTGCGCGTGCCCGCACACCACGCGCTGCAGCGGCTGCTGGAGCTTCACGGCGCGCCGCTGCTGGCCACCACCCTGATCGAGCCCGGCGCCACCGAGCCCCTGAACGACGCGCACGAAATCCGCCAGCGCCTGGAGCACCAGTTGGCCGCCGTGATCGACGCCGGGGCCTGCGCCATGGAGCCCACCACGGTGCTCGACCTCAGCCCCATGGGCAGTGGCGATGAACCCGTGCTGCTGCGCCAAGGCCAAGGCAGCCTGGCCGCTCTGGGGCTGTGAAACCCGCCGCTCCAGCCACGCGCTGAACGCTGCTGAGACAATACGCCCATGGACATTGCCGCCATCTTGCAAACCATCGCCGTCTTTGCGCTGCCGGTGCTGTTTGCCATCACCATCCACGAAGCCGCGCACGGCTACGCGGCGCGCCACTTTGGCGACCCCACCGCCTGGATGCTGGGGCGCATCACGCTCAACCCGGTCAAGCACATCGACCCGCTGGGCACCCTCGCGCTGCCGCTGTTGCTGCTGTTTGCCACCAACGGGGCCTTTTTGTTTGGCTACGCCAAGCCGGTGCCGGTGAACGCGGCGCGGCTGCGCCGGCCCAAGACCGATATGGTCTGGGTCGCGCTGGCCGGCCCGGCCTCCAACGTGGTGCAGGCGCTGCTGTGGGTGATTTTTGGCTACCTGCTGCTGGCGCTGGGCCTGCACGAGCCCTTTTTCCTAGAAATGGCGCAGGCTGGGCTGCTGGTCAACCTGGTGCTGTTCGTGCTCAACATGCTGCCGCTGCCACCGCTGGATGGCGGGCGCATCTTGGTTGGGCTGCTGCCGCCGCAGCCCTCGCAAGCCGTGGCGCGCATCGAACCCTTTGGCTTCATCATCGTGCTGGTGCTGCTGTTCACCGGCCTGCTTGGCACCTACTGGCTGCGCCCGCTCATGGCGCTCTCCGACCAGTTCATCCAAACCCTGCTCACGCCGCTGCGCTGGCTGCTGCTCTGAGCCTCACCCCCTCCCCCACCCCCTACCCCATCTTTTTTCCACCATGCGCGTACTCACCGGCATCACCACCACGGGCACCCCGCACCTAGGCAACTACGTCGGCGCCATTCGGCCTGCGCTGCGCTCCAGCCAGCGCAACGATGTCGATGCCTATTTCTTTCTGGCCGACTACCACGCCCTAATCAAAACCGACGACCCGGCGCGCATCCAGCGCTCCACGCTGGAACTGGCCGCCACCTGGCTGGCCTGCGGCCTCGACCCCGAGCGCGTGACCTTCTACCGCCAGTCCGACATCGTCGAAATCCCCGAACTCACCTGGCTGCTCACCTGCATCTGCGGCAAAGGGCTGCTCAACCGCGCCCACGCCTACAAGGCGGCGCTGGACAAAAACGCCGCCAGCGGCGCCGACCCCGACGAGGGCGTGACGGCCGGCCTGTTCATGTACCCGGTGCTGATGGCGGCCGACATCCTGCTCTTTAACGCGAATCAGGTGCCGGTCGGGCGCGACCAGGTGCAGCACATCGAAATGGCGCGCGACATCGCCGCCAGCTTCAACCACCACTACGGCGCGCACTTCACCCTGCCCGAAGCCGTGGTCGATTCCCAAGTGGCCACCCTGCCCGGCCTAGACGGGCGCAAGATGAGCAAGAGCTACGACAACACCATCCCGCTCTTTGCGCCGCCCGAGCAGTTGAAAAAGCTGATTTTTGGCATCGTCACCGACTCGCTCGCCCCCGGCCAGCCCAAGCAAACCGAGGGTTCGGCGCTGTTCCAGCTCTACCAGGCCTTTGCCAGCGCGGATGAAAGCGCCGCCCTGGCGCGCGCCTACGCCGAGGGCATAGGCTGGGCCGATGCCAAGCAGATGCTGTTTGAGCGCATCGAGCGCGAAATCGCCCCAATGCGCGCGCGCTACCAGGAGCTGATGGCACAACCGCACGCCGTGGAGGCGCAACTGCAAGCCGGTGCCGCCAAGGCGCGCCGCAGCGCCACCCTGTTTGCCCAGCGCCTGCGCCAAGCCGTGGGGCTGCGGCCGCTGGCGGTGGCTGGGGGTGCCGGTGCAGTGGGGGTTGCTGGAGGTGCAAGGGGTGCGGGGAGCGCTGGGGCAGCGCCAGCCAGCGCCGCCGACAAACCCGCGCTGCCCAGCTTCAAGCAGTACCGCGAGCCCGACGGGCGCTTTGCCTTCAAGCTCACCGACGCGCGCGGCCACCTGCTGCTGCAAAGCGAAAGTTTTGCCACCCCGCAAGAAGCCGCCCAAGCCATTTCCCGCCTCAAGGCCGCTGGCTACGCCGCCAGCCCCGATCTGCATCCGCTGCTGCGGCTGGGAGGCACAAGCCCAGAAGGCAGCGCAGGCCGTGCAGACCCCGCAGCCGCAGCCCAAGCTGCCGAAGCCGCCTTGGAGGCGCTGCGGGCGGCCAGTTAACGCCCCCCGATGCCCGGCTCACACCGCGCATGCTAGGCATGTCAGGCTTTAGAGCCTGCTAGAATCTGAGGTTCGACAGCCGGAGAGATGGCAGAGTGGTCGAATGCGCCGGACTCGAAATCCGGTATACGGTTTCACCGTATCGAGGGTTCGAATCCCTCTCTCTCCGCCAAAACGCCGTTCATGTGAGCCCTCGCTCCAATGCAGTCTCCGTGCCAGAACCGGCTTGGGTGCTGCGGCTTATGCTCTGTTCCGCCTGAGATCATGGCCACAAGGGTATTCACCCGCTTGGATGTCATGCAGGCTGCAGCTTCAGCGCCTTGACCCTCGAAAGCTCCTTGCTCACACCGGCGGCCGCCCGCGCCTGCCAAAGATCGTACGCCGCCTGCTGCGCCAGCCACACCTCAGCAGCACCGCCGTGGTCGCGACCCAGCCAACGCTCAATGCGCAAGGCCATCGCAGGGCTGATTGCAGCCCGCCCGTTGAGCACCTTGGACAAAGTGGTCCGGTCAACACCCAACTGGGCAGCTGCTGCGCCGACCTGCAGATTCAAGGCAGGCAGGATGTCGTCTCTCAGGGTGAGGCCAGGGTGGGGAGGGTTGAACATGTAACTCATCGTCGCCTCAGTGGTAATCTTGGTAATCCAATAGGATTGCATCGCCGTTTTCAAACCCAAATGTCAGGCGCCAGTTTCCATTCACGCTGACCGACCAGTGCCCGGACAGGCTGCCCTTGAGGGGGTGCCAGTCCCAGCCGGGGCGGTTCATGTCTTCGGGCCGCGTGGCAGCATCCAGCGCAGACAGTTGCCGCGCCAAGCGCGCAGCGTGTGCCGCTTGGATCCCGGCGCGTGAACCAGACCGGAAGAAGCGCTCGATGCCTTTGTGCCTGAAGCTTCGGATCATCTGCGCATTGTAGCGCGTAACGCCACACGCCGCAAGACACGCGCGCTGCAAGGCAGCCTGCACAACCCCCGCAATCCGCCCCACGGCTCAGTTGCGCACCTGCGGCACAATCCAGAGCAACCATGCAAGCCACACCTGCCGCCCCGCGCGGGGCCTCGCTCGAAACCGCGCTGCGACAGCCGCAGAAGGGCATCGCCGGCTTTTCGCTGAGGTCTCTCTCCGCCAGCGCTTGCAACCCACCCAAGTCCCGTCTTGCGTGGGTTTTTTGTTTTGCCGTCGCGGGCCGCATACCGGGTCGATCCTCATTGACGTTAACGTAAACGTCAATTAAAGTGTGGGGCTTCACAATCGAGGCCGCCACGCCACGTCTGCGCGGCCACACCGGAGACTGCCGACCATGACCGACCTGCACGCCGACTTCAAGGCCTTGGCCGACTACCGCCCGCGCCACAAGGTGCGCTTCGTCACCGCCGCCAGCCTGTTCGACGGCCACGACGCCGCCATCCACATCATGCGCCGGCTGCTGCAAAGCATGGGGGCCGAGGTCATCCACTTGGGGCACAACCGCTCGGTCGATGAGGTGGTCACGGCCGCCTTGCAAGAGGATGTGCAGGGCATCGCCATCAGCTCCTACCAGGGCGGGCACGTGGAGTATTTTCAGTACATGGTCGATCTGCTGCGCCAGCGCGGCGGCGCCCAGGTGCAGGTGTTTGGCGGCGGCGGCGGCGTGATCGTGCCAAGCGAGATCCGCACCCTGATGGACTACGGCGTGGCGCGCATCTACAGCCCCGAAGACGGCCAGCGCATGGGCCTGGCGGGCATGATCGGCGAGATGCTGATGCGCTGCGACCGCGATCTGAGCGCCGAGGCGCCTCAAACGCTGGCAGCAATCGAGGGCCACAGCGACGCCGCCTGGCGCGCGCTGGCGCAGCTCATCACGGCGCTGGAGAATCGCTCCGCCCCGGCGGATCTGGTGCAGCAGTTGCACACCGCCGCCGCAGGGCGCCAGGTGCCGGTGTTGGGCATCACTGGCACCGGCGGGGCGGGCAAGTCCTCGCTCACCGACGAGCTGATCCGGCGCCTGCGGCTGGACCAAGGCGACGCGCTGCGGGTGGCGCTGATCAGCATCGACCCCTCGCGGCGCAAAAGCGGCGGCGCACTGCTGGGCGACCGCATCCGCATGAATGCCATAGGGCCGTGGGGTGGAGCCCCCACGCTTGCCGCTGACGCGGCTGCGCTGCCCCCCGAGGGGGCGCCCGCCGCCTTGGG
>NZ_BAWN01000056.1 GCF_000696225.1 Serpentinimonas barnesii | reverse complement strand
CAAGTCATCAAGATGCTCGAAGCCGACGGCTGGGAATTGCGCCATGTGAAGGGAAGCCACCACGTGTTTCGCCACCCGACGAAGCCCGGCCACCTCAGTGTGCCGCATCCCAAGATGGACTTGGGTGTGGGCTTGCTTCACAAGCTCTTGAAACAAGCTGGGTTGAAGTGAAGGAGCGCACCATGAAATTCCCGATTGCCATTGAACCTGCCACGCAAAGCACCGCCTGGGGCGTGGTGGTGCCCGATCTCCCCGGCTGCTTTTCTGCTGGCGACACGGCTGAGGAAGCCTTCGCCAATGCGGTCGAGGCCATTGAAGCACATTGCGAAATTCTCGCCCAGGACAATCTGGACATTCCCGTGCCTCGTCCGCTGGCCGAGCGGCAAAGCGATCCAGAGTACGCCGGATGGGTTTGGGCGCTGGTCGATGTCGATGTAACGCGCTTTGAAGGCAAGGC
>NZ_BAWN01000057.1 GCF_000696225.1 Serpentinimonas barnesii | reverse complement strand
CTTCTTCGCCGCCCCAGGGTTTTTGGTTCTATCGAGGCGACAACTATTCTGACGTATGGGGGTGAGCAGGCCCTCGAACACGCGCGGCGGCGCAAAGTAGTAGGTGGGGCCGATTTCTTTCAGGTCGATCGTCACCGTGGCCGACGATTCGGGGCAGTTGACCACGTAGCCGCAGGCCAGCCACTGGGCGTAGCTGAAAATGTTTTGCCCGATCCAAGCCGGCGGCAGGTAGGCCAGCACCTCTTCTTGGGCCGTGAGCTGGTCGAAGCGGGCTCCGGCGGCGGCGCGGTCCAGCAGCGAGGCGTGGGTGTGCACCACGCCCTTGGGGTTGCCGGTGGTGCCCGAGGTGTAGAACATGGCGGCCACGTCCTCTGGGCGGGCCTGGGCGGCTTCGTCCTTGAAAAAGTCCGGGTGCTGCTGCACGAACACGGCCCCGGCGGCGATCACTTCCTGCAAGCCGGCCAAGCCCGGTTCGTCGTAGTTGCGCAGGCCCCGCGGGTCGTCGAACAAAATGTGTTCCAGCAGCGCGCACTGGGGCCGGATTTCGAGCATCTTGTCCACCTGCTCCTGGTCTTCGACGACCACGAAGCGCGCCTCGGTGTTGTTGATCGGGAACACGCACTCGCCCGCCACCGCATCCTGGTACAGCGGCACCGGGACGGCGCCCAGCGCCTGCGCCGCCAGCATGGAGGCGTACAGGCGCGGCCGGTTGGAGCCGATGACGATCAGGTGCTCGCCCCGGCGCAGACCCAACTGGTGCAGGCCGGCAGCGATGTGGCTGGCCAGGTCGGCCATGCCGCGCCAGTCGGTGCTCTGCCAGATGCCGTATTCTTTTTCGCGCATCGCCGGCGCGGCCGGGCGCTTGGCGGCGTGCTCCAGCAGCAAGCGCGGGAAGGTGGTGTGCATGTGGTCTCCTCAAGGCCAGCGGCCCGGCCCATGAGCGGGCTGCATATTTGGTTGAATCCGATGCACACTGTACGCTTGGGTTTGACGCCATGTTGTCCTTGCGATGACAATCTAGGGGGCAGCCCTGTAAGGACTTTCCCTGGGCGGTGTGGTAGATCTGGAGGCAACGATGGTTTCACGGGACGGGCTGCGGCAGCGCGCGCGGGCTTTGAGCGAGGCAGAGTTTGCTGCCATCGCTTGGGCTTCTTGCTTGGCCGAGCATGAGCGTTTGCGGGTGCGCAGCGAGCTGATGGTGACGCTGGCGCTGCCGGGCGATTCGATTTGCCGCGTGGGGCGTCCGGTGACGTTCTGGTTTGGCCTGATCGAGGGCTTGCTCAAAATGAGCAACGATGACAGCCAGGGCCCGGTCATGACCTTTGCCGGTTTGGCCCCCGGGGGCTGGTTTGGCGAGGGCACGGCGCTCAAGCGCGAGTGCTACCGCTACAACGTGCAGGCGCTGCGCAAAAGCCTGGTGGCGGGGCTGCCGGTGGAGACTTTTCACTGGCTGCTGGACCACTCGATCGGCTTTAACCGCTTCGTCATGTGCCAGATCAACGAGCGCCTGGGCCAGTTCATCGCCGCGCGCGAGATCGACCGCCTGAGCGAGCCCGAGGTGCGGGTGGCGCGCAGCCTGGCCAATCTGTTTCACCCGGGCCTGTTTCCGGGTGTGGGGCAGGTGCTGCGCATCACGCAGCAGGAGCTGGCGTACTTGGTGGGGCTGTCGCGCCAGCGCGTGAACCTGGCGCTGGCGGCGCTGCACCAGCAGGGCTTGATCGAAGTCACTTATGGTGGCTTGCGGGTGCTGGATCTGGCGGCTTTGCGCGCTTATTCCATGGGCACGGAGCCGATTTGAGGGTGGCGCGGGTGGGCGGCGGTGCCGTCAAGGCGGCCTGAGGGACAATCTGGCCCATCATGCCTCCTACCTTGCGTTTGCCTCCCCGTGGCCCGGCCGGTTCGGTGCCCCGTGCTCCAGCCCGTGCCTCCGCTTCTGCCCCGGCGCCTGGCCTTGGCCCTGCGCCCGCCCGTAAGGCGGCGGCCCGCGTGCCTGTTGCGCCGACGGGTGCTGGGCCTTTGCCTGCCGCTGCCACTGCCGATGCCGCTGTGGAGCGGGTGCGCATCAACAAGCGGCTGGCCGAGCTGGGGCTGTGTTCGCGCCGCGAGGCCGATGAGTGGGTGGCGCGCGGCTGGGTGCGCGTGAATGGCGCCGTGGCCGAAGCGGGGCAGCAGGTGGCGCCAGCCGACGCCCTGGAGGTGGACCCGCAGGCGCAGCGCCAGCAAGACGAACGCGTAACCATCGTGCTGCACAAGCCGGTGGGCTATGTGAGCGGCCTACCCGAAGACGGGCACCAGAGCGCGGCGGTGCTGGTGCAGCCGGGCACGCGCTGGCGCGAGGACCGCAGCCCGCGCCGCTTTGCCGCCAGCCACACGCGCGGTCTGGCCCCGGCCGGGCGTTTGGACATCGACTCGACCGGTTTGCTGGTGCTGACGCAAGACGGCCGGGTGGCCAAGGCGCTGATCGGGGCCGACTCCGAGGTGGAGAAGGAATACCTGGTGCGCGTGCACTGGGCCCCGAATGGCCCGCAGGGGGCCGGGGTGGTGGCGCAAAACGTGCAGGCGGTTTTTCCCGAAGCGGCGCTGGCGCGGCTGCGCCACGGTCTGCAAATCGACGGCCGCACCCTGAGGCCAGCGCAGGTGCAGTGGCAGAACCCGGAGCAGTTGCGTTTTGTGCTGCAAGAGGGCATGAAGCGCCAGATTCGGCGCATGTGCGAGCAGGTCGGGCTGCACGTGGTGGGGCTCAAGCGGGTGCGCATCGGGCGCGTGCTGCTGGGCCAGTTGCCGCTGGGGCAGTGGCGCTATTTGGGGCCGCATGAGCGGTTTTGAGCTTCTGGCTTGGGGGGCTTGGGGGCTTTTGGGTGGCTGGGGTGGCTGGGGTGGCTTGGGTGAGGCTTGGGTGAGGCTTGGGGCTTGGGCAGGGCTGCCGGCCTCATGCCGTCCGCTGCGCGGCCAAAAATCGGCCAACAGCCCTGCCCAAGCCCCAAGCCTGTGGGCGCGCGGGCGTGCTGGCCGTGCAGCTTCTTTTCGGCGGGGGGGG
>NZ_BAWN01000058.1 GCF_000696225.1 Serpentinimonas barnesii | reverse complement strand
CGGGCGCACATATTCAGGCGGCGGCTGCATGATTCAGGCGACAACTATCTTGACATGCGCCGAACTCCTCGGTCTCGGCCAGTGATTGCATGCGCTCGCTCAGCGGCAGCGCGTTTGCATGGTCCATTTTGGCAGCGTCAGCTTACACGGCCTCATCCGCACGAATCACCGTTTCTTCGAGCCGGGCAGCAATCTGCCCCAAGGCCACGCTGGCGGGTGAACCGGGCATATGCAGCAGCAGCAACTGACGGCGCATCACGGCGTCTTTGACCGCTTGATCAATCGGAATGTCGCCCACATGATGCAGGCGCACGGTAGGGGTGCTCTTGGCACCCGAAGTGGCGCCGGGTACGGTGCCGACAAAGCGATTGAGCACCGCCTGCAACTGCGCCGTGATGGCCTTGCCATCGCCCGAACGGGCCGACTGGTTCACCACCAAGCGTATGCGCTGGCGCCGCTGCTGCGTGCTCAGCACCTTGATGGTGGCGTAGGCATCGGTGAGCGAAGTCGGCTCTGGCGTGGCCACCAGCAGCACTTCGGAGGCCAGCGAGAGGGCAAACAGCACCACATCGGAAATGCCGGCGCCGGTGTCGAGCAGCACCACGTCGTAGCGCGGCACCACGTCTTCCATCAGGCGCAGAAAATCATCGCGCACCTCGGGCGTGAGGCGCGAATATTCCACCAGCCCCGAGCCCGCCAACAGCACCGAAAAACCGCCCGGCGCCTTGATGATGGCGTCTTCGAGTTCGCACTTGCCGGTGAACACATCGTGCAAGGTTAATTTGGGATAGAGGTTGAGCACCACATCCAGATTGGCCAAGCCCAGATCGGCGTCGAGCACCAGCACCTTGAGGCCACGGCGCGTCAGGGCCGCTGCCAGATTGGCGGATACAAAGGTTTTGCCCACGCCGCCCTTGCCGCTGGTGACCGCGATCACCTTGCCCTTGACCGGATGCAGCAGCACCGCCGGGGCCGCAGCGCCGGGTGCTTGGGGGGTGGTTGGAGTGGCCGTCATGACTGTATTCCTGATTCCTTAAGCGCTCTGACCATGGTCTGCCACCTGTTCATCGGTTGCGGACCAGCCAAACAGCAGCCCTTTTTCTTCGGCACTCACATCTGCGCTGGTATACGGCTCCAAGCGCACACAATTTCGGCCTTCTCGCTTGGCGCGATAGAGTTGTTGATCGGCTCGCGCCACCCAATCGGACAAGTCGCCTTTGACCCACGGCAAGGCAAAGGCACCGCCCACGCTGATCGTCACGCTGATGGGGCCATGCTCCGGCAGCTCAATCGGCGCCGACTCGATGGCCACCCGGGCACGGTGCGCGACTGCGGTGGCAAAAGAGGGTGGGCAGTGCGGGCACAAGACGGCAAACTCCTCGCCACCAATGCGCGCCACGTTGTCCATCGGGCGCACCGCCTCGCGCAGGCGCTTGGTGACCACCCGCAGCACGTGATCGCCAGCCGGGTGCCCGTAGCGGTCGTTAACGCGTTTGAAGTGATCAATGTCCAAGGCCAGCAGCAGGGCGTGTTCTCCACCCCGCGTCACCCGGTCTAGCTCCTGCTCCAGCACACTAAAAAACGCACGACGGTTCATGACTCCAGTCAGGGCGTCGGTCGATGACAGGTCGCACAAGGCGTCCAGCACCGATTGCAGGTAACGCGCCTGCCCAACTTGAGATGGCGGGGGCAGGGTTACCCCCGCCTGGCGCAGCAGGGCATCGACCTTTTCGAAATGCAATGCACCCATATCCATGCGGGCATCATACCCGCAACCACCCCGGCCGCGGTGGCTGATAGCGCACAGCCGCTGCAATGGCCGCGATGTGATCGGCCGTGGTGCCGCAGCAGCCGCCCACGATATTGACCAAACCCTCGGCGGCAAACTCGTGCAGCAGTCGCGCCGTGACCTCGGGGGTTTCGTCAAAGCCGGTATCACTCATGGGGTTGGGCAGACCGGCGTTTGGGTAGCAGCAGATGAAGGTTTCGGGGGCCAGGCGCGCCAGTTCCTGAATATAGGGCTTCATCAGCGCTGCGCCCAGCGCGCAGTTGAGCCCGATTGCCAACGGCTGCACGTGGCGCACACTGGCCCAAAACGCCCCCACCGTTTGGCCGCTAAGCAAGCGGCCCGAGGCGTCGGTCACGGTGCCGCTGATGATGATGGGCAAGCACTCGCCGCTTTGCTCAAAGCACGATTCAATAGCAAACAGCGCCGCCTTGGCGTTGAGGGTGTCGAAAATGGTCTCAACCAGCAGCAAATCGGCCCCACCCTCGAGCAGCGCCAGCACCTGCTCGCTGTAAGCGTGCACCAGTTCGTCGAAGGTGACGTTGCGCGCCCCGGGGTCGTTGACATCGGGGCTGATGCTGGCGGTTTTGGGCGTAGGCCCCAGTGCGCCTGCGACAAAACGCGGCTGCTCCGGGGAGGCGTAGCGATCACACGCGACGCGCGCCAGTTGCGCCGAAACCAAATTCATTTCACGCGCCCAGCCGCCCATGCCGTAGTCGTCCTGGGCAACGGATGTGGCCCCGAAGGTATTGGTTTCGATGATATCGGCCCCAGCAGCTAGGTAACCAGCGTGGATTTGGCTGATGACATCCGGACGCGTCAGGCTCAAAAGCTCGTTGTTGCCCTTGAGTTCTAGGGACAATGCAGCCACGCGGGCACTCAAACCAGGGTCTAGCTCGGCGCCAGCACCCCGGTACTGGGCCTCGCTCAAGCGAAAGCGCTGAATCATGGTGCCCATGGCCCCGTCCAGAATCAGGATGCGCTGACGCAGCAAGTCGGGCAATTGGGCGGCGCGGGTGTAGCGTGGCATGGTGTGGCAATGCATAAAGGAAAACCCCGAATCGGGCGCAAGCCTAATTCGGGGTTCCATCATAACAGCCTGACGATGACCTACTTTCACACGGGAATCCGCACTATCATTGGCGCGCAGTCG
>NZ_BAWN01000059.1 GCF_000696225.1 Serpentinimonas barnesii | reverse complement strand
CGTGGCCGATGGTGCCTACGTTGACGTGCGGCTTGGTCCGCTGGAATTTTTCCTTTGCCATGATGCAAATATCCTTGAATGAAAAAAGAACAAAGCCCGTGTGGGTTTAAGGTCTGCGGTGGCGGCGGCGTCACGGGCAACGCCGCCTCCCTAGGTGGGGCACCTCAGACCGGGGCTTTGCGCGCCGCAACCGAAGCCGGTGCGGCAGCGCGCAGGCCGGGAAACTTACTTGGCGCGGGCCGAAATAATGGCTTCTTGCACGTTGCGCGGGGCTTCCGAGTAGTGCTTGAATTCCATCGTGTAGGTGGCACGGCCCTGCGACATCGAGCGCAGCGTGGTCGAGTAGCCAAACATTTCCGAAAGCGGCACTTCGGCCTTGATGGCCTTGCCGCCACCGACCATGTCTTCCATGCCCTGCACCATGCCACGGCGGCTGGAGAGGTCGCCCATCACGTTGCCGGCGTAGTCTTCCGGGGTTTCCACTTCAACCGCCATCATGGGCTCAAGGATCACCGGCTGCGCTTTGCGGCAGCCTTCCTTGAAGCCAAAAATGGCCGCCATTTTGAAGGCCTGCTCGGAGGAGTCCACATCGTGGTAGGAGCCAAAGTGCAGCGTGACCTTGACATCGACCACTGGGTAGCCCGCCAGCACGCCGGTGTTGAGCGCTTCGACCACGCCTTTTTCCACCGCCGGAATGAACTCGCGCGGCACCACACCGCCCTTGATGGCATCGACGAACTCGAAGCCCTTGCCTGGCTCTTGCGGCTCGATCTTGAGCACCACGTGGCCGTACTGGCCCTTGCCGCCGGACTGGCGCACGAACTTGCCTTCGGAGTCTTCGATGGTGCCGCGGATGGTCTCGCGGTAGGCCACTTGTGGCTTGCCGACGTTGGCCTCAACGCCGAACTCGCGCTTCATGCGGTCGACGATGATTTCCAAGTGCAGCTCGCCCATGCCGGCGATGATGGTCTGGCCCGATTCCTCGTCGGTCTTGACGCGGAACGACGGGTCTTCCGAGGCCAGGCGGCTCAGGGCGATGCCCATTTTTTCCTGGTCGGCCTTGGTCTTGGGCTCCACCGCCTGAGCGATCACGGGCTCGGGGAACACCATGCGCTCCAGCGTGATGATGGCCGAGGGGTCGCACAGGGTTTCACCGGTGGTGACTTCCTTGAGGCCGACGCAGGCGGCGATGTCGCCGGCGCGGATTTCTTCGACCTCGATGCGGTTGTTGGCGTGCATCTGCACGATGCGCCCGATGCGCTCCTTCTTGCCCTTGATCGGGTTATAGACCGTGTCGCCTTTTTTCAGCACGCCCGAATAGACGCGCACAAAGGTGAGTTGGCCGACGAAGGGGTCGGTCATGAGCTTAAAGGCCAGCGCGGCCAGCTTCTCGGAGTCGTCGGCGCGGCGGCTGGTGGGCTGCTCGTCGTCGCCGCTGCCGCCCACCGGCGGAATGTCAACCGGCGAGGGCAGGAAATCGACCACGGCGTCGAGCATGCGCTGCACGCCCTTGTTTTTGAAGGCGCTGCCGCACAGCATGGGCTGAATTTCGGCCGCAAGGGTGCGGGCACGCAGCCCCAACTTGATTTCGTCCTCGCTCAAGTCGCCGCCTTCGAGGTACTTGTTCATCAGCTCCTCGTTGGCTTCGGCAGCGGCCTCGACCATCTTCTCGCGCCACTCTTCGGCGCTGGCTTGCAGCTCGGCCGGAATCTCGCGGTAGTCGAACTTCATGCCCTGCGAGGCGTCGTCCCAATAAATGGCCTTCATCTTGATCAGGTCGACCACGCCCTTGAAGCCCTCTTCGGCCCCAATCGGGATCACCACCGGCACTGGGTTGGCCTTCAGGCGCAGGCGCATCTGATCGTAGACCTTGAAGAAGTTGGCGCCGGTGCGGTCCATCTTGTTGACGAAGGCCAGCCGGGGCACCTTGTATTTGGTGGCCTGGCGCCAGACCGTTTCGGACTGCGGCTGCACCCCGCCCACGGCGCAATAGACCATGCAGGCGCCGTCCAGCACGCGCATGGAGCGCTCGACCTCGATCGTGAAGTCCACGTGGCCGGGGGTGTCGATGATGTTGAAGCGGTGCTCGGGGAAGGACAGGTCCATGCCCTTCCAGTAGCAGGTGGTGGCGGCCGAGGTGATGGTGATGCCACGCTCTTGCTCTTGCTCCATCCAGTCCATGGTGGCGGCACCGTCGTGCACTTCACCGATTTTGTGGTTAACCCCGGTGTAAAACAGGATGCGCTCGGTGGTGGTGGTCTTGCCGGCGTCGATGTGGGCCGAAATACCGATGTTGCGGTAGCGCTCGATGGGCGTGTTGCGGGGCATGAAAAATTCTCCGAAAAATACGGGCCAAGCCCGCCACCTCGGCTGGGAGTGCGGCGGGCTTGGGGGTAAGCGATAGGCGAGCGGCCTAGGGCCAGTGCGGCTTAGAAGCGGAAGTGGCTAAAGGCCTTGTTGGCCTCGGCCATGCGGTGCACCTCATCGCGCCGCTTCATGGCGCCGCCACGGCCTTCGTTGGCCTCCAGCAGCTCGTTGGCCAAGCGCAGGGCCATGGATTTTTCGCCGCGCTTGCGCGCCGCCTGCTTGATCCAGCGCATCGAGAGCGCCAAGCGGCGCACCGGGCGCACTTCGACCGGCACCTGGTAGTTGGCCCCGCCGACGCGGCGCGATTTCACTTCCACCATGGGCTTGACGTTGTTGATGGCGGTGGTGAACAGCTCCAGCGGGTCTTTGCCGGATTTTTTCTCCATGGTTTCGAGCGCGCCGTAAATGATGCGCTCGGCGACCGCTTTTTTGCCGCCTTCCATGATCACGTTCATGAACTTGGACAGCTCGACATTGCCGTACTTGGGGTCCGGCAGGATTTCACGTTTAGGGACTTCGCGACGACGTGGCATTTTTACACCTCTTATGCTTCAGTTGGCACCGCTGTGCGGCACCGCGAGAGCCTTCATGGCCCCCACTTACTCGACCCGCGCACACAGCGTGCGTTGGGGCCATACGCCACCGACATGCGCGCCACGCGCACCGGCAACACCGATCACAAGCCGACCTCGGCCTGCAACAAAATGAATGGCTTACTTGGCTTTGGGCCGTTTGGCACCGTACTTGGAGCGCGACTGCTTGCGGTCTTTCACGCCTTGCAAGTCCAGCGAGCCGCGCACGATGTGGTAGCGCACGCCGGGCAGATCCTTGACCCGGCCGCCGCGCACCAGCACCACGCTGTGCTCTTGCAGGTTGTGGCCTTCGCCGCCGATGTAGGAGATGACCTCGAAGCCGTTGGTCAGGCGCACCTTGGCGACCTTGCGCAGCGCCGAGTTCGGCTTTTTGGGCGTCGTGGTGTAGACGCGGGTGCAGACGCCACGGCGCTGCGGGCAGTTTTCCATGGCCGGGCTCTTGGATTTGGTCTGTTCGACCTCCCGGCCCTGGCGCACGAGTTGGTTAATGGTTGGCATTGAAAAAACGTCCCTAAACGTTTGGAAATGAAAACAGCACCTTTTGCCCCCAAGGCAAACGGCGAACCCTTCGGGATGAATCCGAAAAGCCTGTGACTGTAGCACGAAAGCCGCGCGCCGGTCAAGCCAAAGGTGGGTAGACTGCCCCAAAGGCGCGCCAAGCCGCCAGCACCGCCACGGCCACGATGCCCGAGGCGTAGGCGGTGCCGATGGCGCCCAGCAGCAGCGAGAGCAGCAGCATGAGGCCGTCGCGGTGCATCCAGCCCAGGCACAGCGCAATCAGACCCAAGCCGGGCAAGATGTTGCCCAGCGGCAACGGAATGAAGATCAGCAGCGCCATCCAGACGATCCACAGCGCCCACCAGGTGTGGCTGGCGCGGTGCGAGAGCCACGTCAGGCGCGGCCGGATCCAGGTGGCGGCGCAGTCGTGCAACCAGGCCAGCGCGTGCAGGGTGCGCCGGCTCCAGGCGGGGTTGAGGCGCGCGCGCCCGAGCCGCTGCGGCAAGGGGGCCGCCGACGGGTGCCCCCACTGCCAAGCGATGGCAAACATGGCCAGGCTCATGGCGGTGCCCAGCCCCATGATGGGCGGCAGGCACAGGCAGGCCAGCAGCATCAACAGCAAGGGGCGCGAACCGCCGCGACCGTGCAGGTCCACCAGTTCGGCGATGCTGATGCCCTGCGCCCCACCCGGTACCGCAGCGCCAGCGCCCGCCGCGCCCAGCCCTTGGCCCCAAGCACGGCAGCGCTGCGCCCAAGTGCGCGGGCAGATGTCGGGGTTGGGGCTCATGCGGGTGGCGGCTTGAGGGGCCAATTCGGGTTCAGATTTGGGCGCTCAGACCGGTTCAGGCCGGGCGGCGCAGGCTGCGCTTCAAGCCTTGCGCCTTGCTCAGCGCCCAATGGCCCAGCAGCGCCAGCACCACGATGATGGCTGCCACGATGAACCAGAGCACCCACAGCAGCACCGACAAAATGCCCACCAAGCTGGGCAGAAACGGCAGCAGCGACTCCAGCACCCCGACCGTCCAGGCAAACAGATCGCGCAGCGGCAGCAGAAACGCCTCGCCTATCCACGGCGCGAGTTCGGGCGGCACCGGCCACTGCGCGATGATGGCGGCCAGATTGGCCGCCTCGCCGGTGGCGACCTGCGCCGCCAGCCAATCGGCCAAGCCGGTAAAGACCCAGATGGTTCCGGTCCAGAGCAACAAAATCAACAGGGTCACGACCCAGAGCAACAGTTTCACGCAGAGCTTTCAAAAAAACGCTTACCCAAATGGGCGGCCAAACGTGGGAGGCCCAGCGGCCGCCCAAGTTCCTGAGGCCACTATAACGGGATTCGCACCGCTTTGCTGCGCCGCATCAAAAAACCGGCGCTGGCCGCGCCGCCGCTCAGGGCTTGATCGCCACCTTGAGCACGCCGTCGCGCTGGTTGGCAAACAAATCGTAGGCCGCGACGATGTCGTCGAGCCGGAACTGGTGCGTCACCAGCAGGCCCAGATCGAGGCGCCCGCTGGCCACCACGTTCATCAGGCGGCGCATGCGCTCCTTGCCGCCCGGGCACAGCGCGGTGACGATGCGGTGGTCGCCCAGCCCGGCCGCAAAGGCCGAGAGCGGGATTTTTAGGTCTTCGGAATAAACCCCCAGGCTTGAGAGCGTGCCGCCGGGTTTGAGCACGCGCAACGATGCCTCGAAGGTGGATTGCAGGCCCAGCGCCTCGATGGCGGAATCGGCCCCGCGTCCGCCAGTCAGGCGCATGACCTCGGCCACCACGTCGCACTGCTTGAAATTGAGGGTGATGTCGGCCCCCATTTTTTTGGCGATCTGCAGCCGGTGATCGTTGCCATCGACGCCGATGATGGTGCTGGCCCCGAGCAGGCGCGCGCCCGCCGTGGCGCACAGCCCGATCGGCCCTTGGGCAAACACCACCACCGTGTCGCCGATGCGGATGTTGGCGTTCTCTGCGCCCTTGAAGCCGGTGGACATGATGTCGGGGCACATCAGCACCTGCTCGTCGGTAAGGCCTTCGGGCACCGGGGCCAAGTTGGCTTGCGCATCGGGCACCAGCACGTACTCGGCCTGGGTGCCGTCGATCAGGTTGCCAAAGCGCCAGCCGGCGGTGGCCTTGTAGCCGTGGCAACCGCAGCGGCCCGATGCCACCAAGTAGCTGCCGTCTTGCGAGGGCACGCCGTCTTGCGCCGCGTAGGAGTTGAAGTTGGGGCAGATGGCCCCGGCGATGACGCGCTGGCCTTCTTGGTAGCCCGACACGGCGCTGCCGAGTTTTTCGATCACCCCCACCGGTTCGTGCCCCACCGTGAGCCCTTTGGCCACCGGGTACTCGCCCTTGAGGATGTGCACGTCGGTGCCGCAAATGGTGGTGGTGCTGATGCGCACCAAGGCATCGTTGGGGCCCACGTCGGGGATGGGTTTGTCGGCCAGCTCGATGCGGCCCGGCTCGACAAAAATGGCGGCTTTCATCATGGCAGTCATGCGCTTACTCCTGTGGGTGGATCGAACCGAGCCGGAGCCACTGCGCGTGGCAGATGGCGCAATCGGCACAGGATCGGACCCCAGTCTGGCACGGATCGGCCGCGTTGCACAGCCCAATCCCCACCCCAGCGCTCGACTACTGCAGCCAGAGCCGCAGCGCACCCCAAAAGCGCCCCAGCAGGCCGGCTTGCGGCACGGTTTCGAGCACGAACAGCGGCACGTCGGCCACCACATCGCCGCGGGCGTTGCGCACCCGCAGCGTGCCCAGCGGCTGGTCTTTGAGCAAGGGGGCCAGCAAGGGCTCGGGCCGCAGCAGCTCGGTGCGCAGCCCCGCCGCTTGGCCGGCCGGCACCGCCACCACCACCCCCTCGGCGCGCCCGAGCGGGACCGTGCTGGCACGGCCCTGCCACACCGGCGGCGTGGCCACGGGCTGCCCCGGGGCAAACAGGCGCACCGCTTCAAAGGCCGAATAGCCCCAGTTGAGCAGGGTCTGGCTCTGGGCGGCGCGGGCGTTTTCGCTGGCCGCCCCCAGCACCACGGCGATCAGGCGGCGCTGCCCGGCCGCCCCCTGGCCCAGCCCGGCCAAGGGGCGCTGGGCGCTGGCCACCATGCCGTAACCGGCGGCCTCGGTGTGGCCGGTTTTCATGCCGTCGACGGTGGGGTCGCGCAGCAGCAGCAGGTTGCGGTTGTTTTCATTGACCGCCGGCGCACCGGGGTAACGGTAGCGCTGGATGGCAAAGTAAGGCATGAACTCGGGAAAATCCTGGCTCAGGCGCTGGGCCAGCAGCGCCAAATCGCGCGCCGTGCTGCGGTGTCCGGGCGCGCTCAGGCCCTCGGGGTTGAGAAAGCGCGTGCGCGACAGGCCCAACACCCGAGCCTGCTGGTTCATGCGCTCAACAAAACGCTCCACCGAGCCCGCCACGCCCTCGGCCAAGGCGATGGTGGCGTCGTTGGCCGAGAGCACGATCATGCCCTTGAGCAAGTCGTCCACCGGCACCTGCGCCCCTTGCGGCACAAACAGGCGCGCGCCGGGCATGCGCCAGGCGCGTTCGCTCACCGTCAGGGCTTGGGTGCGCTCGATGCGGCCCGCGCGCAAGGCCTCGAACACCAAGTAAGCCGTCATCAGCTTGGTCAGCGAAGCCGGCTCGACTTCCAGCTCGGCTTCGCGCGCCGCCAGCACCTGGCCGGCGGTGGCATCGAGCAGCACAAAGGCGCGCGCGGCGATCTCGGGCGGCTGTGGGCTGCTGGCCCAAGCCCCACCCGAGGCGCCCAACAGCCAAGCGGCCAACAGGCACAGCAACAAGTTGGGGCGATTCAATTGGGTCATGGTCGGGGTAAAAAGGGTTCAGGTCTCGGCCTCGCAGGCGCGCAAATGCCGCAGCGCCAGCGACTTGAGCAGGCCCAAGCGGCCGTGAAAAAAATGCTCGACGCCGGGCACCACGGTAATGGGCAGGCTCTGCGGCCGGGCCCAGTCGAGCACGGCGGCCAAGGGCACCGTGTCATCGACCTCGCCGTGTAGGAGTGCGGTGCGCTCATGGAGTTCGGCCGGCAGGGCGGGCAGCTCGAAGCGGCTGGCCGCCGCCCCCACCAGCAGCACCGAATGCAGCGGCCGCTGCGGCGCCAGTTGCTGCAGGGCCCGCAGCACCACGTAGGCGCCAAAGGAAAACCCGGCCAAAGCCAGTGGCCCGTGCGCGGCCTCGAGCCGCAACAGCGCCAGCAGGTCGTCGGTTTCGCCCACGCCGTGGTCGTGCACCCCGGCGCTGGCCCCGACGCCGCGAAAATTAAAGCGCAACACGCGCCAGCCCTGCTGCACGTGCGCCCGCGCCAGCGTTTGCACCACCTTGTTGTGCAGCGTGCCCCCAAACAGCGGGTGCGGGTGGGCAATCAGCGCCACGCCGGCGCCGGCGCGGGCCTGCAGCGGTTCGTCGATCGCCACTTCCAGCGCCCCCTGTGGGCCTTGCACGAGGCGGGTAAGGGTGTGCGGATTCATGCCGGCACGCTGGGGTCAGCGCCCCACCTCGGGGGCGAGCATGAGGCGCTGCACCGGCACCCCGTCGCGCAGATGCGACTCGATGATCTCATCCAAATCGGCACGATCGACGTAGGTGTACCACACGCCCTCGGGGTACACCACCGCCACCGGCCCGCCGGCGCAGCGGTCTAGGCAACCCGCCTTGTTGACCCGCACCCGGCCCGGGCCGTCTAGGCCCAAGGACTTGATGCGCGCCTTGCAGTGATCAAAACCTTGCTGCGCGCCCTGCTCGGCGCAGCAGGACTGGCCGTTGTCGCGTTGGTTGAGGCAGAAAAAAATGTGGCGCTGGTAGTAGCTCGGCGCGGATGGGGCTGGGTTCATGCGCGGCGATTGTAGACCTGCCCCGGCGCGGCCCGCAAAGCCAGCCGCAAACCCACCCACAGCGCTGCGAAAGGCCACAGGCCCCCCAGCCACTGCGACAGGCCATGCAACTGAATGAAGCGCCCCCACTCCCAAATCTGCAAGGACTGGGCAAAGTACGGCACTTCGGGGGCGCGGTTGAGCAGGGCCAGCGCCAGCACCCACACCAGCAAAGACAAGACGGCAGCGGCCCGGTGCCCCAAGGCCAGACTGAGCAGCGCCAAGGCCAGCGCAAAGCTCAAACCCAGCGAGGCCGATGGGGTCAGCCACGCCCAGGCGTGCGTGGGCCCCCATGTCAGGCTGGCCGACAGCAGCAGGGCCAGCAGCCCCATGGCAAGCGCCAGCAGCAAAAAAACAAAACGCTGCCCAACCCGACGCAGCACCGCGTAGCCCAGCAGCAGCGGCGCCCAGATGCACAAGGCCACCACAATCGCCTCGGTGAGCGGGCTCAGGGGCAGTTCGGGCATGGGCGTGGGCAACCAAGGCTGCAGAAAACTGCCCTCGGTCCACTCGTAGAGCGCGCGCTCGATTCGGGGCCAGATCTGGCCCAGGCCAAAGGGCACCGAGGTGGGGTAAATCAAAGCCAGCGGCCACAGCGCCAGCAGCAGCGGGGCACCGCAGGTCTGCGGCACCAGTCCGGTCTGGTGAAAGGCGCTCCAGCGGGCCATCCAGCGCGAGCGCAACAGCCACAGCGCCAGCCCCACCCCCACGGCAGCGCCCGTTGTGTTGAGCAGCCAATCCACCTGCGACGGCACCCGGTGCTGCACCAGCAGCCCTTGCGCGCTTTCAAGCCCCAGCGACAACAGGCAGGGCAGCAGCAAGCCTACACCGGCGGCCCTGCGCCAACTGCCGTGGCGCGCCACCGCCAAAGTCAGCCACAGCCCCAGCGGCACGTAGGCCAACAGGTTGGCGGCCACATCGAAAACGGTCCAGTGCACGGGCCAAGGCGCTTGCAGGAAAGCCCACAGCGCCACCCCTTGGTAGCGCCATCCGCTAAACGGATACAGGCTGGCATACACCACCAGCAGCGCGTACAACAACGCCAGCAGCAGCGCCAGCGAAGGCGGCTTGGAGGCGGGGGACAGGGGGCCGAGTGGACGCATGGCGCAAATCGGATCAGGCAATCAAAGGGCCGGCAGCAGACACGCAGGCGCAGACAATCGGGCGGCGCGCCTCAAAAGGGCTTGAGCACCACCAACAACACCCCCGCCACCAGCAACAACACCGGCGCTTCATTGAACCAGCGGTACCAAACGTGGCTGCGCCGGTTGCGTCCCAACTCAAAAGCGCGCAACAATACGGTGCAATAGCCGTGGTAAGCCAGCAGCAGCAGCACCACCAGCAGCTTGGCGTGCATCCAGCCGTTGCCAGGCCCCCAACCGATGCCATAGCCGATCCACAACCACAAACCCAGCCCCAAAGCCGGCACGGCCAGCAGCGTCATGAAGCGCAGCAGCTTGCGCGCCATCAGCAGCAGGCGCGCACGCTCGGCCTCGCTGCCCGGTGCGACCAGCGCCAAATTAACAAAAATGCGCGGCAAATAAAAAAGCCCCGCAAACCAGCTGGCCACGAAGATAATATGAAAGGCTTTGACCCACAACATGCGGCTAGTGTAGCCCGGAGCCGATAGGGAAAGGATAAGAAGCATGGCCGATACCGTCAGCGCCGAATGGCAAGTCGTGAGCGATGTGCTGTGCGCCTCGGGCGAGGCGCCGTTCTGGAGCGCGCGCGAAGAGCGCCTGTACTGGATCGATCCGCCGCTCAAGCGCGCCTGGCGGCTGCACCTGCCCAGTGGGCGCGCCGAACACTGGGGCTTTGCCAGCCCCATCACGGGCCTGACCCCTTGCCGCAGTGGCGGCTTTGTGCTGCTGCTGGGCGATGGCCTCTACCATGCCAACACCTGGCTGGATGTGCCCACCTTGCTGGCCCCACTGCCCCCGATCGACGCCGACTCGCTGTGGCGCGCCGGCACCTGCGACCCTTGGGGGCGCCTGTGGCTGGTCGCCCAAACGCGGCCAGCCGCCCATCGCCCCAGCCCCTCCTGCACCCTGTATTGCCTGCGCGCGCGCAGCTCCAGCCAGCCGCCGCTGGAACCGATTCGACAGCACGTGGGCGACTGCCTGGGCCTGTCTTGGAGCCCCGACGGCCGCAGCGCCACGTGGTGCAACACCCGCCTTGGGGAAGTCGTGCAGGCGGCGCTGTCACAGCCCGGTAGCTGGCCACCCGAGCTGAGCGCGCCGATGCCCTTGGCGCGCTTTGTGGTGAACCCGACCGCGCCCGGCGCCCAGTCCGTCTCAATCGAGGCGGCTTTCGAGGGGCTGCCCCGCAGTGGCACCCTCGATCAAGCCGGAAACTATTGGGTCACCCTGATCGCCACCGGTCGGGCGCGGTGCCTAGATGGCAATGGCCGCACCTTGCTTGACTGGGCGGTCCCGGCACTCTACCCCAGCGGCTCGTGCCTGGGCGGGCAAGACGGCCGCACCCTGTTCGTCACCTCCATGCGCGCCGGCCTCAGCGCCGCTGGGCTCGCGCGCCACCCGCAGTCGGGGGCCGTGTTTGCGCGCCGCGTCGACACGCCTGGTTTGCCCGTGCCGCTGTACTGGGACTGAGGCCGGGCGTTAAAAAAAATCATGCGGCCGCCGCCGGCAGCGGCGCTACCATTGGGGCCATGCAAGCCCCTTCCGATTCAGCCAGCCCCCCCTTGGCCCCCGCCCTCCAAACTTGGATCGAGCAACTGCACACAGCACGCCAAGAAGGTCGGCGTGTGTGCATCGTCGGCGCCGGCAGCAAGGCTTTTCTGAGCCCGCCCCACGATCCAGCCTTGGTCGAGCTGCGCACCAGCGCGTACCGCGGCATCGTGGCCTACGAGCCCTCGGAGCTGGTGGTGACGGCACGCGCCGGCACGCCGCTGGCCGAGCTGGAGGTGCTGCTGGCCGAGCAGGGCCAGTATTTGGCCTTCGAGCCACCGCACCATGGCCCCGGGGCCACCGTTGGCGGGGCGGTGGCGGCGGGCCTGAGCGGCCCGGCCCGCGCCAGCGTAGGGGCGCTGCGCGACTTCGTGCTTGGGGTGCATGCGGTCAACGGGCGCGGCCAGTACCTGGAGTTTGGCGGCCAGGTGATGAAAAACGTGGCCGGCTACGACCTCAGCCGCTTGTACGCGGGCAGCCTGGGCAGCCTCGGGGTGCTGGCGCAGGTCTCGCTCAAGGTGCTGCCGCTGCCACCGGCCGAGGCGACGCTGCGCTTCGAACTGCCGCAAGCGGCCGCGTTGCAGCAACTGGCGCGCTGGCGCGCCCAGCCGCTGCCGCTCAACGCCAGTTGCTGGGTGCGCGACAGCACGGCAGCGGATGCGCCCGAACACCTCTACGTGCGCCTGCGCGGCGCTGTGGCCGCCGTGGCCGCCGCCGGCCCGCAGATGCTGGCCGATGCCCCCGGCGAACGGCTCGATGCAGCCACCTGCGCCGCCGATTGGCAGGCCTGCCGTGAGCAGACCCTGCCTTTTTTCACCCAGCCACCGGCGGCTGATGTGGCGGCCGCC
>NZ_BAWN01000060.1 GCF_000696225.1 Serpentinimonas barnesii | reverse complement strand
GTTAACCGGCGGGCCGAAGGCACGTCCGAGTTGAACCGCAGGTTAGGCGATGGTGTGAAGGGAAACTGGGCCTTGGAACGCTGTGGCGTTGCCGGAGATTATGGCTGGGGCCTTGCAGGAACGCAAGCGCGGAGGAAGGCAAGCTCGATGTGCCTGTGCCGTTTTCCGAAGGCCGAGCAGCAGGTCAGCAACCCGACAGCGCAGCCGGAGCGCGAGGGAGCGGAGTGTCAAAAGACTATCCTATCGTCCGGGATGCGACAGCCGCATTCGCACGGAGGATCTTTTCGACTTCCATGCGAAATAGTCCATTGAAGCCCGGCAGATCTAGGTTCACGCCCGGGAATTTTTTTCCGAGAGTTCTACGGGCTTGAGCCTCAGCTTCGGTGTTCTGCGTTGGTGCTGGGATTGGCGGAGGATCTTTCGGCGGTGGCTGCTGTTCGTGTTGGCCCTGCAAAGTAGACGCCAAAGTTTTTGAAGGTTGCCATGACTCAATTAATGCACGCCTTCTTTCTGCATCTGCGATCTCGGCTTGGTGTTCCCTCTCAAATTGTTCGATCAAGCGTTCGGTGTTCTCGAGCAGCAGAGCACGCTCTTCGGGCGTAAGGCTTCTTCCAGTCCCGCTGCCGTATTTTGGTGGCGCTCGTCCGGTGGGCGTTGAATCGAAAAGACGGGCGAAGCAGTCTGATCCGAAGACCTTCGTCGATCCATCAATTCGTACAAGATGAACGCGACGGTAGACAGAGTGACCACAGCCTTGAGCAGCGCATCGAACACGCTCGTCATGAGGTACTTCAACAATGGCAAGTAAGACTGGCTCAGTCATGTTTAATGTGGCCTAACGTTGAGGTTAACCGGCGGGCCGAAGGCACGTCCGAGTTGAACCGCAGGTTAGGCGATGGTGAGAAGGGTGCTGTGGCCTTGGAACGCTGCGGCGTTGCCGGAGATTATGACTGGGGCCTTGCAGGAAAGCAAGCGCGAGGCAAGCAAGCGCTGTGTGCCAGTTCCGTTCCACGAAG
>NZ_BAWN01000061.1 GCF_000696225.1 Serpentinimonas barnesii | reverse complement strand
TCTCTTTGATGACTGCAATGTCCGCGCCATGCTCGCCTACTTCCGTGACGGCAACCTGCACGAGATGAAGCACTGGTTTTATTTGTCGTCCAAAGCCAGGATCATGTGGGTTCATGAAACCCTAAGCCCCATCAGCGCCGAAGATTTATTGTGGGTGCTGGCCAGCGACAACGAAGAGTTGATTGCATGGTGGCGTGGCAATCGCCAATATTACGACCCGCCAACCCGACCAGATAAAAAAACCGTCGTCAATACGGACGAATTCGCCCGCTTACAATTAATTCGAGCGCTCAGCCAAGACTGGGATGCCTTGGCCAAGGATTGTCAGCGCGCTTTGGCGCAGCCCGAGTTGTTCAAACGGGGATTGCGACCCCGCTTAGGGAAATTTCAATTCTGGCTGTCTTTGGCAACCGGCGACCAAGACGGGATGCGGGCGTATTTGCTGGAACTTTGCGCACCCAAGCAGAGGAGCCGCTATTATCAGTTTGAATCGGGCCTCTCAAATAACTTCATCGCCTCCTTCGCCACGCTGTACGCCAAGCTGGCTTGGCGCGCTGGCTACGAGTTGGAGCTGGATACGCCCTGGATTCCAAAAGATTGGCTGCCGGTCCAACCCCTGGCACAGTACGAAGCGCCTTGGCCCTTCATGCAGGGCTTTGACATCTGGCAGCCGTTTGAGGAACCGTATGCGGCGCTTTCGCCGCAGCGGCCCGCTTGATGTTGCTGGCTCAGCGCCACCGCACACGTCGCCCCAGGCTGCGCGCCTTGGCCGACCGCGC
>NZ_BAWN01000062.1 GCF_000696225.1 Serpentinimonas barnesii | reverse complement strand
ATTACTCCGCTAACCTGCGGTTCAACTCGGACGTGCCTTCGGCCCGCCGGTTAACCTCAACGGCAGGTAGTACAACAACAGCCCATTACACATCGTGAATCCTCAATTGTTCTTCGACAGAGTGGCCAGCGAACTGATGTCAGGCCCTCCGCACCCTGGCCTCTGGGCCCGGGCGTATGCGCTTGCGGATGGAGACTTGGCAAGGGCCAGAGCGCGCTACATACTCTTGCGAGTACAACAGCTCGAAGCCGAATTATTGGCGGAAATTGAGGCGCGGCGGAAGGACGATTCGAACGGAAAATCAGCAAGCACTTCCAATTCGAAATCAGCGCCGGATCGCAGTGGTTGGCCATACTTGACCGAAGATGAATGCGTAGTCGAGCTAGCCCGTTTTGGCCGAACCGTCAGCAAGACAGGAAAGTCATCTTGGCTCGTAACCACGAGCAACTGTACAAACGGAGAGAACGTATCGTCGGTATATGATATTCAACGAATTATTGCTCAACTTTGGCACGGGAAATCTCCATCCAATGCTGCCTAACTTGGCGATCAAGCCAACCTGAACCGTCAACACCAAACGGGTATTGACCTGCTGCTTTGCCATTTGGGTGCGGCTCGGGCATACCGCGTATGCCTTCCTCCACAGCCTCTGCCATGGACTACTCCGGCAACGCCGCAGCGTTCCAAGGCTGCGGCACCCTGTCCCACGGCGCCGAACAGGCGGTTCAACTGGAACATGACCTCAGATCGCCCCGTGATGTGGCACCCAGGCAACGGCCCCCAAAGGACTCCACCCCGCTAGGGTGACAGGGCAGCCCTCCACATCCCCGAATTCGAAGTTGAGTACAGAGCCATCCGTGCGCAGGGCTCCCCAGCCTAGAGATCAACAAGGCCGTGGCCATGTCCCTTTTGCACGATCTCATCGAGCGCGCCGCACACGTGCCCAAGCCCCGCATATTGATGCCGCCAAAACCTGCGCAGATCCCCGAGCTTGCGTTCAAGCGCTTGGGCGAGGCTTTTTATCTGCCCTTGCTTGCACCCCAAGGTGCTCGATCACCACGGGCGGGCGGTTCGGGAACTGGGCCACGAGCTCGAGCTTGCCCCCCATGCCTTGCACGTACTGGCGCAGGGTTGACAGCAGCATGTCGCTGCGTTTTTCCAAGCGCGAGATGGTGTCTTGCCCCACGCCCAGCGTGGCGGCCAGTTGCTGCTGGGTTTGCTCGGCCGCCAAGCGCAGATCTTTGAGCGTGGCCAGTTCCATCGCTCGCGCTTGCACCCGTTGCTGGCGCGCTTTGGGCAGCGCGGCGATCACGTCATCGAGATTTCTTGCCATGATCGGACTCTTGGCTCTGCTGGGTCAAAGTCGAAGGCTTCGTGAAAAAGGACGCTCCAAGTCATTTCCTGATTATGGATCAGATGACATATGGAGTCAAGGCCATGATCGCACAAATCGATGCAGTACGAATCTTGCCGCGTGACCCGGCCGAGGATGGGCAAGTGGGTTCGGGATTTTCTGAACCCGACCGACAACGGTCAGGCAGATGGCGTAAATTTTCCATTGAAAACAGAACCTTGCCGTCGCTGCTCATGTTTCAGATCTCGACTGGATAGCACCCATTAGCCACAACTCGACCCTTGCAAGCCCTTGATTTTTAACGATCAGGCCTCGCGAGTACTCGCGAGGCTGGCACAGAAAAACAGAGAATTCTCCGTTTTTTGGGCGGTTTTTGAGGGGGTTTTGGGGGATTTTGGGCGCCGGGAAGTCTTCAGCCAATGCGCGTAACTACTTGACGCCATTGGGAAAATTCCAAAAAAATCCCAGCCGGAGAAGGGCTGGGATTGGGGGTGAGTGGTGGCAGATTGAAATATGAATCGGCGTCCGCAAGCCTCCAAACACGTGGGGGTTTTTAGCCTCTAGAGCCCACCGTTTCGGCTGCGCCCAGACGGCCAAAACGACGCACAGGGCGAACGCACCAGCCAGATTGATCCGCCCTTGCTGCTGCAGCCAGAATGGGGGGCACACACCGCCCATACCTCATTCCTCGAACAGTTCGGAGTGCGTGCCCGCCCGTACAAAGATGATGGCGTTGCCATCCAAGCGGTAGATGAGCAGGAAATCGCCGCCGATGTGACACTCGCGGTGGTCGGCCCAATCGCCCTTGAGCGTGTGGTCCAGCCATTCGGGCCCCAGCGGGGCATCGTTGCCGATGAGCAGCAGCATCGCTTCTTTGAGGCGCTTCAAGTCGTAGCGGCCCGAACGCGAGAGGCGCTCCCAGTCTTTGAGGAAGGTCTTGGTGTAGTCGCAGGCCCTAGGCGGTGGTGCCCGCTTACTGCTGGCGGGCTTTTTGGCTTGCGCCGAAATGGGCGTTTTCGAGGTCATCGATCAGTGCGTCGGCAGAGTCAAAACGGGCGGTGCGCGCCTTGGCCATGGCACGGGCGTCTTCCATCGCTGCACGGGTCTGGGCGTTGGGCACTTTCAGTTCCAAAGGGAAGGCTTGGTCGTGCACCACGCGCTTGAGCAGGATGCGCACCGCGTCTGACACCGACAGCCCCATGGCGGCCAGTGCCTCGCTGGCTTGCGTCTTGATTTCGTCGTCCACCCGGACGTGCAGCATCGTGGAATGGGCCATGGTCAGATCCTGGTTCTGCGCAATTATGTATCTCTTTTGAGATTCGGTCAAGGGCAAGGCCCACCCCCTCCGATCTGAGATCATGCGGCCTGTGAGCCGCACCGATACACAGTCCCCCGCTGAACACCGTCCGTCGCCCGACTTGCGCTGCGCAATCTACGCGCGCGTGTCGGTGGCCGACAGCCAGCCCAACTCGTTCACGTCGCTGAGCGCTCAGATTGAGGCTTGCGAGCAGCACATCGCCAGCCAACGCAGCCAAGGCTGGGGATTGGCCTACCCGCCGTTCACCGATGACGGTCTCAGTGGCGCCAACCTTCAGCGTCCGGGACTGCGCTCCCTGCTGGATCTCGTTGACCAAGGTGCGGTCGAGGTGATTGTGGTGCATCGGCTGGACAGACTCACCCGCAGCCTTTTTGATCTGGCCACGTTGTTGCCCCTGTTTAGACTGAAGGGGGCGGCCGTGGTCAGTGTGACGCAACAGATCAACACCCACACCCCCAGCGGCCGCTTGTCATTGCACCTGCTGACCACTTTTGCCGAGTACGAGCGCGAGACGATCGGGGCGCGCACCCGCGACAAGCTCGCGGCCACGCGCCGCCAAGGTCGCTGGCAGGGCAGCGGTACGCCATTGGGCTACGGCGTAGATTTTGAGCAGCGGCTGGTGCTGGACAGCTCTGAGGCCAGCTTTGTGCAGGAAATTTTTCAGCGCTACCTTGCCATCGAGACCATGGCCGAGATGATGGACTGGCTCGGGCGCGCGGGTGCCAAGACCAAGAAGTGGGTCACCCGCGATGGCAAAACCCGTGGGGGCCAGCCCATGGATCGAACCACGCTCTACCGCCTCCTCAACAACCGGATGTACATCGGTGAGGCGCTATTTAACGGTGAATGGCACAGTGGGATCTATCCGCCGATCGTCGACTTGGATCTGTGGCGCGCAGTGCAAGACAAGCTTGCGCAGCGGGCCAGACGCAAGGGAGCCCCGAACGCAGGCCGCCAACTGCACGAGTTTCCTTTCCTTGGCAAGCTCTTTTGGCACGACGGTCGCGCATACACGGCGTTCAAGTCGTCCCCTCGCGGCAAGAAACACTACATGTACTACGTTGCGCCCGCCACCGAGCAGGAGAAAGCGAGCCAGCAGCCGCCGTTCAACATCGCGACCGATGCGCTCCATGAGGCCCTCATCGAGCACCTGCGCAGCCTGTTCAGAAACCCACAAACGTGGCTACCGGATCTGCTGGACCGCACCCGATCAGACCCCACGATGGACGAGACCCAGATACGCCAAGCACTGCAAAGTTTGGACCGCGCGTGGGACTTGTTCACCGAACACACGGCGGCGGCGCTCCTCGCCCAGTTGGTGCAGCGTGTTGCCCTGCAGCCCGGCGGGGCGCACATTGAGTTGGACATGGATTTTCTGGCTCGCATGATCGTAACCGTCCCGCCAACCCACCTTGCCAGCAGCCTACGGGTCTGACAAGATAGCGCCCACGC
>NZ_BAWN01000063.1 GCF_000696225.1 Serpentinimonas barnesii | reverse complement strand
TAACCGGCGGGCCGAAGGCACGTCCGAGTTGAACCGCAGGTTAGGCGATGGTGAGAAGGGTAACTGGGCCTTGGAACGCTGTGGCGTTGCCGGAGATTATGGCCGGGGCCTTGCAGGAAAGCAAGCGCAGGGGCATTGCAGGGCGGCGGGCAGACCGAGGAGCAGCAGGGCAGCAAACGGGCACTGCCGGAGCGCGAGGAAGTGGAGCCGCAGAAGCCAGAGCGAGGCCTAACGTTGAGGTTAACCGGCGGGCCGAAGGCACGTCCGAGTTGAACCGCAGGTTAGGCGATGGCGAGAAGGGAAACTGGGCCTTGGAACGCTGCGGCG
>NZ_BAWN01000064.1 GCF_000696225.1 Serpentinimonas barnesii | reverse complement strand
CCTAACGTTGAGGTTAACCGGCGGGCCGAAGGCACGTCCGAGTTGAACCGCAGGTTAGGCGATGGCGTGAAGGGTGCTGGGCCTTGGAACGCTGCGGCGTTGCCGGAGATTATGGCCGGGGCCTTGCAGGAAAGCAAGTGCGGTGTGCCTGTTCCGTTCCGCGAAGGCTAAGCAGCACAGGCGGAACCCGAGAGAGTGGAGCGCTAAAAGCCAGAGCGATGCCTCACGTTGAGGCTGGCGGTGGTGTTCAGAGCTTGATGTAACGCCACGTACTGAGTCCGAGTGCCTCTGCGGCGCGTTTTGCGGCTTCCTTGTCGGGAAGTTGCGGGATTAGATTCAGGTCAAGAGTTGCAAGGAGTTCGTGTGAGATTGGACGGTCGTTCGATCGGGGATCGAAGCGATACCAGCGGATAACGGTTTCTGTGGTGGCGAGAACGTATGACATGGTAGCGAAGAGGCGCATGAATCTGGGGCCTAGCGTTCAAGTGCAGGCGCCTTGCGCGGCTTTATGCGCAAGGTTGCCTGCAACGCAGGGTTAGCCCTCGACATTGAGAATTAGCTCCGACATTCTAGCAGCCAATTGAAGATAGCGGTCGGCTTCATCCTGATTGAGACTGAAGTCAGGGAGGTGCGCGGCCTGATTTCTCAGCTTTCGCATTTGGTCGAGCAGAGAATCGCTACCCTTCGGCAATTTTTCACGGCGAACCAGCTCTTCCACGCAGAGGTGGGGATTTACCCGAGGAATTGCGGCTCCTTGAACAAAGCCAGACTTCCCCGCAGCGTCTTCGACAAGAACCCACGCCTCCATGATCGCTGCACGAGGCGACACATCAGCGATACGGCGCAATGACTCAAGTTTCGACGTAATCTCCGGTCGCGATGGAAAAGAAGGGGAGGACTGTTCAATATACGAGACCTTTGCCTCAGCCTCCGCCAGCCCTATCTCGAATTTCGCTTCGACATCCTTGTACTTCAATTGAGACATGCGATGGATTAGCGAGCGCAATTCGCCCTTAAATAGATATGCGATCCAGACGACCGCTACGGGCCATGCAATTCCGGTTAAAAGAGTTACGAGTAGTTCCATGGCGCGTACCTAGAGGCCTAACGTTGAGGTTAACCGGCGTGCCGAAGGCACGTCCGAGTTGAACCGCAGGTTAGGCGATGGCGAGAAGGGTAACTGGGCCTTGGAACGCTGCGGCGTTGTCGGAGATTATGGCTGGGGATGTTCAGGAAAGTAAGCGCGGTGTGCTGGGTGACGAGGTGGCTAGACCGGGGAGCAGCAGGCCAGCAACCGGGCAGCATTGCCGGAGGCCGAGGGATTGGAGTGGCAGAAGCCAGAGCGAGGCCTAACGTTGAGGTTAACCGGCGGGCCGAAGGCACGTCCGAGT
>NZ_BAWN01000065.1 GCF_000696225.1 Serpentinimonas barnesii | reverse complement strand
CCTAACGTTGAGGTTAACCGGCGGGCCGAAGGCACGTCCGAGTTGAACCGCAGGTTAGGCGACGGAGTGAAGGGTGCTGGAGCCTTGGAACGCTGCGGCTTTGCCGGAGATTATGGCCGAGGCCTTGCAGGAAAGCAAGCGCAGAGGAAAGCAAGCGCTGTGTGCCCGAACGTTCCACGAAGGCCGAGCAGCAGGCCAGCAACCGGGATGCGTCGCCGGAGCGCGCGGAGTAGGAGCCGCAGAAGCCAAAGCGAGGCCTAACGTTGAGGTTAACCGGCGGGCCGAAGGCACGTCCGAGTTGAACCGCAGGTTAGGCGCTGTTGGAGGCCACCGCCAGCACAGCTTTGGGATTCGTGCTGGCAATTGCCAGCAGCGTGCGGGCCGCGCCACTAGGCTGTTTGCGACCTTGCTCCCATCCCTGTAAGGTGCGGACGGACACACCCATCAGCGTAGCGAACTGCGACTGCGACAACCCAGTTTTCTTGCGAGCTTCAATGACAGGAGACGAAACGACATGCAGTTGGCATGCCTTCATTTCTTGTACCGCTTGCAGAAGTTCTGCTGCCAAGTCACGCTCGGCCTCATAGGCGGCGAGTTCTTTGTCAGTGAGAGGTTTAGTTTTCGAGGGCACGACGAATCTCCTTCAATTTAGCGCCAGTGAGGTTGTCCGTTTTCGCCTTCGCGTATAGCGTTAGCAGAACAACTTCGCCTTCCGGTGTGCGGGTGAAATAGATCACACGCAGTCCACCAGACTTGCCCGAACCTGCACGTGACCAACGCACTTTGCGAATGCCACCGGACTCGGGTACAACGTCTCCGGCTGTTGGATGTTCTGCGATGTAGGCGGCGAAGCCGCCTCTTTCTTCTTCCGTCCAGTAGAGCGGCCACTGGCGCTGGAATAGATTGGTTTCAACGACCGTCAACATGCTGCAGACTATACGCCTTTGGCGGACAGTCGTCAAGAGGCCTAACGTTGAGGTTAACCGGCGGGCCGAAGGCACGTCCGAGTTGAACCGCAGGTTAGGCGATGGCGTGAAGGGTGCTGGGGCCTTGGAACGCTGCGGCGTTGCCGGAGATTATGGCTGGAGCCTTGGAGGAAAGCAAGTGCGGTGTGCTGGGTGACGGCGGGCAGACCGAGGAGCAGCAGGCCAGCAACCCGGTAGCGTCGCCGGAGCCCGAGGAAGTGGAGCCGCAGAAGCCAGAGCGAGGCCTAACGTTGAGGTTAACCGGCGGGCCG
>NZ_BAWN01000066.1 GCF_000696225.1 Serpentinimonas barnesii | reverse complement strand
GGTTAGCGGAGTAATCGGCCCGCCCGCGCCGCAAATCGTCCCGAAGAAACAACCTTTCTTCATAGCCGGAAGTTTTTATCTGCGCGCCTCTTAAGGGTGTTTCTTGAGAGACCTCACTTGCCCCACACTCGTGCAGTGCTTGAGTCGAAGTAGGAGATGCTGAGTGCAGCGCCGCGCCGCCTATTGTTTGCCATCTGGTCCGCCCGGCGGATAATGCGCTTGTTTGCGGCCGAATCTGGGTCCCCGTGCAGGCCAATGTACAGTTGGCTCACTTTCCCCTTTTCAATTCGCTTCAAGTAATGCTCATCATTCTCGGCAAGTGAGTGGCCGTAAATGAAGAGGGCACCGGTGATTTCGCTGAAGCTCCGGTAGGCCTTTGCGAGATAGTCACTGTGTCTAATCCGTTCCAGCTTCTCGGCGCTCGTACCTTCGGACACGAATAGCGGAAAGTACCCCTTCTTCAAGGCATTTCGAATCTGATCGATAAGGCGCACGCCGGTGTTCACCCACGTGTACTTTTGTATCTCAGTGCCGGCATCGAAGACGTGAAGTGCACCGTGCAGGAACCAAGTGTTCTGTTCGTGGCTCTGGCTAGGCTCCCAGATTACATAGGCTGCGTCGTAGTCGATGTCGGACTTGCGAAATCCATCATCAGAGGTTGGCGGGAGGCCTTCATAAGTGTGCATCTGCGCCCAGTAGAGAAGCAGGTCGTAGTTGAAGGTATAGACTGTGTTGAAGTTTGCGACGAACGCGCGGCAGTGTGCGTACTCTGCGTCCGAGATAGCGCCCGGCCAAGCAGGGTGGCTATGCGCGATGGTTTCGACGAGTAGCTCCCGAAGTCCGTCGGCGTCCGACTGAAGCGTGTCGAGGAACGACTGTGGTACTCCGCCGTAGGCTTCGAGGATCGCTTTCGTGTCTCTGAGCGCCTTGATTACTCGCTCAAAGTCCTGAGTGCCAAGTGCCTCAAACGCCTTCTTCGCTGTCGGGGAGAGCTTCGAGAAGTCCGCTTGTTCATACAGTTTGCCGTACAGGAAGATGTCTGGCCGGCATGCAATGCTGAAGCCATTCCCAAGGAGGACGTGTCGCCTTGAGAGGCGCTTAGACTCCGTCAATGCTTCTTCAAACGTGAGGAGGGCCACAGAGTGTCCTTGTGAGGTCTAACGTTGAGGTTAACCGGCGGGCCGAAGGCACGTCCGAGTTGAACCGCAGGTTAGCGGAGTAAT
>NZ_BAWN01000067.1 GCF_000696225.1 Serpentinimonas barnesii | reverse complement strand
GTGGGGCTGGGGTTGTGGCCCAGCAGCAGCTCTTCGTACAGCTTTTCGCCGGGGCGCAGGCCGCTGAGCCAGCCATGCCAGCCATGCCCGTGCCCGTGCCCGATGATGCCGCCGCCAGCGCCTGCAGGGCCATTTCGGCCAAGCGTTTGCTGGCACCCATGAGGTTGGTGGGTCGCACGGCTTTGTCGGTGCTCACCAGCACAAAATCGCTCACCCCTAGGAAATTGGGTCAGACCACGGTTTTTACTCAGATTGGCCAGTCCGCCGTTCGCCCTGAGCCAGTCGAAGGGCTTGGCGTGGCTTCGACAGGCTCAGCCCGAACGGTGCTGCTGATCCCCGCGACCGCAAAACCCAGGATGAGCGGGGGTTTGCAGTGGCTTCAGCGAAAACCGTGGTCTGACACCGTTTTCGCCTAGGGGCCAAACAGTCAGATCAACTCAGACGCCGCCCTAAGCCTTCCGGCGGTCATGGGCAAACCGGCCAGCTCAAGGGCATCAGCAAATTCATCTGGGCTGGATTGAGGCTTTTTGCGGCGCTCCCGCATGCGCTTGAAGGCTGCAATTACACCCACAGGATCCAGATCCCATTGGTTGATCATGAACGTGTCTGGATCAACGGCCTCGATCCCATATTCCAGCAAAACAGCGCTCGGAAAGTCTTTCAAGTTGGCGCTCACGATGCAGTCGGCGTGTCCTGCAATCGCAGCGGCCAGCACGTGTACATCATCCGGATCTGGTAGCTCAATCCCCTTGACCAGAGCAGTCCAGGCTGCCTCTGGCACTTCCCAGTCGGGGATTGCATCCCGCATGCTGTCACGTCTTACACCGAGTTTCCCTACCAAGTCGGGCCGCTGCCTTTCGAGAGCGCGCATCCACTCGTCTTCGATCCTCGTTGTCCACTTGGCTGCGAAAAATCCCGCCGTAGCCAAGCTCAACAAGGCATCGGTCATCGCCAACGGATACAAGACGCAGGCATCGAGCAGCGCCGTGTAACGGGCGTGTCCCGCCATCAGTAATCCAATCCCAACTCGCGCGCGTTGTCGGCCATCCGGTCAAGGGCAGCGGCTTGTTGGGCGCGCATTTTCTGCGCGTAAGCCAGCAAATCCTCCAAGGCGATGCGGCGGTGCGTGCCCACCTTTCGATGGGGCAGTCGGCCTGCTTCCATCTCCTTGATCACAAACGGGCGGGAGACGTTTAAAAAATTGGCCGCCTCAACCGTCGTCAATTCTTGTTCGGTCGGCATCAACACGATCGGGCGCCCTTCGCTCATGGCCCCCAGCAGTTGTCCAATCAACTTGAGCGCAGCCGGCGGAACCTCAACCGTCGGATGGTCCCCCGCATCGGTCGTCAGCGTGATCGCTGCCGCACGGGAATGATCCAAGGAAGCCATGATGCACCGCTGGGCAACCCGCACCATCTCCTTGTCCTTGGCGTTAAGTGGAGGGTGCGAAACCTCCCGAACATGATCAATGGTACGCATGCCTATCTCCTGTCTTGGCGGGCTGGGGCAGCCTCGCCACAAGCTTTGCAGGATAACACAACAAGTGCAACAAATGCAGCAAGTGCGCTGTTCGCACCACAGTCATCCCCCCCTACCCCCGCAGCCTTGCCTCGGCCGCCTGCTCCAGGTACACCCAATCCACGATCGCCTCGTTCGGGGTGTAGCCGG
>NZ_BAWN01000068.1 GCF_000696225.1 Serpentinimonas barnesii | reverse complement strand
ATGTTGCTGGCTCAGCGCCACCGCACACGTCGCCCCAGGCTGCGCGCCTTGGCCGACCGCGCCTGCCTGAGCCTCATCAACAACGGCGGCGACATCGGCCAGACGCTCAGGGAGCTGGGCAGCAAGGACAGCCTGCGGGGCCTGCTGACCAGCATGCTCACTGCGGGTGCCTTGAGCGACCTGTCGAGCACCCTGAGCGTCAACGGCCAGATGCTCTCGAGCATCAGCCCGCAGACTGCCGGCTTTGGCGCCAACTTGGGCAAGGCGGTGATCCACAACGTGGCCAGCGCCACCATCAACAGCGCCTTGACCGGTGCCAAGCTGCAAGACAGCCTCAAGAGCGCGCTGGCGGGGGCTTGGGTGAGCACCGCAGCCGGACAAACAGCCCACCTGATCGGCGACCTGACGGCCAATAACCCCGCCCTCAAGGCCTTGGCGCACGCGCTGGCTGGCTGTGTGGCCGGGGCCGCTGGCCAAGGTGGCAACACCGCTTGCACCGCAGGCGCGGCCGGTGCGGTGGCCGGCGAGCTGGCCGCGCAGTGGATCAACCCCAGCGGCGACCCAAGCAAGGCCGCCGACACCGTGGCCTTTGCCAGCCTCATGGGGGGGCTGGCCGGGGCGCTGACCACGGGCGATGGCAGCGCCGCCAGCGTCAACACCGCAGCCACCACCGGGGCCAATGCGGCGTTGCACAACTACCTCAGTCATGCCCAGTGGGCGGAATTCGCCAAACGCCTGGAGGCGTGCAAGACCGAGGCCGAGTGCGACCAAGTCAGAAAAGCGTTCTTTGATCTCAGCAGGGGGCAGAACGCCGCCATGCGCCAAGCGTGCAAAGACCTAAGCAGCGCGGCGTGCCGAACCCACATCCAGACCGCCCTGGCAGGCAGTCAAACCCAGATGCAACTGGTGCTGGGCGGCTCATTGCCCGAACAATACCTGGGCGGCAGCGACCTCAACGCGAGCGCCCGTCTAACGGCGCTCAACGCACTCAGGGCTGACATTCGCCAGATCTGCGCCAGCACCCCGAGTTGCCAAGCCAAGAACCAGGCGGCGCTCAATGCGCTGGGCGGCACCTTGCTGGACTTTGTGCCGGGCTTTGGCGATATCAAGGGCTTCGTAGAAGCGCAAACGCCGTTTGACTACCTGCTGGCCATGGTGGGCGCGGTTGGGCCGGTGGGTGACGGGCTCAAGCAGGTGCTGCAAAAAGGCTCGGCGCTGTACCAGGCTGACCAGATTGGTGCGGCCAACCAGCTGTTCAGACAAGCACTGGGCATGGATGCGACAGCGGGCCTGCCTAGTGTCAGACCCAGTCTGAGCGGCAACCTGAGCAAAACCAGGCTGGGCCAAGCAGCCACGGTGCAGACCGATACCCTGGCGCAACGGCTTATGATCAAAGACGTGATGCTCAATGCCGATAGAGACGGCAGCAAGACCGAGCGCTTGGTCAACGATGTGCTCAGGAGCGACCCGAACATGAACGTGCTCGGCGGTACCACGTACGCGGGCAACAAAGGGCTCGATCATGTGGTGCAATTCGTCGACCCCGCCGATGGCATCACCAAGACCCTGGTGATCGACAGCAAGCAACTGGCCAAGAGCGGAGCCACCAACCTGAATCCGCGGGCCGCAGGGACGGCGCAGCATAGACGACCCGTCATGCAGTTGTCGGACGATTCGTTGAGGGTGATTGCACAGCGCTTAGACGGATCGCCTGCTGGTCAGGCGGTTTCGGCTGCAATTGATAGCGGCACTTTGATCAAGGCGGTGGCCTACGTGGCCCCATACGTCAGAATAGTTGTCGCCTCGATAGAACCAAAAACCCTGGGGCGGCGAAGAAGG
>NZ_BAWN01000069.1 GCF_000696225.1 Serpentinimonas barnesii | reverse complement strand
GTGCCTTCGGCCCGCCGGTTAACCTCAACGTTAGGCCTCGCTCTGGCTTCTGCGGCTCCACTCCCTCGCGCTCCGGCGGCGCTGCTTGGTTGCTGGCCTGCTGCTCGGCCTTCGTGGAACGTTCGGGCACACAGCGCTTGCCTTCCTCCACAGCCCCAGCCATAATATCCGGCAACGCCGCAGCGTTCCAAGGCCCAGTTACCCTTCACACCATTGCCTAACCTGCGGTTCAACTCGGACGTGCCTTCAGCCCGCCGGTTAAACTCAACATTGGGCATCACCATCACGAGTACTGAAACCACAGGAGTTCTTATGAGCAAACTTTCCCAAACCAAAATTCAAGTATTGGATCAGTTCGAGGCAAGAACTGACGAATGGTCGTTCGGTGTCTTTGAAAAGGAACTAGAACAGGCCATGGGTTCCAGATACGGAAATTATCAAACAGCAAAGTTAACGATCGCGGAAGCTGATCGCGATGGTCGCTGGCCTAATACGGTTAAGGGATACGTGCTGTCCAATTACCGAGCTTTCGGAAACTCCCCTGCTGAACTTGTAAGCATTGCCAGCCGTATCCTTGCCAGCCTGACAGAAGAAGAAAAGTCATATTGGAAGCCTGCCAACAAGTGATGCCCAACCTTCCGATCCAGAGGGACGCTCCGCCGGCAAACCGGCTTCGCGCCCCCTGAGCTAGCACGTTAGGTCTCGCTCTGGCTTCTGCGGTTCCACCCCTGCGTGCTCCGGCAGCGCTGCCCAGTTGCTGGCCTACTGCTCGGCCTTCATGGAGCGGAACAGGCACACAGCGCTTGCTCCACAGCCCCAGCCATAATCTCCGGCAACGCCGCAGTGTTCCAAGGCCCCAGCACCCTTCTCCACAGCGCCTAACCTGCGGTTCAACTCGGACGTGCCTTCGGCCCGCCGG
>NZ_BAWN01000070.1 GCF_000696225.1 Serpentinimonas barnesii | reverse complement strand
TCCGGGATGCGACACCTAGATCTGGCGTAGCCTGAAGCCCTTACCTTGCATACAAAGCCGTAGCAGATCTGGCTGTTGAATGGCTGGAATTCTGTTAAGTTGCATTTGGTATTGGCATTGCGATAATGCGCTTTCCCTGTCATGTGGAGTCGTTCCCTCTCTCACCCATTCGTGTCGAGGCGGAGCCGCGCAAGCCGAGACAAGCAATGCAGTCAAAACAAGCAGACCTACACGATTCATGATCGTACCTTCCTGATGATTTTTAAAAGTGCAAAAAAATTAAGTAGCTGTCTCTTCAAAACGACCCAGACGCCGTATGAAGCTACAAGTACTTTCTCACGCAGCTGCGCAGGCAGTCTGACAGACCAAAAATACCTGAGTGAAGATTGTATGCCACAACCAAAGTTTGCAATCAAGCCGCAGAACAAGGAAGCATGGCGGTGGACAGACCTAGGAGCAGCAGGCCAGCAACCGTGCAGCGTCGCCGGAGCGCGAGGGCTTGGAGTGCAGAAGCCAGAGCGAGGCCTAACGTTGAGGTTAACCGGCG
>NZ_BAWN01000071.1 GCF_000696225.1 Serpentinimonas barnesii | reverse complement strand
TGTCACATCCCGGACGATCATAAGGCGCCCGATGAAAGAGATGAGGATGCGAAGCGTACCATGCTTTCATGGCCTGCAAGGGCGTTTGGCTCTTGAGTGCTGACTGGGGCAGTTGATGGTTATACAGGCGCACATAGCGCAGCAGCGTCTGCTCCATGTCCTCCCCGCTGCGAAAGCGGTTGGTCTTGAGCACGTCGGCGATGCGCCCATTGAAGCGCTCGACCATGCCGTTGGTCTGGGGCGTCCTGGGCTTGGTCAGACGGTGCTCGATATCCAAGGCTTGACACAGTTGATCAAACTCATGCGTGCCACTGGGCTTGCGCTGGGCGCCGCCAAACAGACGGTCAGTGAACTCTTTTCCGTTGTCGGTCAACAACTTCTGGATCTTGATCGGGCAAGCCTTGTGCAGCGCCCGCAGAAAGCTCGAAGCGCTGCGCGCGCTCTTGTTGGTTTTGATCTGCACAAAGACCCAGCGCGTGGCCCGGTCTATGGCCACAAACAGGTAGCTGCGCCGGGTCTGGTCAGCCATCTGGGGCAGGTACTTGAGGTCCATGTGCAGGTAGCCCGGCTCATAGGCTTTGAAGGCCTTGTGGGGCGTAGGAGCGGTAGCGGGCTTGAGGGCGTTGAGGTTGCCCACACCATGGCGGCGCAGGCAGCGATCCAGCCCAGAGCGCGAGGCCTTGCGGCAGAGGAACTCGCGCACCACCGAGAGCAGGTCATCCAGCGGCAGCAACAGAGTTTTGCGCAGATGCACGGCGATGATCTCTTGCTGCGCTGTCAGGGTGGTCTGCAAGCGGTGCGCCGTGTGGGACTTGTCGGTAAAGACGTCGCGCCGCTTCCACTTGTAGACGGTGCACAGGCTCAAGTTGTAGCGCTCGGCCAGCACGCTGGCGGGCTCGCTGCTGGCGGCAATCTCGGCCCGGATGGCCGGTGTGGTGCGGGCGCATTTGTGCAGCGAAATGTTCATGTCGAAGGACTCCTGGATGACTCGAGTTGCTCAATCAACCCCGCCATGACCGCTCTGGCCATGAACAAAGGAGAGCGCCTTGAGTCTATATGATCATCCGGGATGCGACA
>NZ_BAWN01000072.1 GCF_000696225.1 Serpentinimonas barnesii | reverse complement strand
CTGGGGAAGTAGCAGCTGATCAGGCTGAGCTTGCGGCCGGGCTGGTCGAAGCGCTTTTCTATCCAGCGCCCTTCGGCGTCAAATTCGGGCACCCCGAGCCCGACTAGCACGTCGCTGGGCTCAAGCCGCGTGTACAGCCCCACGCCCGAGTAGCCCTTTTTCTCGGCGCAGTGGAAATGCCCGGTCAGGCCCGCGACCTGGCTGAAAGTGCCCTCCACCACGTCGGCTTGCGCCTTGATCTCTTGCACCCCGAGCGCATCGGCCTGCTGTGCATGCAGCCATTCGAAAAAGCCCTTGCTGGCCGCAGAGCGGATGCCGTTTAGGTTGGCGGTGATGATTTTCATT
>NZ_BAWN01000073.1 GCF_000696225.1 Serpentinimonas barnesii | reverse complement strand
GGCGGGGCGGGCGGGGCGGGCGGGGCAGTTGCCGGTGCATCGGGGGCGCCAAGGCCGACCGCTGCCGGCTGTGGCGCGCCGGTGGCGGCGGGGGTGTCCATGCGGGCGGGCGGCTGGGTGGCGCAGCCTGCCAGCAGCAGGCCGGCCAGCAGCAGGCCAGCCCAAGCGGGCGGGCGGCCAAGGGCTGGCCAGAGGCACGACGCCAGCGGCCGTGCAAGCGGCCGTGCAAGAGGTGGCAGGAGGGGCTGGGAAAGCGGGTGCGACACGTTCAGGCGGTGGGTCGATGGGGTGGGGTCGATGGGGGGCGGAGGGAGCATCAAAAATCGCGCAGCAAGTGCACCAGATCCACGGCAGAGCGCACGCCGAGTTTGTCGAACACGTGGGCGCGGTGCACCTCGACCGTGCGCACGCTGATTTGCAGTTGCTCGGCCACCAGCTTGTTGGGCAAGCCGTCGGCGATCAGGCGCATCACCGCCTGCTCGCGTTCGGTCAGGGCGTCGATGCGGCGCTGGCGTTTTTTTAGCTCGCGGCGCTGCGCCAGCAACTGCGCCGAATGCTGCAGCGCCTGCTCCACGCGGTCCACCAGGGCGTTGTCGGAAAAGGGTTTCTCGCAAAAATCAAAGGCGCCGCGCTTGACCGCTTCGACGGCGGTGGCCACATCCGCGTGGCCACTCAGAAAAATAACCGGCATGGCAGCACAGCCTACGAGGGCCGGCAGGCGCTCATACAACTCCAGTCCGCTCCAGCCCGGCATGCGCAAATCCAGCAGCAGGCAGCTCGCCTCGGTGGGCTCGGGCCAGGCGTGGGCGCAGTCCCAGAACGCCTCGGCGCTGGGGTAGGCGCTGCTGAGCAGGCGCCGCGTGCGCAGCAGCCAGCCCAGCGCGTCGCGCACGCCGGCGTCGTCGTCCACGATGTGGACGCAGCCTTGCAGGGCAGCGGTGGCATTCATGGGCCCCGATGATAGGGCTTTGCGCCGCCTTGGGGGTATTCAGGCAGGAGGCGCCACGGGCAGCGTGAAGCGAAACACCGTGCCACGGGGCGCGTGGGCGCTGTACTGCAGCGCGCCGCCGTGTTGCTCCACCACGGTGCGGCACAGGCTCAGCCCCAGCCCCATGCCCTCGGGTTTGGTGGTGAAAAAGGGCGTGAACAACTGCTCGGCCTGCTCTTGGCTGATGCCCTGGCCGTGGTCGGCCACGGCAAACTCGACCCCCTCGCCGCGGCCTTGCACGACCCGGCGCGCGCTCAGGCGCAGGCGGCGCAGCCCCGATGGGCCGGGTGGGTCGCCCGCCGGCATGGCTTGCATGCCGTTGCGCGCCAGGTTGAGCAGCACCTGCTCGATCATGGTGCGCTGGCACCAAACCGGCGGGCAGTCGGGGCCCACATCGAGTTCGAGCCCGATGTTTTGCTGGCGCGCCTGCAGTTGCAGCAGCGGCCAGATGGCTTGCAGCAAATCGGTTGGCGCCACCGCGGCGCGTTCGCGGTCGCGCTGGCGCACCAGGTCGGCCACGCTTTTGATGACTTTGCCGGCGCGCTCGGCCTGCTCGGCGATGCGTTGCAAGGCGCTGCGCAGCGGGCCCAGTTCGCTGGCCGTGGGGGCGGCCCCATCGGGTGCGTCGGGCAGCAGGTTGAGCGAGCCGCTGGCGTAGCTGGCGATGGCGGCCAGCGGCTGG
>NZ_BAWN01000074.1 GCF_000696225.1 Serpentinimonas barnesii | reverse complement strand
TCATGAAAGGCAGCCTGCACACCGACGAGCTGATTGCTGCCGTGCTGCAGCGCAAAGAGCTGCGCACCGGGCGGCGCATGTCGCACGTGTTTCGCTTTGACGTGCCGCTCTACAGCAAGCCGCTGCTCATCACCGACGCCGCGCTCAACATCCGCCCCAGCTTGGGTGAGAAGGTCGATATCGTGCAAAACGCGATCGACTTTGCGCGCATCTTGGGCGTGCAGCAGCCGCGGGTGGCGATCTTGTCGGCGGTCGAGACCGTCAACCCCAACATCCCCTCCACGCTGGATGCGGCGGCGCTGTGCAAAATGGCCGACCGGGGCCAGATCAAAGGCGGCGTGCTCGACGGCCCGCTGGCTTTTGACAACGCCATTTCGGCCCAGGCCGCAGCCATCAAGCACATCGTGTCGCCGGTTTCTGGCCAGGCCGACGTCCTGATGGTGCCCGATTTGGAGAGCGGCAATATGCTGGCCAAGCAGCTCGAATACCTGGCCGGGGCCACCGGATCGGGCAT
>NZ_BAWN01000075.1 GCF_000696225.1 Serpentinimonas barnesii | reverse complement strand
GCGAAGCGCAGACCTTCTTCCATGGCGATCGGGGCGATCAGCTTGACGGTGATGGAGACGTTGTCGCCCGGCATCACCATTTCTTTGCCTTCGGGCAGCTCGATCGAGCCGGTCACGTCGGTGGTGCGGAAGTAAAACTGCGGCCGGTAGTTGTTGAAGAACGGGGTGTGGCGCCCGCCTTCGTCTTTGCTCAGCACGTAAACTTCGCCGGTGAAGTGGGTGTGCGGCTTGATGCTGCCGGGCTTGCACAGCACCTGGCCGCGCTGCACGTCTTCGCGCTTGGTGCCGCGCAGCAAAATGCCGACGTTGTCGCCCGCCTGGCCTTGGTCCAGCAGCTTGCGGAACATTTCCACGCCGGTGCAGGTGGTTTTTTGGGTGACGGAGATGCCGACGATTTCGATCTCTTCACCGACCTTGATGATGCCGCGCTCGATGCGCCCGGTGACCACGGTGCCGCGGCCGGAGATGGAGAACACGTCTTCCACGGGCATAAGGAAGGCGCCGTCGATGGCGCGCTCGGGCTGGGGGATGTAGCTATCGAGGGCGTCGGCCAGCTTCATGATGGCTTGCTCGCCCAGCGGGCCTTTGTCGCCTTCCAAGGCGAGTTTGGCCGAACCTTGCACGATCGGGGTGTCGTCGCCGGGGAAGTCGTATTTGCTGAGCAGCTCGCGCACTTCCATCTCGACGAGTTCGAGCAGCTCGGCGTCATCGACCATGTCGCACTTGTTGAGGAACACGATGATGTAGGGCACGCCCACTTGGCGCGCCAGCAGGATGTGTTCGCGCGTTTGCGGCATGGGGCCGTCGGCGGCGGAGCAGACCAGGATGGCGCCGTCCATTTGGGCGGCACCGGTGATCATGTTTTTGACGTAGTCGGCGTGGCCGGGGCAGTCCACGTGGGCGTAGTGGCGGCCGGCGGTTTCGTACTCCACGTGGGCGGTGTTGATGGTGATGCCACGCGCTTTTTCTTCGGGTGCGGCGTCGATCTGGTCATAGGCCTTGGCCTGACCGCCGAATTTGGCTGCCAGCACGGTGGTGATGGCCGCCGTGAGCGTGGTTTTGCCGTGGTCGACGTGGCCGATGGTGCCTACGTTGACGTGCGGCTTGGTCCGCTGGAATTTTTCCTTTGCCATG
>NZ_BAWN01000076.1 GCF_000696225.1 Serpentinimonas barnesii | reverse complement strand
CAGTTCAGCAAGCAGATCTGGGCGGCCCACGCCAGCGGCGCGGTGCAGCAGAGCCTCGGGCCGGAGGCGGTGCTGGCAGGGGGTGTGGTGGCAGCCTTCCGGCTGTCGGCTGCGGGCTTTGGGCTGGGCACGGGCTTTGATGCGGCAGGGCAGTACTGGCAACACGGCAACGTGCGGCCCGAGCAGAGCCTGGTGGCGGGAATAACAGGGGCGGGGGCTATCGCCAGCGTTACCAGCCTGCCGACGGCGCTGCGCTTCTACGGCGTTCCGGCTGCTGGCGCAGGTGTGGCCGGGACCAACACGACGTTCAACAACTTCTTCTATGGGGAGGATACGAACATTTGGGCGGCGGGGGGATTGGGAGCGGTATTTGGTGCGGTGGGACCGCGTGTTGGGGCACGGGTAGAGAGTGAGCTCACTCAGATCATCACCAACGCCCCCAGAATTCCCATTACGGGGTCTGCCACGGTTCCACTGCAGAGCAGGTTGCACAATGTGCCTAGGCACGTGGGCAGCACGGTCAGCCACACGGTCAGCAACCTGCCCAGCTTCATCCCCTTGGACAACGGCAGGCAGCCGCTTGGGAGCCAGCCATGATTCGGAAGATTGGCGAACAGATGAGTCGAATCAATGAAGGATACGGTCGATTCATGGACCGCATGTCCAGCGTAGAGACGTTTGGAGCGTTGGTTTTTATGCTTGTGTTGCTCGGCTCGGCCTGGGCCTTCGCTTGGTACGCGCACATCATCGGCCCCTGGGTAGACAACCTCATGGGTTGGGGCCCGCACGACATCGATTCCGAGCGCAAGGTGCAGTGGCGGCGCATGTGGTCCACCGCCATTTGCCTGCCGGGCATGCTCGCCAGCGTAGGGCTGTACCTGCGCAACCGACGCCAGCAAAGGCGGTAGCCCAAGTGCAGTGCAGCCACCGCTTGAGCCACAGCA
>NZ_BAWN01000077.1 GCF_000696225.1 Serpentinimonas barnesii | reverse complement strand
GTCCGAGTTGAACCGCAGGTTAGGCGATGGTGAGAAGGGTAGCTGGGCCTTGGAACGCTGCGGCGTTGCCGGAGATTATGGCTGAGGCCTTGCAGGAAAGCAAGCGCGAGGCAAGCAAGCGCTGTGTGCCAGTTCCGTTCCACGAAGGTCAAGCAGCAGGCAAGCAACCGGGCAGCGCTGCCGGAGCACCCCCATACGTCAGAATAGTTGTCGCCTCGATAGAACAACCCCTGGGGCGGCGAAGAAGGACGAAAGTGGCTCGATACGGACAATCATTCAAAGACAAGGCGCTGGCCCGTTTGCTGGCTCCCGAGAGCGCAGCGCTGCACGTGGTCGCGCAAGAGCTGGGCGTTGGGGTCTCGACCTTGGA
>NZ_BAWN01000078.1 GCF_000696225.1 Serpentinimonas barnesii | reverse complement strand
GGCCCGAGGCTCTGCTGCACCGCGCCGCTGGCGTGGGCCGCCCAGATCTGCTTGCTGAACTGATTCAAGGTCTTGAGTTCGTTGTTCACCCAGTTGGCTGCGTTGGAGCAACCCTGGGGCGATTAAAAATTCGATGCGGGGTTTGGGGGTTCATGGCAGATGGTCTTGTTTTTGCTCCCCATCGGGGGCATCGGTTGGCTTATAGCTGCCCTTGGCTTTGCGCCAGCCTAGGGGGTCGTTGGTGAACGCTCGCAGGTCTAGCGTCGCTGATTGCGTTGCATAAGCAGAAAACCCCATAAAAATCATCCCCAGAACGAAACTGGGAATAACAATAAACGCATGCCACGAAAAATACAAGGGTAGAAGCACCAAAAGGCCACCAAGCAGGCCAATCAACAAAGCCACGCGGGCCTTCATATTCCCGCGCTGATCAAGCAGCTTCATTTCGATGACTCCAGCTGTTTGACAACAACACTCCATTGCTCATTTGCCCAGGCCTCGAAAGGTTTATCCATGCCACTTTGTACCCACAAAGCTCTAACTTCATTTGTAATTGGCGCAACCAAAGGTAGCTTATTGTCGATTTGTTTTTGAGCAATATTCAAGAAGAAATCATTGACGCCCTTCCCCACATCTGGCCTGGCCACCTGCTCAACAAAGTCTGCAGCCAGC
>NZ_BAWN01000079.1 GCF_000696225.1 Serpentinimonas barnesii | reverse complement strand
TTAACCGGCGGGCCGAAGGCACGTCCGAGTTGAACCGCAGGTTAGGCGATGGCGAGAAGGGTGCTGCTGCCTTGGAACGCTGCGGCGTTGCCGGAGATTATGGCCGGGGCCTTGCAGGAAAGCAAGCACAGAGGAAAGCAAGCGCGGTGTGCCTGTTCCGCTCCACGAAGGCCGAGCAGCAGGGCAGCAACCGGGCAGCGTCGCCGGAGCGCGCGGAGGTGGAACGGCAGAAGCCAGAGCGAGGCCTAACGTTGAGGTTAACCGGCGGGCCGAAGGCACGTCCGAGTTGAACCGCAGGTTAGGCGATGGTGAGAAGGGTGTCTGGGCCTATTGACCTGCCGTTGGCGCTCCCGTTGAGCGAGGTGTTAGGCCTCACTGCTTTAGTAGCGGGTAGAGTGATGCTACAAGCAGGCTGGCCATACCATAGTTAAACAACTTGCGATTGAGTGGGTTTTGAAGGAAGTGGCGTAGCCGGGAGCCAAAGAGTGCCCACACTCCAACACTGGGCAAATTCACCGCTGCAAAGAGCAATGCCGTGAGCACGATTACTTCGATGCCGCTGGACGCGGGGACGTAAGTGCTGAATGCGCCCACGGCCATGATCCAAGCTTTTGGGTTGACCCATTGAAACGCAGCGGCGCCCAAAAAGCTCAATGGACTAGATGAACGACTTGGCGATTTCATATCTTCAGATGGGCCGGAGTTTGCAATGCACCAAGCCAAGTAGAGCATGTATGCGGCTCCGATCCATTTAAGCACATCGTAGATCCATGGGAACTGTTCGAAGACCTCGGCAAGGCCAAGGCCAACACCTAGCACCATAATGAGGAAACCTACACTGATGCCAAGCATGTGCGGGATAGACAATCGAAATCCAAAATTAACACCCGATGCCAAGAGCATGAAGTTGTTTGGACCTGGCGTTATCGATGTCACCAAGGCAAACATGGAGAAAGCGAAGAGAGTTTCTGGTGGCATAAGACGGGGAACACTAAATTGTGCGACTGACTTGTTTTGTGAGGCCTAACGTTGAGGTTAACCGGCGGGCCGAAGGCACGTCCGAGTTGAACCGCAGGTTAGGCGATGGTGAGAAGGGAAACTGGGCCTTGGAACACTGCGGCGTTGCCGGAGATTATGGCCGGGGTCTTGCAGGAAAGCAAGTGCGGTGCGCTGGGTGATGGTGGGCAGACCGAGGAGCAGCAGTCCAGTAGCCTGACATAGCAGCCGAAGCGCGAGGGCGTGAAGCGCCGAAAGGCCATACGATCGTCTGGGATGCGACAGTTAGGCGTCATGCTGGGCCAACTGAGTGAAAGCGGTCATTAGCGCGGCGTTTGCGTGCTCAAAGTTCTCGCGCTGATTCTGAATTCCATAGGCCCACTTCAACCCGTGGAACAGGTTGTTGCGAAGCCGATAGATAACGATAAGCAATGCTGCAACTGAATCTGCTGGATTGTTGTTGGCGCCGCACAGAACCTGCTGGACAAGTACGGCGTTGTCATTGGTTCGAAGGTGCAATCCGGCATAGTGCTGAGTTGCAATGCCGGCGGAAAAGTAGCGTTGGCGAAAGTAGCGCAGGCTGGGTTCGAAGTCTCCCGCAGCAAGACGATTCTGGGCAGCCCGTTCGTGCACGAGCGCAAGAATTGAGTTGGCCGACGCTCGCGTTTGGAGCGCCTTTGCTTCGAAGAGGCTCCATAGCAAGGCGAACTGGAAGATCGCTTCGCGATCCTCGCTTGGAAGCTCACTAAAGCCTAGAACCGTCTGCTCAAGCCAATCGATGGGATTCATGACGCCTAACGTTGAGGTTAACCGGCGGGCCGAAGGCACGTCCGAGTTGAACCGCAGGTTAGGCG
>NZ_BAWN01000080.1 GCF_000696225.1 Serpentinimonas barnesii | reverse complement strand
TAACCTGCGGTTCAACTCGGACGTGCCTTCGGCCCGCCGGTTAACCTCAACGTTAGGCCTCATGAACGAACCCCTTCGCGCTCCAGCAGATCAGGTTGCGGAGCTGGTACGTCGGCTCTACTCGCTGGTGTCAGAGTTCGAGGCCCTATTCCCCGGCCGCAAATTCACGCCCGACGGTCATCTTGTAGGCAGCATTGGCGAAGTACTCGCCGCACACCGATACGCTATCTCACTTCACCCTGCTTCGTCTGAAGGTCATGACGGCACAGCCAAGGACGGACGACAGGTTGAAATCAAGGCTACGCAAGGAGACACCGTTGCCCTCCGGGCTGAGCCTCAGCACCTGATTGTTCTGCACCTGAACAAGCAAGGTCATGCGAGCGAGGTCTTCAATGGTCCCGGTGCGCTAGTCTGGTCAAACTGCGGTGCAATGCAGAAGAATGGGCAGCGCCCGGTGTCCCTCTCAAAGCTGAGAAAGCTCATGCTTCAAGTGCCAGAGAGCCAACGCCTACCGCTGCGCAATGAGGCCTCTGCCGTTCCACTTCCTCGGGCTCCGGCGACGCTACCCGGTTGATGGCCTGCTGCTCGGCCTTCGTGAAACGGATCTAGCACATTGAGCTTGCTTTCCTGCAAGGCCCCGGCCATAATCTCCGGCGACGCCGCAGCGTTCCAAGGCCCAGTCACCCTTCATGCCATCGCCTCTCAAGAAACACCCTTAAGAGGCGCGTAGATAAAAACTTACGGTTATGAAGAA
>NZ_BAWN01000081.1 GCF_000696225.1 Serpentinimonas barnesii | reverse complement strand
CTGGAAGTTTTTATCTACGCGCTTCTTAAGGGTGTTTCTTGAGAGGCGATGGCGAGAAGGGTAGCTGGGGCCTTGGAACGCTGCGGCGTTGCCGGAGATTATGGCTGGGGCTGTGGAGGAACGCAAGCGCCGTGTGCCTGTGTCGCTCCACGAAGGCCGAGCAGCAGGCCAGCAACCGGGCAGCGGAGCCGGAGCGCGCGGAGGTGGAGCAGCAGAAGCCAGAGCGAGGCCTAACATTTGCTTAACCTGCGAAACCCGAAGGTTTGAGTCAGGTTGAAGCAGTTGTTAGGGATTTTTTATTATTAGTTATATCAATAATATATTGGGTATAGTAAAACACTTGAAGTATTTATAAGATATTTTTCCACATCCAAATATCAGGTTTTCGTAATCCATTAGCATTCGGAATAATCCCAACAATCATATAACCGTTTTTTTGATAAAATTCATAAGGATGTTTATTTTTATTTTGTATTTTATTTATTTCTTCAAATATATTATTTTCATTAATATCTATATCAGAAAGACTTGTCTTATTATATTCATCATCCGTTCCTAACACTATTCCAATAATACCTTTTTCTTTTGCTCTATTTTCTATCTCTTTTAAAAGTATTTTACCAATACCTTTTCCCTGATATTCTGTTTTAACAACCAGTGGATGTAATTCCCATGTCTTGTCATACATTGGACGTAAACCAACCCAGCCGATTAGTTGATCGTTTTGAATTAAACCTATACAGATGTTTGGTAGATCTACACATTGTTCAATTTCAATAATTGCATTTTTAATATTCGGCCAAGATGTATTTCCTAAATCAAGAAATGTTTGAGTTAAAATCCTTGCAGCTTCGAATTGATAGTTGTTTTGCTCAGCGATATCAACAATTGAGTAATTCATACTATTTTCTCTCTTCTTCTTTTTACGCGCCGCGCTAGCGGCGTCGCCCTAACGTTGAGGTTAACCGGCGGGCCGAAGGCACGTCCGAGTTGAACCGCAGGTTAGGCGA
>NZ_BAWN01000082.1 GCF_000696225.1 Serpentinimonas barnesii | reverse complement strand
ATGGTACGCTTCGCATCCTCATCTCTTTCATCGGGCGCCTTATGATCGTCCGGGATGTGACACTTAAGGGTGTTTCTTGAGAGGCGATGGTGTGAAGGGTAGCTGGGCCTTGGAACGCTGCGGTGTTGCCGGAGATTATGGCTGGAGCCTTGCAGGAAAGCAAGCGCGGTGCGCTGGGTGACGGTGGACAGACCGGGGAGCAGCAGAGCAACAGCTTGGCAGCGTCGCCGGAGCCCGAGCAAGTGGAACCGCAGCAGCCAGAGCGAGGCCTAACGTTGAGGTTAACCGGCGGGCCGAAGGCACGTCCGAG
>NZ_BAWN01000083.1 GCF_000696225.1 Serpentinimonas barnesii | reverse complement strand
CGAGTTGAACCGCAGGTTAGGCGATGGCGAGAAGGGAAACTGGGCCTTGGAACGCTGCGGCGTTGCCGGAGATTATGGCCGGGGCCTTGCAGGAAAGCAAGCACACGCGGCCTAGGTGCTATGCAGTAGCGGCTCATCTCGACAAATGGTTAGCGGAGCAATCGGCCCATCCGCGCCGCAAATTATTCCGAAGAAACAACCTTTACTCATAACCGGAAGTTATTATCTATGCGCCACTTAAGGGTTTTTCTTGAGGGGCGTCACTATTGAGGCACAAGCGCGCAACCGCAATGCCTGCACTTCTTTGCCTCGCGAAGCACCAGTTCGGCGCAGTCAGGGCACTTCACGTGTGTATTCGAGCCGGCAGAGATGAGTGAGGTCTTCTTGCAGATCGGGCAGATCTTGGAGTTCCCCGATCTGCGCCAAATTGAATAGATGATTCCGGGAACTATGTAGAAGAGGTACAAGACAACCTCTATCCAGCCATTTCCTCGGTTGGGCGCATATGGCGAGGTGGACTTGCAGTTGGTGCAATAGTATCTTCCGACGCCAGATGGATTGGAGGCACAAGCCTTGCAAAGGTAGCGGCCATTGACCTTCTGTAGACTGGTAAGGCCGCCTTTGCCGCAGCCCTGGCAACTAGAAATGAGTCCCATGGAATTCTCCCCCTGTATTCGATTATTCTATACCACACATGATTCTTGTGACGCCTAACGTTGAGGTTAACCGGCGGGCCGAAGGCACGTCCGAGTTGAACCGCAGGTTAGGCGCTGTGGAGAAGGGTGCTGCTGCCTTGGAACGCTGCGGCGTTGCCGGAGATTATGGCTGGGGCTGTGGAGGAACGCAAGCGCGGAGGAAAGCAAGTGCTGTGTGCCCGAACGTTCCACGAAGGCCAAGCAGCAGGCCAGCAACCCGGCAGCGCTGCCGGAGCGCGAGGGAGTGGAACGGCAGCAGCCAGCGCGAGGCCTAACGTTGAGGTTAACCGGCGGGCCGAAGGCACGTCCGAGTTGAACCGCAGGTT
>NZ_BAWN01000084.1 GCF_000696225.1 Serpentinimonas barnesii | reverse complement strand
AATCATTGACGCCCTTCCCCACATCTGGCCTGGCCACCTGCTCAACAAAGTCTGCAGCCAGCCCAACCCCTGTGGCGGTCACGGCCACCTTGGTTGCTAAGGGCTGATGAGGCCCCGGCTGAACCGCTGCTGCGGTCGCAGTGCTGCCCACGATGCCGGCAACCCGACCCACCACTTCGGACATCACAGCCACGTCATTGCGAACGTCAGCTGCATCGCGCAGCGGATCACGCAACGGCAACACCCCGGCGGCACACTGCGCCGTCACACACCCATTGGGGGCGGGCGTGATGGTGCCCAGCCCCGCATTGGGGCTGGGC
>NZ_BAWN01000085.1 GCF_000696225.1 Serpentinimonas barnesii | reverse complement strand
CGTTGAGGTTAACCGGCGGGCCGAAGGCACGTCCGAGTTGAACCGCAGGTTAGGCGATGGTGCGAAGGGTGCCTGTTCTGGCGCCGGCCGGAGAAGCGTGAAGTTGAAGCCCCAAGGCAGACACGACTTTCATGATTGTCGCAAACTCAGGATTGCCGCTGGGTGCCAGTGCCTTGTAGAGACTTTCGCGCCCCAAGCCGGCATCGCGTGCGATTTGACTCATGCCTTTGGCCTTGGCGATGTCTCCGAGCGCGGCAGAGATAAGTGCAGGGTCGCCCTCTTCGAGCGCCGCTTCAAGGTAAGCGGCCATGTCTTCTTCGGTGTTGAGATGTTCAGCTGCATCCCACGGTTTGGTGATGGTCTTGGGCATGTTCGACTCCTAAAGTTGCTTCGCCAAGGCCTTGGCCAGTTTGATGTCTTTGTCTTGCGACGACTTGTCGCCTCCTGCGAGGAGAACGATCAGTACGGCACCTTGCTGAACAAAGTAGACCCGATAGCCCGGACCATGATCGATGCGCAGTTCCGATACGCCCTCGCCCACAGCTTTCACATCTCCCGGATTTCCAAGAGACAAGCGGCGAATGCGGATATCGATGCGCGCCTTGGCCTGCCGATCGCGTAGGCCGCCATACCATTGGGCGTAAGCGACGGTCTGGCGGACTTCGATCATTCCACAAGTGTATCACATGGGACACACATCTGTGTTGCACGGTGGCCAAGCAACAGGCCAGCAACCAAGCAGCGCCGCCGGAGCGCGAGGGAGTGGAGCGGCAGAAGCCAAAACGAGGCCTAACGTTGAGGTTAACCGGCGGGCCGAAGGCACGTCCGAGTTGAACCGCAGGT
>NZ_BAWN01000086.1 GCF_000696225.1 Serpentinimonas barnesii | reverse complement strand
GGTTAACCGGCGGGCCGAAGGCACGTCCGAGTTGAACCGCAGGTTAGCGGAGTAATCGGCCCGTCCGCGCCGCAAATCGTCCCGAAGAAACAACCTTTCTTCATAACCGGAAGTTATTATCTAAGCGCTTCTTAAGGGTGTTTCTTGAGAGAGGCGATGGTGAGAAAGGTAGCTGGGCCTTGGAACGCTGCGGCGTTGCCGGAGATTATGGCGGGGGCCTTGCAGGAAAGCAAGCGCGAAGGAAAGCAAGCCCGATGTGCCTGTTTCGTACCTTGAAGGCCGAGCAGCAGGCCAGCAACCGGGTAGCGTCGCCAGAGCGCGAGGGGGTGGAACGCCAAAAGTCCATACGATCGTCCGGGATGCGACAATTGTCACATCCCGGACGATCATAAGGCGCCCGATGAAAGAGATGAGGATGCGAAGCGTACCAT
>NZ_BAWN01000087.1 GCF_000696225.1 Serpentinimonas barnesii | reverse complement strand
TAACCTGCGGTTCAACTCGGACGTGCCTTCGGCCCGCCGGTTAACCTCAACGTTAGGCCTCAGAAAACATGGACTGGCTCACCTTTATCGCCGAAATCGCCAAAGCCCTTGGCTGGCCGGTCGCTGCGGTCATCGTCACCTTTCTATTCCGCGATCAACTAAGAGCGCTACTTGTGCGGGTGCGAAAGGGCAGGCTGGGGCCAGCAGAGTTTGAGTTCGAGGAGTCAGTAAAGACACTGAAGTCTGAGGCAGCTGAAATCACCCAAGGACCACCTGAAGTTCTGAGCAAAGACACAGTTGCCCTGCTTGCATCAAATCCACATGGAGCAATCATTACGTCATGGCTAGAACTGGAGGAAGCTATGCGTACCCTTCTAAAAGCGAAGCGCTTTGCTGCTCCGGCAGTTGCTTCCCCGCTGAGAACAATGCATGCGGTCAAGGATCTCGGTCTGATCGATCCTGTTTACGTAGAGCTCACTGACGAACTGCGTCAACTGAGGAATCGTGCAAGTCACGAACCCAACTTCACCCCATCGCAGGAATCGGTCATCGACTATGTACGCCTTGCGAAAGAACTGTCCAGCATCTACCGGGCAGCAGCTGAGGCCTAATACCTCGGTAAGTCTGACCCGCTACGACCATAATCTCCGGCAACGCCGCAGCGTTCCAAGGCCCCAGCACCCTTCTCCACAGCGCCTAA
>NZ_BAWN01000088.1 GCF_000696225.1 Serpentinimonas barnesii | reverse complement strand
CTCCGCTAACCTGCGGTTCAACTCGGACGTGCCTTCGGCACGCCGGTTAACCTCAACGTTAGCCGCTCAAGGAGGTTTCGTGGCAGATCTATGTGAAATATTGAACGACCTATCCGCAGAAATATTTGCGTGGATGTCAGCTCAGCCCGCGGTGAAGGAAGAATCCATTACTGATTGGCTGTTGTACGAGCTTTCAAAGAGAAGCACTCAGGTTGCATACAAGGCATTTACTCGTCATGAAGAGGCGAAATACACCGGGGCAGATTGGGACTGGGTATTCGTATTCAATGACGGAACGGTTTGGCTAAGAGTTCAAGCGAAGAAGCTTTTTGATGGAGAAGATAACTATCCTGGCCTTGCGCGCTCAAATCGCTATGGTCAGCAAATATCAACTCTGATCACGTCGGCGGCAACAGTTCCAGCATATCCAATATATGCGTTTTACTCTGGGTCCTCGGCAATTTCAGCATGTCGCGGCGGTGTGCAAGCTTCAGCCGGCGCATATTTGTGCGGCGCGAAAGTAGTTGATGCAAATTTTGTTAGCACAAGAACACGGGTTGATCCTGCCAATGTGATTGGCCGGTCGTATCCGCTTCCCTGCATTGCTTGTTGTCCAAAGGCGACCGGTGGCTCAGCAAAAGATCTCATCGGCCAGATTTACTACTATTTTGAAATCGACAGTCCGCTTAATTCACGCGTAGATGAGTATCAGGGCTATAGCAAAGACATTCCTGCTGCAATTCGGGCTGTCGTTGATAACGAGTTCAAGTTCCCTGATTGGTGGGAGCGAGAGTTTGCTAGGCAATTTGCAGATGTCGGCGCCGTTGTAATAGTGGATGTTCGCGGCTAACCATTCGTTGGAGGGCCGACGGCCCTGACGGGCCGCGCCCTCAACTCAAACGTTAGGCCTCGCTCTGGCTTCTGCTGTTCCGCTCCCTCGCGCTCCGGCGGTGCCCAGTTGCGAGCCTACTGCTCGGCCTTCGTGGAAAGGCACTGGCACACAGCGCTTGCTTTCCTGCAAGGCTCCCGCCATAATCTCCGGCAACGCCGCAGCGTTCCAAGGCAGCAGCACCCTTCTCCACAGCGCCTAACCTGCGGTTCAACTCGGACGTGCCTTCGGCCCGCCGG
>NZ_BAWN01000089.1 GCF_000696225.1 Serpentinimonas barnesii | reverse complement strand
CCAGAGCGAGGCCTAACGTTGAGGTTAACCGGCGGGCCGAAGGCACGTCCGAGTTGAACCGCAGGTTAGGCGCTGTGGAAAAGGGTGCTGTGGCCTTGGAACGCTGCGGCTTTGCCGGAGATTATGGCCGGGGCTTCGCAGGAAAGCAAGCGCAGGGGCATTGCAGGGCGGCGGGCAGACCGAGGAGCAGCAGGCCAGCAACCGAGCAGCGTTGCCGGAGGCCGAGGAGGTGGAGCAGCAGGAGCCAGAGCGAGGCCTAACGTTGAGGTTAACCGGCGGGCCGAAGGCACGTCCGAGTTGAACC
>NZ_BAWN01000090.1 GCF_000696225.1 Serpentinimonas barnesii | reverse complement strand
GCGCCGTCACACACCCATTGGGGGCGGGCGTGATGGTGCCCAGCCCCGCATTGGGGCTGGGCACTGGCGGCTGCACCTTACCCAGTTGCACCTCACTCCACTGGTAGGGTGAGTTGCTGCCCCCGGTGTGGGCTTGGATGAACGCTGCCAACTCCGGGTCTACTCGGCCATTGTCGGGCAACTGTTGCACGATGGTGGTGCTGCCCTGCGCACCCGAATTGAAGGCGGCACCAAGGTTGCACACCCCTGATCGGTTTGCGGTGTTGCCCGCCACGTTAACCGCAAAGCCAGCGTCGCCCGCACGGATGGCGCTTGGTTTGCTCACGCTGCTGTGGCTCAAGCGGTGGCTGCACTGCACTTGGGCTACCGCCTTTGCTGGCGTCGGTTGC
>NZ_BAWN01000091.1 GCF_000696225.1 Serpentinimonas barnesii | reverse complement strand
AGTGGACACGATGGTCTCAGGATGATCGGCTGTCTGCAAGATGGGTTGGCGGGACGCTTACGGAAGAAATATCTGCAAGGCGCCTTGAACTTGGTCGCCTAGTTTGTCAAGTATTGGTCGCTGCAGCTCTGAGATTGTTGCGAGTGCTTCCTGATATTTCGGCTCCTTTTCAAGGATCCGCAACTCTGCCGAGAGGAGTCTTTGAATTAAGTCTAATGTATCTCTATCGGTCCGTACTGCTGGAATATAGTTAAAGTGAATTCTTTCTGCTACGAACTTCGCAATTTTCGCGGACTTTTGGGCGAGTGACTTAGTGCCTGATCCTGACTTAACTACTCGAAAGCTCGGCTTCTGTTCCTTGTCGATTGTGATTTCAAGCGGTAGTGAGCCCTTTAGATTCGAGCCTATAACGGTCTTCAACTCTGCTGTCTCGTCCTCGCTCAATCCAAACTCAAGGCGAAAGATGGTCTGTAGGGCGCCCGCTCGCTTTTGCAGTTTTAGCGGAAAGTCCCGAGGCCAAAGGTATGTCTCGTCAGTCGGCCCCAGTAATCTGGTGGGACGCGATTCGGATAGGGAGTGTCGCTGCAACAGTTGCATTGATGTTTGCAGTGCGCGAAGGACATTTGACTTTCCTTCATTGTTCCGCCCGATGAGTACCGTCTTTTGAGACAGGGCGACGCCTTGAGCAGATGTGATGCTTCGGTAGTTCGTGACGGAGAAAGAGAGGAGCTGCATTGGTCGTGAGCCGGTAGTTGTTGTGTGGGGCCTAACGTTGAGGTTAACCGGCGGGCCGAAGGCACGTCCGAGTTGAACCGCAGGTTAGGCGCTGGTGAGAAGGGTGCTGGAGCCTTGGAACGCGGCGGCGTTGCCGGAGATTATGGCTGGAGCCTTGCAGGAAAGCAAGCGCGAAGGAAGGCAAGCGTGGTGTGCCCGAACGTTCCACGAAAGCCGAGCAGCAGGCCAGCAACCGGGCGCAGCCGGAGCCCGAGGAAGTGGAGCAGCAGAAGCCAGAGCGAGGCCTAACGTTGAGGTTAACCGGCGTGCCGAAGGCACGTCCGAGTTGAACCGCAGGTTAGGCGATGGCGAGAAGGGTGCTGGGGCCTTGGAGCGCTGCGGCTTTGCCGGAGATTATGGCAGGGGCTTTGAAGGAAGGCAAGCGCGGAGGAAGGCAAGCGCTGTGTGCCCGAACGTTCCACGAAGGCCGAGCAGCAGACCTGCAAATGGGCAGCGCCGCCGGAGCGCGAGGAAGTGGAGCCGCAGAAGCCAGAGCGAGGCCTAACGTTGAGGTTAACCG
>NZ_BAWN01000092.1 GCF_000696225.1 Serpentinimonas barnesii | reverse complement strand
TTCTTCATAACTGGAAGTTTTTATCTACGCGCTTCTTAAGGGTGTTTCTTGAGAGGCGATGGTGTGAAGGGTGCTGGAGCCTTGGAACGCTGCGGCGTTGCCGGAGATTATGGCCGAGGATGTGCAGGTAAGCAAACGCGGTGAGCCTGTGCCGTTTTCCGAAGGCCGAGCAGCAGGCCAGCAACCGGGCAGCGCAGCCGGAACGTGAAGGCGTGAAGCGCCGAAGGTGTATAAGATCGTCCGGGATGCGACACCTAGATCTGGCGTAGCCTGAAGCCCTTACCTTGCATACAAAGCCGTA
>NZ_BAWN01000093.1 GCF_000696225.1 Serpentinimonas barnesii | reverse complement strand
TAACCGGCGGGCCGAAGGCACGTCCGAGTTGAACCGCAGGTTAGGCGATGGAGTGAAGGGTGACTGGGCCTTGGAGCGCTGCGGCGTTGCCGAAGATTATGGCCGGGGCCTTGCAGGAAAGCAAGGGCGGTGTGCTGGGCGGTGGGCAGACCGAGGAGCAGCAGGCCAGCAACCGGGCAGCGTCGCCGGAGCGCGAGAAAGTGGAGCAGCAGAAGCCAGAGCGAGGCCTAACGTTCGAGTTAAGCGGGCACCAACGGCATGGCGCCAGGCCCGCGCGGTAGATGATACACAGCGCTGCCGCGCGGGCCTGGC
>NZ_BAWN01000094.1 GCF_000696225.1 Serpentinimonas barnesii | reverse complement strand
CTTTAGCTGTAGATGCCGGCGGCGTGTACGCGCTGCGCCAGCTGGCGCACGTCGCCCCCCTCTCTCAATCTAGACAGCAGGTCGCCAACCTGCTGCGGGCCGTTGCTGCGCTTGGTCATGTGTTTTCCCCTGCTTGCTGGGTTGGCGTCATGGTTCCAGCCCCATGGGCTTTGCTTGGCTTAGGCCAAGGGATGCCCAAAAAATGCGATTGACCGCAAAACAGCGCGGGCAGGCCGGGCTGCTGCTCAACACACCGGACTTTTTTGCCTGTTCTGTGGCCGCCAAAGCTGCACAAATACTCATTTGCTTTTACGCTCAATTACTCAGGCAGTCTGCCAACGTACTCGGTCAATAGCTCTTTGATGGTCTTACCCTGCTTGGCCGCAAAGATCTTCAGCTTCGTGTGCTGCTCGGCCGGCAGCTCGAAATTCACGCGCTTCGTGCTGGCCTCGTCGGCCAGACTGGCAAGGGTGGCAGCCTTGTTGCTCCGGGCGCTCGGGCGGCCGGCGGTTAGAGTATTAACTGATTTGCTCATTTTTTCAATTCCTCAAATTATCAAATGAGTTTTTGCTTAATCTCGTTCGCCAAGGCGTGGACCTCGGCCGCTGCATCGCCGCCCGGCTCGGAATCCATGACGGTGGTGCCGACGGCGGCAGTGCCGGGATAGCTCACGCGCTGGGTGATGCGCGACGCTAGGATGGGTAAGCCATAACCCGTCAGCGCGTCGGTGACTTCGCCGCCGATGCGTGTGCCCTTGATGGCTCGGGACACCACAAAGGCTGCTTGCAGGCGACCGTCTGTGACCTCGATGCGCTGCTTGACCAGATCCACCAGGTCAGCGGTAGCCCAAATGTCGTAAGGACTGGGTTGCACCGGGATCAGCACAAAGTCAGCCGCCTTGATAGCAGACACAGCCAAGTCGGCAGCTTGGGGGGCGCCGTCGATCACGACGAAATCCTTGCGGGCGATCTGCTTTAGATCGCGGTCGATGGTCGGGCGGTCGATGCCGACCACGGTTAGCGGTTGATCCTCCCGCACCGCCGCCCAATCGCGGGCACTGCCTTGGGGGTCGGAATCGACCAGCAGCACGTCAGCGCCGGCAAGCTGCAAGGCGCGGGCAAGGTGAGTGGCGATGGTCGTTTTCCCAGACCCACCCTTTTGGTTCAGCACGGCGATAACCTTCATTCGGGCTCCTGTGTAAATGCGCCAATGATTCTAACTTCATAGCATCATACCACAAAACGTAAATGAGTAAAGAAGTTGATACTCATTTCTTCATGCTTCGACTGCGGGTTAGTTCGCCTCGCATCGCGCATAAAGCCCCCTTCATCTCGCTAGGTGTCGGCTCCCTCACCTACCTGCTGATGCTCTCGCTGTGCCCCAGCGCCCGGTAGAGCGTCGAACGATGCACGCCCAGCAAGGCGGCTGCATCCTTCACGGTGCGCCCGCTCTGGTCGATCAGTTCGCGGGCATGGGCAATCTGTGCCGGGGTGAGGGTGGGGCGGGGGCCAAACTTCACGCCCCGCGCCTTGGCCGCCTCGCGGCCGTACTTGGTGCGGTCGATGATCAGAGAGCGCTCAAATTCGGCAATGCCGGCAAACACGGTCAGCACCATGCGCCCAGCCGGGGTGGTGGTGTCGGCCCACGGCTCGGCCAGGCTGCGCAGGCCGGCACCGACGGCATGGATGCGCTCGGCAATGTCCAGCAGATCGCGCGTGCTGCGGGCCAAGCGGTCAAGCCGGGCCACAGTCACCACGTCACCGGCGCGCAGGTGATCGAGCAGCCGGGCCAACTCAGGCCGCTCGCGCCTGGTGCCGGTGATCTTCTCGGCGTAGATGCGGGAGCATCCAGCCGCATGCAGGTCGGCGCGCTGGTTGCTCAAGTCCTGGCCATCGGTGCTGACGCGGGCATAGCCCAGCAGCAAGCGCCCGCCCTCTAGGTCGAGCGCAGCAGGTGTGTTCATGCCCTTCATGGTCAATCGTCTCCGGTTTTAGTCGCAAGTGTTCGCAATTATGCAACTAAAACATGCAACACGGCCACGCTTAGCAAAAAAATCCGCAGCACGGCCTGTCGCACAACTTAGGACTTATGCGACGCCGCAAGACAACTTCAGCGCACCAGGCAGTGTGCTACCATGCACTTATCGTGTAACACATAAGGGCGCGCTATGAGCGATGCAACATTTACCTTCAGGGTCGACGAATCCTTGAAGTCCGAGTTCTCCAGCGCAGCCAAAAACCGCGACCGCAACGCCGCGCAGCTTCTGCGCGACTTCATGCGCGACTTTGTGCAGCAGCAGCAAGAAGCAGCAGCGCATGACGCTTGGTTCCATCGCCAGGTGCAAATCGGCCTAGATTCGGCCAATGCCGGCAACCTGATCCAGTCAGCCGAGGTCGAAGCCGAGTTTGCGGCCAAGCGGGCAGCAACACGTCGTCGGCTTGAAGCCTCTGCCGAATGATGGAATTGTTTTGGACGCCCGAGGCGACGCAAGACCGCGACGAAATCTATAACTACATCGAGGCCGACAACCCGGCCGCCGCGCTGGCCCTCGATGAACTGTTTGCAGAGAAAGCCGGCCGCCTGGTCGATCATCCCGGCTTGGGCCAAGCTGGTGCCCCCGCCGCGCACGCACCGCCACCGCTACTTTGGCGTGCTGGCACCGAACTCACCCTTGAGGCCTGCCGTCACGGCGCTGGCGCGTGATGCAGCGGTGAAACCGGCGCAGGTGCAAGCCGAGCCAGCCAGCACGGCTGCAGGCGAGGGCGCACTTGGGGTAAGAAGCCCACTGCCAACCCAGACCGAGCCCGCCCAGCCGGTGCCACCCAAGCGCCCGGCGCACTATTTGTGGGCGGTGCTGATGGCCCGTATCTACGAGGTGTTCCCGCTGCTGTGCCCCATCTGCGGCGGGCAAATGCACATCATCGCCTTCATCACACACAGTGCCGATATCCGCCAAATACTGGAGCACATCGGGGTGGAGACGGAGCCGCCGCACATCACCCCGGCACGCGGGCCGCCACTGTGGGACGAGTGCGACGCGCAAGCCGCAGAGGGCGTGGAGCCAGCCCCAGACTGGGATGAAGCGACCCAACCGGCCCCGGACTTCGAGGTCGATCAGCGCGTCAGTTGGTAGGGTGGCAACAGCGGTTAACAGTGGTTTTGCCAACGTTGCGAGGCAGCGCTGCGCCTGTCACCGCCAAAAACGGGTCATACCGAAAAATCTCGGGCAACTGGCTTTGAGAAATCAACCCAGCAGTCCCCTGTGTGCATGCCTGAGACGCCCCAAACGTGTGCCATACTTGTGCTCATGCGGTTGGATTTCCTATCCCCGCAATGGCCCGCGACGTCGCGCTCGCGCGAGTGTGCCGCGACGTGCCTCGCAGGCGCCTTGCCTCGGCGCGCATCTTTTCATAGAATGAACAGACCTAAACAACCAGCAGATTGACAAGGATAACAACCGTGGCATTGTGGTGCAATCCATGATTACAAAGGAGATGCACCATGTCGTCCCCTCCCGCAGAACTCGCGCAGCTGACGGCCATTCACACGCTCGGACCCACCGGCACCAATTGCGAAGCGGCCGCACGGCACTACGCGTCGAGCCGGGGCCTCTCGGTCGAGATCGTCCTCCATCGCACGCTCGAGGAGGGCATGGCCCGCGTGCTGGACGATCCGCGCTCCGCGCTGCTCGGTTGCGTGGTCTATCCGGATCTCCACGGCCTCGTCTTTCCCTATCTCGACCGCATGGTGCTCGCCGACCAGTTCCTCTTCGATACGTTTCCGATGCTGCTCGCGGCGCGCGAGCCCGGCGTGCGGCCGACCCGCGTCGCCTCGCATCCGGCGCCGCGCGCGCTGGTGCCGGCGGGCGTGGAGGTCGTGCTCGCGACGAGCAACGCCGCCGCGGCGCGTTCCTGCGCGGCGGGAGAGGTCGACGGCTGCATCACCACTCGCCCTGCCGCGGAGGCGAACGGGCTCGCGATCCTCGTCGATCACGGCCCGGTGCCGATGGGCTTCACCATCCACGCGCATCGCGCTCTCGCGAGGAGGGCGGCATGATCGGGAGGCTCGTCGAGGACGTCGCCCGCGTCGGCGCGGCGCAGGAGCCCGACGGCGGATTGCGCGCGGACGCGGCGGGCGAGGCCGCGCGGGCCGCGCTGCCGGCTCTGGCCGAGGAGGCCGCGCGGATCGCGGAGGGTCTCGGCGCGCGCACGTATGGAGAGGCGCTCGTCGCCGATACGCGAGACTGGCTGGCGCGGGGCGCCGATGGCCGGCCTGATTTCTCGCGCTCGCGGGACGCGCTTCGCGCGCCGGAAGACGAGCGCCCGTTCTTCTTCTTCGGCCCTTTGCGCCTGGCGAACGGGGGGCGCGTCGGCTACCGGTTCGAGTGCTTCCTGGCGCTGCGCGAGGAGCCGGGGGACGCGCCCTATCGTGCCCTGTACGCGGGCTTCCCGCACCCGAAGAACATCTGCCAATCCGCGCATCTGATCGCCGGCTCGCCGGGCCTGACGCGCGGCAACAACATCGTTTTCTTTCCCGAGAACATCGCCGCGCCCGACGTGCCCGACAAGCAGCTCTACGCGCTGTTCTTCTTCAACAAGTTCAAGGCGATCTACGAGACGATCACGATCCCCTCGTGGGACCGCGTCGGGCGGCCTGAGGCGCTCGTCGCCTCGCGCGGCGCCGACGCGCGGGACGTCTACGAGGCGCGCTGCGTGTGGGGCTACCTGCACGATTACTTCCACCATCGCGGCCCGCGCTCCTTCGACGAGCACATCGGCGTGAAGACGCGCTGGTTCACGGGCCTCCTGGAGGAGCTGAAGGTCGATCTGCAATCCTTCCGCGTCTGCCGGGCGGGCGGCGTGCCTCATGGCGCGATGGTGGCCGAGTTCATCCTGTTCGACCGCACGATGCGCTATCCGGGCGAGCCGGACTGGTCGCGCAATTTCGATTCCGGCACCGGTCTCCTCCTCCTCGCCTATCTCGCCGAGGCGGGGGCGATCGGCGTGTCCTCGACGGGGCGGCTCGATGTCGATCTCCTCGCCGTCGAGGCTGCGGGCGCACGCTTCGCCGCCGAGGTCGAGGCGCTGGAGCGGCTCCCGGACGCGGATTACCTCGAGGCGGCCGAGGCGATGGTGCGCCGCTACCTGCCCGCACCGGGCCCGGGCGAGATCCGCTTCGGCGTGCCCGAGATCCTGCGTGGCAGCCTCTTCCACGATCTCGTCGGACGCGCGCCGACGATCGCCTTCAGCCTCGACGAAGGCGCGCTCGGCGAGAAGCTGCGCCCGCAGGCCCGGAGGCTCGCGGCATGAGCACGAGCGCGGTTCCGAGCCCGAGCGCATCGCCTCTCGCGAGCGCCGTCGCCCGCTATTTCGAGGCCTGCAACAGCGGCGACCGGGACCTCTTTTTCGGCCTCTTCGCGCCCGATGCGGGCCATTACCTCCCCAAGGGCATGTTCGGCCCCTTCCACGACGTGGAGAGCCTCTTCGCCCGCTGGCGCGAGGACGCGGCCAGGACCGGCGCCTATTGGATCGCCGATCGGGTCTACGCGGACGATGCGGCCCGCACCGCGATCGCCGAATGGACCGCGGTCAAGCCGAAGGACGGCGTGTATTTCCGCGGCGTCGACGTCTTCGCCTTCGACGAGCAGGGGCGAATCGTCGAGGTTCGGGTGTACTACGCCTCTCCGCGCGACCCCTCGATCGGCGACAACGAGCTCGGCGGGTACGATTACCACGACGGGGGCTGGCACGTGCCGGCCGCCCCCGTCTCCGCTCACGGCACTTGACGGACGACCTCACATGGCGACGAGCGCCTGGCTCCTCGCGATCGTTCTCTTCGCGATCTCGACGAGCTTCTCACCGGGACCCAACAACCTGCTCCTCGTCACGTCGGGCGCCAAGTTCGGGCTCTCGCGCACCTGGCGGCACATCATGGGCGTGGCCTTCGGCTTTCCCGTGATGATCGCGATCATCGCGATCTTCCTCGGCGCCGTGTTCCAGGCCCTGCCCTGGCTGCACTACGCGCTCAACTACGTCGGCGCGGCCTATCTCCTCTACCTCACGTGGAAGCTCGTGATGGCGGGCGGCTCGATGGAGGAGGGCAATGTCGGCAAGCCCATCGGCTTCGTCGAGGCGGCGCTGTTCCAATGGGTGAACCCCAAGGCCTGGGTGATGGCGACGGGCGCCATCGCGGCCTACACGACCACCGCCGGCTTCGGATTCGAGGTCGCGGCGATCGTCGCCGTGTTCACGCTGGTCGGGCTCGGCTCGAGCGTGACCTGGGCGTCGTTCGGGAGCTTCATCGCCCGCTTCCTCCACACGCCCGCCCGCATGCGTGCCTTCAACATCGTGCTCGGCCTGATGCTGCTCGCCTCGATCGTGCCGATCCTGATGGCGCGCGCGCCGGGGTGACGTGCGGCGCGGATCGGTGTAACCGGGGCTCCATACCGGAGCGTCGAGAAGAACCATGTCCGATCCCGTCACCGTCGAGATCACCCGCGGGCCGCTCGTCGAATCGCGCCATCGCGTCGACGTCTGCGTCGTCGATGCGCAGGGCGGGCGCGTGTTGGTGCGCGGCGACGTCGAGACGCCGGTCTTTCCGCGCTCGGCGGTGAAGGGCATCCAGGCGATCCCGCTCGTCGCGACGGGGGCCGCCGAAAGGCTCGGCCTCACGGATGCGCATGTGCACTTCCATGTCTGCGCAGTCGATGGCGTGTTTGAGGAAGTGGCGGGCGAGGAGGTCGATGCTGCTGATGCAGCTTCTCAAAGCTCACCATCGCGCATCATCTTCCACCCCGCCACCGGCGTGACTGCGGATGCCGTGGGTCAGGTGCAGGCCAGCTTACGCAAACGCATCCTGCGCGCCTTTGTCGGACGGGGCCTGCTGGAGAGTTTCGAGGCCCAAGAGATGCTGGGCTACAAGCACAGCGGGTTTTCGGCGGACACCAGCGTGTGCATAGCGGCGCACGACCGCGCCGGGCTGGAGCGGCTGCTGCGCTACTGCGCCCGCCCGCCGTTTGCCATGGAGCGGCTGCGCAAAGCGGGCAGCGAGCTGGTCTACCGCTGCGCCAAGCAGCACAGCGAGCCCGGCAGCCTGCCTCACAACAAGCGCGGCGTAAAGGCCGATGAGATCACCCTCACCCCGCTGGAGCTGATTGAACGTATCGCCAAGCTGGTGCCCCCGCCGCGCACGCACCGCCACCGCTACTTTGGCGTGCTGGCACCGAACTCACCCTTGAGGCCTGCCGTCACGGCGCTGGCGCGTGATGCAGCGGTGAAACCGGCGCAGGTGCAAGCCGAGCCAGCCAGCACGGCTGCAGGCGAGGGCGCACTTGGGGTAAGAAGCCCACTGCCAACCCAGACCGAGCCCGCCCAGCCGGTGCCACCCAAGCGCCCGGCGCACTATTTGTGGGCGGTGCTGATGGCCCGTATCTACGAGGTGTTCCCGCTGCTGTGCCCCATCTGCGGCGGGCAAATGCACATCATCGCCTTCATCACACACAGTGCCGATATCCGCCAAATACTGGAGCACATCGGGGTGGAGACGGAGCCGCCGCACATCACCCCGGCACGCGGGCCGCCACTGTGGGACGAGTGCGACGCGCAAGCCGCAGAGGGCGTGGAGCCAGCCCCAGACTGGGATGAAGCGACCCAACCGGCCCCGGACTTCGAGGTCGATCAGCGCGTCAGTTGGTAGGGTGGCAACAGCGGTTAACAGTGGTTTTGCCAACGTTGCGAGGCAGCGCTGCGCCTGTCACCGCCAAAAACGGGTCATACCGAAAAATCTCGGGCAACTGGCTTTGAGAAATCAACCCAGCAGTCCCCTGTGTGCATGCCTGAGACGCCCCAAACGTGTGCCATACTTGTGCTCATGCGGTTGGATTTCCTATCCCCCTTCCTGGTCTCAATGTTCCTCGGTGGCAAGAGTGAAATCGTTGGGGGTGTGGTGACCGTTGGCTGGCTTGCCGCCTCCGCAGGCTGGATTTACCACGCCTTCCAATACAACGGGAAGGTCTGGCCTTCGCTGAAAGCCACTTGGGACAATTCCTTCCTCTGCAACCGCTGCAACGAGATGTTCTGTCTCGGCAACTAAGCCCGCGTGCGACCGTTGGTGGCAAAAAGGCATAACCCTGCGGTCCACCGGACGCTGCGCGATAAAGCCGCGCAGCGCCGGTGACCTCCACGTTAGCCGTCGCACAGCGCCGCAGAGCATGCTGTCCCCCTTCACTCCACGCCAGGGCCAGTACCTTGAGTTCATCTACTTCTACCCTGAATCCGTGACCTCAATTTAGCCACCCCCACGCGCCCGCCCAACCGCTGCCAGAAACAGAAGTTTCTCGCATTTTTCCCGTCCAGCGAGCCGTGCGAAGGCTTGGCGGTGTTCACAAACACCCCTTACCGAGTAACGCTGTTCATGCATGTGTGTTTCTGAAATCAGCATCTCGGCTGCAAAACGGACGACCGGCCGAAGTCGCGGCCGGACTACTGGAATCGGAAGCTGGATGGACGGCCCTAGTAATTTTGGAGTGCGAAACACGCGACCCGCAGCGCCTCGCCGCGCTGGCGGCCAGCATCAAATAGAAGGGCAAGCACATGGGCAGGAAGGAAACCGAAAAAGCGATTACAGATAGCCGCTCCGACCGCGTGACGCGGGGTGGCTCGGTAGACAAGCTGCTGGCCGATGACTGAAGCCAGGGATTCCGGACGGGTTCAATTCTCTGCTCTTTTTGGCTTGCGCGGCTCACTTGGTCAAGCCCCGATCCGCACTGGCGCGAAAACCAGCGATGATCGGTAATTTATCCGGGTCTGGCCCCGTGTAAGGCACCTTGTACTTGCGCTCGATCAGCTTTTTGAGCGAGCTTATCTCTTGCTTGAGTTGCTTCCTGACCCCGGCATAAGCGGGGTATAGCTCTACAGCTTCGCGCATGTGCATCATTGCTGCGCTGGCCTTTTGCTCTTTAATGAGTTTGAGCCAGTAGCGCGCCTGCGGCGCGATTACTTCTGGCGCAAGCCTCCAGCTCAGCGACGTTTGCCTGTCGCTGCCGACTTCATTCGACAGCACAAAATCCTGCACGCGCTTTAGCGGCACCCACTTTTCACGCCGCCACTGCGCGTCTTTGGGGAGTCGGTCATCAAATGCGGTCGATAGCAACACAATTTGCCGTGAGTGCGGTTGACCTAATACAGATAGGTCAAGCGCAACAGCACTCGGTAGGCCTTTGAGCTTGCGGGAATAGCGTTTCCAAGCGGGAAAATTGACGCCATAAACCTCGATGAATTTCTCCATCAGGCTATCTCGTTTGTCGGCGTGAACCACGATCGGGCACTCTGTCGTGAGCACGTAGCCGCGCTGGAAGTGCAGCAGCACGGCTTGCAGGCCGGTGGTGAGGTCATAAATTTTCATGGCGCTTCGTTATCAGTCGGGGTCGGGGCAAGAGTAGCTGCATGCACGAAGTGCCGAGGCGTCAAGCCGTCGTCGCTAAGTCATTATAAGCAGCGTGTGTACGGCTATCAAGGCCGTCTGTGCGAAGCACACAAATGAAGGGGGTAAGGCGGGTCTAGACCCGCCGTCCTTGCCGCGCCAGCGGCACATATCAGACGCCGGAGTGAGCCCCCGGAACCACGTCTATCGCTCACCTGGTTGCGTGGAACGCATCTCTGGGGCCCCTGGTGCGGGCACGCCGCTTGCACTATGCGCATACTGTGCGCATAGTGCAGGCTGCCACCTGCATTACGCTAACAGAGAATTGTCGATAACACACACACCGCACGCGCAATGCGTGCCCACCGCAAGAAATGCCACTTGCGGGAGATCGATTGGCGCCCGGTGCGAGCTAGTAGCCGCACGCCGGGTGCGAGGGAGTATGCGTAGGACTAATCCGCGAAAGCGAGTAACCCCTGTGCATCAGCCCATGCCAATTTGATTTGTGAATAGGTGCGTAAAGTTAGGAATACACGGACCCAGCAATGGACGCTGGGACACGGGATGCTCGAGAGGGTATAACGTGATTGGTGACGGCATACGTAAAGCGCGGAGAGAGCGCATCGCACGATTGACCAAGCGGTCAAGGCGTTGCGGGGCACGAGCTGGCGCAAGCTGGCGAGGTCACGGGAAGCGAAGCCGGAAAAGCACCCCGAAAGGGTGCGAACCAATGGTGAGAAAAATAAGAATAACGTCGCGTGGTAGGGCTGAAATGCCTGCACACCTGGTATCACAGCGCAGTACTGAGTAAGGGAGCCGCTTGACCCTCTTCGAGCCCCCGAAATCGAATCTGCTGAAAGGCGGATAGAAAGCCGAAAGGCTAGGTACTATTGCTGCGGGAACGCGACATCCATCCAAAAACCAAGTGTATATCTGAAACTGACTCTGTCTGCGACGGTCGCGTGTAGGCACACGCGGCGCGGGAAGCGAACCCGAAAAACTAATCGTGACGGATGCGTAACTGACCACGTTGAGAGCGTTGTCCGCAAGGACATTTGGCCACCGAAAGTGAGCAGCGAGTCCGGGAAAACCGGCACGTGAGGCAGCGAGTCGATCGTTATAGTGAGTGTGTGTGTTTGAAAGCCCTGGCAGGGGCCGACAAAGATAACTACAGCAAGCGTGGCAGCGAAGCGTAGTTGAGCGCAGTGAATGCGCGGCGAGAAGTGTAATCGTGTGAGTCAAGAAAACCCGGCGCAAGCCGGGGCTGCGGCATGCGCGTTGCGCATGACCTGATCTACACCCCCGGCCGTTGGCTTGGGGGAATCTAAGTTGCGGCGCAAGCCGCAGCTCAAGCGTGCGCGATTTTCGCGCGATGTTCAATCAAACCCCCGGCCCGATGGTCGGGGGTTTTCTTTTGTGCGCCCGGCACGGGCGCTTTCTTGGTGGTGCAAGTCCCGCCGTCAGGGCGAGTGGGTGAGAAGCAACCGCCACGCCCCGTGCGCCCGCAATCCTCCCAACAGGATGTACCAAAGGTTGGTATTATTGGCGCGTCAACAGGAGAACGCTCATGAGCCGAAACACATCCGTATCCCTCGGGACGCACTTCGCCAGCTTCATCGATGCCCAGGTGCAAGGCGGGCGCTACGGCTCGGCCAGCGATGTTGTCCGGGCAGGCTTGCGGCTGCTGGAAGAGCACGAATCCAAGGTGAAGGCGCTGCAAGATGCTCTACGCGCTGGCCTTGAATCCGGCGAGCCGCGCGCGTTCGACTTCGAGGCCTTCAAGGCCCGTAAGCGTGCAGGGCTGCAGCCGCAGTGAAGGCTGTTGCGTTCTCGCCAGCGGCGCAGGCCGACATTGGCGAAATTTGGGACTACAGCGCCGATAGGTGGGGGCCAGACCAAGCCGACAACTACATCGATGCCATTCGGGATGCGTGCTATGCGCTGGCCCGAGGGACAAAGCACGGTCGCCCGGCCGAGGTGTTGCCGGACTTCCAAAAGTACCTGTGCGGCTCGCACGTAGTCTATTTTCTGAATTACCCTGACCATCTGGACGTGATTCGAGTCCTGCATCAACGGCAGGACGCTGAGCGCCATCTTTAGCCCAAGCCGGGCGCTGTCCATCTCGAGCCTGCTGCGCTGCGGGCTTCCTTGGCTTGCTCCTAGTGGTGCTTGACCTAGTGCGCCATAGTGACAAATATGGCTGCTGCAATTTGACCTAGGCAGCGCTGTCCAACGGGGACCGGCAGCCGGCGGGCCAGTTCCAGCGTGTCACCCGGTAGGCCGGCGGCGGGAAACCCCTCCAAAATTTGTTTGTTTGTTTATTTCTTTATTTGTTTGTTTGTTGTGCTATACTTTAGGCATCGTCCACAAAGGAGCACGCCATGCGTCCAACCGAGTTCCCCGCAGAGGCCATCATCGCGGCCGGTCAGTCCCTACAAGCCGCCGGGCGCAATGTCACCGGTTTTGCGCTGCGCCAACGGGTCGGCGGCGGCAACCCGGCGCGGCTGCGTCAGGTGTGGGATGAGTACCTAGCGAGCAATACCACCGCGCAGGCCCAGCCGCTGGCCGAGCTGCCCGTGGAGGTCGCCGACGAGGTTGCAGCGGTCACGGCGGCGCTCAAGGAGCGCATCACCACACTTGCAGTCGAGCTCAACGACAAAGCCGTCAAAGCTGCCGAGCGCCGAGTGGCCGAGGTTGTGCGCGCCGCCGGCGAGCAGCGCGAGCAAGCCGAACGCGAGCTGGCTGACGCCACCTCCACGGTTGACGACCTCGAGAAAACGCTGGATGCAACCAGGTCGGAAGTCGAGGCCTTGGGCGGCAAGCTCACCGATTCGCAAGCCCACGGACAAGCGCAGGCGGTCGAGCTGGCCCAGTTGCGCGAACGGCTCACCGCTGCGGAGCAATCGATCAGATCCGACGCCGAGGCCTTCGAGCGCTTGCGCACCGAGCTGGCCCAAGCACGCAGTGAAGCGCAAGCAGCGCGCGAGGATGCGGCGCGCTTGCGCGGCCAGGTCGAGGCCCTCGAGGGCCAGCGGGCCGAGCTGGTGCAAGTCTTGGCCGAACGGCCAGTGGCGGCACCCAAGGCTGAAAGGCCAGCGAGCAAGGGTTGAGCTGGGTGCTGTGCGCTGCACGCTGCACCCAGTGATATGAACTACCCCACCCTTTGCTCAGCATAGGGTGGAGTCCGGGTCGGCGGCGAAGGCAGAGGTAAGAAGTAGCGAACAGGACATTCCTTGTAACGCACTCCTTACTAAATTAAACTTGAAAGACATAACCAACCTCAAAAGGAAATGACGATGCTCGCCACACTCACCAGCAAGGGACAAGTCACCTTGCCCGCGCCGATCCGCGCCGCGCTCAGGCTCGATGCCGGCGCACGTCTCGACTTCGCCTTGCAGGACGACGGCTCGATCCGCGTCGTGCCGGTTTCGCGCGATCCGCTCGCTGTCTGCGCCGTGTTGCCCAAACCGCTGCGCGGGCCAGTCAGCGTTGCGGACATGCGCGCCGCAGTCGCCGGACGTGCCGCAGAGCGCTTTGCGCGGGGCGCCAAGTGATCGGTCTCGACACCAACGTGCTGGTGCGCGTGCTGGTCGACGACGGCTCGGCGGACGTGACCAAGGCGCGCAAGTTCGTCGCCGCACAGGCGGCGGAAGGGTGCGATTTCTTTGTCGATACGGTCGTGCTGGTCGAGATGGTCTGGGTGCTTGAAACCGTGTTCGGTTACGGGCGCACCGATATCGGCACGGCTATCGACGCGATACTGGGCAACGCCGCCTATGTCGTCGATGGACGCGAAACCGTTGCGGCGGCGCTCGCACTGTTCCGCAACGGAAAGGCGGACTTCTCCGACTGCCTGATCGTCGCGCGCAATGCGGCGGCCGGCTGCACCGGCACGGCCTCGCTCGACAAGGCCATGCGGCCTTTGTCCGGCGTTATCGCGCTCTGACCTTTTCACCCGGCGACCCTCCTGCCCTGCCGCCAGGCACCCGCCCCCATGACCAGCAGCAGCGTGAGGATCACGCCCAGCGCCAGCGAAACCGCAGCAGGCGGCAACTCCACCGACTGGCGCGCTGCGCACGCAGCGGACGGGGGCGGAGCCCCGCCCCCGGCGCTAGCGGCCAGCGGCCGTGCAAAACCGCATTGTCCACCGCGCGCGGGCGCGCCGTGGACAACCCGCGCCGGGGCGCGGGACTGCGGTTTCGCCCCGCCTGACGCTCCCCCACCCTGTTTAACAGATACCAAATACCGGAGCGGGCGGCCAAAAGAGCGGCGACTGCCTGTCCATTTATCGTTACACAGTTACGATAAATCAAGGGTGCCGCCGCCGGTGTAGGGGCCAGCAGGGCAGGCGCAGTCCAACCGAGCAACCGCAGCCCAGCCCGCATACAAACCGATAGGTGCCAGCGCAGGCCGGGTGTAGCTTGTCGTGCAGTGCAGACACCCCGCCCCGCGTGCTACGCCGTCACTGGTGGCCACCGGCGGGCGGGTATGCACCAAGGCCAGTATCCAAACCGTGCTGCCGTCGATCTCGTACACCAGCCTATAGCTTTCATGCGCTATCACTTGGCCTGAGCCTTGTGCGCCTCGACGTAGGAGCGCAAAACGGCGTTCATGCGCGACTGGTAGCGCTTGCCGGCGTGCTTGAAGTACGCCAGCACGTCGGCATCGATGCGCAGCGTCACTTGCTTCTTGGCATGGGGCAGCTCTGCCGCCGCCTTCATCCAGACCGCATGGGGTAGTGCAGGTGCGTCGCTGTAGTCGATCTGCTCATCGGGCATCGAGGCCACGGCAGCCAGTCGCGCCTTTTGCTCGGTGCCCAAGCGCGGCGGTCGCTTGAGGTCAAGGGTGCGCTTGACGATAGTGCTTTCTTTCGCTGGCATTGGCTTTCCTTGCTGAAATCAGGCGGATGGTGTGCTCGTGTCGAACGGTATAGACCACGTAGAGCACGGCGCAGTAGGCCAAGCCGATCGTGGCCCAGCGGTCCTCTCCATAGTCTGCGCGCCCGTCGTAAGCCTCGACCCGGTTGGAGTCGTAAAAAACCAGCGCGGCATCTTCGAAGGAAACGCCGTGCTTGGTCAGGTTGCGCGCCGCTTTGTCGGCGTCCCATTCGATCTCCATGGTGGCCGTAGTGTAGCTGCGTTTTGTAGTTACGCCAAGTCCTGCCAGCGCACGCCTAGTTGGGTGCTGTACCCTGGCCTCTCTGGCGCGTTTTTTGGTGTCGATTGATACCTCGGGCATCACCAAGCTCATAAAAACGCTTCTAGGCCAGTTTTAAGCCGTTCTTGGGCGTGCGGCAGCGGAGATCGAAGCTGCCGCCGTCACCCACCCATTGTTAAACCGGCTGTTTGAATACAAAAGCAGGCACGCCCGGGCAGGGTTTGAGCGCGTGCTCGCGCGATTGTGGACGTCGAGCGGCGCAGCGGGGGGGCGCGTTAGCGCCTCTTTACATCCCCCCCCGCTTGCGGGGGGGCTGTTGGGTGCTGTCCGTGGACGTGTGTGCGTGTGCTCGCGCGCGCATGCGAGTTAAAACCTTGTTAAAAGGTTAAAGCGCGCGCGCATGTTACGGGTTGAACAACCTCAACCAAGTCAACGGGTTACACAACGTTTGCGCGTGTGAAACCGCGATAGTGGGCGCGTGTGAAACCGCGAGGAATGCGCGTGTGAAACCGCGAGCTTAGACCGACTTATCCACAGTTTTCGGCGCCCTTGGCTTGCGCCCCTTGGGGGCCTTGGGGGCCTTTTTCTCGGGCTCGCTCCGGGTCGGCGGGTCGCCAATGATCGCAAACTTGTAGTCTGTGCCCTTGGCATTAATTTCGTCTATCGAGGCAAACAGCGCGCCCACAATATTGGTCACCATCTGCGACACGTCGCTGTCCGGCCTAAACACTCCAGCTATGGCCAGCGCCACGGATGGCATCCCGTTTTCTTCACCGATGGTCACTGTAAAAATTCCGCTCATTTCTTGCCTTTCAAGATGCAGTTTGCAAGCTGCTGTATGTCTCGCGTGTAGAAGCGCACTTTGCCGTCACTGGTGAGAGTCAGCCGGTACTCTGGTAGTGTGTCGGCTTTGATGATGGTCTCCAGCTCGGCGCGGAACTGGCGCAGCCGCGCCACTGTACTACCGCACTTGTCGCGCAAGGCTTCAAGCCCGATGTCCCACATCCCCTGCGCCCCCGTGTGCTTGCGCGCTATCTCGTACAGGCGGCGCTCCAAGGGCTTGCGCAGCCTGAAATAGTCGCGGCTGATGGTCAGCACTTCTTTCGCGTTGATCGCGTTAAACAGCCAGTCCGACAGCTTCACCTCGACGGCTACCATGCGGCTGTCGCCGGGCGCCTTCTCGACGACTTCCCAAGTATCGATGATGCCAAAGCCCTTAGCCGCCCTCCCGCCCTTCTTGCCAGTCACGATGTTGGTCGTGATCTGCGTGCCCGCCAGCCGGTTGAGCGCGTCACGCAGCCGCTCGTAGTCGTCGCCTCGCGTGTTTCGGTTCGTGGCCACTAGGAAATCGTATGCCGTGAAGCGCACCACGCGCTGGAGCTTCTTGCCTGCGTTGAGCGCGGCCACTAGCTGGCTGGTGCAGTAGATCAGCACGTCCTTGTCGTGCTGGGTGGCGCGCCCGTAGAAGCCGGGCGCAACCTCGACGGTCTTTTTGCCGTCGCTGCTCGTCCAGCGCCAGAGCTTTTTGTCCTCTCTCGTGGTGAGCGAAAAAATGGGAGCCTCCATCGTCGCCTGGTCGTCTTTGAGCGCGTAATCCACCAAATCCGCTACAAAGAAATCCACCTGCTTGTGCTTATCTGGCAGCAAGCCCCCCAGCTTCATTGCCTGCGCATCAATCTCTTCTTGCGCCCTTTTCGCTCGCGCCTGCCTCATCATCTCGACTCGGGCAGCAACAACATCTGCGGGTGGGATCATTTTTCGACTCCTT